>CAVVLC010000057.1:0-40611 GCA_963748885.1 uncultured Actinomycetota bacterium
ATTTGATCGGTGCGTTCATGTCGACGGCGGTCGCGGCAACGATCGCCAAAGGCCTGATCGACTCGCACATCGTGACGCTGGAATTGGTGTTCGCCGGCTTGGTCGGCGGAATCGTGTGGAACCTGCTGACCTGGCTGCTCGGTATCCCTCGAGCTCCTCGCATGCTCTGATCGGCGGCATCGTCGGTGCCACTTTGGCTGCAGTGGGCGGAAAGGGCGTGATTTGGCACAACATCGTCGGCAAGGTGATCGTGCCGGCCATCGTGGCCGCGATACTGGCCATCGCTGTCGGGGCGCTCGCCACCTGGCTGGTCTACCGGATCACCCGAGGTGTCCCGGAAAAGAGCAGCGAGGCGGGGTTCCGGTACGGCCAGTGGGGTTCGGCCTCGCTGGTCTCGCTGGCGCACGGGACCAACGACGCGCAGAAGACGATGGGCGTGATCTTCCTGGCCCTGCTGGCCAGCAACAGATCAGCAAGTCGGCAACCATGCCGCCGCTCTGGGTGATCGTGGCTTGCGCGATTGCGATGGCGTTGGGTACCTACCTGGGCGGCTGGCGGATCATCCGCACCCTGGGCAAGGGACTGGTGGAGATCAGGTCGCCACAGGGCATGGCCGCCGAGTCGTCGTCGGCCGCAGTCATTCTGCTGTCCGCCCACTTCGGCTACGCGCTGTCGACGACGCAGGTCTGCACCGGGTCGGTGCTGGGCAGCGGGCTGGGTAAGCCGGGCGGCGAGGTGCGGTGGGGCGTCGCCGGCCGGATGGCGACCGCGTGGCTGGTCACGCTTCCGTTGTCCGGTTTGGTCGGCGCGATTACCTACTGGATTGTGCACGGCATCGGCGGATACCCCGGCGCGATCATCGGCTTCTCGCTGTTGGTCGCGGTCTCTACCGTCATCTACATCCGGTCGCGCAAGGTCAAGGTCGACAGCAAGAACGTCAACGCCGAGTGGGAAGGCAGCCTGACGGCCGGACTCGACGCTGCGGACGAGCAAAGACCGCCGTCCGATACGGCCCGAGATAGGCGCCCCGGCGCCCCGGTCCGGCTCCGGCGACCCCACGGTCAGCGCGGGGAACGTCTCATGAGCCACTTCAACGATTGGTTCAACTACGAGGCCTCCCTGAAGATCTTGGTCTTCGGCATGCTGGCCGGCGCTGCACTGCCAGGGCTGTTCGCCGTCGGGCTCCGGCTACAGGCCGTCGGCACCGGACAGATAGTCAGCGCTGAGGGCAGCACACCACAGAAAAATCCGCTGTTGGTTGGGCTCGCGTGGGCGATCTACGCCTGGTAGTCGCGGTGATCCTCCTCGCCCTGCTGTATATCGCCCGAGACTTCATCGCCCATCACACGCACTATCCGTTCCTGGGAGCCAAACCTAAGTAGCATCAATCGTGGTCCAACCTGTTGCCGAGCCCCCCCGTTGGGAGTGATCGCCAAGTGAACCGATTCCTGAACTCGGTTGTGTCGTGGTTGCGCGCGGGTTATCCGGAGGGCATTCCACCGACCGACACCTTCGCGGTGCTCGCGCTGCTGTCGCGCCGACTGACCAACGACGAGGTCAAGACTGGTGGCCAGCGAACTGATGCAGCGCGAGGGGTTCGACAAGATCGACATCGGTGTGCTGATCAGCAAGCTCACCGACGAGCTGCCGTCCACCGGACGGACATCGAACGGGTGCGGGCGCGGCTGGCCGCCAAGGGCTGGCCCCTCGACGATCAGCGCGAAGACGGGGACCAACACATAGCCGTCCTGCGTGCGCTGCGGGTCGCGCCGGGCTCCGCCGCCCCTGTGCTGCTGCCCGCCCTGGAACGGGTGTTGGACGGCCGCGATCCCGCGATGGTCGCGGTGCCGGCACGGCAAGATCACGAAGCCGTTCGCGCCGCGCTGGCGCGCTGCGCGGCGGACCCGAAATCGACGACGACGTCGCCCTGGTGGTGACCACGTCGGGAACCACCGGCGCACCCAAGGGCGCACTGCTCACGGCCGCCGCCCTGACCGCCAGCGCGTCGGCCACCCACCGACCGTCTAGGCGGGCCCGGTAGCTGGCTGCTGGCCGTTGCCGCCGTATCACATCGCCGGGCTGCAGGTGCTGGTGCGCAGCGTGCTGGCCGGTACCGCGCCCGTCGAGCTGGACGTGTCCGGCCTGGGCTTCGACACCGCCGAATTGCCCGGCGCGGTGCGGCGATTGGGCCCGGGCCGGCGCTACACCTCGCTGGTCGCCGCCCAGCTGGCCAAGGCGCTCGTCCGACCCCGACGCGGCGGCCGCGCTGGCCGAATTGGATGCGCGTGCTGATCGGCGGCGGGCCGGCGCCGCGGCCGATCCTCGACGCCGCGGCCGCCGCCGGCATCGCGGTGGTCCGCACCTACGGGATGAGCGAGACCGCCGGCGGCTGTGTGTACGACGGTGTGCCGCTCGACGGCGTCCGGCTGCGCGTGCCGGACGACGGCCGCATGGCGATCGGCGGCGCCGATGCTGGCCAAGGGCTACCGCAACCCGGTCGATGCCCGACCCGTTCGCCGAACCGGGCTGGTTTCGCACCGACGACCTCGGCGCCTTGGATGACGTCGGGCGCGCTGACGGTATTGGGCCGCGCCGACGAAGCGATCAGCACCGGCGGGCTGACCGTGCTGCCGCAGCCCGTCGAGGCCGCGCTGTGCAGCCCATCCCGCGGTCAGCGACTGTGCGGTCTTCGGGTGTGCCGACGACCGGCTGGGCCAGCGGGTGGTCGCCGCCGATTGTGGTGCGCGACGGTCACCCGCCACCGACGCTGGACGCGCTGCGCGCGCACGTGGCGGCGCGGCCTGGACGCCACGGCCGCACCGCGCGAGCTGCACATCGTCGATGAGCTGCCGCGCCGTGGCATCGGCAAGGTCGACCGGAGCGGCGCTGGTCCGCCGGTTCGCCGGCACGGTCACTCAAGGCGATCAATAGGCTGATCGCTCGTGCGGGTTGGTGGCCGGGAGGCAGCGCGAGAGGGACTGGCCGTTGCGGTCGCGGCCGTCCTGGTGGCGGCCGCGTTCGTGCTGCCACGGTTGAACCTGGGCGTCAGGCCGCGCCGGGACATCGGGCTGAGCGGTTCGGCACCCACGCGGGTGCGGCGCCGATCTTCGGCTACTGGGAGATTCACGCCGGCTGGGGAACCGTGCCGGCGGTTCTCATCGCGGTGGCCGCCGTAGCGTGGGGATCGGTTGTGGCGCGGCGGCTTTCGTGGCGAGCGCTGACGCTGGGCACCTGGGCCACCGCCTGCGGGTGGGCATTCTCCCTGGCGATGATCGACGGCTGGCAGCGCGGCTTCGCCGGCCGGTTGACCACCCGGGACGAGTACCTGTGGCAGGTGCCGAGCATCGCCGACATCCCTGCGACGCTGCGCACGTTCTCCAGCCGGATACTCGACTTCCAGCCGAACTCCTGGGTCACTCATGTGTCCGGGCATCCGCCGGGCGCGCTGCTGACGTTCGTATGGCTGGACCGGATCGGCCTGCATGGCGGCGCGTGGGCCGGGCTGTTGTGCCTGCTGGTCGGCTCCAGCGCGGCGGCGGCCGTGGTGGTCGCCGTCCGCGCCCTCGCCGATGAGCAGACCGCGCGGCGGGCCGCGCCGTTCGTCGCGGTGGCACCGACCGCGATCTGGGTCGCGGTGTCGGCCGACGGGTACTTCGCCGGGGTCGCGGCTTGGGGTATCGCGCTGCTGGCGGTGGCGGTGCACCGCCCGGTGCGATTCCCGGCACTGGTGGCCGCCGCTGCGGGTGCGCTGCTGGGCTGGGCGGTTTTCCTGAGCTACGGCCTGATTTTGCTGGGGTTTGCCGGCATTGGCGGTGTTGGTTGCGGCGGGCCATCGGGGAGCAAACTGGCGAGCGGCCCTGCGGGCCCTGGGCCCGGCTGCCCTGGCCGCGGTGACGGTCGCGGTGGCCTTTGCTGTGGCGGGCTTCTGGTGGTTCGACGGCTATGACCTGGTGCAGCAGCGCTATTGGCAGGGGGTCGCCAAGGACCGGCCGTTCCAGTACTGGTGGTGGGCCAACGTGGCGTGCATGGTGTGCGCGATCGGGCTGGGCGGCGTGGCCGGACTCAGCCGGGTGTTCGATAAAGACGCCATCCGTCGCCGAGCGGGCTTCCACTTGGTGCTGCTGGCGATGCTGGCGGCCATCGTCTGCGCCGACCTGAGCATGCTGAGCAAGGCCGAGACGGAACGGATCTGGCTGCCGTTCACCGGCTGGCTCACCGCGGCGCCCGCGCTGCTGCCGCTGCGGTCGCACCGTCTGTGGTTGGCACTCAACGCCGCCGGGACCCTGCTGCTGAACAGCGCGATCTTCACGAACTGGTAAGACCCGATTCCGCGGGTGAGCGGGTGACCCGCGCTGCCAACCAGCGACGGATGCCGTTGCAGCCCGCGATGATTCGTGCTGAAAAGACAGCCGCGGGACAATGTCGGCGCGGGCCGCGTTCAATGCTCGCCCGGATATTCGGATGTTAACTGCCTGTGGCAAGTCGCGCTCGGCGCGGATCTGCATCCGACAGCCACTCCGGGACTCCTCGACGGTGGCTACGAGTTCTACACCGAAGCGGGTGCTTTCGCGCTCCGCGACGTGCTGGCCAACTTCGAGGGCGGGCACGTGATCGTCGGGGTGACGTCGACCCCGTTCAAGTGCCCCCCGGCGCCGTCTGAGAAGGTCTTGCTGCTGCACGACGTTCTCAGCCGGCGGGGGCCGCGCGCCAAGTCGGACATCTCGCTGGTCACGCCGCTGCCGGTGCCCATCCCGCCCTCACCCCAGGCCTCGACGGCGTTGCTGGACGCCTTCGGGGCCAGGGGAATTCGATTTATCCCGAATTGCCTTGTGCGCGAAGTCGATCCACGCCGGAGTGTGGCCGTTCTTTCCAACGGCGACGAAATGGCCTAGGCCGTGGCTCATGTAATTGCGGCCAGGTCCCGCGGCGGCGACGCACCGAAGTACGGTGGCGGCGGCGTCTGCTACCTGGAGTTCGGTGATGAGCAGGTGGCAACAGTCGAGGTCGACTTCCGCCCGGGGGAGACGCCGCACGGCGTCATGTTAGGACCGAGCGCCGCGCTGGTTGCCGACAAGCAGCGGTTTGGGACGAGCCGCATCCTGCGCTGGTTCGGTCGCGACTGGCAGCCGGTCGGCTGACGCCAATCAGAGTCCGGCCGCGCGGGTGGCCCGGGCGAACCGGCTGGCGGGAGCGCACGCCCCACGAACCGGGTCGAGGTCGTCGACGACGTCGAAGTCGGCCAGCAGCTGCACCTGTGTCACGTCAATACCGTTGTCGCGAAAAGTCTTCAGTGTCAGCTCCCCGGTGTCGGACTGGGACATCGCAACGGTGCGCAGGCATTCGGCCGACGCCGGCGCCCGGACCCCGAGCACCCACCAGCCGCCGTCGCAGGCCAACCCGAGTACGGCCGGTGCCTCGAGCAGCCGGCGGGCGCAGTCGGCCAGCAGGTCGGCGGTCACCTGAGGCGTGTCCATCCCGATTTGCAGCACCGGGTACCCGCCGGACCTGGTGTGCGCGTCGGCGTGCGCGTTGGCGAGGCGGTCGGCGAAGTCCTCGCCGCGCTGGCCGACCACCGTGAACGACTCCAGTCGGCGACGGATCTCGGCGCCCCGGGCGGCGCCGTTCAGATCGCCGGTCAGCGCCACCACCCGCGCCGCCACCGGGGCGGCGGCCACCGCGTCCAGCGTGTCCAGCAGAGCCGCGGCGGCGATGTCGGCGGCAACCTGATCGCCGACCGTCGCCGCGAGCCGCGTCTTGGCCCGCCCGGGCTCCGGGGCCTTGGCAACCACCAGCACGGTCACCGGCAACGGGCTCATGAGATTACTTTCCAGAAATCCAGGACGGCGGTGATGGTGCCCCGCAGGGAACCGCTGACCTTGGATTTGCCGCCCGTGCGGGGGCCATAACTGACGTCGAGCTCGACGACGCGCCAGCCCGCAGCCGCGGCGCGGACCAGCAGTTCCAGCGGATACCCCGATCGTCGATCGGCGACACCCAGGTTCAGCAGCGCCTCTCGCCCGGCCACCCGCATGGGCGCGATGTCGTGGACCGGCAGCCCGTGGCGGGTGCGCAGCCGCCAACTCATCACCGCGGTCCCCACCCGGGCCACCCACGGCCAGTGCAGCCCGGGCACCGGCCGCCGGCGGCCGATCACCAGGTCGGCGCCTCTGTCGAGTTCAGCGACCAGCCGGGGCAGGTCGCCGGCATCCATCGAGCCGTCGGCGTCGATGACCGCCACAATCGGGGTCGTCGCGGCGACCACGCCGGCGTGCACCGCCGAGCCGTACCCGGGGCGCGGTTCGGCGACCACCGCGGCGCCGTGCCGGATCGCGACCCCGGCGGTGTCATCGGTGCTGTTGTTATCCACCACCAGCGCCCGATAGCCGGCCGGAATGGCCGCCAGCACCGCCGGCAGCGACTCCTCCTCGTTGAGACAGGGCAGCACCACGGTGACCAGATCGTCGGCCATGCCCAAAGCCCGGTCAGTGCGTCTTCGGGGCCTGTGTCGGCGCCTTCGGCGCGACGGTCTGCGGCGCCTGCGTCGGCGGCTTCGGCGCGACGGTCTGCGGCGCCTGCGTCGGCGGTTTCGGGGCGACTGTTGGCTGCGGGGCGACTGTTGGCTGCGGGGCCGCCGTCGGCTTCGGGGCGGGGGCCGCGGTCGTAGGCGCAGGGGCCGCTGTCGTCGGGACGGGGGCCGCCGTCGTCGGTGCCGGGGCCGCGGTCGTCGGGGCAGGAGCCGCGGTCGTCGGCGGCGTCGTCACCACGGCGGTCGTCGGCGGCGTGGTCACCGGCGGCGCCGTCGGCGGGGTGGTCGTCACGAGCGGCTGCGTCGGCGGGGTCGTCGTCACCGGCGGCGCCGTCGGCGGGGTGGTCGTCACCGGCGGTTGCGTCGGCGGCGTCGTCGTCACGACCGGTTTCGTCGGCGGGGTGGTCGTCACGTACGGCGGCTGGTACGGCGGATAGTACGGCCGCCAGCCAGGCCACGGGATGAAGATCGGGATCGGAATCGGCGCGACCGGGTTGGGCGTAAATGCGGGCACGCTGGGCGCAACAGACGGAGCCGGCGTCCCCACCGCACCGGGCGACACTGACGGCGCGGGAATGTAGCCGTTGGAGTCCGCGACGATGCCGCCCTGGTATCCCGCATTGGGCATGTCGGCCGGAGGCGCTGGCACCGGCGCCTGCTGCTGGGTCGGCAACAGCGGCATGAACTTCCCGGGGGCGGCGTTCTGCAGCCCCACTACCGGTTCCTGCGACGCTGCCGGCCGGACCGCCACCGCGACCGCGACCGCCAACGTGGCGAACCCGATGACCGCGAACGCGACGACAGCGTTGCCGACCAGGAATGACCCGCGGCTGAGCCGCACCGGCCCGGTCACGGCTTCGCCGTCGTCATACTCGCCGTCGAATTGGTCGAATTCGTCGAGCCCGTCGGCAGGAAGCAGTTCGTCATCCCCGGCCATCGAGTACGCCAGCTGCTGTTCGTCCGGGGTCGAGCCCCCCATCCCGGAGGTGGGCGCGATGCCGGTCGCGCTCGCGGCGGCCTGCGTCACGGGAGCCATCGCCGTCGCATCGGGGTGCGGCGTCGCGGGCGCCATCGCCGTCGCGTCCACCGGGTAGTGCATCGCGGGAGCCATCGCCGTCGCGGCGCCGGCGGCGAGTACCGCGGGAGCCATCGCCGTCGCGCCCCCGGAGGGCCCGGCCCCGCCACCCGGGGGCGCCGCCACCAGCGCCGCACCGCGGGCGAGCGCGAAGGCGGGCTCGTGGGGAATCACGACCCGCATATGTTTCCTGTTGGTGCGAAGCATGTCGGCCACCTCGACCAGGTTCGCCGCGGTGCCCACCAGAAAGGCAGCGTCCACCACGAACTGCGTGGTGCGCATGAAATCCTCGAACACGTCGGCGGCCGCGGCGGCCGCGGCGGCCGCGTCGGCGGCGTGTTGCAGCCCCGCGGCGGCCAACACGGTCGCCAGCCCGTCGGCGCCCAGCGCGAACAACGTCGCGGCCTCGTCGGTGATCAGGAACAGCAGGGAGCCGGGTCCCGCGGCACCGCCCAAGATCGTCTGCAGCAGCGCCGTCGCCGCCTGCGCTTGCGAAGCGACCGCAACGTTTGGCGCTCCGGCGCCGGCTAAGGCCTGGCTCAGAGCGTTCGCCTGCGCGGGATCCGGCGAGTAGAGCTGTGTCCCGATAAGTCTGTTGGCCTCGCCGGCAAGTTCCTGCTGCATGCCGTTCACCGTCCGGATCAACGGCTCGAACGAGTTCATCGGCAGCTCGAGCACCAGATGCTTGATCGCCGTCTGACCGCCGGCGGCGGGCCCGACGAGCGCTAACCGCGCGATCGAACCGGCGACGGCTATCCCCAGGACCGCGTCCGTCCTCGCCAGCCTTCGTAATCCGAACGGCGGACGGCGTTTCCGGGTCCGGTCGTCGTCGTCTTCCTCGGGCTCGTCCGCCGCCTCCATTGGGAGGAGTTCGGAATCACCGGCCATCGAGTACGCCAGGTTCGGTCCGATCCGGGCGGCCCTCCCCGTTACGTCCACGCCGGCCGGTATCCCGGGTGACACGGCCGGTATCACGGGGGACATCGCGGTCGCGTCCCCGGCCAGCGCGGCCGTCATCGCCGCGCCGCGGGCGAGCGCGAAGGTGGGGTCCTCGACGGTCTGCACCCGCATGGTCGAGGTGGCTTGGAACTGACCGGCGAACCTTTCGGTGGCCTCGGCGGATGTGCCCACCACCAGGACGTCCCGCGGGGCGTCGGGCCGCTCGCCCAGCCGGGCCATCAATGTGTCGAAGGTGGCGGTGTCGTCGGCGCCGGCAAGCGGCGCGGCGGCCAGCAGCGTTGGCGGCGCGTCGTCGGAACCCGGCGCCGACAGCGTCGCGGTCTCATCGCCCACCAGCAACACAGCGGATCCGGGTGGGCTGGTGCCCAGCAGGCCCGTCGCCGCCTCAGACTCCGACAGCACCACGACGTTGTGGACGCCGGAGTCTTCCAACGCCCGCCGCAGCTGGTCGGCTCTGGGATGGTCCGTCCAGCACAGCCGGGTGGCGACCAGCCGGTGGTTGTCGTCGGCCAACAGCCGGTTCGTGCCGACCACCGTTTCGGTCAACTTCGGCACCGGATTGTCAGCCACGTCAACAACGGATTGGTCGATCACCCCCGTCGCGCCCGACCCGACCAGCGCCAAACGGGCGACGCGGCCCGTGACCGCAACCCCCAAAACGACGTCCATCGCGGCTCTCCTTTGGCTGGTCACCCCACAACCAGCTATCTCCCGGCACGATTACAGTGCGATACCGACCGCAGTATCCACTATCGGAATTAGATTCGGCTATGAGCGCAGCCTAACCGGATCCCGCAAACACCGGTACGGTTGCGGCTGAACCAACCCTGCACCAGCTTTGCGGAAGTTTCTGTTCTCAGCCACTGCCACGGCGCCCGAACGGGGACTATGTTCGCAAGCAACGTCCTTGATTCCCGGGGGGCACCGTGAGCCAGAGCAGCGACGAAGCGCCTACCGGCCCCATCGGCACGCGGGCCCGGCGAGTACCGCCCGCGGCCGGGGACCCGACACGCCGATGGAACGTCGCCCGCGACCTGGTCGCCGGCGCGCTGCTGGTTATCGCGGTCTTCCTCCCGTGGAACCTGTACTTCGGGTTCGCAATCCCGAACAGCAAGACGGTCGTGTTCGCGGTGCTGGGGGCCGTGACACTGCTTTCGCTCGTGTCGATCCCGCTGACCTACGCGATCAAGCCCACCCGGGCGGCCCGGCTCCGTCTCGTGCTCAACGTCCCCTATCGGATGCTGGTTCTTGCCTTCATCGTCTTCGACGTGTTCCAGACGATCAAAGCCGGCGGCAGTGTGCGGGTGCCGGGTGGCGTCGGGCCGGGAGCCTGGGTCGGGCTCGCCGGTTCGCTGTTGACCTCGCAGCCGCTGCTCACCGGCCCCGACGCCCCTGCCGCCGACGACGAAGAATTCCGCGGGTGGGCCAAGTCCACCCAGATCACCGGTTACGCGTCGATGTTCGGTGCCGCGCTGAGCACAGCCTTCCACCTGTGCTGGCGGGTCAGGTACGCGTTGCACCCCGCGGCCGGTTCGTCTGGCTTCGGCAAGCAGAACATCGCGGTCATCGCGAGCGCGGTGGTGTACGGCGTGGTGGCACTTGTCGCCGTGCTGGTCGCGTCCAGGTGGATCCTGCGGACAACGCGCGCTTCCCAGCTTGCGATCATCGCGCTCGGGGCGTCGACGCTGGCCGCCGGGATCGTGGTGTGGGTCCTTCCCGTCGGTCGTGACATCGACGCCTTCCACGGCATAGCGCAGAACACGTCGACCGCCGGGGTCGGCTACGAGGGCTATCTGGCGTGGGCCGCGGCCGCCGCGGTTTTCGCGCCGCGGACCCTGTTCCGCTACCGCCACGTCCGCCCCGGCGACGAGGACCGGTTGCGCACGGCCACCCGAATGGGCCTGCTGCTCATCGCCGTCTGGTGCCTGGGATCGGTGCTGATGAGGATCACCGATCTGTTCGTCGCCGCGATACTGAATTTCCCGTTCTCGCGCTACGACATCATGACGCTGGCCGCGTTCGATCTGGCCACCGCGGTCCTCGCGATCTGGCTTCGCGTCAACCTGGCCAACGCCTCGGTATCCACGAGGCTGATCTCGTCGTTGTGCGGGCTTGTGGTCACGCTCAGCGTGGCGCGCGTGGTGGTGGGCGTCGCGCTGGCGCCGCGGTTCCAAGCACCCCCCAACGGCGGATGGACCAACCCCGTCTACGGAAACAATCTCGCCCAGCAGATCACCAGCACCTTCGACGTGGCGCTGTGTGGCCTGGCCCTCGGCATCCTTGTCGCCGCCATCATCACCGGCCGACTCAGCGGCCGACGCCAGCGGCGCCAACGGCGCAGCGCCGCTGCCCACGCCCGCCGCGCAGCGCGTCCGGCCCCGTCGCCCGCCGCTGCGACGCCCAGTGGGACGCCCGCTGCGGCGACGCCGGCTGCGACGACCCGTATCCCGGTCGCCCCGATGAACGCGCCGACCACGGCGATGCCGCTGCCGGGCCGGTCGCCCAGGATTTTCCGGGGCGACGACTCCGCCACGCGGCAGATCCAGATCCCGGTCCAGACACCCAGGATCTACCGGCCGCCGGGCGACTCCAGCTAGAGCGCCGGCACCCCCTCACCGCAACGGCGCTCAGCGCAACGGCGCGAACGCGAAATCGCGCAGGCCGTCCCGCGGATCGACGGCCGCACGGAACCCCAGCACTTCGGCGGCCCGGCTCGGATCGGCGACGATGTGGCGCACGTCACCGCTGCGGTACTGCCCGTCGATAACCGGAGACAGCGCGCTGCCGCGCGCATCGCACAGCGCGGCGGCCACCTCCAGGATCGAGATGGGCCGCCCCGAGCAGACATTGAAAGCCGTAAAGCCGTCAGTGAAGGCGTCGCCGCTGGCTAACAGCTGCGTCGCCGCGAGGTTTGCGGCGGCCACATCGTCGACGTGGACGAAGTCGCGCATCTGACCGCCGTCTTCGAAGACCTTTGGCGGCTCGCCCTTTTCGAGGGAGGAACGGAAGATCGCGGCCACTCCGGAATACGGGGTGTCGCGCGGCATGCCGGGGCCGTAGACGTTGTGGTAGCGCAATGCCGCCACCGAGCCGCCCGTCGCCTCCGACCACGCCAGCGCGTAATGCTCCTGCGCGGTCTTGCTGGCCGCGTACAGGCTGCGCGGCGCCACGGCGGCATCCTCGCCCACCAAGAGCCACGTCACCGCCACCCCGCAGACCGGGCAACGGTGTTCGAAGGTTCCGGCGTCCAGGTCGGCGCGCCGCCGCGGCAGCGGGTCGACCCGTCCGTGCTCGGGGCAGGCGTAGTGACCCTGCCCGTACACCACCATCGACGACGCCAGCACCAAACGGCGCACCCCGGCGCCGTACATCTGCGCCAGCAGCACCGTGGTGGCGAAATCGTTGTGGCTGCCGTAGGCGGGCGCGTCGGCGGCGTTCACGCCGGCGCCCACCATCGCGGCCTGATGACACACCAAGTCCACGCCGTCGAGCAGCGGGGCCAGCGCGGCGGCGTCGCGGACGTCGACCTGTCGGCATCCCGGCGGTAACACCGGGTTTGGTCCGTGCGCGGCGGGCAGTAGCGCGTCGACGCCGACGACGTCGTGGCCCGCCGCGCGCAGCGCCACGTCCACCCGGGACCCGATGAAACCGGCCGCTCCGGTCAGCAACACCCTCATGGCAGCTCCAGCGGCAGCGTGACGTCCGTGTGCGGCAGGCAGTGCGTGCAGGTGCGCTCGGCGGCGACCCGGCCGATCGCCGTGCGCAGCAGGTCCTTCAGCAGCCCGATGCTCTTTTCGAATTGGTCGAACACGTCGGCGACCTTCACGCCCTCCCCCGCCGCGACACCCGCATCCAGATCCGTTACCAAAGCTATTGCTGCATAGCATATTTCCAGCTCACGGGCGAGCACCGCCTCCGGGTAGCCGGTCATGTTGACCAGGCTGAACCCGGCGGCGGCGAACCACCGGCTTTCGGCCCGGGTGGAAAACCGCGGCCCCTGGATCACCACCATGGTCCCGCCGTCGACCAAGCCGGGCAGGCCGGTGACCGCGACCCGCAACGTCGGGCAGTACGGATCGGCGAAGTCGACGTGCACGGCCCCGGAATCGAAGTAGGTATCGGCGCGGCCCCGTGTGCGGTCGACCAGCTGATCGGGCACCACCACCGTCCCGGGACCGATTTCGGGGTTCAGGCTGCCGACCGCGCACGGCGCGAAGACCCGCCGGACGCCGAGCTTGCGCAGGGCCCACATGTTGGCCCGATACGGCACGGTGTGCGCCGGGTACTGGTGGTTTGCGCCGTGTCGAGGCAGGAAAGCGACCTCATGCTCCCCGACGACACCCACCGTGATCGGGGCGCTGGGCTCGCCGTACGGCGTGTCCACGTCGACCTCGCGCGTGTCGGACCCGAGGAACGTGTAGAAGCCGCTGCCGCCGATCACTCCAAGCACCCGCCCATTGTGGTGCCCCGCCCATTGTGGGCATAGGGCAGGATGCGGTGGTGGCCAGTTTCGGGCAGTGGATCTCCGGCGCGCGTCCGCGCACGCTGCCCAACGCGGTGGCGCCGGTGGTCGCGGGCACCGGCGCGGCTGCGTGGCTGCACTCCGCGGTGTGGTGGAAAGCACTGTTGGCCCTGGCCGTCGCGGTGGCGCTGATCATCGGGGTCAACTACGCGAACGACTATTCCGACGGAATCCGCGGCACCGACGACGACCGGGCCGGCCCGGTGCGGTTGGTGGGCTCGCGGCTGGCGACGCCGCGATCGGTGCTCACCGCGGCGATAGCGGGCCTGGCCGTCGCCGCGGTGGCCGGGCTGGTGCTGGCATTGCACACCGCGCCCTGGCTGGTCGCGGTCGGTGCCGCCTGCATCGCCGGGGCCTGGTTGTACACCGGCGGGTCGAAACCCTACGGCTATGCGGGTTTTGGCGAGGTCGCGGTGTTCGTGTTCTTCGGCCTGGTCGCCGTGCTCGGGACGCAGTACACCCAGGCGCTGCGGGTGGACTGGGTGGGGCTGGTGCTGGCGGTGTCGATAGGAGCGCTGTCGTCGTCGGTACTGGTCGCCAACAACCTGCGGGACATCCCCACCGACGCGCAGTCCCACAAGATCACCCTGGCGGTGCGCCTGGGCGATGCTCGCACCCGGGTGCTGTACCAGGTGCTGGTGGGCAGCGCCGCGGTTCTGACCCTGGTGCTGATGGTGGCGACGCCGTGGTGTGCCGTGGGACTGGTGGCCACACCACTGGCGCTGCGCGCGGTTGCACCGGTGCGATCCGGCCGCACCGGGCCCGACTTGATCCCGGTGCTGCGCGACACCGGGCTGACGATGGTGGTGTGGGCCACCGCGGTGGCGGTGGCTTTGGCCGTGGCGGGATAACTGCGGGGTTACTGCGCGCCGCTTAAGCGGCCTTGTCGAGCAGCGCGAGGATCGACGCGCGCAACTGAGCGGTGTAGACGTGTTCGGTGATCAGGCCGACGGCCGCCTTGTCCCCGCTGCGCAGAATGCCCAGCAGCAGGTGCTCGCAGCCGATCTCATGATCCTTGTGGGCCACCGCTTCTCGCACCGCCAGCTCCAGGGACTTCTTGGCGGCGCGGGTGAACGGGACACGGCTGGACCGGCGCTGCCGGCTGCGCCGGCGGCTCGACCTGGGTGGCGCGCCGTCAAAGGCGTCGGCGCCGAACGTGGCCGACACGCTGTCGCGCACTGCTCGCAGGTCGATGCCGATGGCGCGCAGCGCCTCGGCGTCCTCGTCGAACTCGTCGGTCGTCGGGGACGCCTCGACCAGCCGGGTCCGCACCACGTCGGCGGTCAGGCCGTAGCCGCTCAACACCGCGGACAGGTCATTCCCGGCCGCCTGCAGGACCCCGAGCAGCAGGTGCTGCGGAGCGATTTCGCGGACCTGCAGTTCGCGAGCCTCCTCCTGGGCGAGCACGACGGCGACTCGGGCGTGGCGGGTGAAGCGCTCGAACATGCGTCATCTCCTGCGGTTGTACTTCTGGTGCACCGCCTGCCGGCTCACGCCGAGGGCCTCGGCAATGGCCTGCCAGCTCCAGCCCTGCTCGCGCGCGTTCGCGACGTGGATCGCCTCCAGGCGCTCCTGCAATCGCTGCAGGGCCCGCACCGCGCGCAGCCCGACGGCCGGGTCCGCGGTGCCCGCCGCGTCGGCGGTCAGCTCGGGCAGTTCGGTCACGGGTGTCAATGTAACTTGACACCAAATCGGTGTCAACAAATCTTGACACGCTTACGCCGGAGGGAGTTTCACCACCCGGTTTGCGCGAGCATCCGCGAGATAGACGTTGCCGGCTGCGTCCACGGCCAGCGCCTCGGCCCTTCCGATGTCGGTGAACGGCACCAGTGTTGCCGTGGTCGCTCCCGGCGGCAGTTTGAACACCTGGTTTCTGTTCACGTCGATGAAGTACACGTTGCCCAGATGGTCCACGGCCACATCGCCAATGGCGTAGTTGGGCTCGCGGAGCACCGAGACAAAGTTGCTCGCCCCTGCCGGTAGCTTCCACACCCCGCTACCGTCTGTGCCGACGTACACATTTCCGGCGGCGTCCACCCCGATACCCCCGGGTGACGCGTACGGGATCACCAAGACGGTCGGGTCAGTCTGTCCCGCAGGAACTTTCAACACCCGCGGCTGGCCATGGAAGCCGCCGGCGATGTAGAGCGTGCCCGCGCCGTCCACGGCCAGACCGCCCGGCCCGTCGAGACCATTTACCGGTACCACGGCCCAACTCGTCGCGCCCGCCGCCATTTTCAGCACCTTGTTGGCGGCAGCTCTGGCGACATACACGGCACCGGCGCTATCCACCGCCAGGCTTGACGACGAGTTGCCGGTAAGGCCGGTGGGCGGAAGCTTGGTCGCGACGCTCGCACCCGCAGGAAGTTTCCACACCGCCTGCTCACCGTCGACGACGTAGACGCTGCCGGCGGCGTCCACCGCCACGGCATTCGGGTATCGAAGGCCCGCAAATGGCAGCACGACCTGGGGGGCCGGGAGGCTCTGCGTCGTCGGAGCTACCGGCGAGCCGGCGGAGGAGCGGTGTGCGTGTTTGAACGCGACGGTTCCGGCGACGACGGCCGCGATCACGATCAGCACCGCGGCGCCGACGGCGAGCGCGACCTTCCCGCGTCGACGCGACCGGATCGGAGTCGGCTCTTGGACCGGCCGAGGAGATGACCAGTCTCCGCGCGGTTGCTGCGGAGCTAACCACGTGTGCTGCTGGCGGATGTCGTCGACTCGGATGGGCCCAGGCTCTGGCTCGGCGGGCACTTGGGCGGGGGGTGGCGCCGGCGGCTGGTCGGGTGGTGGCGCGGGCGCGGGAATCGGCACCGTCGCCGCATCGTGCGCCATCTCGACAGTGGTGGCGTACCGCTGGTCGGGGTCTTTGGCCAAGCCCTTGTCGGTGACCCGATCGAACCCGGACAAGTTGGGATCGGCGCTGGAAGGCCGTGGGAGCGGGGCGCTGAGGTGGCCGGCGTATTGCTGCTCGAAGCTGCCGCCGGGGTAGGGAGTGTCGCCTGTCAGGCATTCGTAGAGGACGCAGGCCAGTGCGTACACGTCGGCGCGGGCGTCGGCCTCTTCGGCACCGAACCGCTCGGGCGCCATATACTGCGGCGAGCCGATGAATGCGCCGGGAATGGTAAACCGTTTGGAACCACCGGCCCGCGCGATGCCGAAATCGATCAGATAGGCATTGTCGTCGTCATCCAGCAAAATGTTGGACGGTTTGACATCGCGGTGCACCAGCTTGACCTTGTGGGCGGCATGCAGCGCCCTGGCCACCTGCTCGACGATCCGCACCGCCCGGCCCGGCTCCAACGGGCCGTCGGCCAACACGGCTTCCAGCTCGCGCCCCTCGATCAGCCGCATGTCGACAAAGAGCCTGCCGTCGATCTCGCCGAAGAAATGGATCGGTATCACGTGCGGATTGTTCAACTGCCCGGCCACCTCGGCTTCGAAGCGGAACCTCGCCTGATACACCTCGTCGTGCGACAACGACTCGGGAAGCAGCTTCAGGGCCACGATCCGGTTTGTGGCTGTGTCATAGGCGCGCCACACCTCACCCATGCCGCCGCGGCCGAGTAACCCGATCAGCCGGTAGCGCCCGAACGGAGTTCCGTGCGCGCCCCCCGAATCATCGGCGGCGTGTGTTTGGGGCGGTTCATCGGTCACGTGCGCCTCGCCTCCGGCTCGATATGCGGCCGCATGAGGCAGCCGGCACAGGCGCCATGCATCCGTAGTTCCCACTTTCTTCCCCGCGGGGCTGACGGGATGCCGACACTGTGCACCGGCGGCCTTGGCGAATCCTTAGGAAGTCCGCGGCTCGGACCATGACGTCGCGGCGACCCCGTCAATGGCCCTACTAAGACCCTCTAAGGATCGCCCGAAACCACATGCCTACAGTTCTTCGTACACCAATCGAGGACAAGCATGACGGAAATCTCCACGCCCAGTGGGCCAACGAATGTCGGGATGCTCAGCGTCGGGTCGTACCGGCCCGAGCGCGTCGTCACCAACGATGAGATCTGCCAGAACATCGACTCTTCCGACGAGTGGATCTATTCGCGAAGCGGAATCAAGACACGCAGATTCGCCGCCGCCGACGAATCCGCCGCTTCCATGGCGGTCGAGGCCGGTAAACGGGCGATTGCAAACGCGTCGCTGTCCGCGACCGACATCGACGGCGTGATCGTCACCACCAACACCCATTTCCTGCAAACCCCCCCAGCGGCCCCGATGGTCGCGTCGGCGCTGGGCGCCAACGGTGTTCTCGGGTTCGATATCTCGGCGGGGTGCGCCGGGTTCGGATACGCGCTCGGCACCGCGGCCGACATGATCCGGGGCGGAGGCGCCGGCAAGATCCTGGTGGTCGGCACCGAGAAGCTATCCCCGACGATCGACATGTACGACCGGGGCAACTGCTTCATCTTTGCCGACGGCGCCGCCGCGGTGGTGGTGGGTGAGACACCCCTCCAAGGCATTGGACCCACCATCGCGGGTAGTGACGGTGAACAGGCAAACGCCATCCGCCAAGACATTGACTGGATCACCTTCGCGGAGAACCCAAGTGGCCCAAGGCCGTATGTGCGGCTGGAAGGTCCCGCGGTCTTTCGTTGGGCGGCATTCCAGATGGGCGACGTCGGCCGGCGGGCGATGGAGGCCGCCGGGGTCAAACCCGATCAAATAGACGTGTTCGTACCCCACCAAGCCAACAGCCGAATCAATGAGTTGCTGTTAAAGAACCTTGAGTTACGGCCGGACGCGGCCATGGCCAACGACATTGAGCACGCCGGCAACACGTCGGCGGCTTCGATTCCGCTGGCGATCGCGCAGCTAATGGAGACGGGCGCGGCCAAGCCGGGCGATCTGGCCTTGCTGATCGGCTACGGCGCCGGGCTCACGTATGCCGCGCAGGTCGTGCGGATGCCGTTGCACAGCGACGCGTAGCGCTCACTCCCCGTCGGGCTCCTCTTCGGACTCCTCGCCGGGCACGGGCTCGCCGCGGAGCCGGGCCCGCAGCAGCTCGCGTTCGCGGCGCCGGCGCTCACCGGCCACCGCCAGCGACGCGGTGGCGCGTCGGCGCAACGGACCGAACACCCAGATGCCCAGCGGCATCGCGATGATCAAAGCGAACAACACGGCGACGACGATGGGGAATTGAGCGACCCCCAGCAATCGCGCCACCCCGTAGATCGCGCCGCTGAGCACGATTATCAGCAGCAGCCGGGCCACCGCATAGAGCGAGACATCGAGGACCACCCGATCTCCGGCGTTCCCGGTGCTACTCGGCCTCGGCCCTTCTGACACGGATTGAGCCTACGGCGCGGGTATATTCGCCCCAAGGAGGTGTCGAGTGCAGTACCTGCTCCTGGTCCTGGTCTTGGGGACGCTGATTTACATTGGTTGGCGCGCGGCGCGATCACAGATCCGCCGGCCGAAGAGTCGCGTCGTCGGACCCGACGACGATCCGGACTTCTTGCGGCGGCTAGGAGGGCGCTGATTTAGCGGGCCGGTTCGACACCCGGGCGCTGACCACGCCCACGCCGTCAAGCCAAAGCTGGATTGTGCCGCGGGTCGTTAGGGAAGCCATCGGCGACGACGGCAGCCAGCTCGGTAAGAGCCTCGCGGGTCGGCCGCCGCAGCCTGTCGAGGCTGATCTCGGCGCCCTCCTCGAGATGCGGGTCGTGCGGTACCAGCCGCACCGCGCGGCAGCGTCGGGCGAAATGATCGATCACCTTGTTCATGTCGACATTCCCGGTGCGTCGCCGCACCGCATTGATCACCACGATCGCGTTGCGCACCAGGTCTTCGTGGCCGTGGGCCTCTAGCCAGTCCAGCGTCGCCGAGGCGCTGCGCGCGCCATCGATGGATCCCGAGCTGAGCACGATCAGAACATCGGCCTTGGCCAGCACCGACGACATCGCCGAGTGCAGCAGTCCGGTGCCGCAGTCGGTGAGCACCAGGCCGTAGAACTGCTCCAGGACTTGCAGGGCGCGGGCGTAGTCGTCGGCACTGAACGGGTCCGACACCGCCGGATCGCTTTCCGACGCCAGCACTTCCAGTCCGGACGGGCCCTGGGAGGTGTAGCGGCGGACGTCGCTGTAGCGCTCGATGGCTGCGGCGTCGTGCAGCAGTTGACGCACGCTGGACACGGTCTCCAGCTGGACCTTTTGGCTAGGGTGCCGCGGTCGGGGCTGGCGTCCACCGCCACCACCCGGTCGCCCCGCGACGCGGCGAAAGTGGACCCCAGGGTCGCGGTGATGGTCGTTTTGCCGACGCCGCCCTTCAGCGACAGCATCGCGACCCGGTAGCAGCCCCGACAGCGGCTTGTTCACCTGAGCCACCAGGTCGTTGTAGCGGGCGGCCCGGGGGCTGTCCCCCAGATTGATCAGCTGACCCGACAGCTCGTAGAGCAGCCGGCGCCAGCCCTGCGACGGCGGTTGCTTGACCGGCCGCAGCAGCACGTCGGTGGACAATTCCGGATAGGGCGAGTGCGGCACCCGCTCCGGCCGGTACGAGGGTCGCGCCGGGCGCGCCGGCGCCTCGGCGGGGTCACCGTAGTAGCCCCCGAATCCCGCCGGGTCGACCTGCGGGATGCCGGTGACCGTCGGGAATCCCAGGGCGGCATTCCGGCGGTGCCGTCGAGGGTCGTGACGGCCCTCGGCGTCGGGTCGGGGCTGCCGCCGCTCGGTGCGGAATCCGGCGAAGGCCCGGGTCGGTGCTTCGCCGTCAGGATCCGCGATTGGTTGGCCGGGGTACGGCGCGGGCGGCGATTGGGTGGTCGGATGATCGAAGGGTCGGTTCGCCCCCGCCCCAGCAGTGTGATGTTCGGACACGCGTGCTTCCCCCTTGGATGCTGCTCGGGTCGACTGGCTGAACGTCAGCCCACGCCCGCATACGAGTGCAGGCCGACTGTCACCAGGTTAACGAAGAACAGATTGAAGACCATGGCCACGAATCCCGACGACGTTGATCCAGGCCGCCTTCCTGTCCCGCCAACCCGCGGTTGACCTGGCGTGCAGATACGCCGCGTAGATCACCCATGCGATGAACGACACCGTCTCCTTGGGATCCCAGCCCCAGTACCTGCCCCAGGCCTCCTCTGCCCAGATCGCGCCGAAGATTACCCCGAAACCGAAGACCGGGAACGCGAAGATGGTGGTGCGGTAGGCGATCCGGTCCAGGGTCTGGGCGTCGGGCAACCGCTGCACCAGCCGTCCAGCGCGCCTTCGCACGCTCGGTGTCGGGGTCGGCCAGCCGTGAGGTGCGCAACAGGAACAGGATGCTGGCGATGCCGGCGACCAGGAACACCCCCGAACCCAGGCTGACCACCGACACGTGGATCGGCAGCCAGTAGGACTGCAGCGCCGGCATCACCGGTGCGGCATTGGTGTAGAGCCAGCGTCCGGACACCGTGAGCAGGATCAGCACCGGCACCAGCAGGAAAACCCACAGCGGGCGGTATTGCGGGCGGCGCAGCACGATCGCGCCGGCGACCAGCCCGGACAAGCAGGTCAGGTTGATGAACTCGTACATGTTGCCCCACGGCACCCGCATGGTGGCCAGGCCGCGCAGCACGATGCACGTCAGCAGCAGCGCCGATGCCGAGGTAGACCACGGCCAGCCCGGCCCGCCCGACGCGTTCGTCGAACGGCCGCGCCGCGACGTCGGCCACGATGCCGGGGGTCGCGCTGTCGTGCCACATGGCCACTGCGTGCACCCGGCGAGCACCCGCGCGCGGTCGTCCGCCGGCGGCCGCCGACGTACGCCAGCTCGAAGGCCAGCAGCAGCAACGCGACCACCAGCGCCACCACCGCCGAGGTGAACGCCCAGTCGGAGTAGCGGGCCAGGCCGATGTTGACGTGCAGGGTGTTCATTTGACGTCCACCTGAGAACTCCTTCGCGACGCTGGGGTCACTTCGGGCGCACCGGACCCGCCGAGCCCGTCCAGCAGCCGCTCGGTCAGCCTCTCGAACTCGTCGCCCCACCCGGAATTGTCGGTGCGCGCCAGGCCACCCAGCTCGACGTTCACCGTACCCGGCGCCCCGCCGCCCGGTGCGTCACTGGGCCGACACCCACACCCGGCGGCGACGCACCAGCAGCGACACCAGCAGCCCGGCCATCATCGTGATGGCGAACACCAGCACCCAGATCTGGCCGGGGTCATGCGGAGACCTGCAGGTTGACGAACGGCACCGCGCCGTCGAAGCGGACGACCGTGCCGGCGGCCGGGCCCTGATCCAGCCGGACCTGTTCGCCCGCCCGCAGGTTGACCCGCTTCTCCTTGGTCAGCCGGCCCTGCTCGATCAGCCGCGGGATCCAGAGTGAACAGCGACTGCGGCCGCCCGCTGTCCAGGCCGGTGTCGCCGCGGTAGATGTCGATCGCCACCGCGGGAGCGTTCAGAGCCGGGAACCGCGACGACAACAGGGTGCCGTCCAGTTGCGCGGTTGGCGCCAGCAGGCCCTGGATCGCGATCTCGTGCTTGCGTCGCTCGTCGGGGTTCGGGTAGCTGCCGCCGGGCGGGTCGATGCGCATCACACCCGACGACAGCAGGGTCTGCGGGTTGTCGGGTCGCCATTGCACGGTCGACGTGCGCGTCTGCCCGTCCGGGAAGGTCACCGTGAAGGTGGGCGCGTAGCCGTGGCCCTGCAGGTACACCCGGTCGCCGCCGATCCGCAGCGGGTGGTTGACCTCCAGCCGGTAGGGCCGCCAGCTGTTGGCGGCCAGATCGTTGCCGGCCTGGTAGTCGATGTTCGCGGCGAACGAGGTGGCCTGGCCCGACGGCAGGTAGTGCGCCGCGAAGTCGTTGACCCGGATGCACATCGGGTGCAGCGAGGTGCCGTCGACGGTGTTGCCGGCCCGGAACGAATCGAACGCCGCCGGCGACGCCGAGCAGAAGCCCGGGCCGCCGTCGGCGATGACGATCACGTTGCCCTCGTAGCCGAAGAGCTTGCCGACGGCCACCGCGACCAGCAGGCCCAGCAGCGAGAAGTGGAAGACGAGGTTGCCGAACTCGCGCAGATAGCCCTTCTCGGCGGAGATCTCGAGTGGCGCCTCTGCGGAGCGCCGGGTGGTGCGTGCGCCAGCCGCGCAGCCGGCCCGGTCATGGTGCCGGCCAGGGCCGTCGGGCTCGCCGACGAGCTCGGCGCTGGCGTGCTTGGGCAGCCGGCGCCAGGTTGCGCGGGGCGGCCACCGGCGTGGCGCGCAGGCTGCGGGCGTGCTCGACCATCCGCGGGGTCAGGCAGCCGACCAGCGAGATGAACAGCAGCACGTAGATGGCGGTGAACCAGAAGCTGGAGAACACGTCGAAGGCCTGCACCGCGTCCAGCCACGGGCCGATCGACCGGATGTGGCGGCGAGGTAGTCGTCGACCTTGCCGGCGTTGAGGCTGCGCTGCGGCAGCAGCGCGCCCGGGATCGCGCCCAGCGCCAGCAGGAACAGCAGCACCAGCGCGGTGCCCATCGACGTCAGCGACGCGCCAGGTGTTGCGCGCCCGCGCGAGCACGTCCCCGAGCAGACGCAGAATCGCGCCGAAACGTGCTGTCTGGTGCGATTCTGCGTCTGCTCGCGCAACCTCTGGGGCACTCATATCGGCAACCTCACGTCGGAGACGAACGCGTCGCGCAGCCAGGAGACGAAGTCGTTCCACACCCCGGTGACCAGTGCGATGCCGACAGCGATCAGCAGCACGCCACCGAAGATCTGGATGGCCCGGGTGTGGCGGCGCAGCCAGCCCAGGCCGCGCACGGCCCGCGCCGAACCGAACGCCAGCAGCACGAACGGGATCCCCAGCCCCAGGCAGTAGGCGATCACCAGCGCGATGCCGCGCGCCACGGTGGCGCCCTCGGTGGCCGAGGCCACGGCGATCACCGCCGGTCAGCGTCGGGCCCAGGCACGGCGTCCAGCCCAGCGCGAACACCGCGCCGAGCAGCGGCGCCCCGGCGACCGTCGTCAACTGCCGCGGGCTGAACCGGGCCTGGCGCTGCAGCGCCGGGATGAGGCCGACGAACACCAGCCCCATCACGATGGTGACGCACCCCGCCGACCCGTTGCAGCACGAAGCTGGTTGGTGATCAGCGTGCTGGTCATGCCGAGCACCGCGACGGTGCCGAGCACGAACACCGCGGTGAACCCGGCCACGAACAACGCCGCCGCGCCCGCAACCCGCCAGCGCGCGGCGGGCGGGGCCTTGACTGCACCCGGACCGCGCCGGACCGACCCGGCCGGCCTGCTCACCTGCCGGCTCATCGACGCCGACGACCGCCGCCAGGTAGGACAGGTAGCCGGGCACCAGCGGCACCACGCACGGCGAGGCGAACGACACCAGCCCGGCCAGCAGCACACCCCCAGCGCCACCAGCAGCGGCCCGGCGGCGGCGATCTCGGTGAACCCGGTCATTCGCCGTCACTGCTCGGCCACGCCGTTGCACCACCGGCTGCAGGTCCTCGGCCAGCAGTTCACGCAGGAACACCGCGGCGACCCGGTGCTGGCGGTCCAGCACCAGGGTGGACGGGATGACGGTGGTCGGGTACTTGCCGCCGAAGGCGATCATGCGTGCGCATCGCCGGGTCGTAGATCGACGGGAAGGTCACCTTGTGGTCGGTGACGAAGTCCTGGGCCGCCTGGCGGCTGTTGTCGCGCACATCGATGCCGAGGAACGACACCCCGGCGCCTCGGGTGGCGTCGTAGACCCGCTGCAGCTGGGTGATCTCCGCGCGGCACGGTCCGCACCACTGGCCCCACACGTTGATGACGACGACCTTGCCCGGCGAAGTCGTCCAGCGAAATGGTGCGTGCCGGGTCCGTCAGGTCCGGCCCGGACAGGTGGCCCGGGTGGCCGCGGCTGGCGGGCGGATCGTAGAAGATGTCGGTCTTGCCGCCGGGCGAGACGAATTCGAAGGTGCCGCCCTGCGCGACCGCGTCGTCACCGGTGGAGCAGCCGGTGAGCAGGCACCGCCGACGCCGCCCCGGCGATCGCGAACCGCCGCATGCTCAAGCGCCCGCCGGCTCCGAGTACTCCACGTCGACCAGGCGGTCGCCGTCGTAGACGAAGGAGGTCAGCGACGCCAGCGCACAGTCCCGGCGGCGCGGAGTCGTGCCAGAGCCGCTTGCCGGTCAGGTGCAGCCGCAGCGTCCACACCGGCAGCTGGTGGCTGACGCACACCACCTCGTGGCCGGCGCCGCGGGCGCGCGCCTTGTCCACGGCGGTCGTCATCCGGTCCGCGATCTCGAGTACGGCTCGCCCCACGACGGCGTGAACGGGTTGCGCAGCTGCCACCAGAACCGCGGGTCGCGCCAGGCGCCGTCGCCCGGGCCGACGCGCCTGCCCTCGAAGTAGTTGGCCGACTCGATCAGGTCGGGATCGGTGTCCACCGGCAGGTCGTGCGTGCGCGGCGATGGGCGCGGCGGTTTCCTGCGCCCGCTGCAGCGGCGAGGCGATGACCGCGACGATGTCGCGGTCGGCCAGCGAGTCGGCGACGGCCTGCGCCTGCGCCCGGCCCCTCTCGGAGAGGTGGAATCCGGGCAGCCGGCCGTACAGGATGCCGGTGGGGTTGTACACCTCGCCGTGGCGCATCACATGGACCCGGGTTTGCTCGGCCATCAGGATTCCCGCTCTGGTGCGGCGCCGGCCGCTGCCCGGGCCGCGGCGGGCAGGGCGTCGGCGATCCGCTCGAACGCCGTGTCGTCCAGCGCGGCCGACACGAACCACGCCTCGAACGCGCTGCACGGCGGGTAGACGCCGGCGTCGAGCAGGGCGTGGAAGAACGCCGGAAACCGCCACGTCTGGCTGGCCCGCGCGCGACGGCGAAGTCGGTCACCGGCGCGTCGGCGAAGAACACGCTGAGCATGTTGCCGGCCCGCGGAATCTGGTGCGGCACACCGGCATTCGTCAGCGCCTCGGCGAGCAGCCCGGCCAGCCGGTCGGCGTTGGCGTCCAGCGCGGCGTAGACGGCGTCGTCGGCGGTGCGCAGCGTGGCCAGCCCGGCGGCCATCGCCACCGGGTTACCCGACAGCGTGCCGGCTTGATACACCGGCCCCAGCGGCGCCAGTCGCTCCATCACCTCGGCCCGGCCGCCGAACGCGGCGGCCGGCAGCCCGCCGCTCATCACCTTGCCGAACGTGAACAGGTCGGCGGCGACGGGATCGATTCCGTACCAACCACTTCGGCTGACCCGGAAACCGGTCATCACCTCGTCGACGATCAGCAGCGCGCCGTGCTCGGCGGTGATCGCGCGCAGCGCCGCGTTGTAGCCGGGCAGCGGCGGGACGACGCCCATGTTGCCGGGGCTGGCCTCGGTGATCACCGCGGCGATCTGGTCGCCGAATCGGGCGAACGCCTGCCGGACTGCGTCGATGTCGTTGTACGGCAACACGATTGTGTCGGCGGCGGTGGCGCCGGTGACCCCGGGCGAGGACGGCAGGCCCAGCGTCGCCACCCCGGAGCCCGCGTCGGCGAGCAGCGCGTCGACGTGGCCGTGGTAGCAGCCGGAGAACTTGATGATCTTGGCCCGGCCGGTGAACCCGCGGGCCAGCCGGACCGCGCTCATGGTGGCCTCGGTGCCGGAGTTGACCAGCCGCATCCGCTCGACGGGTGCCACCCGCCCGATGATCTCGGCGGCCAGCTCGGTCTCGGACGGGGTCGGCGCTCCGAACGACAGCCCGTTGGCGGCGGCCCTGGCGACGGCGTCGACGACGGCGGGGTGCGCGTGGCCGAGGATCATCGGGCCCCACGAGCAGACCAGGTCGACGTAGCGGTTGCCGTCGGCGTCGGTGAGCCAGCAGCCGCCGGCCTCGGTGATGAAGCGCGGCGTGCCGCCCACCGCGGTGAAGGCGCGGACCGGCGAGTTCACCCCGCCGGGGATGACGCTGCAGGCGTCCTCGAACAGCTTGGCGGACACCTTCACGGACATGCCCGTGCGGCGGCCACCTGGTCAGTACTACCCACGACGACTAGTGTTCCAGCCGCCGTGACCCGTTCGACTACGGGGTGTAATAGGTGTCAGTGGTTGCGCGCGGCCGCTTGATCGGGATCGCGTTGACCGGCATCGAGCCAGGCGATGAGGCATCCGCGGTGACCGTCGGTAATAACGCCGCCGCCCAGCTGCGCCATCGGTCGTCGGCGACATCGGCGAGGTAGCGGTCCGTGATCTCGGTCGCCGTCACTCGAGATGTCTCGATGACGTCCAGGAATTCGGGTTCGCGCGGGGCGAAGCGGAACAGCAGTGCTACGCCCACGTTTGCGAACTGCTCGATGACCCTAGGCTGGGCCGCTCACACCCGCGCCCCGACGCCGTCGCGCGCAGCGGGGAATCAGCACTGTTCGGGGGCCGGTGGGCAACTTCGAGACCGAGGCCGCCGATCACGCACGATGCCACGGTATTCACCAACCCGGATTGGGTGGATCTCGGCCGCAAACAAGCGGCTCACCTCACCTTCGGACATGGGGCCCGCTATTGCATCGGCGCACCCTTGGCCCGGATTGAACTCAAAACGTCATTCGCCCAACTGATTCCGCGATTCCCGTCCATGCGGCTCACTGTTGATCCCGCAACTCTGAACGTGCGTCATGACGTACTGGCCGGCGGGCTCGGCGAACTACCGGTGCGTTGGTGAAACCACTAGCCCGGCAAGCGGTGATCGCGGGCGGCTCACGCGGATGCAGAACCGCGGCCGTTCCGCCATGCCGCGGGCCCGGCCACTACCCGTTCGGCAATGATACGCATGACCCGCGCGCCGAAAACCGAATTGGGCATCTCCTCGCGATGGCGCCATCCAACGTCCGGGGCTGTGACACAATCTGCCGATGAGCCCCATAAGCACAGCAGTTGAGCATGTCGCCGTGCGGTCATTCATGCGATGGACCAGCTTTAAGAGCGCAGCGGCATACATGTACTTCTGGGTGACCATTTTTATGACCCGCTGGGGTAAGAAGTCCGATGACGTCCTGTTTATCAACTGGGGTTACGAGGATGACCCCCCGATGAACATCCCCCTTGACGCGTCGGACGAGCCCAGCCGATACAGCATCCAGCTGTATCACCGAACGGCAACGCAAGTCGATCTCACCGGCAAAAGGGTTCTAGAGGTCGGTTGTGGTCATGGCGGGGGAGCTTCATACCTCATGCGCACGCTGCAGCCGGCCGCCTATACCGGGCTGGACCTCAACTGGGCGGGCATCAGGTTCTGTCGCAGGGCACACAAGATGCCCGGGTTGGAATTCAAGCAAGGCGACGCGGAGAAGTTGCCGTTCCCCGACCAATCCTTCGATGCGGTGATCAATGTCGAATCATCGCACTGCTATCCGCACCTTTCGCGTTTCTTCGACGAAGTGGGGCGTGTGCTCCGGCCCGGAGGACATTTTCTGTACACGGACATGCGCCAAGCGCCTGAGATACCCGGCTGGCAGGCGACGATAGCCGATGCCCCGATGCAGCTGTTGACGGAGCAGGTCATAAATTCCGAGGTGCTGCGTGGGCTGGAAAAGAATTCGGAACAGCAAGCCCAGATGATCAACCGTTCTTTCCCTGCCCTCTTCCGCCGGATGGCCCGCCCAGCATTTGGCTTGAAAGGTACGTCGTTCTTCCAAAGCCTCGAAAATGGGAGGATCTCCTACCGCGTGTTTTGCTTCGAGAAAGCGTGACTTAGCCGCGGCCGCGAGTTCGTCGACTTTCTTGGGCGCTTCGGTGCCACCATTTGCGCCGCTGAGTGCTCGCGGGTTGCGCATCGCGATCTTGGATCGCGGCCACCCTTGCGACCATCTCGTTGCGCGCCGATAGTCTTGACCTCAGGAGCGTTGCACAAGAACAGATTAGAGAGACCGCGACATGTCAGACGGCAGCGAGCGCCGCAGGCAACGCGGCCAACTCGGGCCGGTTAGCTACCTTGGTGCGGCACCCCGGTCAGTCCGACTTCGACAATACGCCGGGGGATCTCGGCAAGCAGTGGGACTGAAAAGGCTCGCTTGGGGAGCCACACATGCTTTCGTCCCTTTTCCACAGCCAGGACGGTTTGCTTAGCGACTTTATCGGGAGAGATGTTCACTAGTACCCCTGCGCGCTGCAAGCGGCGGAAGGAGTCTGCGGTGGGCTTGTAGGACTTAGCTTTGGCAAGCATGTCTGTCGGGATCGGCCCGAGTTCCACCAGCGTCGTGGATATCGGTAGCCCGCGAAGATCCGCTCGCAGTCCGCCAGTGAAATGCGAAAGTGCAGCCTTGGACGCCGAGTAGGCAATAAGGCCAGGGATATTCGTAGAACCCACCATTGAAGATATGTTGACGATATGGCCGCCGTTTCGTTGCAGCATCCGAGGGATTGCTTGTCTGCAGAGTTCAGCCGCGGCCAAGTAGTTGACCTGCGTAACCCTCCGTAGCTCATCAGCGCTCACGCCGGTGATACCGGCGACGACAACCTCCCCGGCATTGTTGACCAGGACATCGACCGGCCCCGCTTCATCTTCAATGTCAGCGAAAAGTGTCGCTACCTGTGCTGGGTCTGACAGGTCAGCGGTGTGAGCAGTGCCCCCGAGTTCGTTCGCAAGTTCCTTGAGCGTGCCCTCGGTCCGTGCGACGAGCGCGACCCTGGCGCCGGCACCGCGGAAGGCGCGGGCAAGTGCCGCGCCGATGCCTCGAGAAGCCCCGGTGATAAGTACTCGCTTGCCCTGCAAATTCATGGACGAGATTGTAGGTTCTGCCGAGAACGGCGTTGAGCCGAGGCCCCCCGACCATCTCCCGTAGGAGACTGGTACCACCCCTGGTACAACCGCTGGTACAACCGCGAGCCGGCGCCCTTGCCGGCCGGCCACCGCGGCGCAACGCGCCGGACGGTTGATGTCGGCCGGTACCGACGAGTTGTATGGGTGGTATGCAACTTCCTCAAGGGCTGGCGCGGTTCAACCGCCACGTCACCAACCCCATTCAGCGGATGTGGGCCGGTTGGGCCCCACCATTTGCCATCATCGAGCACGTCGGACGTCGTTCCGGAAAGCCGTACAAAACACCGGTGAACGTGTTCACCGCCAGCGTCGAGGGCAAACCCGCTGTGGCGGTGTTCCTGAGCTACGGCCCCGACCGCGACTGGCTGAAGAACCTGAAGGCCGCCGGGGGCGGCAAGATGCGCCGCAACGGCAAGACGTTCCGCATCACCGATCCGCGGGTGCTGACTAGGGAAGAAGCGGCCGAGCACGTAACCCGCGGCCGGCGGGTCTTCGCGCGGGTGCCGTTCGAGCAGGCGGTGTTGTTCACCCGGGCTTCCTGAGACCCGGTTGACACCGGGTTGACACAGGGTTGATCAAGCTCACCGCGATCGTCGAGCGGCCGGTCAGGCTCTACGGCGGCCCGCGCCTCGGTCCCGCCAACGCGGTGGTCGACTTCGGCAGCCACACGGTCTCGCTGGTCGCGCTGATCACCGACGCCGTCCGTGATGGAAAAGCCGTGGTTGGGCTGGCCTTCGACTCGATCGGCCGGTTCGCGCAGAGCGGGATCCTGCGCGACCGGATGATCCCGCGGGTGCTGGCGGCGCCCGCGGACGCGCTGCTGGACGACGCGGGCCGGCTCGACCCGGCCGCAGTTTCGGCCCGCGCGCTCGCCGATGAGAAACCGGGCGGTCACGGGGACCGGGCGGCGGCGGCCGCCGCGCTCGAACTGGCGTGCTGGGACCTGGTCGCCAAACTCGACGACGAGCCCGCCTATGCGACCATCGCACGTCGCTTCCGGCGGGTTCCTGCCCCGTCGGTCGCGGTGTATGCCGCCGGCGGCTATTACTACCCGGACGGCGATCTAGCCAGCCTGCAAGAAGAGGTGCGCGCTTACTGCGACCTGGGCTACGACGCGGTCAAGATGAAAATCGGGGGCGCGCCCCTGGACGACGACTTGGCCCGCATCGAGGCGGTCGTCGACATCGTCGGCGACGCGGGACGGGTTGCGGTCGACGCAAACGGCAGGTTCGACCGACCTGACGCGACGCGGTGGGCGGCGGTGTTGGCACCCTACGGCCTGCGCTGGTACGAGGAGCCCGGCGACCCGCTGGATTTCGAGCTGAACCGCGCGGTGACGGATTGCTATGACGGCGCGGTCGCCACCGGCGAAAACCTATTCTCTGTGCCCGACGTGACCAACCTGGTCCGGTACGGCGGCATGCGCCCGGGGCGCGACATCTTCCAGATGGACGCCGGCCTGAGCTACGGATTGGGCGAGTACGCGCGGATGCTCGATTCGGTGCTCGAGGCCAACGGTTTCGATCGCCGGTTCGCCTTCCCGCATGGCGGGCACCTGATCAACCTGCACATCGCCGCCGGCCTGGGCCTGGGTGGGTGCGAGTCCTATCCCGGAGTATTCCAGCCCTTCGGCGGTTATCCCGACGGCTGCGTAGTGACCGAGGGCCGGATCGCGCCGACGGACGCGCCGGGCTTCGGGCTCGAACAGAAGCCCGGCTTAGCTGAATTAATTGCCGAGCTGATCACCGACCTGACGTCCTGACCCGGGGGTGTGCGCATGAAGATCGCGGTAATCGGTTGCGGTGCCATGGGTTCGATCTATGCCGCCAAACTCGGCGCCGCGGGCAACGAGGTACTCGCCATCGACAGTGATCGGACCAGCATCGATAAGATCGCGCGGCACGGGCTGCGCGTCACCGGCCCCGGCGCCGACCAGGTGGTCCCACTGCGGGCCGCCACCGCCGCACCCACCGAGGCGATGGACCTCGTCGTGCTCGCCGTCAAGGCCGCCGATGTGACAGCCGGTGCGCGGCAGGCTCTTCCGATGCTGGGCGCCGCGACGCCGGTGCTGACGATCCAGAATGGCCTCGGCTCGGCGGAGACCGTCGCCGGAATCGTCGGGGATGCGCGGGTCGCGGTCGGCATCGCCAGCGGGTTCGGCGCCGCGCGCATCGGTCCCGGGCACGTGCATTACAACGCCATGCGTGCGATGCGTTTCGGCGCCTACTCGTCGCTGCCCTACCCGACGGTCGAGGCGATCGCCCGGGCCTGGACCGACGCCGGATTCGACGCCGCGGCAGTCACCGACATCGCGGCCATGCAGTGGGAGAAGCTGATCTGCAACGTCGCCTACAGCGCGCCGTGCGCCCTGACCGGCATGACGGTGGCCAGGTAATGGACGACCCGGAGATGGGGCCGGTGAGCCGGGCGGCGGCGACCGAGGCATTCGACGTCGCGCGGGCGTCCGGCATCGCAATCGCCGTCACCGACCCGGTCGCGCACGTCCGGGCGTTCGGCGCGGGAATGCCCGCCGCCAAGCCGTCGGCGCTGCTCGACCACGAGGCGCAACGGGTCAGCGAGATCAACGTCATCAACGGAGCGGTGCCGCGGCAGGGCGCACGCGTCGGCGTCGCGGCGCCGGTGAACGCGACCCTGACCGCGGTGGTCAAGGCGATCGAACGGCATTGGGGGTAACGGCGAATTGGGTTGATCCGGTGCCGTCGCCCCGCCGAGCCCCGCCGGGCCCGTGCCGCCGCCCCGCCGAGCCCCGCCGGGCCCGCCCCGTCGCCCCGCCGAGCGTCACGCCAGAGCGGCGTTCGGCGCCCAGCGTCACCCCAGCGTGACGGTCGCCGCCCAGCGCCGGGGAGCCGGTCCCGCCGCCCCGCCGAGTGTCACCCGAGCGTGGCGTTCGGCGCCGTCGGGCCGCGGAGTTTGATAGTTGGCGTGCAACTACCGCAATGGCTCGCCCGGTTCAACCGGCATGTCACCAACCCGATCCAGCGGCTGTGGGCGGGCTGGATCCCACTCCACGGCATCCTCGAGCACGTCGGCCGGCGCTCCGGCAAGGCCTATCGCACCCCGCTAGTTGTCTTCAGCGCCGGCGTCGACGGACAGCCGGGGATAGCAATATTGCTGACCTACGGCCCAAACCGCGACTGGCTGAAGAACATCACCGCGGCCGGCGGCGGGCGGATGCAGCGTTACGGCAAGACTTTCGGTGTCGCCGAACCGCAAGTGGTGACCAAGGCCGAGGCGGCACCGCACGTCGCACGTGGCTGGCGGCCGATCTTCGCCAGGCTGCCGTTCGAAAAGGCGGTACTGCTCACTCGGATTTCCTGAGACCACGGATTCGGGTGCGGGCGCGCCTCCGAGATCGGGCGAAATACAACCCCATCACCACCGCCCAGGAAAGCAGGCTGAGCCACAGTTGACTGCGCGCCGAGCGGTCGAACGCCATCTGCACCAGCACGGCGGAGATTCCGGCCAGCGTGAGGATCGACAGCACTGGGAAGAACCACATCTTCACCCGCAGTTTTTCGGCGGGTGTCCGGCGGCGCAGCACGATCTCCGACACCGCGATCAACCAGTAGACGAACAAGATGATGGCCCCCGACGAATTGAGCAGGAAGAGGAACACCGTGCGGGGCGCGAGCCACGCCATGATGACGCACAGGAAGCCGACGGCCGACGAAAACAAGATGGCGATGTGGGGAACCCCACGACTGCTGAGCTTGACGAGCTGCGCCGGTGCCTGCTGCCGGTCGGCGAGCACGAACAGCATCCGCGACGACGTGTACAGGCCCGAGTTCAGGCAGGACAGCACGGCGGTGAGCACCACCGCGTTCATCAGCTGGTCCGCGCCCGATAGCCCCATGTGCTTGAGCGCGGCAACATAGGGCGAGGCACCGAGTTCCACTGAGTTCCAGGGCAACACGACGACGAGCAGAAAGACCGACCCGACGAAGAAGATCGCGATTCGCACGACCACCGATCTCATCGCCTTTTGGATCGCGCGCACCGGCTCCCGGCTTTCGGCGGCCGCGATGGTGACGACTTCCGCGCCGACCATGGAGAAGATCACCACCACGATGGCCGCGAAGACGGCCGGGACGCCTTTCGGGAAGAATCCGCCATGCGCAGTGAGGTTGCTGAAATCCATGTGATGGCCCGGCAGGACTCCCAGGGCGAAGAGCGTCCCGACGACCAGAAAGATCACGATGGTCGCAACTTTGATGCCGGCGAACCAGAATTCGAACTCGCCGTACGAGGACACCGAGAACAGGTTGGTCGCGGTCATCAGCACCATCAGAAGCAGCGCCGATAGCCAAAGCGGCACCGGGAACCAGTAATTGAGGACCTTGCCTCCGGCGACCGCCTCGAAGCCGACCACGATCACCCAGAAGTACCAATACAGCCAGGCAACCGAAAACCCCGCCCACTCCCCCAGTGCCTTCGCCGCATAGTCGGCGAACGACCCGGTCGACGGATTGGCGGTGGCCATCTCGCCCAACATCCGCATCACCAAAACGATCAGCAGACCGCAGACCGCGTAGGTCACGAACGCGGCGGGTCCGGTGTCGCGGATCACCACACCGGACCCCACGAACAGTCCAGCGCCGATGACGCCGCCGATGGCGATCATGCTGAGTTGCCGCTGCGACAGGCCTTGGCGCAGTGCTGGAGTGGTGCTCGATGCGGGCGGCTCGGACTCGCTTTGGGACGGCATGACGGGACGCTAGCATCGCTTTATTGGCGAGGCACCCTCCAGCCGAAAAGTCAGTCCAGGCGAGTGGCTACCATCGACCACACCGGAATGTGCACGCGGTAGTCCTGCAGTAGCACAAAGCATTGAAGCGCGGGTAATTGATTTCGTTCCGACCTGATCGCGTCGATCGAGGAATACATCACTTGCCGGGCACGGCCCAGGTCCTCGGGGCATGTCGGGAGGTCCTGGTGTCGCTTGATCAGCGAGCATTCCCAGCCAGCGATTAGCCCGGCGCAGGCGTCGACGACGAACGCGGTCTAGCCGGAGCCCGTGACCTTCGGCACGTAGGTTGGTTCGGCGCGGCCACTCGCCATCGTCGGCCAACCAGGTCCGGCGCACGGCTTGCGGCCGGGTCGGATTCGCTCGCGCGCGGCGTACGGCGTGCGCGCGCACGATCTTCTCTACCGTCCAGCGGGCCACCGGAATACCTTGGCGTTGCAGCTGCGCACACATCCTCAGGGCACCGTAAGTTGTTGGCCTGGTGCTGTGTTGCCAGGACGGGTCGTTGCGCCCGTATGAGTGTCCGGTGTCGATATTGGACAGGAATCAGACCCGCATGATGTGCTCCGCATTGACGTGCGCGATCGCGTTGCGTTGTTGATCGGTAATGTTGGCCTGCTCAAGGAAGTCCGACACGTTCTCGCGGACGATGTACGGGAAGTCCTCGGAAAAAATGATTCGTTCGGCCCCGATCTCCGCGATGATGAAGTTCAGCTGGTTCTGGCTGTACATCCCCGACGGCGTCACCCACACTTGCTCGCGGTAATACGCGCTTACCTCGCGTTCCAGGTGGGTGCCACCAGGGCCAATGATCTCATCGAGTCGATCGAGCCAGCCTGCGACGAACTCGCCCCAATGGCCGCTGAGCAGCTTGAGCTGCGGATGCCGATCCAGCGCCCCCGACAGGATAAGCCGCAGAATGTGAATGCCCGCCTCGGCGTGCCAGCCGAAGCCAGGGCCAGAGAATTGGAAGTCCACTGCAGCTGGCCAATTTCCGGCGTAGTACGCCGCCGATACCGGATTGCCGGGTACGCCTGGATGCACATAGATCGGCAGATCAACCGTCTCGGCTGCGGTGAGAACCGCGTCGAACCGCTCATCGTCAAGGAACAACCCGCCACACGTCCCGGCGATCAAGGCTCCCACGAAGCCCAGCTCGTTAATGCATCGCTTCAGTTCGTCGGCGGCCGCAGCGGGGTCGTGCAAAGGCAACGTTGCAAATCCGCGAAACCGCGCGGGATGCTCTGAAATCTGCTGAGCGAGATCATCATTCACTCGCTTACATAACTCCACGGCCTCCGGGTGAGGCAGGCTGCCTGGATTGTTTGCGCCGTGCGAGACGACCTGGAGGTCGATTCCGACACGGTCCATGTGGACTAGGCGGTTGCCGCCGAGCCGCTCAGCGGAATCCTGATCAGGCATGAAGTCCCGGAGGAAGTTGCTGAAGCCTAGTCCTGCGAGTTCCTGGACGCGCGCGATGGCCTCCGGATGGTGGAAATGCTCTTCGACTGTGATGATTCGCAAGGGAGTTCCTTACTCCTCGGGACTATGACGACCTTGGTCGACCGAATGCATTAGTCGAGAGGTAATCGGTGTGCAGGATCGGACGTTGCGACGCGCGTTAGCGATTCGTCACAGAGAGTTTCGGCCCGCGCGGGACTCCGCTGGGCACCACACGTCGGCACTGTGGATATCAACAAGCGATGGCCGACCGCTTCGCAGACTGGCGGCGGAGGGAACCCGCCAGGATGAGAGGTGACAATACGGCCGGTATACCGGAGCGCGACATCCAAACAGCCCGGTGTTGATGCGACGAAGGAGAGAAAGCGCCGCGCCTTCGGGGCATCAGTCCTCGCGAATTTTGGCATCAGGCAACAGAGCCGGTCGGCGTGCGAAAACATTTCTGGCCAATGCATCAAGATGCACCGGCGTGGGCCGTTGCCGAGCGTGCACTGCGAAACGGGCTCTCAGCCCCTGCGAAAACAAGATTCGCCGGCCGGTTATTGGGCATGGCTTTGCCCGGATGGTGGTGCGACGGCGCTGTGCAGATGGACCACACCCCCGTCCAAGGGGCGCCATGCAACCTGTTCCCAGCCGGCCTCGGCGATCCAGTGCCCGAGCACTTCGGGCGCCGGCCATGCCCGAATCGAATCGGCGAGATATTGGTACGCCTCGGGGTTGCTACTAACTCGGCGGCCGATGATTGGAACGACGTAACGTAGATAGGATCGGAATAGCATCCGCGATATGCGCCTCTGCGGCATGCTGAATTCACAGACCACCAACCGTCCGCCTTGGCGGGTGACTTTGAGCATTTCCGATAGGACGAGCTGAGGTTGGGCCATGTTTCGCAACCCGAATGAGATCGTCACTGCGTCGAAAGTCTGCGGTTCGAACGGTAGCTGGTGAGCGTCGGCGACTATTGTTTGCAGATCATTATGGCGGCGATTACATACGGCCAGCATTCCCGGAGAGATGTCGGATGCGACAACGCTGGCGCCGTGACGTGCCAAGATTGCCGCGGAGGTCCCCGTTCCTGCGGCGACATCGAGAATTTGTTGTCCGGGACCAGCGTTCGCTGCCTTAGCCATGTGTTCGCCCCAGCTGTCCGTGCGGCCCCACCACAACTTGGCTCGGGTTTGGTCGTAACCGACGGCAACTTCGTCGAACATGCTAGAAACTTCGGTGGGCTTCTTATCCAGGTTGACTCTGGCCACGAGATCCTACTTTCTTAAATCATTTCCGATTTCGCACAGATTGCGCACCGGTGATACCTAAGGCATTTGGCCGACATTTGAATCATTCGGTACCGCGGCTGCTTGCGGTATACGCGGCGGTGCGGCGCAGGATATCGATGTCGCGAAGAATGCCGACTTCTGTCCCCGCGATTGGCTCGACGAATACTTTCGGTTCCCGCCCAACGGCCATTGCAGCACCAAGGCGTCGATGGACGTCAACCGTCTGTCGCCTGCTAATGCGAACGTGAACGATCGCGTTGACCGGCATCGCGTCTATCGCAGCCAACAGCTCGGTTCGATCGGTCACCGGCCAGTGTGCCAGGCCAAACGATCCCGCGATCCCCTTGAAGTCCAGCTGGGGTGGTGTAGCGAAGTGCTCATCAAACACATCCCCCTCGCCCGATACCGGCATAAAATCGAAGATCGCCCCGCCGCCGTTGTCGACCAGGATGATCGTGAGCGCGATGCCAAGCCGGCGTGTTAGCTGGAGCGATCCCACGTCATGGGCCAAAGCGACATCGCCGGTAAGCAGCACGACGCGCTGAGCTGATACTGCAGCGATACCAATTGCTGTAGCGATCGTCCCGTCAATTCCGTTGGCGCCGCGGTTGGCGAGCACAGTGGGGGCATCATCGACGGCTGGCATTAGCGATTCAAGCTGGCGCACCGACATCGAGGCCGATGTGACAAGGACGAACCTGCTATCGAGGCGGCGGCTAAGTTCCCGCGCGACAAGCAGCTCAGTGAGTCCCTCGTCGGCCAGCGCGGATTCAACGGCCTCTCGAGTGCGCGCGTCGCCCGCCCGCCATGCCGTGAGCCAATGTTCTGATTGAGCTGACGCAAGTGCCACTCGTGCCAGCGCCTCCGCCGGGTCGGCGTCAATCGAGCACGTCACGACACCGTTCGGATCCTGCCATGCGCCCTCGGGGTCGATCACGATGTGCTTGCATTGTGTGCCAGCAAGCCAGGTACGCAACGGCTTGCTCGTAGGAAGATCCCCGACGTAGAGCACGGCGTCCGGCTGCATCTGCGCCGCGAATGCGGCGTCTCGCAGTAACAGGTCGTAATGCGCGATTGCCGAGGTTCCTGTCCGCACGTTTGATAAAGGATCCGCGAGCAACGGCCAGCCGATCCTGGTAGCAAAGCCTGACACCGCTTCGCGGAAGCGACCCGCGCGCTCATAGCGACCGGCGATCACCACACCGCGGCGAGCGTCAGCTAGTTCGTTGGCGAGCGCGTGGGCGGCAGAGTTGTGGTCGCGAGGCACAACGATCCGCGTGAGCGTCGGCGTGTTCCGCACCCTGCGGACCGGCCCGTTGTCGGACCGCTGGGTGTGGGGCTGCTCGGCGAGCAAAGGTTCGCGGAGGGCAATGTTGATATGGACCGGCCCCGGATGGGGACCGGCCGCGATCGCCAGCGCACGGCACGCCAGACGGCGGATCCAACGATCTCGCTCGGGCGTGGCGGCGTGGGTCCCTAGGTCGAAGAACCACCTAACGTATGAGCCGAAGATCTTTAACTGATCGATCGCCTGACCCGCACCTACGGCGCGCGCCTCCGGGGGACGATCAGCGGTCAGCACCAGCAGGGGAACACGCGCCTCAGACGCCTCGACCACAGGGGCCTCTTCGTTCTGGCCGTAGACCATGTTGAGTCCCCATTCGCGCGCCAGCTTGTCGCGATAGGTGATCATGGCGGGAATTTTGAAACTCGTGTCGATGTGACCAGGGTGATGGGCACATGGCCGAAGAACGCTTTGCGCGCCAGCCACAATAAAACCGTGCTGTCTTTGCCGATGGACCAGAGCATGGCAAGATTTTTGAAGTTGGCGTAAGCCTCCCTCAGGATGTAGACGCTCTGGTTTTCCAGCCGATCGAGATGATCGTGTTCCATACGAATCCCAATAATGGATGGTCGATAATAAGGAGAGATATTATACATATTATTTTAGTCAGTATAAAGTAAGCGATTATAATGAAGAAATAAGGAAAATCGTGTCATTCTGCCTAAACTCAGATAATAACATACTCAATTTATAGGATATAAAATACACTAGGACTCGGCGGAATCATTTATCGGCTAAGTCTTTTTTCAATTCCTTTTTGGGCTCTTCGTTTCGCACGTATAAAGGTTCGCGCGCACTTCCAGTCCGCCGTTGTCGAACATCAGCCATTTCACCGGTTTGAACCAGATGTCTTTTTCGATCGACGGGTCTGCGATCACGACGATCGCGCGACTCGCGGGACATTTGGTTTTAGAAAAGTATCCGAAGTCTTCATAGAGTTTATGCAATGCGATTTCGTCGCCCGGCTCCAATCGCACACCGTACGGTGGATTCGTGACGATCACAACATTCGGAAACGGGCCTTCCAGTTTCCGGAAATCCTTGCGCTGAATGTCGACCGATGCGAAGGGCGTGCCTTTGAAATTTTCACGGGCTGCCATCACGGATTGCAAATCAATATCGCTTCCGAAACAAAGAATCGGGCGGAAGCGGCACAATCTGTGAATCCATTTCCAATTTGATCTTCTCCCAGGCTTCTTTGGAAAAATCAGGGAGTGTTTCGAATCCCTGCGTGGCGCGAAAGAATCCGGCGGGGGTTTTAGTCACCATCATTGCGGCTTCCATCAAAATGGTTCCGCTGCCGCAGAAAAAATCGCAGAGTTTTTGTTTCCCATTCCACCCGGAGAAACGCAACAACGCTGCAGCGAGATTTTCCTTCAGCGGCGCTTCCACCGCCTGTTTGCGGTAACCGCGTCGATGCAGCGCGCCGTCGGAATAATACAGGCTGAGCGTGGCCTGATCCCGGCGCAAAAACAGATCGATGCGGATGTCCGGATCATCGCGATCAACATGGGGTCGGTCGCCGCGCGCTTCGCGCAGCGAATCGACGATGGCATCTTTAAGTTTCAAGGCGGCGTAATGATTGTGGGTGATCGATGAATCGGAGACCGTAGCCGTGATTTTAAACGTCTGGCCGGGTTGAATCAACAGGCTCCAGTTGAACGCCGCGGCATTGTCGTAAAGCTCTTCGGGGCTGGAACAGTCGAATACGGAGAGCGGCCGCAGTACGCGCGACGCGAGGCGAGAACCATAGACGATGCGATAGGCCTCGTCGCGGCTCAGGGGAATAGAAACGCCGAGATCGATCTCGCCGCCTTCGATGCCCAATTCGCCGAGCTCGGCAGAGTGCGACTCGAGATTGCGCGGACAGCTGATGAAAAAAGGATGGCGCCGGGGCGCGGGAGAGTTCAACCGGAATCTTTGTCGGTTCTAGTAAACGCCGCGCTGGATGACTTGCGGCTGCGGTTCACGCGGAGGACGGGGGGTGTTTTGCGGGCGATCGCCGTTCTGCGGACGCGCTCCGTTGCCCTCTTCACGGGGGCGGGCTTCGCGGGCATTGAGACGGCGGCCGAGAATCTCGACGCCGTTTACGGCTTCGAGAGCCTTGCGCGCTTCGTCATTCGCCATCTCCACGAAACCGAATCCGCGCGAGCCGCAGGTCATGCAATCCTTGATGATGCGCGCCGACTCCACCGTGCCGTGTTCCGAAAAAATGGCCTGCAATTCTTCATCGGTTGTGGTGTACGCGATGTTGCTGACGTAGATATTCATGCATTCATTCTTGTTTGCCTTGTTTCAAATGACAGCCTTACAGAACACCATCAGATATCAGGGATTTCTCGCCAGGGGTTTATCGTGAAAGGCGAAAGGACCGACCGTCTCCGAATACATGCTCGAACTTCATGATGGGCTGGTGACTTAAATGATTGGGGTCCTGCAATACGCAGCTTAAACCGGGTTGCAAAGCCTGATTTTATTAAGATTTCCGGTCACCATGAAACCTTACTACCTCGGAATAGACTGCTCCACGCAAAGCATCACAGCTCTCGTCCTCCAACAAAAAGAGGAGGGAAATCCCGCTTCCACGTCGATTTTATTGGAAAAAAGCCTGAATTTTGACACGGCCTATCCCGAGTTTGGAACGCGCAACGGAGTCTTGCCCGCTTCAGCGGGAGTTGCGCACACGCCTCCGCAGTTGTGGGTGCGCGCGCTGGAAGACCTGCTGGCGTTGGTTCAAAAAGAGATCGGGCCCCTGGATCAAATCGCCGGAATTGGATTTTCGGGACAGCAACACGGCTCCGTTTACCTGAATAACCGGGCGGAGAAAGCGCTTTCATCTTTGGATCCGAAACGGGGATTGGCGGAGCAAATCGAGGGGATTTATTCACGGAAAACATCTCCCATCTGGATGGACGCTTCGACCACCCAGGAATGCCACGAGATCACGGAGGCGCTCGGGGGAGATGACGCAGTGAACAAATTG
>CAVVLC010000058.1:0-31428 GCA_963748885.1 uncultured Actinomycetota bacterium
CCGGAGCATGAAATGCCCATTTGGGAATGGATCTTGATCGCGGCCGGCGCCGTCATCCTGGTCGCCGTCGTCATCGTCGCGGCAAGCTTTGCGAGCAGTCGCAAGAAAACAGAGCGGCTGAAGCAGCACTATGGTCGCGAGTACGAGCGTCTGGTATCCGAGGCCGGAGACCAAAAGGCGGCCGAGAAAGAACTCGTCGCCCGGGAACGCAGGCACGACGAACTCGACATCGTTCCGTTGACGCCGTCGGCCCTATCGGATTTCACCACCCGCTGGCACCAGGTGCAGACCGGGTTCGTCGACAATCCGGCAACCGCCGTCGGCGTCGCCGATCGTCTGGTGACCGAGGTTATGCGCGACCGGGGCTATCCCGTCGATGATTTCGATCAGCGGGCCTCGGACATCTCGGTAGACCACCCGCAGATCGTCGAGAACTACCGCGCCGCACACGGCATTCATCTGTCGCAGCAACACGGCAATGTAAGTACCGAGCAGCAGCGTGAGGCGTTCGTGTACTACCGGGCGCTCTTCGAGAAGCTGCTCGAAACCACAACAGACAACGACGCGCCAAAGGAGGCACACGCATGACTACCCACGATCAACAAACACAGGTGAACGGTTCATATGATGAGGCTCGGGCCCCGGAGGCCGAGGTTTCCGAAGCGCCACCGGTGATGGAGCAAACGGCACCCGCCGAGACGGCCGGGACGGCCGAGCCACCGACCGCTCCGGCGCCCGGCGCTGAGGCTCCGGCCGCACCGCCGGAGCGGCCGAGTGTGGAACGCGAATCATCAACGGAGGCAGTGCTGTTCGCCGAGGACGAGCTCGGGGACATGCGTGCGCGGTGGGCCGGCGTGCAGGCGAGCTTCGTCGACGATCCCAAGGACTGCGTCCAGAAGGCCGATGTACTGGTCTCGGATCTGGTCGAACAGCTCACAACTGGTTTCGCCGACGCGCGCTCGCGCCTGGAACAACAGTGGGCCCGCGGCGAGGAAGCGTCTACCGAAGACCTACGCCTCGCGCTGATGCACTACCGCGAATTCTTCGAGCGGTTGCTCGCTGTGTGAGTTCCGCTGAGCGGGGGTCTGGCCGCGACGGTTCAGATGGTCACCGTCAGCGGCCAGACGTTCCAGATGTCGTCGCAGTACTCGGCGATGGCGCGATCCGACGAAAACTTGCCGCTGCGTGCGGTATTGAGGATGGACATCCTTGTCCAGGTGTCCTTGTCCCGCCATGCGGCGCTCACCCGCTCCTGGCGGTTCACGTAGGACGCGTAGTCGGCGCACACCAGGAACGGGTCGTCGTAGCGCAGATTGTCCACCAGCGGCCGGAACACCTCGGTGTCGCCGTGCGAGAAAGTCCCGCCGGCAATCAGGTCCAGCACCGCACGCAGCTCGTCATTCCCGGCTTTAGGGCCGTCGATGTACTCGGCCGGGCGGTAACCCGTTGCCTTGAGCTCCTCTACCGCCTCGACCGTCATACCGAACAGGAAGAAGTTCTCCGGCCCGACCTCTTCGCGCATCTCCACGTTGGCGCCGTCGAGCGTGCCGATGGTCAGCGCGCCGTTGATCATGAACTTCATGTTCCCGGTGCCCGACGCCTCCTTGCCCGCGGTCGAGATCTGCTCGGACAGGTCGGCGGCCGGGTAGATCAGGTGCGCGTTCTGCACGTTGAAGTTCGGCACGAACGCCACCTTCAGGAACCGGTTGACCTCCGGGTCGGCGTTGATCGTCTCCCCGACCGCGTTGATCAGCTTGATGATCCGCTTGGCCATGAAGTAGCCGGGCGCGGCCTTGCCGCCGAAGATGAAGGCCCGCTGCGGGATCGACAGCCCAGGGTTGCTGCTTGAGCCGATGGTAGAGCGCGACGATGTGCAGCACGTTGAGGTGCTGGCGCTTGTACTCGTGGATGCGCTTGACCTGGACGTCGAACATCCAGTCCGGGTTCAGCTCGACACCGGCCACCGAGTGGATGTACTTGGCCAGGCGCGCTTTGTTGGCGCGCTTGACGTCGCGCCACTCCTGCCGGAAGGCGGGATCGTCGACGAACTGCTCCAGCCCGCGCAGCCGCTCCAGATCGGTCAGCCAGCCGTCACCGATGGTGCGGTCCAGCAGCTCGCGCAGCCCGGGGTTGGACAGCGCCAGGAACCGGCGTGGCGTCACGCCGTTGGTCTTGTTGCTGAACCGCTCCGGCCAGAGCTCGTAGAAGTCCTTGAGCACACTGGCTTTCAGCAGGTCCGAGTGCAGCGCGGCGACACCGTTGATGGCGTGGCTGCCGACCGTGGCCAGGTGCGCCATCCGAACGTTCTTGCCGCCGTCCTCGCCGATCAGCGACATCCGGCGGACGCGCTCCTCGTCGCCGGGGAACCGGGCGCGCACCTCGTCGAGGAACCGCCGGTTGATCTCGTAGATGATCTCGAGGTGGCGGGGCAGCGACTCGGCGAACATCTCCAGCGGCCACTTCTCCAGCGCCTCGGGCAGCAGGGTGTGGTTGGTGTAGCCGAACGTCGCCACGGTGATGTCCCAGGCCTCGTCCCAGCCCAGGTCCCGCTCGTCGACCAGCAGCCGCATCAGCTCGGCGACCCCGATCGACGGATGGGTGTCGTTGAGCTGCAACGCGAATCGCTCGGGGAGCTCCTTGATGGGCAGTCGGCGAGGTCGTCCATGATGTGCAGCACGTGCTGCAGCGAGCAGGACACGAAGAAGTACTGCTGCAGCAGGCGCAGGCGCTTGCCGGCCTCCGGCTCGTCGTTGGGGTAGAGCACCTTGGTGACCGTCTCCGACGTGACCTCGTCTTCGACCGCCTTGTAGTAGTCGCCGGTGTTGAAGGCCTCCAACGCGAACGACTTGACGGCCCGCGCGCTCCACAGCGTCAGCACGTTGCAGGTGTTGACGCCATAGCCCTGGATGGGGGTGTCGTAGGCGACGCCTTTGAGCATCCGGCCCGGCACCCAGCGGACGCGGTCGTGGCCGGTGTCGTCGGTGTAGTGCTCGACGTAGCCGCCCCACTTGACCAGGTAGTTGACGTCGGGTTTGGCGATCTCCCAAGGGTTTCCGTTGGCCAGCCAGTTGTCGGTCTTCTCGACCTGCCAGCCGTCGTGGATCTCCTGGTCGAAGATGCCGAATTCGTAGCGGATGCCGTAGCCGATCGCCGGACGCTCGAGGGTGGCCAGCGAGTCCAGGTAGCACGCGGCGAGCCGGCCCAGGCCGCCGTTGCCCAGTCCCGGCTCCTCCTCGCAGGCCAGGACCGTGTCGAGATTCTGGCCCATCGCCGTCAGCGCCTCCCGGGCCGCCCGCTCCAGGCCAAGGTTCAGCAGATTGTTGCCCAGCTGCGGACCCATCAGGAATTCGGCCGACAGGTAGCAGGTCACCTTGCGGCTGAGATCGAGTGAGGTCTGCGTGGACACCACCCGGCGGTCCTGCATGCGGTCGCGCACCGCCAGCGCCAGCGCCCGGTAGTAGTGCTCGGGCCGCCGGGCCGCGGCCGGGCGGCCGATCGAGTAGCGCAGGTGATCGTTGATCGCCCGCTGCAGCGCGGCGCGCCTGCATCCCGGTGCGAGTGGGCTCGACCAGGTCGGCGCGTGCGGAACTGGCGGCGGACATGCCGTCGGAGGGTGTCTGATCGACATCGGTCATCGTGAGTCCTAATCCCTAGAGATGGTGGCAGTATCGCACCGATCACTGTTCGGGTGCCGTGCGGCGCCGCAGGGCGTCAGTCTGGCAGCGGTGGTTGCACGCCAGGCGCGCAATTGACGTCCGTCAGCGTGAACGTAAGCCGACGTGCTCATGACGCGACCGTTGTCCTTTTGGGCTGGCGCCATTCGTCCTTTTAGTGAGTTCCGGAGATCGCCGGGATCATGATTGAGCAGGAGGATTGCTATGCCGCAGTATGCCGCACTCACCTATACCCGGGACGTCGACTGGTTGGCGCCCGAGCAGGCCGGGGACATGGCCGAGTACATGAAGTTCGGTCAGGACCACGCCGCACAGATCCGGGGCGGTTCCGCGCTGTACCCGACGAGTACGGCGACAACCGTTCGTGTTAAGGGCGCGCGCGGCGGGGACGTCGTCACCAGCGATGGCCCCTACGCGGAGACGAAGGAGGCTTTGACCGGTTTCTACCTCATCGAGGCCGCCGATCTGGACCATGCCCTGCGCATCGCCGCCGAAATCCCGGCCGCTTGGGATGGTGCGGTGGAGGTTCGTCCAGTCATCGAGTTCGGCTGATCCACGCGCACATCGAACGGCGGAGGCTCGGTTGACCAACCCCGATCGGGCACTGGCCGCGACGGTCCGAACCGAGGGGGCACGCATCTTGGCCACCCTCGCCCGGACTGTGGGGTCCCTGCAGGTCGCGGAGGACGCGGTACAGGAAGCGGCGTTGCGTGCGCTACAGGACTGGCCGCGCAACGGTGTCCCTGACCAGCCGCGCGCCTGGTTGACCGTGACCGCGCGCCGGGTCGCCATCGACCTGCTGCGCCGGGAGGGAATGAGAGCACAGAAGGAGCGTGCCAGCGTGGAACTTGCGGCGCCCGACCTGCCGCCCGACAGCGTGGTGGCAGACGATCAGCTGCGATTGATCTTTACCTGCTGCCACCCCGCGCTCGCGCTGGAGGCGCAGGTGACCCTCGCGCTGCGAACGCTGTGCGGCCTGTCCCCGGCGCAGATCGCGGCGGTGCTGCTGACAACCGAGGCGGCGGTTGCCAAGCGACTGACACGAACCCGGGCCAAGATCGCCCGCGCCGCCATCCCGTACCGCGTGCCAGCGGACGAAGACCTGCCGGCGCGCCTGGCAGCGGTATGTGCGGTGCTGCATGCGTCCTACACGATCGCGCACAGCGCGGCCGGTGGTGATCGATTGACCGACGTGGATGGTGCGCGCGAGGCGCTGCGCCTGGCGCAACTTGTGCACGATTTGATGCCCGAGGAACCATCGCCAATGGCCGTCCTGGCGCTGATGCTGCTCACCGAATCCCGTCGCGCGGCGCGGCTGGACGACGCCGGCGACCCGGTGCCGCTCGCCGAGCAGGACCGCTCGCTGTGGGACGCGCGCGCGATCGCGGAGGCTCTTGGGCTGCTCGACGAGTCGCTGCGCCGCACCGGCGCGGTCGCCGATCCCTACCAGCTGCAGGCGGCGATCGCCGCCGAGCACGCCCGGGCCGCGTCGTATCAGGCCACCAACTGGTCCGAGATCGTTCGCCTCTACGACTTGTTGCTGTCGGTGCAGCCGAGCGCCCCGGCGGCGCTAGCCCGCACGGTCGCCGTCGCTGAATCCGAGGGCGCGGCAGCGGGACTTCGAGCGCTGGACCTACTGGCGCCCGATCAGCGCTCGCAAGCGGTCCGCGGCGAGCTGCTGGCCCGCGAAGGCAGATACGCCGAGGCGATTGCCGCGACCCGAGCGTCGCTCACCGATTCGGTCGCCGCCCCAGAACGACGACACCGCCAACGACGCATCGCCGAATGGTCGGCGCGACAAGGTTAGGAGTGTGATGGCACGGTGGACGTGACGAGTGGAGGTCAGCCGTGGACCGGGGCACGAGCGAGGGAGCCGTCCAGTCGCGCCAGCTGCCGTTGGCGTCGCCAGGTGCGCGCTGGCTGATCGCGGCGGCCGTCCTGGGCTCGGGGATTGCGTTGTTGGACAGCACCGTGGTCAACGTCGCGCTGCCTGCCATCGGGCGGGAGCTGGGCGCGGGCCTGGCCGGTCAACAGTGGGTCATCGACGGCTATCTGCTGACGCAAAGCGCGTTGCTGCTGTCCGGGGGCGCTGCCGGCGACCGTTACGGCCACCGCCGCGTCTTTGCGGCCGGGCTGGTCGTTTTCACCGCCGCTTCTCTCGCGTGTGGCCTTGCGCCGACGATTGGCTGGCTGATCGGCGCCAGGCTGGTGCAAGGCGTCGGTGCGGCGGCGTTGGTGCCCGGCAGCCTTGCCTTGATCGACGCCGGCATCGTCGAGGCCGACCGTGGCCGTGCGGTGGGGATCTGGGCAGGTATGTCGGGGGTGACGACGGCGCTGGGTCCGTTCATCGGCGGCTGGCTTGTCGACGATGCGTCGTGGCGCTGGGTGTTCTATTTGAATGTTCCGCTCGCCGTGGCGGTTGCCTGGATCGCGGCCCGGCACCTCACCGAATCCCGCGATCCGACCGCGCTGGGCCGCCCCGACGTGCTGGGGACCTTCGCCGTCACGGTCGGCCTGGCCGGGGCGATCTATGCGCTGATCGAGGCTCCTTCTCGGGGTTGGACACTCGCCACGGTGACCGCCGCGGTCGTCGGCTCGGCGGCGCTGGTTGCCTTCCCGGTGATCGAACATCGGGTGCGGTCACCGGTGTTGCCGCTCAAGCTCTTTCGCTCCCGGCAATTCACCGGCGCCAACCTCACCACCTTGGCCGTGTACACCGCGGTCGGTGGCGCACTGTTTTTGTTGGTCTTGCAGCTGCAACAAAGCCTCGGGTACACCGCGCTGGTGGCCGGCCTGGCGACGCTGCCCATGACGGTCATCATGCTGGTCGGCTCCCCGTGGGCGGGCGCGGTCGCGCAGCGAACCGGCCCGCGGGCGCCCATGACGGCCGGCCCGCTCATCGCCGCGGTGGGCGTGGCGTTGATGGCGCGCATCGTGCCCGGTGCAACCTATTTGGGTGCCGTGCTGCCCGCCGTGGTCGCCTTCGGCGTCGGCCTGGCGATCACCGTGGCGCCGCTGACCGCGGCCGTGCTTTCCGCCGCCCCCGACGCGTATGCCGGCACCGCCTCCGGTGTCAACAACGCCATCTCACGCGTCGCCGGACTAATCGCCGTCGCCGTATTGCCGGCCGCCGCCGGCATCGACGCCGGCCCAGGGCAGCCACTCGGCCCGGGCTACGCACTGGCGATGCTGATCACCGCTGCCGTCTGCCTCCTCGGCGGGATCACCGCGCTGGCGACCATCCGCACCGGCGCAGACGTCGCACCCCAGGTACTGCCGGGAATCAACCACGCCTGCCAAGACCCGTGCACCAGACGCTCGAGAAGCGGGTCGGAGGCCGCCTAGGCTGAGAAGGATGATCGTGCCGATCGATCGACGTGATTTCCTCAGATGCGGCGGTTTGGTGGCGGTGGCCGCCACGGGCGTCGGCATCGCGGGGTGCTCAAGGCCGGCCTCACCGTCCGCGCCGTCCCCGCCCAACGGCAAGGCCGACTACACGCTGCGGATCGGTACCGGGACCGTCGAATTGGCCCCGGATCGGATCGTGTCGACCACCGTTTACAACGGTCAGTTCCCCGGTCCGTTGGTGCGCTTGAAAGAGGGACAGCGCGCGTGGGTGGACATCTACAACGACACCGACGCTCCCGAGCAGCTGCACTGGCACGGCCAGCACGTGGGCGTCGACGTCGACGGTTCGGCGGAGGAGGGCACGCCCGACATTCCGGCGCACGGTATGCGGCGAATCTCCTTCGTGCCCGGCCCGGCCGGCTTCCGCTTCTACCACACCCACGTGGTCCCGCACGACGACCTGTCCCGTGGCCAGTACAGCGGCCAGGTCGGCCCCGTCTACATCGAACCCAAACAGAACCCCGGCTCGTATGACGCCGAGATCTTCTTGACGCTCAAGGAATTTGAGCCCACCCTCAGCCTTGGGGGAGACATGGCCAACGATTTCCTGGCCGGCGGGGAAGACCCCGACCTCAGGGCGAACGGCGAATCGGCCATGAACGTATCGCTGGCCCGCGGTGATCCACACGGCTATGAGGTCGGCTACGGCGCGTTTGCGATCAACGGGCGCATGCTCGGACACGGCGAACCGATCCGGGTGCAGACCGGTCAGCGGGTGCTGCTGCATGTTCTCAACGGCAGCGCCACCGAAACCCGCAGCCTGGCGTTGCCCGGGCATACGTTCAGCGTGATCGCACTGGACGGCAACCCGGTGCCCAATCCCGCGTCGGTGCCGGTGCTGTGGCTCGGTGCGGGCGAACGGATCTCGGCCACCGTGAACATGGCCAATCCGGGTGTGTGGGTGCTGGGCGATCTTTCCGACGATGACCGCGGACACGGGATGGGTGTCGTCGTGGAATACGCGGGGCGCACAGGCGATCCGCAATGGGTCGCGCCCGCGCCGTTCAAATGGGATTACCGCCTTTTCGCGCCGGCCAACCCAGCCGCTGTCGCGCCACCCGATCACACCATCGAGATGTTGATCGAGAAACGCAACGCGGCCGCCAACGGCTTCAACGTCTGGACCCTCAACGGCACCCCGTTTGCGATGGACACCAACAAACCCGTGCTGCAGCTGCAACGTGACCAGCGCTACCGGTTGCGGTTTCGCAATGCCACCGACGACCTGCACCCTATGCACCTGCACCGGCACACCTTCGAAATCACCCGCTTCGCCGGCACACCCACCGCCGGCGTGCGCAAGGACGTTGCGATCCTCGGCGGCTACCAAAGCATGGAGATCGATTTCGTCGCCGATCAGCCGGGCGCGTCGCTGTTGCATTGCCACCAACAGATCCACATGGACTACGGCTTGATGCTGCTGCTCAACAGCGCCTGATCGACTCGTTAACCGGTGACGGTCATTTGGTCGTCGCTGCTGGCCCACGACTTGATGAAGACGGCGAGGGTCACCTGCTCGTCTCGGCCCGTCTCGCTGCCGCTGTCGTTGAGGTGCACGATGCCGGCCGTGGTGTCGACACCGGTCACCACGACGGCGTGGTTGGAATCGGGTTCGCCGTCCTCGGTTTTGTCCTCGACGGGGTCGCCCAGAGGAGTTCGGCGTTGACCCCGGCAATTACCTTGCGGCCCTGGGCCAGATCCTGCTCGAGTGCCTCCATGCCGGTGGGGACGCCGATCTTTTTGGCGCTCGGCTTGTCGGTGCTGACCGCGTGGATACCGTAGTGCGCCAGCAGCGCCGGCGCGTCGTCAAAGGAGGTGCCCTCGCCGGCCTTGCGTTTCTTGGGCTTGGTGTAGATCGGTCCTGAGTGCACGGTACTGGGCGTCGCCTGGGCCACCGCGATGATCGCCTGTTCAGAGGGCTCATCGCCGCTCAACTCACCGACCACGTCGGCGGCCGCCGCCTCCACACAGTCGTCGTCGTATTTCTGGTAGCGCCAGAACGGGGCCGCCGCCGCGGGGTCGCCGTACAGGGTGCCGGGTTGGGCTGTGCCGATCGCTGGGCTCATCACCGGTGTTGCCAGGCCCAGCCCGGTCGCAAGGGCCAACGCCGCGAGACCGCGTGTCCGGGCCGCGCGCGCGATTCTTGCGGTGATCATGCTGTGTCGGGAGTTCCTCTTCGTAATCCCTGCGAATATTTTCCAGAGATTGTCGCCGAATCCCTGAAACTTTGCACCGGAATCGGCCGCGGCCATACTGGGACGCAATCTGTTCGCCACAGAGCGCATCGGCGGTGATGAGATCGACGAAGGAGGATTTCGATGATCGAGGTACTGTCGGACATGCCGCCGGGAGTGACTGGCATCCGAGTGTCGGGCCGAGTGGGCCGTGACGAGCTGCACGAGTTCAAACCGGTTATGGAGAAGCTTTCGACAAGCGGCGAGATCAGGATCGTGGAGGTCATCGCCTCTGATTACGAAGGTTTCGGGCCCGGCGGGTTGGTCGAGGACCTGAAGCTCGGGTTCGGGGCTCTCTTCCAGCATCATTCGGCCTTCAAGCGAATCGCGGTCGTGTCCGACAAGGCATGGGTGGGCCATACACTGCATGCGCTGGCCTGGTTGATCCCAGGGGAACTCGCCATCTTCGAACTCGACGAGCTCGAGTCCGCCAAAGAATGGGCCGCGGGCTAAAAGGGACCGCTGGGCGTCCGCGTCGGAACGTTCGTGATTCTCGCTCTATGACTTCGTCTGCCGAACTTCGATCACCGATGCGCTTTGATGTCAGCGATGTCGTCGGGGAGCAGGCATCGTTGGCGGCGACCTAATACCCGGCGCGGCTGCTCCGCGCGCGCGGTCCCGGTCTGTGTGCCGGGGGGGACTCGCGCTCTTTGACTACCGATATCGGAAATCAATGAGCCGGTCCGGACAATCCGCCGCACCGCCGCGTTCATCGCCTCCGGCGAGATGGCGTTCGCGTACTGCTGGATTCACCAACCACACGCGCTGTGGCCGATCGGCGATGCACCGGGCGGCAACGGCGGGGCCGAGTCGATACCCTTCTGCTTCGCCTTCTTCCTGCTGGTCTTCATCGGTGGGGGGAGCTACTCGATCGACGCTCGACGGCGCAGGAGCTGACGGCGGATTACTCGCCCCACCGGCTCAGCGGCGCGGCGCGTTCCAGGAGACTGATTCCGTCGGTGCGCCGTTCACGCAACAGTTCGCCGGGGAATGTATACGGCGGTGCGGCCTCGGGGCTGCGTTCCGCCTGCGCAACGATCGCGTCCATCACCGTGGTCACCATGGCCAGCCGCGGGTGCCGGGCGTGGATGGAAGCGGCGGTCGGATCGTCGATGATCTCGGTGTTGCGGCCGAAATCCATTCCCACGCCAGCGTTGACCAGGTAGCAGAGCGGTCCGCGCCGCTCGACGATGCCGAACGAGGTGTGCAGGGCGATGGCTTCCCACACGGCGTCGACCATCGCGCGCTCGCAGCCGTGTTCGGTCAGCAGTGCGGCGGCAAGGTCGGCGCCTTCGACTTCAAAGCGCGCCTTGCCCGGCGCGGCGGTGCCGGCGCCCAGATCGTGCAGCACGGAGCCCAAAAATAGGGCCTCGCTGTCGTAATCGGCGCCAGGTCGCAACCCGTCGTGTGCGGCGCGCAGCTCGCCGAACAAATAGCTGCGCACGCTGTGGTTGAACACCGCCGGCGACTCGGTGGACCGGGCGAACTCGATCGCGGCGCGTGCGAGTCGGTGGCTGGGATAGCTGGGAGATCCGGGAGGGCGGGAACTGACTTCATGAACAAAGACGCTAGGGGCCGCGCGCGCATGGCGGGAGTGGCTAAAACGACTTGCTTCCCACAATTTAGGCCATGATCGCGTGGCCCACACTGCCTGGTGCCTATACTTCGGTTCGATCGGCGATAGCGACGTTCTCTGGTTTGGAGAAGCAGTTTCGCATAAGGAGGTCGACGATGGGCGCTGACCCACGGTGTGACGGGATGGTGGCTCTGGTCACGGGAGGCAGCCGCGGCCTGGGCAAGGCGATCGCCGCGCGGTTGGCGGCGCGGGGCGCCACGGTGGCGCTGACCGCCCGCACCATGGATCCCGACCCCAAATACCAAGGGTCGCTGAGCCAGACGCGCGACGAGATCGTGGCCGCCGGCGGCCGTGCCGTGGCGGTGCAGGCGGATCTGTCGAAAGTCGAGGAACGCGAACGGCTCTTCGCCGAGGTGGTGAGTGCCATCGGCGCGCCCGACATTCTGGTCAACAACGCCGCGGTGACCTTCCTGCGGCCGCTGGACGGGTTCCCCGAGCGGCGGGTCCGGCTGATGATGGAGATGCACGTCCTCGGGCCGCTGCACCTGAGCCAGTTGGCGATTCCCGCGATGCGCGAGCGCAGCCGCGGCTGGATTCTGAACCTGACGTCGGTAGGCGGCGACCTGCCACCCGGGCCGCCGTTCTCCGAGTTCGACCGCACCGCGGGCTTCGGCATTTACGGGACGGCCAAGGCCGCGCTCAATCGCTTGACGAAAAGCCTTGCCGCCGAACTCTATAACGACGGGATCGCCGTCAACGCCGCAGCGCCGTCGAATCCGGTGGCGACCCCCGGAGCGGGCACCCTCGACCTGGCCAAGACCGACACCGAGGACATCGAATTGATCACCGAGACCGCGTTTCGGCTGTGCACCGGTGATCCGAAGACCCTGACCGGGCGCATCGCGCAGACCCAGCCCTTCCTGGCCGAAGTCGGCTGGTCGAAGCCGGCCGGCTGAACGGTTTGGCATGGTCGAGCTTGATCTGGACGAGCTGCGTCGGCGACTCGCCGGCGCAGGGTTCGCCGACGTCACCCCGCTCGCCGGCGGTGCGTCCAGCCTGACCTTCCGTGGCGCGCGCGACGGCCGGTCGGTGGTGATCAAGGTTGCTCCGCCCGGCGTCGAGCCGGTCGCGCATCGCGACGTGTTGCGGCAGGCTCGCATCATCAAAGCGCTTGCAGTGACGCGGGTTCCGGTGCCCGAGGTGCTTTGGCAGGACCCGGGGGAGCCGCCGCGCATCCCGCCGCTGTTCGTGATGTCGCACGTCGACGGGGACTCGACCGAGCCGCTGTTCGACGGTTGCGAGCCGACGCCTGACGTGGTCGAGCGTTACCGCAACGCGTGCCGGACCATGGCGGCGCTGCACAGCGTCGCCCCCGCCGCCCTCGGCCTGGACGGAGAACCAGTCGTTGATCCGGCCGTCGAAGTCCACCGCTGGTGTGACACGTTGCGGACCGTTGATGCGGCGTTGGTACCCGGCTGGCAGGACGTACGCGACGCGCTGTTGCGTTATGTACACCGGCTGATGCGCCGACGGTGGTGCACGGTGACTTCCGGCTGGGCAACCTGCTGGCCATTGGTGCGCAAATCAACGCGGTGATCGACTGGGAGATCTGGTCGGTCGGTGACCCCCGCATCGATATGGGCTGGTTCCTGATCAATTCCGATCCGGACACCTATCAACGCGTCCCGCCTCCGCCGGCATCGCCCCGCCGACCCCCGAACTCGCCCAGATCTATCAGGACGGGGGTCGCGATCTCGACGATTTGGGCTGGTTCGCCGCGTTGGCGTGTTTCAAGTCTGCGGCGACGTGGTCGTTGATCGTTAAGCACAATCGCCGAAGGCGATTTCCGCGAGCCGAATTGGAGGCCATGGTGCCGACCCTGCCGAGGTTGCTGGCGCGGGCGAAGTCGATGCTGAACCAGGGGGGCTCCGATATGTCCCGGGATCTGCCTACCGGCATGGAGCGACTTGATTTTCGCAAACATTCCGATGCCACCCCAGTCGCGCGATGCCCCGCCTTCATAGCGGGCAGATCCGCAAACAGCACCGGGTCTGCGTCAGCAATGATCGATTATCCCCGGTACCGGCGTCGGAATAGTTCTTGGTTCCGCGTTCGCCACGCGGTGCTACCTGCCAGCGCGATGACGCCACCGCACCACCAGCAGTCCGCGAGCGAGCATGTGACGTTTCATCGCCGCCCTCTCTGTGGTCCTGCCCCGAATCCATCAGCATCGCAGAAGCTGACCGTTAGCGACAATTATAGCCTTCTGGCGAACCAATCAAGTGCAGCAATTCTCGCCACGCCGATGAACGCCGCCGGCCCCCCAGCATTCCGCGCCCATATCGCATACCAGTAACAAACCCACAACGACTTCGGTTGGCTCACCTGGCACGCCGGCACCGCGAATCCGACAGTACATACGGTGTCCCCGTGAGGCCGATAACCGTGGTCGTGCGTCGTACTGCGGTTCTGGCCGTTTGCCTGGTGATTGCAGTGGTGACGGCGCCTTCGACGGGTGCTGATCCCGACGCTGCCCGCGCGGTCGCAGCGGCGCGGCCGTCGGCCGAGGCGGGTGCCCTCGTGGGAGCCGGCAACCGTCACAACACCCGACGGCTGGAGGCTGGCCCTCGGCGCGAAGGACGAGGTGCTGGTTCCGGTGGCGCCATTGACTACGGCGGTCTCGTCTCGCGAATACCTCGCGAGCGGAATATTCGTCGGCTCGCTGGTCGGGCCGGAACCGCCTCGAGGCGAGCTCGAGGTGGGTTACGAGATCGGCTGTGGAATCGACATGAGCACATCCAACGGCGTCGACGATGGCGGGCGGCGCCGGCATCACCCCGTCGCTTGGCTTGACCGGACCGTTGGCCGGATGCCGACGGGCATTCTGCCGTTCGTTTCCACCCCGGTCAGCGGCGTGCTCAGCGTTGGCCTAAAGCCCGGCATGATAATCGTGGTGCCGGTGGTCAAGAAAGAGTTCAAGGTGCCAAAGCCCTGGGTCATGATCAGCAACTTCCACGTCAAGATCGACGGATGCGTGGGCCAATCGTTCATCCGCTCCTATGCGACTCTGACCCGAAGTACCGACCAATCCGACGTGGTGCTGTCCTATGTCGGCGTCACGAAAACTGTGTGAAAGGCCGTCTGATCGCCGCCTCGGCGCCGCCTGTCCGAATGCCACGGACGAACACGCCGATGTGCCGCCGCGCCGCCATCGGCCAATCGGGACCGTGAGGCAGCGGCGTAGCGATGACAGTCCCGCACACCGCGACGTCTTGGGCCGTGACGTCGGCGTGCACCGACCCGTCCGCCCGGCCCTGGCTCAGGAAGTCCTCAATCCCTTGCAGGACTTCATGTTTGGCATTGACCGCGGCATCGTCGGGGAGTTGCTCCACTCCGCGAAGGGGCAGCGCCACCAACTGATCCGCGATGTCCAAGCACTCCTGCAGGTATGCCTCGACGGCGTCCGCGCCCGTCAGCCCGCCGTCCTTGATCCGGGTAAGCGCCTCAAGCAACAGGTCGTACCCGCGGCGCTGCAGTTCGTCGAGTAGTGCCGCTCGGTCGGGGAACCCGCGGTAGAAAGTGCCCACCCCGACGCCGGCCGAGTCCGCGATCTCGGTCAGCGGCACATTGTGGCCCCGGCGTGCCATCAGTTCGGCCGCGGTGCGCAGGATCTTTTCGCGGTTCTCGATCGCATCCCGGCGCACCGCGCGGGATCTGATTCCGAATTTATTTGGGGGGCCCGACTTGACTGGACGCGGCGGGGCGGGAATGCTGGCCATAAGTGGAAGATTACTTCCGCTAAATCCGGATCGCAACCTAATTCCGCAGATCAGGGGCCCGAGAAGGCCTTCGAGGAGGCATAGTGTCCGAGGACGATTTCAACCGCCGCAACATCGAAGAGTTCCGGGCCAACCACGGCCGGCTGGGCGGACAGTTCGAGGGCGCGCCGGTTCTGTTGCTGCACAGCACCGGAGCGCGCAGCGGCGAGGAGCGCATCAGCCCGATGATGTACCTGGCCGACGGCGACCGCTACCTGGTGTTCGCGTCGGCGGCGGGCAGGGACCGCAACCCGGCCTGGTACCACAACCTGATCGCGCATCCCGATGCCCGCATCGAAGTGGGGGACGGCACCATCGATGTCCACGCCGTCGAGCTCGATGACGCCGAACGTGACGAGAAGTACGCGATCCAGGCCGAGCGGTACCCCGGCTTCGCCGAATACGAACGCAAAACCACCCGGAAGATCCCCGTGCTGGCGCTCGTCCCAAGACAAGCGTCGGCGTGACCGACGTCGTCGGCGCCCTGCGCGCCGAGTTGAACGGCGTCGTACATGCGCCCGGTGACGACCAATACGCCGACGCGACGAGCCCGCGCAACTCGAGCTATCCCCAGCGGCCGTGCGCGGTCGTTCGGCCGTACTCGGCCGAGCAGGTGGCGGAGGCGGTCAAGGTCGCGTGGCGCGTCGGCGCGACCGTCGTCGTCCAGGCCACCGGTCACGGCGCGGGGCGTCAGGTCACCGACGATCAGGTGCTGCTGGACACCTCCGCGCTCACGGACGTCACCGTCAATCCGATCCGGCGCACCGCGCAGGTCGGATCGGGTGTTACGTGGCCCGTAGTGCAGGAGGCAGCCCAGGTCCACGGCCTGCTCGGGTTGAGCGGGACCTCGCCGACCGTCGGCGTGGCGGGCTACACCTTCGGCGGCGGCGTGGGCTGGTTCGTCCGCAAGTACGGCCTGGCGTCAGCGGCGCTGCGCGCGGTGGAATACGTCGACGGCGCCGGCCAGCTGCGCCGGGCGTCCGACGATGCCACCGATCCGAATGATCGCGAAGCCCTTTTGGCCTTTCGCGGAGGTGCGCCTGTCGGTATCGCGACGTCGATCGAGATCGGACTGTTCCGTGTCCCCGACCTCTGGACGGGCCACCTGTTGTGGCCGGAAAGCGCGCTGCCCGCGGTGGTCTCGGCCTGGATGTCGGCCGCGGAGTCGGTCAGCAATTCCGTGAGCAGCGACATCTCGCTGCTGAAACTGCCGCCCGAAGGGCCGTTCCCCGACGAACTGCTGGGCACCACGGTGGTGCACCTTTCGTACGCCTCGACGGACGGCGGAATTCACCTCGACGCGATGCGCGACGCGGTGCGGGGTGCGGCCGCACCCGTCGTCGACACCACCGGGCCAGGGGACCCGCAGTCGCTGTCGGCCATTCACCTCGATCCGCCCGCCGCCGTCCCGGCCCGGGGCACCGGCCGGTGGCTGGGGGAGGTCGAAACCGACGTCGTGATCGCGACTTTCGAAGCCGCACAGATCGGCCGGCCCGGCGGCTTGAACATGATCGAGTTGCGCCACACCGATCATTCGGTCTTCGGTCCCGCCGGCGCACTGACCACGGTTCCCGCGCCATTCCTACTGCACGCCGTCGGCGCCGCCAGGGACGACGACGCGAGAACACAGGTCGACCGGGTCCTGGGCGACGTCGAGGCGGCGGCCGCGGCGGCCGACATCGGCCGTGCGGCAACATCGTTCCGCGAAGGTCAGCCTAACGTCGCCGACGCATGGGAATCGTCCGAGCAGGCGAGACTACGCGCCATCAGGGCCGCGCTGGATCCCGAACGTGTCTTGAAATTTCAGCGCCACCCCGTGTTTTGAGGTTCCTAGTGTTCTGAAGTTCGGTCTAGCCCCGAGGGATGCCCGCCAGCCGGTCCGCGAACTTCGCCTCCGCGGCCTCGCGCAACCGCAGCAGGTGCTCAGAGGGAAACAGATCGGGCGCAGCGGGACGGTCTTTGAGCAGCAGCCGAGCTAACGTCACCTTGTGTACTTCGGTTGGGCCGTCGGCGAGGCCGAGCACGAACGACTCCACCAGATATTGAACGAACGGCATCTCGTGGGTGGTGCCCAGCGATCCGTGCAATTGCAACGCCCGCGCCGACACGTCGTGCAGCACCTTCTGCATCATCGCCTTCACCGCCGAGATGTCGGCCCGCACCGCCTTGTAATCATTGAATTGATCAATTTTCCACGCGGTTTGCAGAGTCAGCAGGCGGAAGGCCTCGATCTCCATCCACGAGTCGGCGACCATTTCCTGGACGAGTTGCTTATTGGCCAGCACCTCGCCCTGGGTGTGGCGCGACACCGCCCGTTCGCAGATCATGTCGAAGATGCGGCGGACCAGCCCCACGGTGCGCATGGCGTGATGGATGCGCCCGCCGCCCAACCGAGTTTGCGCGACGACGAAGGCGCCGCCGCGCGGGCCCAGCATGTGATCGGCGGGCACCCGCACGTTCTCGTAGCGGACGTAGCCTTCCCGCCCGCCACCTGTTGGCTGGTACCCGAGTCCGACGTTGCGTAGCACGTTGATGCCGGGAGTGTCGCCGGGGACCACGAACATCGAGTAGCGCTGGTACGGCGGTGCCTCGGGGTCGGTCATCGCCATCACGATGATGAACGACGCCATGGCGGCAAACGACGAGAACCACTTCTCGCCGTTGATGATCCAGTGGTCACCGTCGGGGACCGCGGTTGTGGTGAACACTTTTGGGTCGGCACCGCCCTGGGGTTCGGTCATCGAGAAGCAGGACACGATCCGGTTGTCCAGCAGCGGCTCGAGGTAGCGCGCTTTGAGGTCCGGCGTGCCGAAGTGCGCAAGGATCTCGCTGTTGCCGGAATCGGGCGCCTGTGATCCGAAGACGATCGGCGCGCACTCCGAACGACCCAGGATCTCGTTGAGCAGGGCCAGCTTCACCTGACCGAAGCCCGGGCCGCCCAGATGCGGCCCGAGATGGGTGGCCCACAGACCACGCTCCTTCACGATCTGCTGCAGCGGCGGGATTAGCGCCTGGCGCACCGGATCGCCCAGATCGTGAGACTCCTTGACAATCAAGTCGATCGGCTCGCACTCGGAGCGCACGAAGTCCTCGACCCACTCGAGTTGCCGCGCCCACTGCGGGTCGGTGGAGAAGTCCCACGACATTTGTCATCCCCTCCTGCTCTGTGCGACGACGCCGGCGTCGACGAGTTCGGTGACGGCGTCGGAGTCGAAGCCCATCTCGCGCAGGAGCGCGTGCGTGTGATCGCCCGGCAGTGACGGCGGCGTGGGCGCAGCGGGCCGGGCGGTGACGGGATCGACACGGATGACGTCGGCGCCCAAGTCGCCCAACAACATTCCGCAAAACGGGCCAGGACCCAGGCCGCCCATCATGACGATGCGTATCCCTGTTAGGGGACCGCGTGGCGGGCCGCTCACCGAGTCCACTTCTTTCGGCGTTCCGCTGCCTCGTCGGTGGCGTGCGAGATCACCTGGTTGCGGTTCTCCAGTTCCAGGGCCGACGAAAGGTTCGGCGCGTCGGTGTTGATTTGCAGCGCACGCTTGGTCAGTTGCGCGCCCAGCGGGGCAAGGCCGGCGATCAACGAAGCCAACTCCACGGCACGGTCGGCCAATCGATCCGGTTCGACGAGCTCGCTGACCAGGCCGCGCTGATCGGCCTCGGCGGCCGACACCGTGCGGCCGGTGAGCATCCAGTCGGCGGCGACGCTGGTGCCGACGATGCGGGGCAGGTGGTAGCTCATGCCCATCTCGGCGCCGGACAGTCCGAGCAGGATGGCGGCGTTGCCGAAAGATGCTGCCGTCGAACAGATCCGGATGTCGGCCGCCAGGCACAGCGCGAATCCCGCTCCCACGCAGGGACCGTTGACCGCGGCGATGACGGGCTGCGGCAACGCACGGACCGCTTCGGGCAGCGCGGCCATCGACTCCTGGAAGCGCATCCGGTCCAGCGCGGGAGCGGTGGCCTCCGGCGCGGCAGGCCCGAAGTCGCGCATGTCGATCCCCGCGCAAAAGCCTCGACCGGCACCGGTGAGGACGACGGCATCCACCGAGCGGTCGGCGGCCAAATCGGCCAGGGCCCGACCCAATTCGGTTTGCATGGCCTCGTTGATGGCGTTGAGCCGCTCCGGGCGATTCAGACGCAGCACGGCGACGCCGTCACACGGCCGGTCAAGGTCCAGTGTGTTTGGTACCGTCACGCGGCGATCACCCCGGCGGGATTGGCAAACATGCCCTGATCGTAATGCGTCTCTCGGCTGCGGAGAACAATCTTCTCCTTGGCGGCGAAGCTGTTCTCGCCAGTGGTCAGGAGTCGAAGTTGGTGCCGGCAGTGACCTGCTCCCACTTGGCGATCTCGCTCGCGCGCCCGTCGGCGATGTAGCGATAGACGGCCAGCGCGTCCGGTCCGAGGAGCAGCAGCGCGGGGGGCTCGCTTGCTTCGACGGCCGCGATGATCGCGGCGCCGGCCTTGGCGGGGTCCCCTTGCTGACTGCCGTGCATGGTGTCCGTCTCGATGCGACGCTGCCCGGCGGTGGCGGCGTAGTCGTCGATCACCGTGGCCGATTGGGTCAGTGAGCGCCCGGCGAAGTCGGTGCGGAACGCCCCGGGCTCGACCACCGTCACCGAGATGCCGAGCGGCGCGAGCTCGCCGCGAAGGGCGCCGCTGATGCCTTCGATGGCGGATTTGGCCGCGGCGTAGTAGCCGGATCCCACCGGGTTCAGCTGCACGCCTATCGAGGAGATGTTCACGATGGCGCCGTTGCGGCGGGCCCGCATGCCGGGCAGGACGGCCTTGATCATCGCGACCGCGCCGAAGAAGTGCGTCTCGAACAGGGCGCGGACGTCGGCGTCGTCACCCTCTTCGATGGCGGCACGGTACCCGTAACCGGCGTTGTTCACCAGGACGTCGACGCCGCCGAATCGCTCTTCGGCCTGACGCACGGCCGAGGCGACCTGCTCGGGGTTGGTGACGTCGAGGGCGACGGCCAGCACGCGCTCGGGTGTGGCGTCGGCCAGATCGGCGACCCTGGTGGCGTCGCGGGCGGTGACGACGGCGTTGTGGCCGGCGCCGATGACAGCGTCAGCCAGCGCGCGGCCGAGTCCGGTGGAGCAGCCGGTGATGAGCCAGGTCGACATGAGCGTGTCCCTTCCGGTCGAGGCGCCGCGCACTCCGCATATTAGGGCAGCGAAGCGGTCCCGGCGGATTGTGCCGCCAGCACAACCGGGTTAGATTCTGCCGACATGGAGCCCCGATGGCCACCCCTTCAGGAGTCGGCCGCCCGGAAGGTATGGCAGGAGGTGCTGACGCCAGCCGCCGCCGAGATGCAAAGGTGCGCAACGGAGTTAGCCAGCCGCCTGGTTGACCGATACCAGTCCGAGCTGCCGAGGCTGTTCCCCGGTGCATCGGCTCTGGCCGAGCATCTGGCCAGCACCGAAGCCAGTATTCGCCAGATCGCTCAGTCCCTCGAAGCCGGGGACGACCCTCGCCGAGTCGACCTTGCGCCGGCGACGCTGGCACTCGGCCGCTCGGGCGCGCAACGGGACTTTCCGCTTTCAGATCTGATCCGCCTCGTCCGCCTCGGGCACGAGGAGGTGTGGCGGTGGCTGTTCCACCGGATAGCCGTGACCACGGAGACGGCCGAACACGCCGGGGCGCTAGGGCTGGCGACCAACTGGCTGTTCTCGTACGTCGATGGCATGCTGGTGCGGGCCGAACATGTCTACGAAATCGAACGCGAGGCCTGGCTGGGCGGTGCCGCGGCCGCCCGCGCGGCCGCGATAGATGACATCCTCACCGAACGCGAAAGCGATCCGCAACGGGCGTCGAAGCGCTTGCGTTATGACCCAATCGTCATCACGTCGGCGTAAGCGCATGGCTACAGGCGGCGCGCGACGACGATGACGCACAAAAGCCGCTCACCGAGGCGCTGGCGCAACTTGCCGGGGCCGTCTCGGCGCAGAGCAGCCTGGTCCACCCGGCCGGTTCGGCGGCCATCGTGGGCTGGCTCAGCGGGCCACCGTCATTTGCCGCCGACTTGCCGGATGTGGCCCTGCCGGAAGGCGTTGGGGTGGCGATCGGTGAAACGGGATGGGGAATCGGCGGCTTCCGTCGAAACCATATCGAGGCCTCGCATGCTCATCGGGTCGCCTTGTTGCTCGACGAACGCGCCCCCGTTGTGACGCGCTATCGCCACGTTGCCGTTGCCGCGCTGGCCAGCTCGGACGGCGAGCACGCGGTCGCGTTTGTCAAACGCATCCTGGGTCCGTTGGCCGCCAATGACGAGGCGACGTATCGGATAGCCACCACGCTCGCGGTGTATCTCGAAGAAAACCGGAGCCCCGCCAAAGCCGCGCAACGGCTCTGCGTGCATCCCAACACGGTCAGCTATCGGGTCAACCAGGCTGAAGAATTGCTCGGCCGCCCGATCGACACCCACACCCTTGACCTGTCGGTCGCGCTCGCGCTGCTGCCCGCGATCGCCGGGCTGACCCACCGCGGCGGTGCTGGACTGTGACGGCAGCACAAACGGATCGGTCAACTCTGTTGTCGCGCCCCGAGCGGATTTGCTGCGCAGTCTCCTAGCGTTTCGGCTCAGCCGCCGGTGGCGGCCCATACCGAGACGAGGAGCAGCCCGTGAAAACTCTGCAAGAGCTCGACGTCAACTACATCGACGGCGCAAGCAACCCGTGGATACCGTTCACGCCACTCAGCGACCAAGTTTTCTTGAAGTACTGGAAGATTGATCCGGTGGGGTCTGCTGCACGATCAGGTGACAGTTTCGGTTACGCGGCCTGACTGGCCGGTGTGGTCATGATTGCTTCGAATTCGATCGGGGTCAACCGGCCCAGGGCGACCTGCCGGCGTCGGCGGTGGTAGGTCCGTTCGATCCAGGTGACGATGGCGATGCGCAGCTGCTCGCGGGTGTCCCAGCGGCGGCGGTCCAGGACGTTCTTTTGCAGCAGGCTGAAGAAGCTCTCCATGGCCGCATTGTCACCGGCCGCCCCGACACGGCCCATGGAGCCGACCATGTCGTGGCGGCCCAGGGCGTGCACGAATTTCCGGCTTCGAAATTGGCTGCCGCGGTCGCTGTGAACAACGCACCCGGCGACCTCACCGCGGCGTGCCACCGCATTGTCGAGCGCTGGGTGGCCAGCCGGGACTTCATCCGGCGAGTCGATGCTGTAGCCGACGATCCGGTTGGAGAACACGTCCTTGATCGCACAGAGGTAGAGCTTGCCTTCGCCGGTGCGGTGCTCAGTAATATCGCTCAGCCACAACTGATTTGGCGCCTCAGCGGTGAAATCGCGGCCGACCAGATCGTCATGGACCGGTGGGCCGACCTTGCCGTTCTTGCCGCGCTTGGGCTTGCCGAACACACTCCACCAGCCGTTGTGCGAGCAGATCCGCCACGCGGTCCGCTCTGCCATCGACTGCCCGGCGTCGCCGGCCTCGTCGACCAGGAACCGGTAGCCGAACTCCGGATCGTCGCGATGGGCGTCGAACAGGGCGTTGGCGCGGTAGGCCTCGGCCAGCTCGGCGTCGGTCACAGGGTTGGCCAGCCAGCGGTAGTAGGGCTGGCGGGCGAGCTTGAGGACCCGGCACGTCACCGCGACGGGGATCCCGTCGGCGGCGAGCTCTTTCACGAGCGGGTAAAGCCTTTTCCCGGCAGATTCGACTGCGACAGATAGGCCGCAGCCCGGCGCAGCACCTCATTCTCCTGCTCCAGCAACCGATTCCGGCGACGCAGCTCCCGCAGCTCTGCAGACTCCACGGTCGTCTTGCCCGGTGCTTGGCCCCGTCGTCGATATCGGCCTGGCGCATCCACTTCGACAGCGTCATCGGGTGCACCCCGAAGTCGGCGGCGATCTGCTCGATCGTCACACCGTCCTCGCGGTTGCGGGCGACCCGCACAACGTCGTCGCGGAACTCCTTCGGATACGGCCTTGCCATGGTGACATCCTTCCAGCCCACCCACCCTGGGCAAGCGATCTCGGTTGTCACCTATCCGTGCAGCAGACCCGTGCGCGCGGAGATCGTCGTCTCGATGAGGGTGCCCCCCGACGTGGAACTGGGGACCCACTACCACACCGGCATAGTCGTCGCGCACACCGTTAGCGGAGCCTGGCGCTACAAGGAGAGCGAATGGATCGCGCGCGCCGGTGACACCCTCTACGAGGTTGCCGGGTCCTCGCACACACCCGAAAGCTTCGAGGACAGCGAGATTTTCTTCTACATGGTCGGTGAATTGCTCTTCCTCGATCAGGACAACAAGATCCTCTGGCAGGAAAATCACAAGACGTCCATCGAGCGCTACACCAGCTACTGCGCCGACAACGGCCTGCCGGCCCGCGACCTGACCAGCTGGGATGCCTGAGCCAAGTCGGCGGCTCAGCCGGTGAATGCCGGGCCGTCGAAACGTTCGAGGGTGACGAACCCCGCGACCGGCTGGCGGCGCAGCTTGGTCAGCTGTCGCGGGGGTTTGCCGAGCGGCACGACCGCGGCGAGAGCGTGCGTGTCGGGCATTCCCAGCAGTTCGCGCACTTGCCCCTCGGCCGCGACCGCCATCGTGGTGAAGGTGCCGCCGTAGCCTTCGTTGCGAGCGGCGAGCAGGATGTTCCAGACCAGGGGATACACCGATGCGCCCCCGGCGATGCCGATGCGGCCCAGGTCCTGGTCGAGGGCGGCGACAACGCCTAAGTCGACGGAAACGACCAGGACGACAGGCGCTTTCAGGATCGGCGCCACGAAGGTTTCCGGTATTTCCGTCCCGTCGATGACGTCCTGCGGAACAGCGCTGGGATGGAGTGGATTCCACGGACTTTCACCGGCCGTCAGCTGCGCGTAGTAGCGCCGAGCGGCAGGGGCGCCGAGCTCGGCGAGGCGACGACGGACGGCCGCGTCACGCACCACCGTGATGTGGGCGCCTTGACGGTTGCCGCCGCTGGGGGCGAACCGGGCGTTATCGAAAATGCGCGACAGCACGTCGTCGGGCAATGCGTCGTCGGTGAACTCCCGCGCCGCAAACGTTGTCCGCATGACGTCATACAGCTCCATGGCCGCCTTCCTCACACCGTTGCTTCACACCCCCGCGGCACGACGCTCTAGCCGGAAGGTGCGCTTGAAGCCGGCCGGCTGTGTCGTGAGGGTGACTTCCACCGCGCCGCTGGGCGCGACGAGGTAGCGCTCCTCGACCTGGGGGCCGTCGCTCCACCGGCCGACGGGCTGGCGGCCGAGATCGTCGCGGTCGTAGAGGGCTGGGTCGAAGGGGAAGAGCACCGGGTCATAGGGCATCACGTCCCCATCGGGACGCCCGTTGACCAGCCGGCTGCACTCCACGAACCGGAAATGCCCGATGTTGTGCGCCGCTCGGTAGGTCCGGCTCACGACCAGCGGGGCCCGCCCGTCCGGCGGAAGGGAGGCGTCCTTGGAGACGATCGGGTCGAAGACGACGTCGGCGCCGGCGTGCGACTCCCGGAAGACGCCGAAGTGTCGCGAAAAGCGTTCGGACAACGCGAAACCGGCTTCGTTGTCGAGAAAGACAGCCAGGCCGATGGCGGTGGCGGCGAACGGGTGCGGCGAGCGTTTCACCCGCTTGTCGCCGAACGTCGTGCGCAGCATCCGGGAAACCAGCGGGAAGCCGCCGGTCCCGCCTACCACGTAGATACCTGCCACCTCGGACCACGCCACGTCCCTGCCGCCACGTGTCGGATCGTGCAGGACCCGGTCGAGAAGTTCGATTGTGTTGTCCACCAGCGGCGTACATGCCGCGTAGACGTCGTCGATACCGCAGGAGAATGGTGGCCGGTCGACCCCGTCGTCAATCGCCGCGAGGTCCACCAGGAAGCGGCGGGTCTGCGGCCCGACGGCCTCCTTGCGTGCGGCGCACTCCTCTCTGAGCAGTTCGCGGGCGCCGGCATCGATGTCTAACTTCGTCCTGGCGAGGACGAGCTGCAGAATCGCTTCGTCTACGTCGTCGCCGCCGAGGCGTTGGATGCCCTCGCTGATCACCACCTCGTTCAACCGCCCGGTCATCTTGAGCAGCGAGGCGTCGAACGTGCCGCCGCCGAGGTCGTAGATGAGGACGTACTCCCGCTTGGCGGTGATGGTGGAGCGGTACCGATGCGCGTATTCCAGGCCCGCCGCAGACGGCTCGTTGAGCAGCGCGACGACGTGGAAACCCGACGCCACGAACGCATCCAGCGTCAGCAGGCGCTGCGCGGTGGAGGCGTTCGCCGGCACGCTGATCGCGGCCTCGACCGTCTCGCCCGGCGTGAGGCCGGCGTTCGAGCGGTGCGTAAGGTCGCTTTTCAGCTGAGTCAGAAACCCGGCGAGGAGTTCGGCCAGTCGGTAGTTGCGGCCGGCCAGGGTCACCTCGGTCCGCGGTCCGGCCTCGTTGAGCAGCCGCTTGAAGGAACGCAGCACCGACCACCCCGGCTCGTGGCGAACGGCGGCGGCGTCGGCGCCGAACCGCAACTGCCCGCCGGCGTTGGCCGCAATGAGCGAAGGCCAAGCGTCGACTGCGTCGAAGGAGACGACTGGGTAGTTACCTCTGTCGACGGTGGCGACAACAGTGTGGGTGGTCCCGAAGTCGATACCGACTCTCATCCCGCACAATTTTAGGGCGGTGCCGGCGACTTCGGTACAACCCGATGCCCGGCGCGCCGCGGCGGGCGGACCCGACGGTGATACCGGTGTTCACAACCTGAACATTGCACGCGCCATGATGCCGTCCTCAAGGAATCCGTAACGCCTCGGCTCTTCGTGGCGCGGCGGGCGCGATTCATCCATCGAGGTCCCGAAGAATCGTCGCAGGATGTGGCCGAACCGGCCGCCGGTTTGGTTGCTGCGCAAGCCGCGGGCGGACGCCGTGCTGAAAAGCACCTGTTGTGTGCTGATCAGGACCTCGGTGGATTCGCCGGATTCCGCCCAAACCGACGGTGCAGGCGAGGGAGATTGAGCCATGGCAACGGCGAGGGGTTTGGCGGTACTTGTGAGTCCCGCTGGTGAAACAGACATTTCGGTTGCCTCCTGGTAGGCGTTGTCGACCGGGGGGTCGGCGATTGCAATCACCGTACGGCCGACGACCACCCGCTGGGATGCGTAGTCGACTACCTGTTTGTGCGCTTCAGCTTCGCAGTGAGCGGCGCTTGCCGCGCCCAAAGGTCCCGCTCAAAGGTCCTGAGTTCCAGCCGACCCCGGAGTCGACGCCGGCAGCGCGTCCCACTGCCGTTGGACTTTCCGCTCTCCTGCCGTGGCAAACAGTCCGGAGGGGGCGAACTTTCTTGACGGCACCGGTTTGTCCTCGGTCAGCGGCCTGCCCCCACCGCGAATTGCCTTGAACACGACCACAATTCCGGCGACGAACACTACGACGACAACCAACGCGAAGATCACCGATAGGGTGCCTTGGATCCAGGTATTCCTGATGACTTGGTCGAGCTGATGGGCGTTCTTCGCCGCCCCGAATGTCGTCTTGCCCGCGTTTTTCGCCGCCAAATACTGGAAATGCTGTGTCCAGTAGCCGATCGCCGGGTCCCCGGAAAAGATCTTCTGCCACGACGCGGTCAGGGTGACCGTGAGATCCCACAGCAGCGGGACACCCGGAATCCACGCCCACTTGAGCAGGCCCTTCTTGATGACCACCACGGTGACGACGGTGAGCGCGATGCCCGCGAGCAGCTGGTTGGCGATACCGAACAGCGGGAACAGCGTGTTGATACCGCCCAGCGGATCGGTCACGCCCATCAGCAGGATGCTGCCCCACGCCGCGACCACGGTCAGGCTGCAGACCCAGACGCCGGGGCGCCAGCTCGGATTCTCGCAACTCTGGCCAGCGGGCCGCCCAAGTTGCCCAGCGCGTCGGAGAGCATGAACCGCGCGACCCGGGTGCCCGCGTCGACGGTGGTCAGGATGAACAGCGCCTCGAACATGATCGCGAAGTGGTACCAGAACGACTTGAGCCCGCTGCCGCCGAACACGCGCTGCAGTATCTCGGACATGCCGAACGCCAGTGTCGGTGCGCCGCCGGTGCGCGACACGATCGATGTCTCGCCGACGCTCGCTGGCGGCCTGGTTGATCTGGTCGGCGGTCGTCGGGGCGCCGGACAGGCCGAGACCGTTGACGTAGTCCGCGGCGGTGGCGGCGGTGCCGCCGGTCTGCGCGGCCGGCGCGTTGATCGCGAAGTACAGGTGCTGGTTGAGGATCGACGCGGTGATCAGCGCCATGATCGGCGACGAACGACTCGGTGAGCATGCCGCCGTAGCCGATCAGCCGCATCTGGCTTTCCTTCTCCAGCAGCTTCGGCGTCGTGCCGGAGGAGATCAGCGAGTGGAAACCCGGACAGGGCGCCGCACGCGATGGTGATGAACAGGAACGGGAACAGCGAGCCGGCGAACACCGGACCGTCGCCGCGGGTGGCGAAATGCGAGACCGCGGGCGCCTGCATAACCGGGCGCGCGATGCAGATGCCGATCGCCAGCAGCGCGATCGTGCCGACCTTCATGAACGTCGACAGGTAGTCGCGCGGCGCGAGCAGCAGCCACACCGGCAGCACCGACGCGGCGAAACCGTAGACGACCAGGCACCAGCGACAGCGTGACCGGGGACAGCGTGAACCAGGATGCGCCCCACGATGTTTCGGCGACCCAATTGCCGGATGCCGACGGCGCAGCAGCAGCAGCGCGAAGCCGATCACCGATACTCTCCGACACCCGCCCGGGACGCAGGAAACGCAGGTAGCAGCCCATGAACAGGGCGATGGGGATGGTCATGGCGATGGAGAACACGCCCCAAGGGCTGCGGCCAGCGCCTGCACCACGATCAGCGCCAGAACCGCGATCAGGATGACCATGATGACGAGGACCCCGATGAGGGCGGCGGCCCCGCCCGAGCGCACCGAGTTCGTCGCGGGCCATCTGGCCCAGCGAACGGCCCCGGCGCCGAGTGGAGATCCACAACACCAGGTAGTCCTGCACGCAGCCGGCGAACACGGCGCCGATGATGATCCAGATGGTGCCCGGCAGGTAGCCCATCTGGGTGGCCAGCACCGGACCGACCAGTGGCCCGGCGCCGGCGATGGCGGCGAAGTGATGGCCGAACAGCACCCGCCGGTCGGTCGGCACGTAATCGGTGCCGTTGTCGAGGACTTCGGCCGGCGTGGCGTGGTCGTCGCGCGGGCGGACGATCTTCATCTCGATCAACCGGGCATAGAACCGGTAACCAATGACGTAGGTGCAGATCGCGGCGATGACGAACCAGACCGCGTTGACCGTCTCTCCCCGCACGAACGCGATGACCGCCCAGGCGATGGCGCCGACCACGGCGATGATCCCGAAGATGATCCGGTGCACGACGGTGATCGGGGAACGGTCGATGATCGCGACCGGCGGCAGGTCAGAGTCGGTACGGATGTAGCTCACGTCACCGTTCTGGCCGTCGTGCCCGTGGATCCGATCCGGCGGGGTAGGCACTGCCACCCGAGCCTCCTCGATTAGGCGTGGTTTACGTTCCGTGATCCTCGCATGGCAGCGATATCCGGGGCTCGATTAGGCTCGACCAGGGCATTACGGTTATGTGATGCCGCTATGGCGACTGCGTGACTACGACGACGACGATCTGGATCAGGCGGTCCAGATTTGGGACCAAAGCCGTACTCCGGGGTCGGCGGAACCGGTGTTCGCGGTTGCCGAAGTGATCGCGGCCGCTCGGGCCGGCCAGCCGGCGGTCGTCGCCGAGGTCGGCGATGAAGTGGCTGGTATGGCCGTGGCGCGCACCGATGGCGAGCGGGCATGGGTGCTACTGATCGCCCTGGCCTCTCGATGGCGACATCGCGGCATAGGCAGCGCGCTGCTGGCCGATCTGGAACGACGGCTGCGCTCGGTCGGGGTGCGGAAAATTTGCACGACCCTTCCGGAGGACGCGACGGGCTCGGTGGCGCTGGAAAACTCTGGCTACACCCGTCGTGACGGGCTGGTGTACTACGAGATGATCGAACACCTGCGGCCGGATCAGGCCAATGTGCTCGCAGAACTGGGCGGGCGGCTGCTATCGCCCGGGCTGTGGCAGGAACTGGCCGGGATGGAGCAGGAAAAGCAAATCATCGAGCAGCGCATCATCGCCCCGCTGGCTCATCCCGACATCGCCGACCGCTATGGGGTGCGTCCCCCAAGGCGGTCATCTTGTTCGGGCCCCCGGGGACTGGGAAAACCACTTTCGCCAAAGGTATTTCGTCGCGGCTTGGCTGGCCGTTCGTAGAGCTCTTTCCGTCCCGGCTGGCCGCGGCTGCGGAGGGAGGGCTGGCGGCGTCGCTGCGGGAAGTGTTCGGAGAGCTGGCCGAGCTCGATGAGTTGGTGCTGTTCATTGACGAAGTCGAGGAGATTGCGGTCGCGCGCGCCGGCGCCAGCACCACCGAAACAGGCGTCACCAACGAATTGTTGAAACTCATCCCGTCGTTTCGTGAGCATGACGAGCGTCTGCTGGTGTGCGCCACCAATTCGGTCCGCTCGCTGGACTCGGCATTCTTGCGGCCGGGGCGCTTCGACTACGTCATTCCGGTTGGGCCGCCCGACGAGCCGGCCCGCTTGGCGGTGTGGAAACGATATCTCGGCGAGGCCAATTCGGGTATCGATGTTGACCAGTTGGTCGCGGCGACGGAGCTGTTCACCCCGGCCGACATCGAGTTCGCTGCCCGCAAGGGCGCGCAAGTGGCGTTCGATCGTGAGATGGAGCAAGGCCGGGGAGAGCCCGCAACTAACCCGTAGTTCCCCCGGGCTGGGCGATGAATGGGCTGTGACCTGTGGTTTTGGGTTGTGTACTGACTACATGTAGCCCAGGCGGTGGGTGAGGCCGAGTAGTTCGAAGGCGCGGTGCTGTAGTGCGGTGGGGGTGGTGAACATGGTGAACGCTGCGGTGTCGTCGGTGGGTTGGATGTGGTTGGCGCAGATGGTGGCGAGGTCGTCGAGCAGGCTGGTGAAGCTGTGCACGGGGGTGTGCTCGGTGGTGCGTTTTCGGGTGGCTTTGGCCAGGGCGGCGTCGGAGCGTTGTGCGGCGGCAACGGGATTGGTGCGTTTGGCGGCGCCGGCTGGTTTGTCGTGGTCGCGAAACAGGATCGGGGCGAGGGCTTGTTTCATGTGCCAGCTGATGTAGTAGGACAGCATCCGTAGGAACATGTGGGCGCGGACCCGGTCGGCGAGGTGGTGGCGGATGGGGCGGACGTCGAGTTCGCTGTTGAGGGTGCGGAAGAAGCGTTCGACGTCTTCGAGTCCCTTGTAGCGCAACACCACGTCGTCTCGGCTCAGGGCGGCTTCGGGCAGGTTGGTGCGGATCACGTAGATGCCGTCCAGGGCGGCTTCGGCGGTGATGGCGTCGTTGTTGCGGGTGAAGGTGAACGCGGTGTCGGTGATGTCGAGGTGGAAGTGTTTGGCCATCTTGTAGTGGTTGATCACCTTGCCGACCCGCAGCGCGATCTTGTCTTTGCCGCGCAGTGGTCGCCGTGTTCGGATGGTGGCCGCCGCGATGGCGGTGAGTTGTTTTTCGGTGGCGGCCAACAGGTCTTGGCGTTTGCGGGTGCGCCGCTGGGCCAGGTCGGGGTTGTGGCAGCACACCAGGCGTTCACCGGGATAGTCCGCAGAGGCGATCTCGGCGAGGTCTTGTTTGTCGAACAAACTCAGCTGCAACGCATCGGCTTCGACGAGGGCCTTGATTTGGGGGGCGCGCAGCGCGGTGATCCAGTCCAGCCCGGCTGGGCGCAGTTCCTCGGTGATGCGCGCGGAGGTGATCATGCCGCGATCACCCACCAGAGCCACCTGGGCCAGCCCGAACCGGTTTTTGAGCTTAGTGATCTGGGCGGTCAGGGTTTTCGGGTCGGCGGTGTTGCCCTCGAAGACCTCGATGGCCACCGGTATCCCGGCGGTGGTGGCCAGCAGTCCGTAGACGATCTGTAAGCGTCCTTTGACACCGTCGCGGGCGTGCCCGATTTTTCCCAGTGGGCAGGTGCGGCCCTCAAAGGCCGCCGAGGACACGTCGTAGAGCACCAGGGTGCCATCGGTGAGATGCCTCGCGGCCAACTGGTCTTCGATCCCGTCCTTGCGTGCCAGTACCCAGTCCATCGCCGCATACAGATCGTCCTCGTCGCAGCCGGAAACGCCGAGCACCTCACCCAGTGAGCTGGTGGCGGTCTGGGTGCGCAGCCCACGAGCGGTGGCCAGCTTGGACCCGGGGGCGATCACCTGGGCCACCAACATCGCCATCACCAGATCGCGCCGACGTGACGGTGCCGCGTCGATGAGTTCGTCCACGCCGAGTCCACGGGCGGTGCCCAGCACCGCGGCCACCTGCCCGTGCGGCAGGCTGCGGGTGATCTCGAACGCCTCGGACAGATCGCCCCCGGTGGGCAAGCCTTTGAGCACCCGCGTCAACGCCTCGACTTTGGGTTGCGGCCAGCGCGACAGGTTGGCCAAGGTGCGGTTCTTCACCTTGCCGTCCTGGCGGTAGGACTCGCGCAGCAGAATCGCCGGCGGTGACCCGCGATTCGGCACCCGCGCCACGTACATGCCTACTTTGTAACACATGCCACTGGATAATCATAAGAAATTGCTTTATGACACGCCGCATCGATCTTTCTTATACATGTCTACATACACGTTCCGAAACGAGCGCAAAGCACCTACTCACCAACGGAAAACAAGAATCGAGCCCCGTCAGTGGGGGGAACTACGGA
>CAVVLC010000059.1:0-64956 GCA_963748885.1 uncultured Actinomycetota bacterium
GGCTGCGACACACCCAATTTCGCGGCTACCGCCGTGTTGGACAAACCCTCGCCGCAGGCCAGGATGAACCGCGACCGCAACGCCAACGCCTGCGACGACTTCGCCCGCCGTGACCACCCAAGCAGCTGGTCGCGCTCCTCGTCGGTCAGCACCAACTCCGACCTCGGCCGTCCACGCTTCACCATGTAATGAATTATGCTGTATAGCAACATTATTCGCGCAGCCTTTGCGCCGCAGCCGCAAGTTACAATTACGTAATCTATTTCTGGCGGGGAACACTAGGTCGAGCATCCGCTTCTAGGATCGAGCGTGGCGGGCAGCCTCTTGGACGAGCTGCACCCGCGACGTGAGGCCAAGTTTGGCGTAAACGTGCGTGAGGTGGGACTGCACGGTGCGCGGTGAGACGAAAAGCCTGGCGGCAATGTCACTTATTGCCGAGCCCTTCGCTGACGAGGCGCACGACATCGCGCTCGGCCGGCGTGAGCGAGGCCCAACCGCTGGCGGGTCGTTTGCGTTCGCCGCGGCCGCGCTGCGCGTAGGCGATCGCCTCTTCGGTGGACAGGGCCGCGCCCTCGGCCCACGCGGCGTCAAAATCCTTCTTGCCCATCGCTTCTCGCAGCGCCGCAACGGAGACTTCGTACCAGCGTCCCAGACCTTGTAGCGGACCTCGCTGATGCGTTGCCGGATGGCGTGTGCCGCGCCGAAGATCCGCGCGGCTTCGCGGCGGCTGCCGCGCTCGCATGCCACCGTTGCGAGGCACTCCAGGATGTCGGGGCAGCCAAAAGACACGTGCATGGTGGCGGCGATCGCAAGCGCGTCGTGGGCGTCGCGCTCTGCCAAATCCGGCTCAATTTGAGCGATCGCCACCCGAGCGCGCGTCGTCAGGCCGACATCAGGTACCAGCCGGTCGTCGTCGAAACGGCCTCGTCGGCCACACGGCGGGCCGCAACCAGGTCCCCGCCCGCCAACGCGGCCTGCGCACCGACGGCCCGCCCGACCGCCCGGGTCGCGGGCTGAACGTCTGGTGCTGCCAGGCCACCTCGGTCGCGTCCAGCGCCGTCGCAGCATCGCCGGCGGCAAGGGCCGCAATAGCCAACGCCAAGTAGGCAAGGCCCGCAGCAATCCCGCCGCCTATTTCGGCGGCGGCCTCGATGGCCGCATCGGCCGCGGCCCGGGCCGCAGCCACCTCACCCTGGCATCGCCAAAGCATGGCCTGGCCCGAAAGGCTTAGCGCCTGATAGATCACATCGTGTGCAGCCTCGGCCTCGGCGGCCAGCTCGCCGAACTGTGCGACGGCTCCGGCCAGATCGCCCTGAACAGTCTGTGCCAATCCGAGGCACCAGCGGCACTGGCGCGAGGCGAACCGGTCACCGATCGCCTCGGCGAGATCGCGTCCCTCTTGGCGGCCGCGCGCGCCACGATCGGGTCACCCGCCGTGATTGCCCCGCGCGCCTGCCAGGCGAGGATCTGGCTGAACCTCCACTGATCGCCCAACGCCCGGGCGAGGCCGCCTGCCTCGGCGAAGTACGGCCCCGCTGGCTCGGCGCTGTATGCGGCGATCAGGCCGCAGGCGGTTAGCGCCCGCGCCAGCAGGGCTGGATCATCTACGTCCCGCGCCAGCGCCAGGGCTTGCTGAGCCTGATCAAGGCTGCTATAAGCGGCCCCATACGGACGGCGAGCACCGCCTTGTCGGCGAGCGACTCGCGCCTGCACCGCTGGCGCCACCTCAGCTTACTGAACGTCGCCATCGGTCAGCGCCGCCTCGAACCAGGCCAGCCCTTCCCGGACGCGGCCACGCGCTTGCCACAGCGGCTGCAGCGACGACGCCAGCGCCAACGCCAGCTCGACATCTGAGTTTTCCCGGCTCCACCCGAAAGCGGCGCGCAGGTTGTCGATCTCAGTCTCGGCCTGCTCGACGCGCCGCTCATAATCCGCCTGCCGGGGCGTCGAGCGCGGCGGCCAGCGCCATGTAGTAATCGCGATGTCGCGACCGCACGGCGTCCGCTTCACCGGACTCGCCGAGTTTCTCCAGCGCGTACTGGCGCACAGTTTCCAGCAACCGGTATCGCGTTCGGCCCCTGATATTTTCGGCGACGACCAATGATTTATCGACCAACAGCGTGAGCTGATCGAGGACTTGGTAGCGCTGCAGCCCGTCGGCGCCTGCCACCGACTGGGCCGCGTCGAGGTCAAACCCGCCCAGGAACACCGCCAGCCGACGCAACAGGACCCGTTCGGTTTCGGTCAGCAGCGCGTGCGACCAGTCGACCGAGGCGCGCAACGTCTGCTGGCGGCGCACCGCGGTGCGCGCGCCGCCGGTCAACAACCGGAACCGGTCATGCAGGCTGTCCAGGATCTCGCCCACCGACAACGCCCGCACCCGCGCCGCCGCCAACTCGATCGCCAAAGGCATGCCATCCAGCCGCTGGCAGATCTCCGCGACGGTGGCGGCATTGTCATCGGTGACTGCGAAGTCGATCTGAGCCAGCCGGGCCCGGTCGGTGAACAACGCGATCGCCTCATCGGAGACGGACAGCGACGGCACCCGCCACGTCGCTTCCCCGGGCACACCGATCGGTTCACGACTGGTCGCCAACAGCCTCAGCCCCGGCGCCCCACCCAACAGCGCGACGACCAGCTCGGCGCACGCGTCCAGCAGGTGCTCGCAGTTGTCCAACACCACCAGCAGCTGACGATCGTGAACAAACCGCAGCAGCGTATCCATCGTCGAGCGGCCAGGCTGATCAGGGAGACCCAGTGCACGCGCCACCGTGACCGGCACCACCACGGGATCGGTGATCGGCGCCAGATCCACATACCAGACACCCTCGGCATAGTCGCCAGCTGCCTGATTGGCGACTTCTACCCCCAGGCGCGTCTTCCCAGCCCCGCCGGCACCGGTCAAGGTGACCAATCGGTCCTCGGCCAACAGCCTCCGCAACTCGGCCAGCTGCGAGCCGCGGCCGACAAAGCTGGTGAATTGCGACGGAAGATTGTGCGCAGCAACGCTTTTAGCCGTATTCAAGGTCGGGAAGTCGTTGCGCAGATCGGGATGACACAGCTGCACAACACGTTCTGGGCGAGCGACACCCCGCAGCTCGTGAGCGCCCAGATCCGTCAACCACACATCGGCGGGCAGTACGTCAGCAACCAACGCCTCAGTCGCCCCCGACAACACCGTCTGGCCGCCATGGGCCAGATTGCGCAGCCGCGCCGCCTTGTTGATCGCGGGCCCGATGTAGTTGCCTTCGTCGCGCAACTGCACCTCGCCGGTGTGCAGCCCGATGCGCAAGCTAATCGGGGCCAACGGCGCGCACTGCAGTGCCAGCGCACACGCCACCGCGTCGCTGGCCCGCGCGAACGCCAGCACAAAACTGTCGCCCTCGCCCTGCTCAACCGGGCGCACCCCGCCATACGCCGCGAGCAGATCCAACAATGCCCGATCCAGGCGCTCAAACGCCGCCGTCATCTGCTCGGGCTGGCTCTCCCATAGCCCGGTCGAGTCCTCCACGTCGGCCAAAAGCAGCGTCACCGTGCCCGTCGGCAAAAGCCCGCTCACACCAACGTCGCTCCAATTCACCAGAGGCATGTCAACCCGTGGATCAATCTCGCTCATGCTAGCCAGCATGTGGCTCCCACCACCCGTAAAACATCAGCCCAAACGCGCAGAGTCGCCCATTTCCACGCGGATATTTCCCCGGTCAACGCCCCTTCAGATCCGTATCCCGGCTCGGCTGCACTCGCTTGGGTTCGCCCGGCATCTTCGGGATGCCGAACGCTTGAGTGTTGTGCTAACCAGCAGAAACGCAGGTCTCTCGGTGGCGTTGTGCGCCATTTTATCGGGCGAATTCTCGCCCGTTTTCCCGAGGGGAGGGCCAACCATGCCAACCACCACCAACCCCACCCCGATATCCCGTTACCGCCCGGGACACCCAGGATTACTACGGACACCACGTGCTGTGGTGCTCAGGCCGCGATGATGGTCCGCACGAGGGCGACGGCCCAGTGCCCTACTGCGAGCGTCAAATCGGAAGCGCCGACGCAGTGACGGAGCCCGGGTGGAATCCCGTTCAACTCTGGGTGTCGACGATCAGGGCGTTCCTGCACGGAAACTACACCGGCAGCGAAATTACGGCGGAGGAGCGCAACCGCTCGGGGGTGCAGCTGAGCGCCGAGCACAACGGGTGCACGTTCGATTGGTGCGAAGTCTCCCAGCCGGACAGCGCCGAGCACCGGATGCTGCATTACACGACAGCTACCCATCCAGCCTTCCGGCATCACACCACCGTGGGTGCTGGCGTCTCCTACAACGAGGCCGAAGACGCAAGCGGTCCGGTCATCGTCGTGCACATCTGCGACCTTGACGGTGAGCGGGACGAGGACGCACACCTACGGCTCAGCGAGGCTGGCGAGCTGCGGGATCTCCTGGACCGCGCCGTAGACATCGCGGTGGGAGTCTGCGCGCAGGCCAGGGGGATCAACCCGCAAAGTCCGTTCATTCAAGTGCTGAGGCCGCTATTAATCGAGGGCCTCGAAGCCTTGGAAGAAGATCGCGCGTAGTCCGCGTCCCCGATGGTTAATCAGGCCGCCCCTGCCTCACGCGGGGGCGGCCCGCTTTACCCATGAGGGGACGGAATTACCGACAGATTCGCATAAGCCGATATGTTGTTGCTCCGGCGCATACCATTGGGGACATGCAGCTCAACCGGCGACAGGTGCCCACGGGCACTTACTGTGGCGGCAACCATCCCAATCAAATCGAATACCGCTACGCGCTGGTACACGGCGAGGAAATTTCCGACGGCCAAAGCGATCCGCGCTGCTTCCGGGCCGGCTGCCCAGACAATGTTGCGGCTATGGCCAGAGAGCAGCGCGTTGGGCGCCCCACGCCATAGTCCGGGGCCGCCCTCGGCAAGGGCCAGCGTCCGCGACCCAACCTGAGGCCGGACCCACCGTCACAACATGGTGATGGTTACCCGCAGCGTGCCCCTCAGGTGTTCCTGAGCCGCAGTCAGATTGAGGCAAAGATCGGTTTGCGGCCTGGCGGCCTGTCGAACACCAAGCTGCCGCCGCCTGACGCCATCATCGGGCCGGTCAACAAGGATGGGTCGCTGCCGAAGGGCACGATTAAGGGCTGGCTGCCCGAAACGATCGACTACTGGAAACGGACGCGCCTCGGGCAGGGGTTCCGTTCGGACGTTCGGAAGCCACAAGCGCACGTTTGGCGAACCCGCGGTCGCGCAGAACGGGCCGAACCAAACCCAAGAAATCTGAGGAGTGACCCGCGCGGCCTACCTCTGGCAAGCCCAGCCGTTGCCGTCCCGGTCCAGCGCGGGATGGTAGTCAGGGTCACCCCTCGGAATGTTGGACCTGCCGTCAGCCCAAGCCTCGTCGCAGTTCTTGTAATGGTAGGGGCTGTTCGCGGCGGCAGGGCTGCTGGTGGGGCCAGGACCACGGGTGGGGTAGTTCCGCCCGTTGCCCACGTTGATAACGAGAAGCACGAGAATGATCGCAACGATGATTGACACCACCGCAACCATGAGCCGGACCCGTCACTTTGGCTTGTTTTTCCTGGTCAGATCCGTATCCCGGCTCGGCTGCACTCGCTTGGGTTCGCCCGGCATCTTCGGGTAGTTCGGCGGATACGGCATGTCGCCGAGCCCGCGCTCCTCGTCGGCCTCAACCATTTCCAGCAAGGGAGCAATCGACTGCGCCACTTCGTCCATGCCGGCCCATGGGTCGTCCCGGCAGTGCACCAGATCGGGCACAGTCGCCATCGTGTAGTCGTCCGGATCGGCACCGGCCAGCTCATCCCACGTCAACGGCATCGACACGGTGGCGATCGGCGTGCGGCGCACCGAATACGGAGACGCCATGGTGCGGTCGCGGGCGTTCTGGTTGAAGTCGATGAAAATCCGTTGGCCCCGTTCCTCTTTCCACCACGAGGTGGTCACCGCGTCGGGTGCGCGCCGCTCCACCTCGCGGGCGAGCGCGATCCCGGCCCGGCGCACCGCGATGAAGTCCCAGTCGGTGGCGATGCGCAGGAACACGTGGATCCCGCGGCCCCCGGACGTCTTCGGGTACCCGACCAGTCCGATTTCGTCGAGCAGCGGCCGTAACACATCGACGGCAACCGCGCGCGCCTCCGCAAAGCCGGTGCCTGGCTGCGGATCGAGGTCGATGCGCAGCTCGTCGGGGTGTTCGGTGTCGGGGCAGCGCACCTGCCACGGATGCAAGGTGATGGTGCCCATCTGCGCCGCCCACACGATAGCCGCGGGATGGGTCACCTTCAGCGCGTCCGCCGTCCGTCCCGACGGGAACGTGACGCGGCAGGTCTCAAGGTAGTCGGGGTGATGCTGCGGAACCCGCTTCTGATAGATCTCCTCGCCATCGATGCCGTCCGGGAAACGCTGCAGATGGGTGGGCCGGTCGCGCAGCGAGGCCAGCATCGAACCAGCGGCGACGGCAAGGTAGTAGTCGACAAGCCGCCGCTTGGTGCCGTTGGACCCCAGCGTGGGGAAATACACCTTGTCCGGGTTGGTCAGCCGCACCGAGATGCCGTCGACGTCGAGTTCTTCCGCTGCAGCAGCCATATCTCCGATTCCAGCATGCCGGAGGCCACAATGAACGAATGGACTTACCCGTCATGCCGCCCGTTTCGCCGATGTTGGCCAAGTCGGTCAAGGTGATCCCGGCGGGCGCGTCGTACGAGCCCAAATGGGATGGATTCCGATCCATCTGCTTTCGCGACCGCGATCAGGTCGAGCTGGGCAGCCGCAACGAGCGTCCGATGACCCGCTACTTCCCGGAGCTGGTCGCGGCGGTCACCGCCGAACTGCCGGAACGCTGCGTGATCGACGGTGAAATTGTGATCGCCACCGGCCACGGCCTGGATTTCGAGGCCCTGCAACAGCGCATCCACCCGGCCGATTCGCGGGTACGGATGCTGGCCGAAAAGACGCCGGCCTCCTTCATCGCGTTCGACCTGCTCGCCCTCGGCGACGACGACTACACCCTGCGCCCATTCAGCGAACGGCGCGCCGCGCTCCTCGACGCCGTTTCTGGTTCGCGGGCGGCCGCGGGGCCCTCGGTCCACGTCACGCCGGCAACCACCGACCTGGCGACCGCGCAACAATGGTTCGAGGAGTTCGAGGGCGCCGGCCTCGACGGCGTCATCGCCAAGCCGCTGACCATTACGTATCAGCCCGACAAGCGAATCATGTTCAAGATCAAGCACGAACGGACCGCGGACTGCGTGGTCGCCGGCTACCGGGTACACAAATCCGGCGCCGAGGCGATCGGCTCGCTGCTGCTCGGGCTCTACCAGGATGACGGCCAACTCGCATCGGTCGGTGTCATCGGCGCTTTCCCGATGGCGCAGCGACAGCGACTGTTCACCGAGTTGCAGTCACTGGTCACCGGATTCGAGGGCCATCCGTGGAACTGGGCCGCCCACGAAGCCGGCGAGCGCACGCCGCGCAAGAACGAATTCTCCCGCTGGAACGCCGGCAAGGACCTCTCCTTCGTGCCGCTTCGTCCCGAGCGGGTGGTCGAGGTCCGATACGACCACATGGAAGGTCGACGGTTCCGGCATACGGCTCAGTTCAACCGGTGGCGGCCCGACCGCGACCCACTCTCATGCACCTACGAGCAACTCGAACAGCCGCTCACTTTCAGCCTCGGCGACATCGTTCCCGGCCTCGGCAAATAAAATTAGCGTCAGTTGCGCTAGCAAACAGCGACTAAACTGTCGTAATGCTGCATATCGCCGCATTATTCGTAGCGGGCGAGGCCACGCTGGACGGCGACGGCGCGATTAACGCCGCGCGCATACCCATCACCGGCTTTGAGGTCGACCAGATCCCGTTGTGGACGGAGATTCCGGTCGTTCTCGTGGTCCACGCGCCCGCCGGTGGGGACTATGACCCGAGCATCTACATGGCGTGCAAGGGTCCCGACGGGGCGCCGTGCGGGGTCCTCCAAACGGCTTGGCACTGGCCGGACGATGGCGACAGACTGTCCAAATACCGATGTTTCAGTCAACAGCTCTCGTTCGGGATCCAGACCGAAGGCGAGTACACGGTCGGTGTTTACTACGACGAGCAGGCCAACATTGAGATGACAACGCCCGTACCGGTCTCGATCGCATTGACCGCGACGAGTCCAGCCGCCGCTTGCGGTGACGGTGCTTTAGACCGCGACGGGTAATTCCGACATACCGCGCAGCGTGACGTTCGTCTTGTACTGCGGCTCAGCGGCCAGCCGGGCGTCCGGGAAACGGGCCGTTACCGCCGACAGCGCCACACCGGCCTCCAGCCGCGCCAGCGGCGCACCCAGGCAGTAGTGCGCTCCGCGGCCAAAACCTAAGTGCCGCAACGTGCCCCGATCCGGATCGAAGGTATCGGGTCGGTCGTACTCGGCCGGATCCCGCTGGGCCCCGGCCACCAGCAACATCATGGTGTCGCCGCGCACCACCGCGGTGTCCCCAATGACCATGTCCTCGGCCGCATTTCGGCCAACTAATTGCACTGGTGGGTCGTATCGCAGAGTCTCCTCGATGACCGCCGGCGCGCGATCGGCGTCCGCAACCAGCGCGGCCCACTGCTTCCGGTCGCGCAGCATGGCCAGCATGGCGTTGGCGATCAGGTTGACGGTGGTCTCATGTCCGGCAATCAAAAGCAGATTGCAGGTCGCGACGATCTCCTTTTCGGTCAGTTGATCGCCGGATTCCTCCACCGCGATCAGACCCGACAGCAGGTCATCGCCAGGCTGTGATCGGCGGCGCTCGACCAGGGCGTGGAGGTATCCGCGCAGCCAGCGACCGGCCTCGATGCGTTCCTTGAAATCATCGGGTGTCGCGCCGGTGAGCGAGGTGAACGGATCCAGAGCCTGCGCCAGCAACGCGGACGCCTGGCTGAACTGCGGCTCGTCCTCTAACGGCACCCCCAGCAGCCGGCAGATGACCGCTACCGGCAGCGGATATGCAAGGTCGGCGATCGCGTCGAAGCTGCCGCGCTCGGCGACCCGGTCCAGCAATTCGTCGACCAGCGCGGTGATGTCGGCGTGCAGCGCACTGACCACCTTTGGCGCGAATACCTTGCTGACCAACTTGCGCAGCCGGGTGTGATCGGGTGGATCGAGAAACAGGAATCCCGGTGGACCCGCGGGCTTCGGCCAGTCGCCGGACGCGGCCATTCGCTGCGCGATCGTCGAGTTCTTCCGGTCGCTGGACGACGACGGGTGCCGCAGCACTTCATCGCAGTCGCCCAAGGTTGAAAAGACGGTGATGTTGGCATCCGGCAGCTGAATTGGGCCGCTTTCCCGGCATTTCGCGTAGACCGGATACGGGTCGGCCCGGTTGGCCGGGTCCAGCAGCTGCAGCAACAGCGCCTGCGCTTCGGCCGGTTCGGTGGACGTGCTCGTCATGCTCACATTGTGCCCGCACGTAGCATGTGCGCCATGATCGTGCTTCGGGCGCGCCGATCGGCGCAGTCATTCAGGCTTGTCGCCGCGCTGGTGGCTTCCTCCCTGCTGGCCCTGCTGGCCACCTTGACCGCCATAGTGCTGGGCCCCACCAGCTACGCTTGCGCATGCGGCGCTTTTGTTGCACCGAGCGGCGAGCGGGCCACCATGAATCATGAAGTCGCGCTGGTGCATTGGGATGGCACAACCGAGACGATCCTCATGCAGCTCGCGTTGGATGCCAGCACCAGCAATGTCGCCCTGGTGGTGCCCACGCCCGCACCCGCGACGGTAACTGCGGGCGACAAGGCCACCTTCGTGGAGTTGGACTCGCTGACCGCGCCGCAGGTCCAGCGGCGCGAGCGCTGGAAGCTGGGGATGTGGTTGTCCGCTGGTTCGGCGCGCGACGCAGCGGGTGCCAGTGCCCCGCGCGTCATCAATCAGGTGCAGCTCGGCCCGCTGCAGGCGACCACGCTGGCCGGCGGCGACCTGACCGGATTGAAAAAGTGGTTGGTCGACAACGGCTATTCCATCCGGCCCGAGGTATCCGACGCGCTGGGTCCCTATGTACGGGACGGCTGGTCGTTCGTGGCGATGCGGCTGACGAGCCCGGACCCGATTGTCGGCGGGCTCAAGCCGGTGCAGATGACCTTCCCGTCGTCGCAGCTGGTGTATCCGATGCGTCTGTCGGTCGCCGCGCTGCACCCGCAGGAAGTCACCGTCTACACCCTGTCCGATCATCGCCAACAGCGCACCGACGCCGACGCGGCCGGGCAGACCAGTACGGTCGAGTTCGCCGGCAATGTCTCGAGCGCGGTAAACGATCCGCTATTGCGCGAGCTGACCGGAAACCACGGCGGGTATCTCACCAAGATTTTGGTGAATGTCCCAAAGCCGTCGCAGATCTCGTCGGACTTCACGTTCGGAAACGCACCCAAGGACGACGCGTATCGGCAGGTGGTCTACCAAGACCGCGACGTTGTCATCCCGATCGAGCTGGTCGTGTTCGTCGGCCTGGTAGTGCTGATCGCCGCGATCGTCACCGCCCTCCTAGTGGTCCCCCGGCGACGGCGTCGGCGGGCCAGCGCCGGCCACGCTTAGCGACGCAGGGATGCCAAGACGTGGTTGGCCAGTTCTGCACCGGCGTCCTCTTGTAAGAGTGCCCGGCGCCGCGCACGACCGGGTGCTCGATGCCTGCGCGCCGCGCATCTCGCGCGCAAAGATCGCGGCCATGGGCCCGGTGATGGGGTCGGCGTCGCTGAAGGCGACCAGCATGGGAATCGGACCCACCGAAAGCTTGGTCCACGCCAAGTTGTCGGCCGCCGACGCGGGATCGTCTGGGGTGGTCGGCACCAGCCCGGGCATGGCCCGCGGCCCGGCACAGTACTCGTCGTCGGGGAACCGCGGGTCGTAGCCCGCCCGCGCCTCGTCGCTCATCTGCCGGCAGGAACCACCCTGGGTAAACCAGCCGATGTTCAGCTTCGGCGCCGTCTGGATCGCCTTGCGGATACGCCACCACACCTCGGCAATCGGCTGCTCGCCGGTCGGCAACCCGGTGTTGGCGACGACGATCCGGGCGAACGTCCGGGATGCGCGGCGGCCAGCCGCAACCCGATCAGCCCGCCCCAGTCCTGGCCGACCAGGGTCCCGTTGTGCAGGTCGAGGACATCGAAGGCTAAAGCACCCATCCATTGACGCGCATAGCTGTGGTCAACGCGGCGCGTCGGTTTGTGCGTTCCTACAGATCGGCGTCTAGCAGAACCTGATGGACACACTGTTGTTTCCTCCACAAGTTGTCTGCCCACGTCGAGTCGGCGTGGGTCCAAGCCATACCCGGCATTCCGGCGGACGCGATCGCGGTGTCACGGAATGCCGCGGCTGAGGGCGGCAGATACCTATCGGTCATCCACCCGACGGCAATGACTCTGACCAGCTCCTGGTCGTCGATTGCGATCTCAACGAGGTCAGGCGATGGTGTTGCTGTCTGTGGCAAGACACCTACTCCCAACTGCGCCCCGATCAGGCCGCGCAGCGTCGCGATGTCGGTGCCCTCGAAGGCGATCGTGGGCGTGACGCCATGACGTGCGCACGCATCGTCAAAGATCGTGCGCATGGTGTGATCACGATCCAGGGCAACGAAGGGTTGGCCGGCCAGTTCGTCAAAGTTGATGACCTTTCGATCGGCCAGCGGATGCTCCCGGTCCACGACTGCCCAGAGCGGTTGGGTGAACAGCCTGTGCCACTTGACCGCAGGCGAGTCGTCGAATGTCATTGGGCAACTTAGGCATATGTCGAGGTCACCATTGACCAGATCGGTGACCAGTGCGGGCCCGGTGTGTTGGTGCAGTTCGAATCGCGCCGCCGGATGGCGGTCACGATGACGGCGGATCAGCCCGGGCACCGTGGCCACTCCCAGTGAACCAAGGAATCCCAGGGCTACCGTCCCGGCGTCGACGCCCGCGAGCTGGCGCACGCTGTCAACGCCAGTTTCCAGGCTGCGCTGAGTCTTCAGACTCGCCCGCAAAAACGCCTGCCCGAAACGATTGAGTTCGTTGCACCGGCCACGCCGGGTGAACAGTTCAACCCCGATCTCGGACTCGACGATGGCGATGGCCCGGCTGACCGCGGATTGGGACACGAACAGTTGCTCTGCGGCATCGCGCAGCGTGCCAAGCTCGGCAACCGCCTGGAAGTAACGCAATTGATAGAGCTCCACAGAAATCACCGCTCTTTCGTACGAAGCAGGAGTTTGCTTGCTCCCTGATTGGGGAGCCCGATGAATGGTTCGCCAAGCGATGAATATGACCAGAGGGCGCCTCCCAGAACCCGCGGCAATGTCATCTCGATCTGACCATCCAAGGACGCGCGCCGCCTCCACACGGCTTGTTGGGTCATCCCCGGTTCGCGAGCGGCACCGCTGAGACTGCTTGTCTCGGCGACTGCCTGAAAGATTTCGAACGAGCCGGGTTCGGGCGTCCAAGAGTTGAGCGGCACCGTCGCCGGGCCATCCGTTGGCAATGAACGACACATCAACAGGACCGGGTGTCAGCTCGTCGGCTCTGACGAACCGCTCACCGCGGTAGAGCGTTTCCTTGCCCGCTGCCGCGGAGCCAAGTGTGACCGGTGTCGCAGAACAACACCGACCAGGGGAGCTGCTTTGCGCTTTGCGCGCAACGACATTCATGCGGCAACCCCCGTCAACATAGGGTCGACGTGCTGGTGAAGCCGGCTGCGAGCTTTGAACTGCGTTGGCTTTGCATTCCGCGATTATCGGGTCCGAGCTTAATAACTTCTTAAAGGCGCTCAGCCTGACTGCCTCTTGCAGCAATCATCGATGCATCGCAATTCCGTTGACACCCGCTCATCGAGTAGCCCGTCGATCAACCGTCGCACTTTGGATATCCCCCCGAAAGCGTGGAGGCATGCACTATGAGGGAACCAGGATCTCGGTGATCGTGGTGTCCCACAGGGCCCGTTTCGACGGTGCCGACGAACGGTGCGCCCAGTAAGTGCGCGGGGCGATCGCCACACCCTGGATGGCCAGGGCTGTTCTCGTCGTACTTGCTTGGCATCGCGCCATCCTTCCCAACAAAGGAAGTGCGCATAAAACCGGGGACGGTTCATTGATGGCCTCCTGAACCGGCTCGACACCACCGCATCCTGAACGGCCCTTGACAAGATCACCCACATCAGTAAAACGGCAGCCGGCTCATGCACCGGCTTGGGCGCCGCCCGCCCGCAGAAGCCGAGGCCGATTAACTACGCTCGACTTCACGCCGGAATACGCACCGGTAACACGTATTAGGGTGTGCATGAAAACCGGGATGCTCCAAGTGCTGCGTAGCAGCTGGTTGCGGTTTTATCATTTGACCCTGATGCAAGGGGCTGATGGTGGTTGATCTGGATCCCACGTTGCGGGGTGCGGCCATGGATGTGGCGTCAGAGTTGGCTGGGGTGGGGTTTGTTGATGCGGTGGAGATCGGTCGGGGTGGGTTTGGGGTGGTGTATCGCTGTTCCCAGGTGGATTTGGGGCGGGTGGTGGCGGTTAAGGTGCTGACCGCGCTCGCAGATGAGGATCGGGCCCGGTTTTCTCGTGAGCAGCAGGCGATGGCGCGGTTGACCGGTCATCCTCATATTGTGGCGGTGTTGCAGGTGGGTCAGACGGTCAGCGGGCGCCCGTTTTTGGTGATGCCGCTGTGTGGGCGGGGGTGTTGGCAGGAGCATATCGCCGAGGCGGGGGCGTTAGGGGTGGAGGAGGTGTTGGGCGTGGGGACCAAGATGGCTGGTGCGTTGGCCGCCGCCCATCAGGTGGGAATGGTGCATCGTGATGTGAAGCCGGCCAACATTTTAATTAGCGAATACGGTGAGCCGGCTTTGACCGATTTCGGGATCGCCCATATCAGTGGGGGGTTTCAGACCATCCCGGGGGCGTTTACTGGCACGCCGACGTTTACCGCCCCGGAGGTGATCAGCGGGGCTGGCCCCAGCGCGGCTGCTGACGTGTACGGGTTGGGCGCCACCTTGTTCGCCGCCCTGACCGGCCATGCTGCCTTTGAGCGCCACCATGGCGAGCAGGTGGTGGCCCAGTTCGTGCGGATCACCAGTGAGCCGGTGCCCGATCTGCGTGAGCACGACATCCCGGTCGAGGTGGCCACCATCATCGCCGCCGCGATGGCCCGCGACCCCGCCGATCGACCGTCGGCGGCCGAGCTGGCCGAGCAGCTGCGCGACGCCCAACCACACCACCACCCCGGGGATGCCGGCGGGTCGGCTCGGCCTGCCACCGCATCGGTCACCGCGGCGCGGCCAAGGGTGGGTCATCGGCCGGTGATGCCCGGCGAGGTGGTGGGCCGCGGCATCGAGGTGGCTCAATTGCGGAAGCTTTTGGCAGGGTCGCGGCTGGTCACCCTGACCGGTGTCGGCGGGGTCGGCAAAACCACCCTGGCGATGCACGCCGCGGCCCAGCTGGACAGCGAATACCCCGGCGGGGTGTGGCTGGTCGAGCTGGCCGAGTTGCGCGACGGCGCGCTGCTGACCGAAACGGTGGCCGCTGCGCTGGGCGTGCGGGATCAGCCCGGCCGACCGCTAAGCCAGGTGCTATTCGATGTTCTGGATGGGCGCCACGCACTGCTGGTGTTGGACAGTTGCGAACACCTCATCGACGACGCGGCGAAGTTCGTCGACATGGTGCTGCACCGGTGTGCGTGGTTGCACGTGCTGGCGACGAGCCGCGAGGTCCTCGACCTGGCCACCGAAACCGTGCTCGCGGTGTCCCCGCTGGCCGTGCCCGACCCCGACACCAACCCCACCCTGGGCGCCCTGGCCGCCTACCCAGGGGTGGCGCTGTTTCTGCAACGCGCCGGCGCCGCGGTCCCAGGCTTCACGTTGGACAACCACAACGCCGCCGCGGTGGCCCGCATCTGCACCCGCCTCGAAGGCCTGCCACTGGCCATCGAACTGGCCGCGGCCCGCATGCGTGCCATGTCGGCCGAACAAATCGCCGACGGACTGACCGACCGCTGTGCCCTGCTCACCCGTGGCCACCGCGGCGCCCCCACTCGCCACAGAACCCTCGCCGGCTGTATCGACTGGAGCTTCCAGTTGTGCACCCACATCGAACAGCAGCTGTGGGCGGCTTCTGCGGTGTTCGCCGGCAGCTTCGACTTGCCCGCCGCCCGCCACCTGTGCGCCGACGACCTACCCGCCGAGAACGTCCTGCTCGACCTGCTAGGCGCCCTGGTTGACAAATCCATCCTCATCCGCACTCAGCAGGGCGACCATGTGCGCTTGCGGCTTCTGGAAACCCTGCGCGACTATGCCACAACCCACTTCGCCCAAAACGAACAAGACCGGCTGCGCGCCCGCCACGCCCACTGGTATCACCAAATCGTCACACACGCTCGCACCCAGTGGTTCAGCCACGGTCAGCTGCACTGGTCGCAGCGACTGATGCACGAGACGCCGAACATCCGTGAAGCGCTGCAATTCGCCTTGGGCCACAAACCAGCGATGGCGTTAGAGATGGCGGTTGCTATGCGCCCAGTGTGGCAAAAAAACGGGATGCTCGGCGAAGCACGCCGCTGGCTCGAGTTGGTCTTGGACGCGACATCAGTTCAACCGAGCCCGTTGCGCATCCACGCCCTGTGCGACCTCGCGTTGATCGCCTTGATACAAGCTGATCTGTTGGCGGCTCGCGTTGCAGTCGCCGAGGCTCGCGATCACTTGGCGATGATGCCCGACGCAGAGCTAAGCGCCACATCTGACGCCATCGAGGGTTACATCGCCATGCAAAGCGGTGAGATTGAGCGGGCGGGTGATGGTTTCCGGCGTGCTTTGGCTGTGGCGGCCGACTTCGAGGTGCGGGCAGTATCGCTGATTTACTTAGGCTGGGCGCTTGAGGTCTCAGGCGATCTTGACCAAGCGGTGAGCTGCTTTGAAACGGCGTTGGACTTGACGAAATCGTACGGAGAGTCGATGTATCAGTCACGGGCGCTGGTGGCGGTGGGCATGGGATACTGGCTGCGCCGGGAGCCCCAGCGCGCAGAACCGGTCCTAATCGAGGGCCTTCGCCTGTCACACTCGTTCTGCGACCCTCTTGTCGAGGCACAGTGCTTGGAGATCTTGGCGTGGATTGCTAGCGCGCGTCACGATTGGCGCCACGCCGCCGTCATGATGGCGGCCGCCGATGCGCTGAGCCGAGCTATCGGTGCCCCACTCCTGCGTGTTCCCCACCTGTATGCCTGTCATGAACAGTGCGACACCCGGACTCGCCAGGAGCTCGGTACCGAAGGCTTCGACGCCGCCTGGGCTGACGGCGCCGCGCTTAGCTTCGACGAAGCAGTTGCCTTGGCCCTGGACACGTCTAAGAACACGCATGGCGTACGGCAATCCCCTCAAACCGTAGAGACTTGTTTGTAGGATTGATCTTGATCGAGACGTTGAGCGCCGCGCTGTTCGGGCGGGCAGGGCTTCTTGAATCTGCCCCAGCGACCTTCATATCCATAGCTGTTTCGTTCAAAGACACAGGGATACACCGGAGGCTAACCACAGCCCGAAAACGTTAAGCCGAGGATTCCCTCAGCGAGCCCTGTACAAGGTCTGGAATCGGATGTCGTCGGGAAGTTACTTTCCCCCTCCGGTGCGTGCGGTGGGGATACCGAAGCCGCATCGCGGAGGGACCCGAATGCTGGGTGCGCCGACGGAGGCGGCATAGTCACCGGTTGTGCAGTGACGATTTGGGTTTCGTCGTTGTCACGCATCCGTTTCATCCGTTGCGGGGTGAGCGGTTGGCAGTGTTGTTCGTCAAGCGCCGCGGCACGGACGCGGTGTTTGTGTGTGCCGGCGCCGCGAACGGGTAGGTGACGCTGCCGCATTCGTGGGCCGACCGCAGCGAACCAGCCTTGGCGCACAGGTTGTCGGTCGCGGGCCTGGCCGACCTGTGGCTGCGGTGACACGCGTGGGTTGTTGATCGTCGTGGCTGGTGGGGTCGTGCGCGATGATGCCCTGGCACAACGCGATTCCTTCACGCGGTGGACACGCGCCAGTGTTGGTGTGGTTGGCGGCCAGCGTGGCTTCGTTGGCCAGGTAGTCGCGCCAGCAGAGGTAGCCCTGGTGGTGGTCGCGAATGAGCACCGACCACTGGGCGCGGGGCCGTTCGACCAGCCCGGTATGCACACTGCCGTCCGGGTCGACCCGCGGTGTCGAGGTGTAGCGGCCGTGCACGTAGGCCCCTGCGTAGCAGGGGTTCTTGAGCACACCGAGCACCCGGGCGTGCGACAGCCGGCCCCACCGCAGCTGCCCAGCCCACACCCCACCGTAGGCGCGCAGCGGGAACCGGCGCCCGGCGAGCGCGGCGAGCGCCCCGCAGGCCGACCCGCACGCGGAAAACGCCGGCGGCGCGGCCGTTGCCCCCGTCGCCCAGCCATTCGCTGACGTCCTGGCGCGATTCGCTAGTTCCTCCGCGCCAAAGGCTGCAGGCGCGCTCACAATAGGGGAGGTGTGACACTAACCCACAGCTGGGCAGGACAATCGATGACGCAAGACAATGTCCGATTTGGCGTCCTCGGGCCATTGGAGATGAGGATCAATGGTGCAGCTGTACCGTTAGGATCGCCTAAGCAACGTGCGGTGTTGGCGATGTTGCTGATCAATCGCAACCGACCGGTTGCAATCGATGCACTGTACGACGCAGCGTGGCAGGACGGAGCGCCTGCAGGGGCGCGGGCTACGCTTTACGCTTACGTGTCAAATCTGCGCCGTCTCATGGCCGGCGCCGGCGTGGAAACTCGCGCCCTTTTGGCCAACACAGCGCCGGGGTATCTGCTCGCGGTTCTCGACAGTGACTACGACCTCGGCCGATTCCTGGCCGAAAAGTATGCTGGTGCACGAGCCGCCGCGGGTAGGCGGTTCGAGCAAGCTAGCGGCCACTTCTCGGCCGCGCTTGCTGAGTGGCGCGGTCAAGTCCTCGATGACTTGCGCGACCTCAACTTCGTCGACGCCTTCGCCAAGGGGCTGGCCGAGGAAAAGGTCATTACACAGACGGCTCGCGCCGAAGTTGAAATCGCTTGCGGACGAGCCCATTCTGTGATCAGTGAGCTTGAGACACTCACCAGAGATAACCCTTACCGGGAACCCCTTTGGGCACAGCTGATCACCGCGTACTATCTCGCCGACCGTCAATACGATGCGCTCGATGCCTATCACAGACTAAGGAACAAGCTGGTCGATGACCTCGGCGTCGATCCAAGCCATACCGTGCGTGCGCTGCACAGGCGAATCCTTCGCCAGCAGCCGCTAGATGTCCGAAAGGCCGCCCAATCGAGCGCTGATGACACCATCGCCACCCTTTCCCGTCACATAAAGCGGCTTCCGGGCGCCGCACACGGCCCCTCGCTACGTGACGCGAACCAACGCAGGTATGCACTGGTCGCCACGACCACCCGTATCGGGCGCGGCCCAGACAACGACATAGTCCTTTCCGGTGCCAAAGTCAGCCGTCACCACGCCGCGATCGTCGACACCGGTTCCAGTTTTGTCATAGTGGATTTGCGATCGGTGAACGGCGTCTATGTTTCTGAACGACTTATCCACACCAGCGCCGTCCTAACCGAAGGTGACCAGATTCGCATATCCGAACACCATTTGATCTTCGAAACCCCCTCCTCAGACCCCGCCGCCAACCAGTAGCGCGTCGCTGCGGCGAGCGCGGGAAATCGTCGGTGTTGAGTCAACTTAAGGCGCGGTGCCGATGTTGCCAGCGGTCCGTTTCTTTAGGCCGCTCTCCGAACCCAAACCCGCCGTGCGTGTTTCCATGCAGCGGGCTCTCCACGGCGTCTGCCGTCAGTCGTGGTTGGCCAAGTTCGATCCGAGCGCGGAGGGGCGCACCCATCGGCCATTGGGGCCGGTGTGGTGGCGGCGGACGTCGCGCCAGTTCCAGCCGTGCGGCTTCCGCAACCAGCGAATCATCTTGTGCCACAGTATATTTTCAGGGACCCCATGGCGTGTTTGTCACTGCGTGTCGGAAGTAGGCCGACCAGCCGCGCATGATCTGGTTGAGCCCGGGTGTCCGCAACGTCTGCATGCCTGCGAACATACCTCCGGTCCAGGGACCAGCTCAGGTCCCCTCCGCGAATCCCGCCAAGCCCGGATCGACCATGAGTCGATCGAGATAGGCACGCTGCCCCTTGAGCAGCTTGGCGCGCGCCTGCGCCACCGGAAACCAGCCGACCCGATCGACCTCGGGGAACTCTCGCACCGTGCCCGAGCCCCTCGGCCACTCCAGTTCGAAGGTGTTGCTGCGCGCGTCGGTGATGTCCAGGTCCGCGCGGACGGCGAAGGCGGTGACGACCTTACCGCTGGGTTGCTTGAGCGGACCGAAGTCGATGCGGGGCCCGGCCGGCACCGGAAGCCCGAGCTCCTCGCGGAACTCACGCTGGGCCGCCGCCCACGGATCGTCACCGTCGGCGTATTCCCCTTTGGGGATCGACCAGACCCCGTCGTCCTTGCGTGCCCAGAATGGCCCACCCGGATGCGCGATCAGGACCTCGACGACGCCGCCGCCGATCCGGTACAGCAGCACACCCGCGCTGAGCCTGGGCACAGCCCAGCATAGCCCGGCATACCGTCAGATCCCCAGTGCCGCTTCCAAATCCGACAGCGACGATTCCAGGTGCAGGAGCAGCCGCTGCAGGTGCGGCACGCTGCGGCGGCAGCCGACCACCCCAAAATCGAGATTGCCCGCATTGTCCACCAGGGTGATGTTCAGTCCCTGGCCGTCCGGGATATTCGACAGCGGATAGCTGCCGTCCAACAGGGCACCGCCGTAGTACATGGGCTCTGCCGGCCCCGGCACATTCGCGATGACAAGGTTGAACGGCGTTGGCACCGCAGAGAGTAAGCCCGGGATACCCGCCAGCGTCAGCGGAGCGGTGCTCAGCGCCATCAATGCCAACACCTGCACCCGCGACATCCCCGCCATCACTTCTTTGTTGCCGCGCATCGACGCGCTGATGGATTGAATCCGTTGGACGGGGTCCGCGACGTCAGTGGCGAGGTTGCACAGGATGGCGCCGACCTGGTTTCCGTCGGTGTCGGGCTCGTCGTCGCTGCGCAGGCTGACCGGAACCATCGCGGTCAGCGGTTTGTCCGGCAGCGCATTCTGCTCGATCAGGTAGTAACGCAGCGCACCGGAACACATCGCCAGCACGGCGTCGTTGAAGGTCACCCCGGCGGCCTTCTTCACGCCCAGCAGGCGGTCCTTCGGCCAGGACTGCGCGGCACACCGGCGGGCGCCGCCGATCTTGCCGTTGAACATGCTGCGCGGCGCGCCGTAGGGCAGCGTCAATTGCTGCTCGAACAGCGCGGCGCGAGCCAGCCTTATCGTCGAGGGAGCAAATCCCACAACGGATCCGGCCACCTTGCCGATCAGATCCATCGGGGACGAGCCGCCGGACCGGGCGCGCGGCTGCCGCGGCAGGCTCCACATCGCCCGCACCTCCGGGTCGTCCGGATCAACCGACAGAGTGCGCTCGATCAGCTTCATCGCCGAAACACCGTCGGTCAGGGCGTGGTGCATTTTGAAGTAGATGGCGAACCGGCCGTCGCTCAGCCCCTCTATCACGTTCAGTTCCCACAGCGGGCGATGCCGATCAAGCATGGCGGTGTGGAGCCTCGAGGTCACCTCCAGCAGATCGCGGACCCGTCCGGGGGCAGGCAGCGCCGAGCGCCGGACGTGGTAGTCGACGTCGATGTCGTCGTCATAGGCCCACGCCACATGGGCCACCCCGCCCTGGTATGTCGCCGGGCGCTTACGGAACATCGGCTGAAATTTGTCGTTGGCAACCAGGGTGTCGGTGAACTCCCGGACGAACTCCGGACCGGCGCCCTGCGGTGGCTCGAACAACGACAAGCCACCCACGTGCATGGGATGTTCACGTGATTCGAGAAAGAGAAACATGGAGTCGGTGGGCATCATCAGGTCCATCGACCCATTACACCCACGACGGCGCGATCCGAGAAATTCCTTTGCGTTGATTGTCTTTCAACCGCGATGGCTGCGCACCGGTGCTACCGTCGGCCGCTCTGCCATGTTAGACGCCGACGGCGACCTCGAGGTCCTTGAGCGCCGATTCCAAATGCGCGAGCAAGCGCTGCAGGTGCGGCAGGCTGCGACGGCATCCGACCAGACCGAAATCGAGATTGCCCGCATTGTTGACCAGGGTGATGTTCAGCGCCTGGCCGTCCGGGATGTTCGACATCGGGTAGCTGCCGGTCAACCGGGCCCCGCCGTAGTACATCTGCTCCGCCGGTCCCGGCACGTTCGAGATGACGATGTTGAACGGTGGCGGCACCGTCGAGAGAAAGCCCGGGACACCCGCCAGCGTCAGCGGTGCCATGTTCAGCGCCGACAATGCGAGCACTTGCAGCCGTGGCAATTCGGCGAGCACTTTCTTGTTGGCGCGCATGGATTCGCTGATGATCTCGATCCGTTCGGCGGGATCCTCGACGTCGGTGCCGAGGTTGCACAGGACGCTGCCGACCTGGTTGCCGCCGGCGTCGGCATCCGCCGCTGAGCGCAGGCTCACCGGGACCATCGCGATCAGCGGTGTGTCCGGCAGCGCATTCTGCTCGATCAAGTAGTAGCGCAGGGCGCCGGCGCACATCGCCAGAACGGCGTCGTTCATGGACACGCCGGCGGCCTCTTTGACGCTTTTGATGCGCTCCCGCGACCAGGACTGCGCCGCGCACCGGCGGGCTCCCCCGACCTTGACGTTGAGCATGGTGTGCGGCGCCGCGAACGGCATGGTCAACTGCTGCTCGAACAGCGCGGCCCTGGCCAGCTTCACCGTTGACGGGGCAAGTCCCGCAATGGATCCGGCCATTTTGACCAGCGAGCCACAGCGGGGACCGGCCCGCGGACTTCGGGCGCTTTTTCCGCGGCAGGCTCCACATCGGCTGCACGTCGGCGTCGTCCGGGTCAACCGACAGCGTGCGCTGCATCAGCTTCATCGCCGAAACACCGTCGATCAGGGCGTGGTGCATCTTTGCGTACATGGCGAACCGGCCGTCGTTCAGCCCCTCCACCACGTGCAGTTCCCACAGCGGACGGTGCCGATCGAGCAGGTTGGTATGCAGCATGGAGGTCAGCTCGAGCAGCTCGCGGACCCGTCCCGGCGACGGCAGCGCCGAGCGCCGGACGTGATAGTCGACGTCGACGTGGTCGTCATAGGCCCACGCGACCCGGGCGATTCCGCCCATGATCGTGGCCGGGTGCTTACGGAAGGTCGGCTGGAATTCGTGGTGGGCGACCAGGGCGTCGTAGAAGTCCCGGACGAACTCCGGGCCCGCCCCTTCCGGCGGCTCGTACAACGACAAGCCACCGACGTGCAAGGGATGCTCACGCGTTTCTGCGAACAGAAACATCGAGTCGGTGGGCGACATCAGTTCCATCCACCTATTAGACCGCGCGTGGCAAATGCCCGCGACGACGGCACCAGCGACGAAGACCTAGGGTCAACAACATGTCCGTGGTGCGCGGGACGGCGCTCTCGAGCTACCCGAGCCTGGTCACCGAATTGGGCCGCGACCCGGCCGGCTTGCTGCGCGCGGCGGGCGTCCGAGACCAAGACGTGGGCAACTACGACGCCTTCATTCCGATCCGCGCCGCTATCCGCGCGATCGAATCGGCCGCGGATGCCACGGGCACAACGGATTTCGGGCGGCGGATGGCAGCACGGCAGGGCATCGAGATCCTAGGGCCGATCGGCGTGGCGGCCCGGACCGCCGCGACGGTGGCGGGCGCCTTGGCGATCTTCAACACCTACATGGCGGCATACAGCCCGATGATCGCCATCAACATCGCCCCGCAGCCCGACCCGGAGCGGGCGTTCATCGCGGTTGAGTTCTTGCTCGGCGAAGCGATCGCGTGCCCACAGACGACGGAACTGGCGCTGGGTGTATCGCTGGGGGTTTTCCGCATGCTGATCGGCGGGGACTACAACGGGCTTGCGGTGCACCTGCCCCACGACCCGCTCACGCCCACGGCCGACTATGTGCGGTACTTCGGCTGCACGCCCCACTTCGCCGAGCACACAGCGGGATTCACCGTGCGCGCCGCGGATCTGAACCGCCCCCTGAACCGCGACGACGTCGCGCACCGCGCCGTCGTCGACTACCTGAGCAGCATCAGCCCCGTCGGCGCGGGGATCGTGGAATCGGTGCGCACCATCGTGCGCCAACTGCTGCCCACCGGGGCGGCCACGCTCGACGTGGTCGCCGAGCAGTTCCACCTGCACCCGAAAACACTGCAACGCCGCCTCGCCGACGAGGGCACCAACTTCGCGGCCCTGGTCGATCAGATCCGCAAGGACGCCGCCGATCGCTACCTACGGACCACCAGCATCAGCCTGTCGCACCTGGCCCGCGAACTCGGCTACGCCGAGCAAAGCGTCCTCACCCGCTCGTGCAATCGGTGGTTCGGCACCGGGCCTGCGGCCTACCGCAACCAGACCGGGTCGCCGGCAACCGCGCAGGCGTGAACGGGCGTCGAGCAACCCCTCATAGACCGACGGCGCGTTCAAGTTCCTTCAGCGATGTCTCCAGATGACTCAGCACCCGCTGTAGGTGCGGCACGCTGCGACGGCAACCGACCAGTCCGAAATCGACAGTGTCCGCGTTACTGGTCAACGTGATGTTGAGCGCCTGTCCGTCAAGCACCAGCGACATCGGGTAATTGCCGGCCAGCCGGGCGCCGTTGAAGTACAACGGCTCCCGCGAACCCGGCACATTCGAGATGCAGACGTTGAACGGCGGTGGAGTCGCCGTGGCCAAACCGGGCAAGGTATTGAGCGCGGCCGGGCTCAGCAGCGCCATTGACAACGCCATCGCCTGAACTCGCGGCAGTTGTGACAGCACTTTCTTGTTGTTGCGCATCGAAGAGTGGATGGCATCGAGACGTTGCGCCGGATCGTCGAGGTGGGTGGCCAGGTTACACAACACCGCCCCAACCATGTTGCCGCCGACGGTGTCACCGTCGCCGCGCAGACTCACCGGGACCATCGCGACCAGCGGCGTGTCCGGCAGAGCGTCGTTGTCGTCCAGAAAGTTGCGCAGCGCGCCCGCACACATCGCCAGCACCACGTCGTTCAGACTTACCCCGGCCGCATCCTTGACCGTCTTGACCCGGTCCAACGGCCATGACTGGGCGGCGAAGCGCCGCGCGCCCCCAACCGGAACGTTCAGCATGGTGCGGGGCGTCCCGAAAGGCAGCGTCAATCGTTGTTCCAGTAGCGCCGCACGCGCCAGCCGAAGCGTCGACGGAGCCAGGCCCGCCAGGGATCCCAGGGATCCCAGCAGGCCGCCCACGTACTGCGTGCGACCACGCGGGTGCTGATCGCCAACCGCGCGCTGCGGCGCCGGCGACCAGGGAACGCGGAAATCACCAACGCCGGCATCGGTATTCATGGACTGCCGCATCAGGGCGACTCCGGATACTCCGTCGACAAGCGCGTGGTGCATCTTCGTGTATATCGCGAAGCGTCCGTCCTTCAATCCCTCGATCAGGTGCGCCTCCCACAGCGGACGGTGCCGATCCAGCAGATTGGCGTGCAGCCGTGAGGTCAGCTCCAGCAGTTCCCGGACCCGCCCCGGCGACGGCAAGCCGGATCGCCGCACGTGGTAACTGAGGTCGACGTCGCGGTCGGAGGACCAGACGAGGTTGGTGAATGCGCCGTGAAATCCCGCGGGGCGCTTGCGAAATAGCGGTGCGATGTCGGCGCACTCCAACATGGCCTGGTGGGTTTCCCGGACAAAGTTTCGTCCCGCACCCGCGGGTGGGTTGAACAGTTGCAGCGCGCCGACGTGCAGCGGATGCTCGCGCGACTCGGCGGTCAAAAACATCGCGTCGATCGGTGACATCAGTTCCAACGTGTGCTCCTCAGGCAATCCAGGCCGGCTCGGGCCCAGCATCTTGCGATCGGCGCGGCACTCCATGTTGGGGCATGTTGGGGCGCGCAGCGGCCGGCCCCACGAACGTCGTCGTCGGGGGACGTGGCTACCCACTCTGCGGCAGCACAGGCACCTTGGTCTTGACAGCAGAGGACAGAAATTTCACATTTCAGGACAGCGGTGTGACTCCGGCAGTGGAGATGGTGAAGCCACGGCCTGAGGTAACGGTGCAAGTGGTCCCGCTGACCTCCGACCGACAGTAAAAGGGGCCGATGCCGGCCGTCTGGCCATAGGCGAGGGTGGGAGTCCCGATCCCCGGGTTACCAAGGCAAGATTCACCCGCGCAGTTCGTGAGCTCCCCATTTGGGGACATATGCACGGACTGCGCCGGCGACATGGTCTGGCAGTAGGTTGTGTCGGGTATTCCCGGGTCGCGCTGGTAGTCGATCTCGCAGCTCGTGTTGCGCGTCGGAGACAGGAAGGCACATACCGTCTGCGTGCACACCGGGTTATCCGCGGCGGCTCGATGCGTCCCCAGAGTCCCTATAAGGCAGGCGGCGACGACGATTCCCATTGCTGCGGCAACCTTGCGATGCACATGGCCTCCTCAACCTCGCTAGAGCAGATCGGTGATGGTCTTCAAGCCCGCGTCGTAAAGTACTCCGGGCAGCATGCCGCCGTCGTGCTCGATGGTGGTGCCGTTGACGAAATCTGCCTCGCCGCCGGCGAGGAAAACGCAAACGCGGCCGACCTCCGCGGGCTCCCCCGCGCGCTGCAACGGCACTGCGGCGAAGTACTTTTCGCCGGTCGGATCGTCTTTGGGCAGCACAAACGACCGGAAGTTCTCGGTCATCGTCGGACCCAGCGCGATGCAGTTGACCCGAACCTTCGGGCCCCACTCCTCGGCGAGCGAACGGGTGAGATGGTTGAGCCCGCTCTTGGCCGCGCCGTAGGAGACCAAGGTCGGTGAGCCCGCCGGATGCCCCGCGCCACTGGAGATATTGATGATGCACCCGGTGCCGTCCTGGGTGCTCATCTGCCGGTAGGCGCGAATGGCGAACCAGAGTGGGCTGATGAGGTTCATCTGCACCGCGAAGGCGTGAAACAGCGCGGTCCGTTCGAAATCGTCGTCGCTGCGGGGTGCGCCCTGCATGCGCTGGACGAGTACGGGAATGTTCTCCACGTGCGGCGCCGGGACGGTTCCGCCGGCGTTGTTGACCAAGATGTCGATGCGGCCATGGCTGGCCACGACTTCGGTGACGAAGTTGTTGATCGAGCGGTAATCGCCTTGATCGCAGACCTTTTGCGAGGCGCGGCCTGCCCAGTCGGGTTCTGCCTCGATACCCGGAATGGTGTTCAGCGGCGAACGCGAGCAGCCGATGACCGTGGCGCCGGCGCGCAACAGTTCATGCGCGATGCCGACGCCCACACCGCGACTGGTTCCGGTGACGATCGCGATCTTGCCGTCGAGGACGCTCATCATTGCCTCCGCTTTCTGCGCCTCCCGCTTTCTGCCTGAGTGGGGCTGCGTCAATTTTGTTGGTGAAATCCAAGGTTGTCAGGCCCAAAGTCGAGTAGCTTGCGTCCCGAGCGCGCTTCGTCCACTGCACCGAAGGTCCTGCGAACTGGGCCCTTCGCCGTGCGGGCCCGTCGCTTCTGCCCTGCGGCACGAAAGGCACCGTCATGGACGAACGCCAGCATGTCGGCATGTTTGGCGGCGGCCATGTCTTGGGAACGCTCCCTGTATATGCCAACCACGGATGCCGGGGCAATCACCGGCGCGACCAGACGATTGACGATGTAGCCGCACGTGTCGGATAAGGAAGCCGGTGTGTCCGCCGAGGGCACGTTGATGGCGATCGGATCGCCGGCATGGGATGGGGTGTCGCTGTACGCGGGGCGCCCTGGCGCGCCGGTGCACACCGTCGCGCTGGTCATCCTCGACGGACCCGCCGAAGTCAGTCATCAGGGGTTACGGAAGTTGTTGGTGTCGTCCCTGCCGCAGATGGCGCGCTTCCGCAGCCGATTGGTGGGCAAGCCGCTGGGCTTGGGTCAGCCCGTGTGGGCCGAGATCGAAGACTACGACCCGACCCCCCAGATTCACGGCACGGCCATTCCCGGTGCGGATGGTGCGAATGGTGCGAATCCCAGGCACCAGTTGGCCGAGCTGATCGGCCAGCTGGCCACCGGGACGCTCGATCGCGTTGCGCCGCTGTGGGAAGCGTGGAGCATCGAGGGCCTGGAGGCCGGCCGCTGGGCCTTGGCGGTGAGGATGTCGCCTGCAGTCATTGACGGCATTGCCGACGGCGTGGCGTCGGTGTGGGCGCGCCTGCTGGCAATCGATCCGCACAACGACCCGAACGTAGGGAGACATGAGCCGAGCCTGGGCGCACCGCCCTCGGTCACCGGACTCGTCACCGACACGGTCCTGGAGCTGTTCGAGAACACCGCAATGGGCGCGTCGCTGATCACAGCGGCGATGCCCACTGTGTTGCGCGCCGCGCTCCGGCGCCTGCGGGTCTGGGACGGCCCACGGCCGACCCAAGAGTCGCCGTCGATACATGGGCCGCTACCGCCCACGGTGTTCACCGCGCCGTTGACCCCGCGGCGAGCGGTCGCCTTCGCCTCGATCCGGCTGTCTCATCTGCAGACAATCGCCTACGCGTTCGGGGGCAGCATCAGCAACGTTGCGCTGGCCGCCTGCACATTGGGCCTACGTACCTGGCTGCGACACCACGACGGACTTACCGACCGCCCGCTCGTGCTGCAGGTGCCGCCGGCACTGTTCGACGCCGATTCGGCCAGCGGCGTCAACCCGTCCGGGAAACTGTCGAGGCCGGTGCGTATCGGCCTTCCGGTGCACATCGACGACCCCGTGCAGGTCCTGCTCGACTTACATTCGGCCACCGAAGCGTTGACCACGAACGCCGAGCCGTCCACTGGACTTGACGTTGATTTCGCACGCCTCGCCTCGCTGCTTCCACCCAGCGTGATGCAAGCCGGCGTTGCGCTCTCGAACCGACTGCCGTGGTGGCAGCCGTCTACGCCGGCCTGCCACGGCATCATCTCGTATGTCCCAGGGCCGTCGGCGGCGCGTTATTGCGCCGGTGCCAGGGTGGGCGGCATGTACACGGTGTCGCCGCTGGTGGACGGTTGCGGATTGAGCGTCACCCTGACCCGCCATAGCGACGTGATGGATCTCAGCGTGTGTGTCTGCCCCGACCGCGTTCCCGGCGTCGATGACATCGCCACCGGCGTCATCGAATCGGTCGACATCCTGCTGGCGGCCGCACAGCAGTCGCCACGGGGGCAAGGGCCCTCGGTTATCACCCGCCTCGCTGAACGCGCCAAGTCCCGTCGGCGGGACCGGCCGTGAGCTGATTGACAGTGACTGCCATTTCGACATAGCGTGCCATAAGGCTTATTGGGGCTTATTCGGGAGGTCAGCGATGAGTAGCGCGTCCAAGCTTCGTGTCATCCAATGGGCGACCGGAGGCGTCGGTAAAGCCGCAATCGAGTGCGTACTGAATCACCCGCAGCTCGAACTGGCCGGGTGCTGGGTGCACAGCGCCGACAAGAACGGCCGCGACGTCGGTGAGATCCTCGGGTCCGCTAGCTGGGCGTCGCCGCCAGCTACAACATCGACGATCGTGCTGGCCCTCGACGCCGACTGCGTCATGTACAGCCCGCTGATCCCCAAAGACGAAGAGGTCATTGCGATTCTGCGGTCCGGCAAGAATGTGGTGACCCCGGTCGGCTGGGTGTACCCCGACCCGAGCAATCCGCGTCACAAGGCCGTCGCCGACGCCGCGATCGAAGTGGGCGTGACGCTGCACGGGTCGGGCATCCATCCCGGCGGCATCACCGAGCGATTCCCGCTGATGGTGTCCTGGCTGTCGTCTGCGGTCACCCACGTGCGCGCCGAGGAGTTCTCCGATATCCGCACCTACAACGCCCCGGACGTCGTGCGGCACATCATGGGCTTCGGCGGGCACCCCCGAGGAAGCCGTGCAGGGACCGATGGCGAGCCTGCTCGAAGCGGGATTCAAGCAGTCTGTGCGAATGATCGCTGACCACATGGGATTTCGCATCGATCCCAACATCCGGACCATCCAGGACATCGCCGTGGCGACCTCCGACATCGACTACGAACCATTTCCGATCACCTCGGGAACCGTGGCCGCGCGAAGGTTCCGCTGGCAAGCCCTGGTAGACGGGGAGCCGGTGATCACGGCGGCGGTCAACTGGCTGATGGGTGAGGAAAACCTGGACCCGGCCTGGAATTTCGGTGGCGATCGGCGAACGCTTCGAGGTCGAGATCACCGGTGATCCCACCGTGAACCTCACCTTCAAAGGACTGCAACCGGAGACGATCGCCGAAGGGCTGATCAAGAACCCAGGCGTCGTGGTGACCGCCAACCACTGCGTCAACGCCATCCCCGACGTCTGCGCCGCCGAACCGGGCATCAAGACGTATCTGGACCTGCCGCTGTTCGCCGGCCGCCCGGCACCCAATCTTGCGGGCGACCGGTGACGGCCGACAAAGACCCGGCGGTCCTGGCCGACGTGTCGTTCTGCCACCTAGTGGTCGGCGTCACCGACATGGACCGCGCGTTGCGGTTCTACCGCGACGTGCTGGGCATGGATGTCGTCTTCGAAACCCTCATATCCGGCGAGCCTTTCGACGCGGTGCTGCACGCAACCCGCAAACAGGAGGGCCGCGTCGTCGGCGGCCTGCTGGGCGGATTGATGGTCGAGTTGCTCTCGCTCGGAGGCGGGCCAGCCGCCGAACAGGCACAGCGAAACCACCGCGTCGCGGTATCACCGGGATCCACAACGTTTCGCTGTCGGTCCGCGATCTCGACGACACCCACCGTCGCATCAGCGCCGCCGGCTATCCCCGGACCAGGCGCCCTTCGAAATCGGTGGCGTCCGAATGTTTTTCGTCAAGGATCCCGATGGGACCCCGGTGGAGTTCATCGAATTGCCGGGCGGTGTGCGCAGCACTTACGAGATGCACCGCGGCGTGCCGCTGCAGATGGGACCGCCAGAGGGAAACCGGCATGACCTACACCCACCCCGACTCGATGCGCGGCCACGTCGCGATCGTCACCGGTGCCGCCCAGGGCGTGGGCAAGGGCGTCGCCACCGCACTGCTGGAACGCGGCGCGGCGGTGCTACTGGTCGACATCCTGGACGAAAAGCTCAGCTGCGACAACCGACTGAGCTCAAGGCAAAGGGCCGTGCCGAGATGCTGGTCGCCAATCTGCGGGACCCGGACAGCGCCCCGCGGATCGTGGCGGCCGCGGTCGACGCCTTCGGCACGGTGCACGGCCTGGTCAACAATGCCATAGCCACCAACGAGCCCAAGGCATTCGTCGACATCACCCTCGAAGACCTGGCGCTCGGTCACGACGTCGGCCCCCGGGCGACCTTCCTGCTCATGCAGGCCGTGCACCCGCTGATGGTCGAGGCGGGCGGCGGCTCGATCGTCAACCTCGGTTCGGGGACGGGCACCGGCGGCGAACCCAAGTGGGGCGGTTACGCCGCCGCCAAAGAGGCCATCCGAGGGCTGTCGAAGGTCGCCGCCCTCGAATGGGGGCGCGACAACATCCGGGTCAACGTCATTTGCCCATTCGCCGAGTCCGACGGCGTCAAGCTGTGGAAGCGGTTCGCACCCAACGATTACGCGAAGGCGGTGCGTCGGGTTCCGATGAAGCGCATCGGCGACGTTCGTACCGACGTGGGCGCGCTGGTCGCGTTTCTGCTCAGCACCGACGCGACGTTCATCACCGGGCAGACCATCCACATCGACGGCGGAATCGGCTGCTTCCGATGACCGCCAACGGCGAGTCGCTCCGGGATCGGCAGCGTGCGCAGGTCCGGGCCGACATCAGGCGGGCGGCTTTCCGGCTGTTCGTCGAACGCGGATACGACGCCGTGACGACGGAAGAAATCGCCACTGCCGCAGGCGTTTCACCGCGCACCTTCTTCCGGCACGTGCCGACCAAGGAAGAACTGCTGCTGGCGCCCGTTCGCCACGGCGGCACCGCCATTGTGAACCTGCTCGAACAACGACCCGCCGGCGAGCCGCCGGACGTCGCGTTGATCAACGCGATCATCACCCGGACCCGCTCGTTCGACGAGGCCGACACCGAACAGTGGCGCAAGGCCATGCTGGTGGCACCCGGCCTGCTGGACAGGGTCACGGTTCACACACCCGCCGACAAGGAACGGGCGGCCAAGCTGGTCGCAAAACGCATGGGCGCCGATCCCGACATCGATATCCGCCCCGGCCTGCTGGTCCAACTCGCTTTTGCCGCGGCAGCATTTCGCATTTCAGCAATGGGTACGCCGATCGAGCCGGCACGTGGCCGCTGGATCGCTACGTCACCGAAGCCCTGGAAGCGGTCAAAAGTCCGCACTGGGCAGGGAACACCGGTGCTCGATGACGCGGAGTTCGCCCGCTGGTGGAAGGAGACCGGCGAATACGAGTTGCGCCAGATCCTGCACTGGAAGTGGGATCCGATCGGTATATCGAGCGCATTTCCTTATGCGGCTGACGAGTACGACCGCTACGCGCCCCAGATCGCCCTTGCGCTGAGGAAAGGAGCGTCCGGCGAAGAGATCGCCGAACTGCTCTGCAGCATCGAGCACGCACGGATGGCCCTCGACGGCGGATCTCCGGATCGCCGAAGAGCCTTGGCCGCAAACATTCTGGGCTGGTTCGCAGCCTCCCAGACCCGCTGGGTCGAATTTGGGCCGCTCGGCCGGTAGACCCCGGGTTATTCCTCGGTGCCCGCCGGGTCCGGCCAGTCCAGCCACCGTTGCAGCGTGTGCGCAGAGGGTAACTCGATCGACTGACTGATCTTTTCGAACAGCCGCACGGCACCCGCGATCGTGACATCGGCGAACACCGTGAACGCCGCGAAATGGATGCCCTCGGTCAGCGGGTAGCAGTTCTCCGCCACCACCGCGACCCGGCCCGGGTCAGAAGTCTCCCGCACATACGCCTTGGGCCAGCGGGTATCCCGGTTCCACTGGTTGACCAGTTCCAACAACCGGTTCCGCTGCGCCGCGCCGTAACGCTCGGCCTCGCTGATCCGAATGGTCAACAGATTCCGCGCCGGCCCACTGACCCGCATCCAGATCCGGAACTTGCCCTGCCGCGCGCCGACAAGAGCAATGAAGTCGCGGCCATCACTGCTGCGGTCAAACTCAAGCTTCCGCAGACCGAGGTAGCGCTCGATCAAACCCGCATCGAACGGCTCGATCACGGTCATGCTGGTTCAACAGCAGAGGTGCCACCGTCAATCACCAGCACGGTGCCGGTCGTGCTCGGCGATGTCGCGAAGTACAGCGCTCCCTCGGCGACGTCTTCGGGTGATCCTTCTCGCGGCAGCGGCCGGTCGTTGCGCATCTTGGCTCTCGTTCGCTCGATGAACTTTTCGACGGCCTCGGGAGGAAGACCGCTGACCGACGACGCCAGGATCGGCGTCGGGATCCCGCCGGGCGCAATGCAGTTCACGCTGACGCCCAACGGTGCGAGCTCGGTGGCCACACTCTTGCTGAAATGGATGACCGCGGCTTTGGACGCGCGGTAGGTCATCACGCCGCCACCTGGCTGCAGTCCGCCGATCGACGAGATGTTGATGATGCGGCCGCCGCCGTTGTCCGCCATGTGCCGGGCGGCGGCCCGGGTACCCAGCATGACGCCCAACACGTTGACCGACATCACGCGGTGGAAGTCGGAGAGATCTGCGCGCAGAAAGCTTTTGGACATCTTGCTGGAGATGCCGGCGTTGTTGACCATGACGTCCAGTCCGCCGAAGCGGTCGACCGCTGCCTGTACGAGGGCGTCGACGTCGGCCTCGTCGGCAACGTCGGCGTGGTGGAACCACGCACGGGCGCCACATTGCGCGGCCATGTTCTTGCCGGCGTCGTCGTTGACGTCGGCGATGACGACGGCGGCACCCTCAGCGGCGAACTTCTCGACTATTCCTTGGCCGAGACCCGATGCGCCGCCGGTGACAATGGCCACCTTCCCTGCCAGTGAGGCCATCCGAGCCATCCGAGCTGTTTCCTTTCGCACACACTCTTGTCTACCGGATCGGCTCGTCGCCGAGGACAGTGGTGCGCAGCATCTCGCGCGATGAGCCGGGATCGTAGGGGGCCGCTCGATGAAGGACCCCGCGGTTATCCCAGATGACGGTGTCACCGACCGACCAGGCGTGGCTGTAGACGTTGTCGGGCACCGTCGCGCGCTCCAGGAGCTCGGCCAACAAGGCACGACCCTCCTCGAGGTCCATGCCGACCACGTAGTCAGCCGAAGCGCCCAGCACCAGCGACCGGCGGCCGCTGCGATGCGTCCACACCAAGGGATGCTCGTGGGTACGCCGGGATCGCCAGCGCGCCAACTGCTCTGGTGTGGGGTCCGGCGTGATCCTTCGCTGGGAGGCTTCCAGCGAGTGCACGACCCGCAACGTGGCGAAGCGGGCCTTTTCTTCCTCGCTCAGCGCGTCGTAGGCGGCGTAGGAATTCGCGAATTCGGTTTCGCCGCCCCACTCGGCGACCTGCACGGCCGACAGGACGGTCGCCTTCTGTGGACAATCGTCCCCGATGGGCGTGCAGCCGTCGATATGCCAGTCGAACGTCGCCTTCAGGTAGGCCGCCGAGGAGTTCTTCGCTGTGTCCAGGGTGATCGGATAAATGCCAGGGACCCGGTGGTGGCCGTCGGAGGAGTGGTCAACCTCGCCGAGGCGGCGGCAGAATGCGACCTGCGCCTGCGGGTCGAGCCGCAGCGCACGAAAGACCAGAACCCCGTTGTCCTCCAACGCATCCAGGATGGTCTCACCGACCGGGTCGACCGGGTCGCTACTGGCCAAGCGGGCCGAATCCAGCCCGGTGACTTCGGCGCCGACGGACTCGCTGAGCTTGGTGATGGTGAGCAGACTCATGGTCTGTCCTTCTTTCTGGGTCTGTCCTTCTTCCTGGCGGACATCACGGGAACGGCTCGCCGGTGCGGATCATGACCGCGTCGGCGGCGTCGGTCGGGGCTGGCTGGTGCATGACCTCCACCGCCATGGCGACCATGATCAGCGAATAGATCATGTGCAGCAGGTTGAGCACATCGTCGGGCAGGTCGTCGAGCGGGAACTTGTCGCAGTAGTCGACGGCCTCTTCGAGCCGCGGGAAGAATGCGTCGTAAAACTCGTGCATTTCGGGCATGGTGCTGGCCATCCGCACGTTCCAGCGGTCGGTCTCGCTCGCCAAACACCAGGTTTGGGCGTACCTCTCCATCTCTGCGAACGCGCTGGGCAGCAAGGCATCTGGCATGGTCAAACTCCCGCCGGCGCCGGGGCACTCTCGCCCTGGCAGGCCTGGTAATCAGCGACCCAGTCGGCGATCACCTTGTGCAGGTGGCGCACCAGGATCTCCTGGTCGCCGAGCGGGAACTCGTCGACGATGCCGTACTCCAGTGCGGCCTGAGTTCCACCGAGCATGCCGGCGTCTTGCAGGGCGAACTCCTTGAGGACCACCGCGGCGACTTCGTGTTCGACGCGTTCTCGCACGCTGCTCGCCGGGTGGAAGTAGGTGTAGGCCTCAAACCGGTGGGTGTTGTGGGAGGTGGGCCAGTACCGGTACAGCAGATACCAACCGCCGTAGATCAATATCTCGGTGTTCGGGAAGATCTGGAAGTTGCTGATTCCCCACGGCTCAATGCCACCGGGATTGAGGCCGGCCGGCAGCTCACCGATGTCGGGGGTGCGCCACGGGCCGACCAGCCCGCTCTTCGTGGCCAGCTCGATCGGATACATGTAGTCCGGCGGGAGCAGCCAGCGGCGCCGTCCCGCCGTCGACACCAACCGGTGGGGGCCGTCGAGTTGGAAATGCCCGCAGGTGAATCCGGCCTTCGGGTCACGCACCTCCGAGGGCACCTGCTGCGGGTGCAGCGAAGGCACGTGGTAATACTCCTGAAAGGCGTCGGCGAAGATCTTCCAATTGCTGTTGTTGTGCGCGACCCACTCGTAGCGCTCGGTCAGCTTGCCGAAGGGGTAATCGTCCAGGCCGGTGATCATCGGGCCCAGGAACTCGCGCAAGCTTTGCCGCGGCTCGGCGGCAAAGTTGATGAAAATGAAGCCGTTCCAGATATCGCAGTGCACCGGCCGCAATCCGTAGTCGGCCGGGTCGACGTCGAAGAACTCCGAGGGCTGCTGCACGAATTCAGCGCACCCTCCAGGTCGTAGCGCCAGCCGTGGTATTTGCAGGTGAACTGCCGGCACGTCCCGCGGGTCTCCCGATCGGGAAAGTCGTTCCACACCAGCTTGTTTCCCCGGTGGCGGCAGACGTTGTGGAAGGCGCGGATCTGGTCGTCCCGGCCCTTGACGAGGATGACCGAGGCGCGCGCGACCTCGATCTCCTTGGTGACGTAACTGCCGGTGCGGGGCAGTTCCTCGATGCGGGCGACGTTGAGCCACGCCCGTTTGAACACCGCCTCGCGTTCCAGTTCGTAGAACTCTTTGGAGGTCGAGTCTCTGAACGAATGGGCCCGGTCCCGAGTTCGGGATAGTGCTCCGTCCAAGACCCTTCCGGGGGCCTACCGGATCGCGTCATCGTGAACCTCCCTGTGTCGCGATGCTTTAAGATCAATCTCGTCACATCACCGCTCCCCCGTTGACGCCCAGAACCTGGCCGGTGATGAAGCCCGCCTCGTCGGAGCACAAGAAGCCGACCGCCGCGGCGATGTCGGCTCCGGTACCTAGATGGCCCACCGGGATGTTCCTGGCGATTTCCTCGTTGGACTTCACGTATCCCGCCGCCTGTGCCTGGCTGCTGCATCGGTGTTTCGATGCCCGACGGCGGGATGTTGTTGACGGTGATGCCATGCGCGGCGTACTCGCGGGCCAGCGATTTGGTGAGGGTGATGACCGCGCCCTTGGACGCCGCGTAGTGGGCGGCGAACGGCGAGCCGCGCTGGGCGCTGGACGACGAGATCATCACGATCCTGCCCCATTTCGCGGCGACCATGTCCGGAATCGCGACTTGGCAACAGTGAAAGGTGCCCGTCAAGTTGACGTCGATGATTCTCGACCAGGACTGCGCGGTGATCTCGGTGAACGGGGCGTGCCCGAACATTCCCGCACTCGTTACCAGGACCGACACCGGACCGAACTCGCTGCGCACCTTCGCGAACGCCTGCTCGACGGCGGCGCGGTCGGTGACGTCGGCGCCGACGCCGACGGCCGTGGACACCGCTCGCCCGAAGGTCTTCGGTAACACGTTGAGCCGCTTGCTCGTTCACGTCGAGGACCCCGACCTTGAGGCCGCGCCGGCCCAGCTCGTGGCAGGTCGCCTCGCCCATGCCCGAGCCGCCGCCGGTTACCAGGGCCACCCTGCTCGCGCCCACCATGCCCCTTCATTCGTAGACCACCCTTACCGTGCGGCTGGTCGGCAAACCCTGACAGGTCAGCACCCAGCCCTCCTCCACTTCGTCGTCCTCGAGCGCGTCGTTGTTGAGCATCCGAGCGCAGCCCTCGGTCAAGCGGGCCATACATGTTCCGCAGGAACCGACTTCGCACGACGACGGTGGGCCCAGACCCGCCATGCGGGCCGTCTGCAGCAAGGTGTCGCCCGCGCAGTAGGCCACCGTGGTTGACCGTCCATCCAGCTGAATGGTCACCTCTTCGGTGACGGTTTCGGCTACGGCAGGGTCGGCAAGTGTCGGCGCGGGGTCATGCATCACAGGCAGGCTATCAACTACTTGCGATGTATATCAAGTACTGGATACTACGCTGTCGGTGGCCGACTCAACCTCGTACATTCTGAGCATGACCTCGTTGTACTGCCAGCTGCCGGGCACATCGCCGCCGCCGCCCAAGGTGCGGCTCACCGAGCGGCTGCGAGTGGGCAGCACGTTACGAAATCTGGGCGGGGGAGCTGGGCGACGAGCGAGTGTGCGTCAAGTTGCCCGCCATCGATTCGAGTGCGCCGTCGCTGTACTCCATGAACCACTCGCTGGTTGTGCATTCGGAGGCGTTCTCCGACGCCGTTACCCAGCCGTTTCAGGCCGGCAGCGAAGTCCTCGGCGATCTGCTCGAAGTCGAGGCTGGGATCATCGCGGCCACTGGGAAGGCGTGGAACCACCGCAGCCTCGGTGTTGGTCGTGTGCTGGCCCAGCACAGCGGCGGAGGATCCGATCCACGTGAGTGGTCCCGCGCGCTGGTGCTGCCCCGCTTCGACGGCTTTACCCTCGAGGCCGTCGAAATAGGAGAGCGCGCTTTGCTTTTCGAGCGGATGTTGCCCGCGTTATGGACGGCGTTGTGCGCATCACCGCACGGCGACCTCAACGAGGCGAACCTGATCGTCGGTCCGGATCGCTCGCGGTTCCGCCTCATCGATCCCGGAGTTCGCAAAACCGGCTGGTGGTCAGCGGCGCGCACTTCCTGGGTTTTGCGTGACGAGGTGTGGAACGCGGTGTTCATCACGACGGCGGCCAACTACCCCATCCTGTTCCCGGTGTTCAGCGGCGACGACGCCCGCCGCGTGGCGATTCCGTCCCAGGATAAAGACCGCGACGAGCCCAATGAAGTTGTCCGTGATCTGTTCCACCAGGATCTATTTCTCGATCCGGCGGAAGCACAGCAAGCCCTCTGGGCCAGGGCGATACAGGCCGGGCAATCTGGGGTTCCGACGCCGCCCGCAAACCTGTTCGGGCTGCTCGAATACCACTCCGCCGCTTTCAGTTCCGGGGCCATCGGGGTCCAGGGTACGCACCGCCGGCCTGCGGCGCAGCCCACTTCCGCGGACCTGCTCGCCCTGGGCATCATGTACTACCGCGCGCTCACCGGCGCCGAAGCGTTTCTCGGGCAGACAGCCCTGCTGGATGCACCGGCGTGGCTCGGGATTCACCCGGAAATCGGGCATGCGGGCGAGGTCACGCTGGGGCCGATCCCAAAGGCCTACGACCGAATCCGGCATGCCCTCCCCGGTTGGATCGACTCGCGCGTCACCGATCATGGGATCCCGACGGCCAAACAACCACTGTTACGAGCACTGCTGACTCTGGAACTGCACAACATCGGGCAACTGCACGAGCTTCTGGCCAACTGAGACGCGGCGACGTCATTTCTCGGTGTGGTCTTTGAACAGCTCGTGGCCGGTGCCCTTTTCGACTACCCGGCTCAGCAGTTCGCGCAGGGTCTCCTGCTCCTCGACACTGAGTACGCCGAACACCTTCTCGTGCGCGGCAAGGGCGTCGTTCACCACCGTGGCCACGACATCGCGTCCTTCATCGGTGAGGAAGGCCTGCAGAATGCGCTTGTGCTGGGGGTCCTGCTTTCGTTCCACCAGACCACGGCGCTCCAGCGTGGTGAGGGCCAGCTGAACGCCTTGCGGGCTGATCAGCAGGCGCCGGGCGAGTTCGGCGCCGGACAGGCCCGGTTCGTTGGAGAGTTGGCGCAGCACGCCGATCTGGGCGGTGCTGACGCCGTGCGCTACTGATCGCGTCGTTCACGGTGGTCAGCGAGAAGTAGAAGGCCTGCTTGAGCAGCCAGAGAATGTTTTCGGTGAGATCCATGCCTGTCTCCCTGCGGGCGCCCGTGGCGACTTGTAGATCTGTCCGTCCTTCATGACGAACGAGACGTCGAGTGTGGTGCCGATGTCGCGAGACGGATCTCCAGGCACCGCGATGATGTCGGCCAGGTAGCCGGGCTGCGAGTCGGCCCAATTCGTGGTCGGCCTCGACGAGTTCGGCGGCCACGACCGTGGCGGCGCGGATCGCCTGCATCGGGGTCATGCCGCGCTCCACCAGCGCCACCAGCTCCTTGGCGTTGTGGCCGTGCGGGATCGCCGGCGCATCGGTGCCGCACGCGATGCGGACGCCGGCGGCAATCGCCTTGGGCAGCATCGCCTTTGCGCGCGGGAACACCTCCTCCGCCTTCTTGCGCAGTTCCGGCGCGATCCGGTCGATCGCCATAGCCTCGGTCAGATACGTGGTGGAGACCAGGAAGGTGCCGTGATCGACCATCATCTGGATGGTCTCGTCGGTGGCCAGGAATCCGTGTTCGATGCAGTCGATCCCGGCCCGGATGCAGGCCCGGATCGCGGTGTCCCCGACGGCGTGCGCGGCTACCCGCACCCCGGCCCGGTGGGCCTCGTCGGCGATGGCGGCGAACTCCGCGTCGGAATACTGCTGAGCGCCCGGGGCGGTGCTGTGCGACATGACTCCGCCCGACGCCGACACCTTGATCAGCTTCGCGCCGTGGCGAATCTGGTAGCGGACGCAGGCGATCACGTCGGGCACGCCGTTGGCGATACCCTCGGCGACCGACAGCGGCATGATCCCCGGTGCGAGCCGTTGGAACACCGTCGGGTCCAGGTGCCCGCCGTAGGGGGTGACGGCGTGGCCCGCCGGATAGATGCGGGGGCCGGGATGCCAGCCCTGGTCGATGGCGCGTTGCAGCGCGACGTCCAGCAGGTAGCCGCCCGTCTTGACCATCAGCCCGAGGTTGCGCACGGTGGTGAAGCCGGCATCCAACGTGGTGCGCGCGTTAACCGCTCCGCGCAGTGTGCGATAGGCCGGGTCATCCTGAACTCCGTGCATCGGCGACGGCAGGCCCTCTGGCCCGCCGGGACCGCCGATGAGCAGGTTGAGTTCCATGTCCATCAGGCCCGGAAGCAGCGTGACGTCGCCGAGGTCATGACCTGCGCCGGATCCGAGACGGAATCGGCGGCGCCCAATCAGTTGGGGCGCTTCTGGATTGACCGCGGTAATGCGCTGTCCGTCCACCACTACCACCGCCGGTGAGCGGACCTCGCCGGCGTCGACGTCGGCCCAGCGGGCCGCCCGCAGCACGGTCACGCCGGTCACGGAACGGGCTCGGATACGCAGTCCAAGGTCGAAGCACCAGAGTCGGGAACCCGCGGCTGTTTCCAGCACTCCACCGGAAACGACACCATGATCATCGAATACAGCAGGTGCATCAGGTTCAGCACATCGTCGGGTAGGTCATCGAGGGGGAACTTGTCGCAGTAGGCAAGGGCTTCCTCGGCACGCGGGCTGATTGCGTCGTAGAAGGCCTTCATTTCGATCATCGTGCTGCCCAGCCGCTTGGCGTAGCGCTGCTGTTCGGTGGGCAGGCACCACTGCGCGAAGGGTTCAAGGTCGGCGAATTCGGTTGGCAGCAATTGGGGATATCGCGGACATCGCGTCAGACTCCCGCCCGACTCATCCGCTGGTACTCGTCGATCCAGGCCGCGGTCTCCTTGTGCAGGTGACGCAACAGGATCTCCTGATCGTTGAGCAGGAACCCGTCGACCGCGCGCGACTCGATCATGCTCTGGGTCGCCTCCAGCGTGTTGGCATCCTGCAGGCCGTATTCCTTGAACGTCACCGCCGCCAGTTCCTGGGCGACGCGTTCCCGCGGAGTGCGGGGCTGCGGGAAGTACAGCGTCCCCTCGAAGACATGGCTGTTGTACGACGTCGGCCAATAGTGGTAGGTCAGATACCAGCCCTGACCCCAGAAGAGCATGACGAAGTTGGGGAACAACTGGAACGAATCCAGCCCCCACGGATCACATTTCGCGGGATTCAGCCCCGCCGGCATCTCGCCCAAATCCGGCTTCTGCCAGGGCCCGAACAGTCCGCTCTGGCAGATGTCATCGATCGGCTTGCGCATCTCGTCCGGCATCTCCCAGGCCCGCACCCCCGACGTGCTGACCAGCCGGTGCGGACCGTCCAGGCGATAGTGCGGGGCCTCGAACCCGGCCTCGGCGGCCGCCTTCGAGTAGGCCGTCGGCGACTGGTTCGCGTGCAGCACGGGCGCGTGATAGAACTCCTGGAACGCGTCCAGGTACAGCTTCCAGTTCGCCTTCACCTGCGAGCGGTAGCACCAGCGCGAGGTCAGCTTGCCGAACGGGTAGCCCTCCAGACCCGTCACCATCGGACCGAGGAACTCACGCAGGGACTGTTCGGGGCTGCTTTGCGAAGTTGACGAAGATAAAGCCTTCCCAGACGTCGCAGTTGACCGACACCAACCCGTAGCGGCTCTTGTCGAGATCGAAAAACTCCTCCTCCTGCTGCACGAAAGTCAGGTTGCCGTCCAGGTCGTAGCGCCAGGCGTGGTACTTGCAGGTGAACTGGCGACACACGCCGCTGGTCTCCTCCAGCGGCATGTCGTTCCACACCAGTTTGTTGCCGCGATGCCGGCAGACGTTGTGATACGCCTTAATCGCCCCAGCTGCCGTGCGCACCAGGATGATCGAAGTGTTGACGACCTTGAGTTCCTTGGTGAAGTAGCTGCCCTTGCGCGGAAGCTGTTCGACCCGGCCCACATTCAGCCAGGCGCGTTTGAAGATCGCTTCGCGCTCCAGGTCGTAGATCCGCGGGTCTAATGCAGTCCTCGTAGGACACCGGCCCGGTGCCCAATTCCGGATAATGCTGCGTCCAGCTGCCCTCCGGCGGCTTGGGGAATCGAGCCATGACCGCTCCTGTCCATCCCGAGTTTCATCGGCGAGCAGACGCAAAAGCCCACCGGCACGCCGGGGAAACGTGGACTTTCCGTCTGCTCGCGCAAGGTCCCTTCGGGCCGACGGTATATGGTCACAGTCTCAATCGCAAGTAGTTGATATTTGCGGCGGCGCTCAGCTGCGCGCCGAGTTCTCGATGATGATCTCGCACGCCGTGTCGTAGAACGCGCTGATAAGCGTGGAGAAGGAGAGGTGGAAGGGATAAATCATATGCACATCCAGCCTCTCGACGCTCCATTCTGGTAGCACGGGCACGATGCTGCCGTCGCGTAACTCGCTGGTGCAGATGATTTGGTTTGGCATCGCGCCGATGCCGAGTCCTTGCATGATGTACTGCTTGCACACCTGAAAGCTGTTGGCGCGGGCACGCACTGGAGGCGATAGTTCATATCGCCGGGTCTGTTTGTTGACCTTGAGCTTGCGAGGGCCGGCGCTGACCCCGCAATCGATGAACGGCAAGGTGTTCAACTGTGTGGGAACGGTGATGGGATCCGCCAGCTTCCGCAGAAATTCTGGTGATGCACAAAGAAACAACTCCAGGCTGAATACCTTCCGTGCGATAAGTGTCGAATCCTGCAGCGGCCCCATGCCGAACGCCACGTCGAAGCCGTCCCTGACGGGGTGGACCATCTCGTCGACCAGTCGGATGTCCAGTCGCGAGTGGGGATAGCGCTTCAGAAACACAGCGCCGACTCTCGAGGCATAGTCGATGCCGATGAAGACCGGCATGGCAACCCGCAGCTCACCCTGTGGCTCTTGCTTACTGCTCTCAACCAACGCACGAACGCCATTCGCCTCGGTCAGGATCTTCACGCCGTGGTCGTAGATCTTCTCGCCGAGGTCCGTGACCGTCAGCTGATGGGTGTTCTTGCGCAGCAGCTTGATCCCGAGGTCGGATTCCAGCTTGCTGAGCTTGCGGCTGACGGTGGATTTGGGCATGTCGAGTAACGTGGCCGCCTTCGAGAGGCTGCGGCACTCCACCACCTTGCCGAATATCAGCAGCGCATCGACGTCGAACGGAAGGTTTTGCTCCATCTCCTTCAGTGTTCCAGAAATGAAACAGCGTGTTGCACTTTGGACCTTTTTTGCAGCGCCTGTCAAGTGTTACGTTCGCCCCGATTGAGGAGCACTCCTATGAGTACCGAAGCCCTGGTCACTAAGCCGGCGAGCGGGTATTGGGCCGACGCGTACCCGGAGTTGGGTCGCGGCCCCGTCTCTCTTGTGGACTGCGTTTCCGAGGAGTTCTACGACAAGGAACGCGAGCACGTCTTCAAGAAGACCTGGCTCTACATGGGGCGCGTCGAGAGAGTCCCGCGGTCCGGTAGCTATTTCACCCGCGAAATGCAATTCCTGAACACCTCGATCATCGTCGTGCGTGGCAAGGGCGACGTAATCCGTGCCTTTCACAACATCTGCCCGCACCGCGGGAACAAAATGCTTTGGAGCGACGACCCGTTTGAGGAAGTGCAGGGTCGCGCACCGCTGCTGTATTGCCGCTTCCACGGCTGGCGCTACAACCTGGATGGCTCACTGCACTCAGCCACCCGCGAGGATCTGTTGCTCGACTTCGATGCCGACAGCTGCCGGGTGCCGGCGATTCAGTGCGAAGTCTGGGAAGGGTTCATCTTCATCAATCTCAACCCCGACAACACCGAGTCAGTTCGCGACTTCCTCGGCGACCTGGGCAACGGACTCGAGGGTTATCCGTTCGAAGGGCCACACCAGGTATACCGATTCAAGGCTGAGTTGCAGTGCAACTGGAAGATCTTCGTCGACGGCTTCGCGGAGAGCTACCACGGGCCGTATCTGCACGCGTCGTCCTTCGGCAATCTCACGGCGGAGGCCAAGGAGGCGCTGAACAAGCCCAATCCCTTCACTGACGCGCTGTTCCTCCAGCTCAAGGGTCCGCACCGGATGTTCTCGTTCGCCGGAGAGCCCTCGCAAAGAACGCCGTACTCCAAGCCCATCGAGTGTGTGATGGAGGCCAGCGCAGCCGGACCCTGGACCAAGCGGGTCGATCGTGGTCCCATGCCGCCGGGGATCAACCCCATCCGGGCGGAGAAGCACGGCTTCGACTCCTACCAGTTTTTCCCGAACTTCGTGGTGATCTTTGGCGCGTCAGGCTTTACGGTGCACACGCATTGGCCCACTGGGCCCCACTCGCACATCTTCGAAACGGAGATGTACTACCAGCCCCCGAAGACCCACAAAGAACGGCTGGGCCAAGAGCTGACGGTGACATTCCTCAACGACATCATCCTGGAAGACGCCAGCCCGTCTGAAGGATTGCAGGCGATGCTGAACAGCGGCGCCCTCACTCATTTCACGATGAACGACGAGGAAATCCTGCTGCGCCATCTGCACAAGGTGGTGGGCGACTACGTGGAGACCGGCGAGAAGACGAAAGCCGAACCATGACTCCCTCTCTGCCGCCCGAATTTTCGCTACTCGAGCACCTGGTCCCGGAATGGGCCGTCGAGGACGGACACCAGCGCTATCTGAAGCGTGTGAACAGTTCCATGGACGAGATCCAGGCGTTCTACGACGAAGTCTTTCCGCATGCCGATGAAGCGGTCGCGTACATCGACAAGTTCGACTACGCCGAACCGCTGCCTGAGGACGTCGCGAATCTACGCAACCTGCTCTACTCACTGATCACCGTCTCCCTGGCGGTCGAGCTGTGGAAGCAACCGCGCGTGAAGCATTCAGCGAACACCATCCTGACGAGATTGAGCTGAGCCATGACACTTTCGGCCGCACAAGTAGACGTCATTGATCGAACACCCAAAATCGGTAGCGAACTCAAGACCGATCTCGACACGCTACTCAGCGGACGCGCCGCCGAGATCATTCGCTCCACTTTGGAGAGCCGCGGAGTGATCTTCTTCCGCGGCCTGACGATAAGCGATGAGCAGCAGGTGACCATAGCCAAGACCCTCGGCAACATCGTGCAAAGCGAGGGTGAGGGCGGCATCTACAAGATCTCGCTCGACAAAGACGTGAACCAGCGAGCCGAGTATCTGAAAGGCTCGATGTTCTGGCACTTCGACGGCTCGCTGCAGCCCTATCCCAATCTTGCGGCCCTGCTGCGGGCCATCAAACTATCGGAAACCGGTGGGCAGACGGAATTCTGCAACACCTACGCGGCATACGACGATTTGCCGCAGGCCGACAAGGAGGCCATCGCCGAGCTTCGGGTGGTCCACAGTGCGGAGCGTTCGCAATACTACGTGCGCCCCGAGATGAGCTACGAGGAGATCACGTTCTGGCAGCAGTCACCCACCAAGTCATGCCCGCTGGTGTGGACGCACCAGTCCGGGCGCAAATCCCTACTGGCCGGCGCCACAGCGGATTACGTGATCGGGACGCCCGTCGAAGAGAGCCGCGCGTTGCTAGCGCGCCTCCGCGACTGGGCCACCCAGGCCCAGTACGTCTATCGGCATGACTGGCAGCCGGGCGATCTGCTCATTTGGAGCAACACCGGCACCATGCACCGGGTGCTGCCGTATCCCACCGACAGCGGCAGGCTCATGCACCGCACGATCCTCGCGGGAGAAGAGCCCTTACAGTGAAACTGGGCATCGCCACGCCCGTCGTCACCAACATCGGCGGGGCTGCGTTGGAGTGGGAAAGGGACGCCACAGTCGAGGACATCGGGCGCGTCGCTGAGACCGCGGATCGGCTTGGCTACCACCATATGACCTGCAGCGAGCATATCGGCATACCCTCGACCGAAACCGCGCGGCGCGGCGCCCGCTACTGGGATCCGCTTGCCACGTTCGGCTATGCGTCGGCCCGCACAAGACAGATCCGGTTCGCCACCATGACCCTGGTGCTTGGATACCACCACCCGCTTGCGGTCGTAAAGCGCTACGGCACACTGGATCACGTCAGCGGAGGCCGGGTGATCCTGGGTGTCGGCGTAGGCTCGCTGAAGGAGGAGTTTGACCTTATCAGCGCACCGTTCGACGACCGCGGTGCCCGCGGAGATGACGCTCTGCGGGCGCTGCGAGCGGCATTGGCAAGTAATGAGCCGGCTTACGACGGTGAGTTCTACTCGTTTGGCGGTCTGACGGTTGATCCGTGTGCGCTGCAGTCGCATATGCCGATCTGGGTCGGCGGCCGTACCAAACGCTCGTTACGACGTGCGGTCACGCTCGCCGACGGCTGGTGCCCGTTCGATGTGTCGATCGAAACCGCCTCGCAGTGGCTGCAATCGTTTGAACTGCCCACCGGTTTCGAGGTGGTGATGCCCGCCGACAAACCCCTCGATCCGGTCGGCGAGCCAGAGGCGACGCGGGAGATTCTGCAGAACATGACCGTGGGCGGAACCACGATCCTGTCCGCCCGGTTCATCCATCATTCGCTGGCTCATTACCTGGAGCAGATTCATGCGCTGGCCGAACTCGACGAGGATCCACATGACCGCTGAGGCAATCGACCGCGTCTACTACGACCCGTGGGACGCCGATCTCAACGCTGACCCGTATCCGATGTTCAAGCGGTTGCGCGACGACGCGCCGCTGTATTACAACGAGCCCCACGACTTCTACGCGCTAAGCCGATTCGACGACGTCAATCGCGCACTCGTCGATCACCAGACCTTCAGTTCCGCCAAGGGCGTGGTGCTGGAAATTCTCAAGTCCGGCATGGAGATTCCCTCCGGCACATTGATCTTCGAAGATCCCCCGATCCATGACATCCACCGCAATCTGCTCTCCCGAGCCTTCACACCACGCAAGATCAACGCCCTTGAACCCAAGGTCCGGGAATTCACCGCGCGATGCCTGGACCCCCTGGTCGGCGGGGATCGGTTCGACTTCGTCAAAGATCTCGGCGCCGTCATGCCGCTGCGCGTGGTCGGGATGCTCTTCGGCATTCCAGAGCACTTTCAGAACCTCGTCCAAGAGGACGGCGACCGACGTCTGCGCACCGAACGTGGTGGGCAGTTGGATCATCCGGGCGGCTTACCCGATGGGCAGGTGTTCGCCGAGTTCATCGACTGGCGGGTGGACCACCCCGCCGACGACCTCACCACGGAGCTTCTGGAAGCCGAATTCGAAGACGAAGCCGGAACGCTGCGGCGGCTGCGGCGCGAAGAGCTCCTGCTATTCATGAATGTCGTTGCCGTCGCCGGTGCGGAGACGACCACCCGTCTTATCGGCTGGTCCGGAAAGCTGTTGTCCGAGTACCCCGATCAACGCCGCCTATTAGGAGCCGACCGAGCTCTTCTGCCAGGAGCCATCGAAGAAATCCTGAGATTCGAGCCGCCGGCGTTGCAGGCGGCGCGGTACGTCATGCGCGATGTGGAGTACTACGGCCAGATCATTCCTGAGGGCAGCGCGATGCTGACGTTGATCGGCGCGGCCAACCGCGACCACCAGCGGTTCGGCCCCGATGCGGAGGCCTTCAACATCGCCCGTCCCCCGCGCCAGCATCTGACGTTCGGCGTCGGGGCCCACTACTGCCTGGGCAACGCGCTGGCCCGCATCGAAGGACGGATCGCACTCGACGAGGTATTGACCCGCTTCCCCGAGTGGCACGTCGACCTTGCAGACGCCGTTTTCTCATCTTCATCGGCCGTTCGCGGCTGGGACAGCATGCCCGCACACGTCTGATGGCCGCAGCTGCCGCCTGAAGAATAGCCGGAAGGCCGGGATGTCAGTGGCCCTCGACTACCGGCTGCCGTCGATCAGCGCGGCACGCACCAGCGTTTGCTGCGCCATCTTGACGTGCGCGGCATCGACCAGGACACCGTTGACCCCGACCGCGCCGCGCCCCTTGGCTTCGGCGTCCCGGTAGGCTGCGACATTGCGCCCGGCACGGGCGATTTCGTCGGGCGTCGGTGAGTAGACCCTGTTGGCGATGGGAACCTGATCGGGGTGAATCGCCCACTTTCCGGTGTAGCCCAGCAGGGACGCCCGCCGCGCGTCGCGCTCGTAACCCGCGAGGTCCCGGTAGTCGGGGTAGGGCGCGTCGATCGCGTCGACGCCCGCGATGCGCGCCGCCACGATTACCTTGTTTCGCGCGTAATGCCAGAAATCGCCAGGGTATTCGCCGAGCGGGACGAAGTTCGTGTCCACCCGCGCGCCCTGGGACAGCGAGAAATCGCCCACCCCGAAGATCAGGGCGTCCAGCCGCGGGCTGGCCACCGCGATCTCCTCCGCGTTGGCCAGACCTTCGACCTCCTCGATGAGCACCTCGAGCCGAATCTGTCTGCGCAGGCTGAGTTTCGCCTCCAGCTGGGTGAGCAGCACGTCCACCCACCAGACGTCGCGGGCCCTGCGAGCCTTCGGGATGATGATGGTGTCGAGGTTCTCGCCCACCCTGGTCACCACGTCGATGACGTCGCGGTGGCACCACTGGGTATCCAGGCCGTTGATACGGATGGCGCGCGTTGCGCGGCCCCAGTCGACGTCGTTGAGGGCCACGATCGCCTTGGCGCGTGATTCCTCCTTGAAGGCCGCGGGAACCGCATCCTCGAGGTCAAGGAACACGAGGTCGGCGCCGCACCCGGCGGCCTTCTCGAACATGTTGTCGTTGCTGGCGGGCACCGCCAATTCGGAACGACGAAGCAGATCGGTCATCAAAGTCCCTCTGTTACAACACGCCTCGGGCGTGCAGTTCGTCAATATCGGTTGAGCTCAAGCCAAGTAACTCGCCGTAGACCTCGGCGTTGTGTTCGCCGAGGCGCGGACCCAGGTGGTCGACCATCCCGGACTCCGACGAGAACCGCGGCACCGGCGCCTGCACCGTCATGGCCCCGAGCTGCTGGTCCTCGACCGAGACGAACACCCCGCGATGCGCCAGCTGCTCGTCGGCGACGAGGTCGCTGATGTCGTACACGGGCGCCGCGGCCACCTCGTGCGCTTCGAAGACCGTCATCGCCTGCGAAAGCGTCCTGGACGCGACCCAATCCGCCACCACGGCGTCGACCTCGACGGCCCTGGCCAGCCGCCGCTGCGGATCGGCGAAATCGGCGTCCTCGAGCAGATCGTCGCGGCCGATCGCCCGAAACACCCGAAGTGCCAGCGCCGGCGAGCTGCCCGACATGGCCAGCCACCGGCCATCCGCTGTCTGATAGGTGTTGCGCGGAGCCGAAATGTCCCAACGGTTTCCGAACCGTTCGGGCACCAGGCCCAATTGGTCGTAGCCCAGCAGCGTCTGCTCCAGTAGCCGGGCCAGCGGGTCGATCAGGTTGACGTCGATCAGCTGTCCCGGCGCGCCGCGCACATCGCGGTGGTACAGCGCCATCATCACTGCGTAGGCGGCATTCAACGACGCGACGCCGTCGGCCAACATGAACGGTGGCAGCGTGGGCGGCCCGCCGGCCTGACCGGTGATGTGGGCGAACCCGCTCATCGCCTCCCCGAGCGTCCCGAAACCCGGGCGCTCACTTTTCGGCCCGGTCAGCCCGTATCCGGTGATGTGCAGCATCACGATCCGGTCGTTGACCGCCCGCAGGCTCTCATAGTCAAGTCCCCACTTGCGCAACGTCTGCGGCCTCGTGTTGAAGATGGCGACGTCGGCGCGTTCCACTAACCGGCGCACCAGCTCCTGGCCGTCGGCGCAGCGCAGATCCAGCGTGATGGATCGCTTGTTGCGCGATATCGACTTCCACATCAGCCCGACGCCGTCGCGCTGGTTGCCCCACGTCCGAATCGGATCGCCGTGTCGGGGTTCTTCGACCTTGATCACGTCGGCGCCGAACTCACCCAGATACGTCGCGACCAGCGGCGCGGCCGCCAGCGTGGCGAGGTCGAGCACCCGAACGCCGTCAAGCATCTGCACCGGCGCACACCCGTACGTTCGAGGGGCGTTGCAGCCCAAGGTGTCCCCGCAGCGTCGACGATTCGTACTCGGTGCGGAACAGCCCACGGCGTTGCAGTTCCGGGACCACCATGCGCACCGCGTCCTCGAAAGCGCCGGGCAGATGCGTTGCCGCCAGCACGAAACCGTCGCAGGCGCCGCCTTCGAACCACTCGGCCATCTGATCGGCGACCTGTTCGCCGGTGCCGACGAAGCGCGGCCCCTGCAGCAACGTGGCACGATGACCGGCCAGGTCGCGCAGGGTGACAGTGTCCCCGCCGATATGGGTACGCAGGTTCTGCACCAGCCCGCGGATACCGGAGACCGAGGCGACGAGCTCGTCGGTCACCGGCTCGTCCAGATCGTGTTGCGCGAAGTCGTAATTCATCAACTCCGACAGCAGTGTCAGCGACGCCATGGGGTGAACCAGATCATTGAGGAATGAGGCTTCGCGGTCCTTGGCGTGCGCCTCGGACTCGCCGACCACAGCGTAGGCCATCGGGCAGATGCGGACCGACCCAGGATCACGCCCGGCATCGGCGATGCGGTCCTTCTGGTCGGCGTAGTGGCTGCGCGCGACCTCGATGCCGGGGTCTCCGGTGAAGATCAATTCGGCCCAGCGGGAAGCGAATTCGCGTCCGCGGCCCGAAGACCCGGCCTGGATGATCACCGGCCTGCCCTGCGGGGTGCGGGGCACGGTCAGCGGCCCGCGCGCGGAGAAGTACCGGCCCGCGTGGCCCAGCTCGTGCACCTTGGCGGGGTCGGCGTACCGACCCGACGCCCGGTCGTGCAGTATCGCGTCGTCCTCCCAGGTGTCCCAGAGGCCGGTGACCACGTCCATGAACTCGTCGGCGCGGTCGTAACGCTCGTCATGGCCCAGGTGGGCGTCCACGCCGAAGTTCTGCGCCTCACTGTCGTTGACCGAGGTGACCACGTTCCAAGCGGCCCGACCCCCCGACAGGTGGTCCAGCGTGGCGAAGGTTCTCGCGACGTGGAACGGCGCGTAGTAGGTGGTCGAGTACGTCGCACCCAGTCCGATTCGGGACGTGGCCTGCGCTAGCACCCCGAGCACCACGCCGAGGTCCAGCTTGACCGGGCGGGCGCCGTACTTCACGGCTTCTTCGACCGATCCGCCGTAGACCCCCGGCATCGCCAGACGATCGTCGAAGAACATCAGGTCGAAACAGCCCTCTTCGAGCTGCCGCCCGATCTTGGCGTAGTAGGACGCGTCGAGGTAGCGGTGCTCGGTGGCGGGGTGCCGCCAGGAGCCCGCGTACACCGAGGTGCTGCCCGCCTGCATGAACGCTACGAGGGCCATCTTGTCCGATCGCGGCATGCCGAAAATCTAACATCTGATATATCAGATTTCAATTGCTATGCTTCTCGGATGGCCGCCATCGACGTCTCCGGCACCGTGCGGGAACGCGCCGCCCGCGAACTGCGAGACCGCATCCTCACCGGGGCCCTGCCCGCGGGATCGCGGGTGGACCTGGACGCCATCACCGAGGAGTTCGCGACCAGCCGGACCCCGGTGCGCGAGGCGCTGCTGGAGCTCTCCTTCGAGGGCCTGGTCCAGGTGGCCCCGCGCAGCGGCGTGACGGTAATCGGCATCAGTCCCGCCGACGTGCTGGACAGCTTCACCATTCTCGGTGTGCTGACCGGACAGGCGGCGGCGTGGGCGGCGCAGCGCGTGGAACCAGACGAACTGGGGATGCTTCGCGAGCTCGCCGCCGACGTCGTCGCGCGGTCCGGTGACGACAGCATCGGCGAGGCCAACTGGCATTTTCACCAGAAGATCCACCGCGCCGCGCACTCCCCGCGCCTGATGACCCAGATCAAGCAGGCGGCCCGCGTCGTCCCGAGCAATTTCCTCACGCTGTTCCCCGACCACGAGAAACATTCGCTCGACGAGCACCAGCAGCTTCTTGACGCGCTGGGTGACAAAGACGCCGAGCGCGCCCGCGCCATCGCCGAGCGGCATGTCCTGGATGCCGGGCGCTCGCTCGCCGATTGGCTGGAACAGCGCAGTAGCTAAGTTGCGGTTACCAGCGGTTCAAAACCGGCGGCCGCCGCTTTGGCGCGGAAACGTGCCATGAACTGTTGCTGGGCACCGGCGTCGCCATGCGCCTGCGCGAGTAGCCCGCGCAGCCGCAGCACAGTCAGTTCGGTAAGGGCACAATCCGGGTCCAGGGACGAAGCCGCGAATCGGTCGATGGTGGCCTGTGCTCCATCGACGTCGCCAGCGGTGCGGCGGGCCAGCAGCGACTCGACCAGAACGGTGGCGGCCCACCAAGCCCACAACATCTCGCCTGTTTCGAGATCGTCGTCGAAGACCGATCGAGCCATTTCGATGGCACCGTCGACATCGCCGACCAAGGCCCTTTCCCGGGCTAGCTGGGGGTCGACCACCGGTCTCGCCACCTTGGGAAAGCCTCCCCGCTCGGCGGACTCCCGCACTTGGCGAAGCAGCGCAAGGCCCTCGTCGCGGTCCGCCCCACCGTGCCTTATCTGGGTATAGCCGCGGATCAGTTGAGCGAGCCCCAGGAGAAAGTCGTCGCCGGTCTGCTCAGCGATCCGCAATGCCTCAGCGGTCTCGGCAAGTGCGGTCGCGTCGGCGGCAAGGGCCCCAAACGGTATGGCAGAGATGTATTTCCACATGATCGTGCCGACATGGGTGGTCTGGTCGACCGCAGCCGCCATTGCGATGGCGGCGTCGGCGTCGGGCTGCCATCCGTCGATGCCGAGACGCATCTGTGCGAAGGCTTTCATTCCGGTCGCCAAGGCCAGCGGTGAACCGAAGACCAGGTCGCCCCGGGTGGGATCCCCGGCGGCCAGATCGATGACGCGCTGCGCGACGCGCAGCGCCGCGGTGACTTCGCCCGCCTCCGAGTATGCGTACGCGGCCGCGTGCAGCAGAGAGACCGCCAGCGTGGGATCTCCAATTGCGTCGATCAGATCAATGAACTCCGTGGCCAGGGTGGCCGCATCGCGGGGGCCACCATTGGCTGACATCGCCAGCACCGCGCCTGACATGCCAATCGCAAGGGATACCTGGTCACCAACCTCGGCGCAAAGTTCACGGAGTTCTTCGAAGCCGGTGCCGTCGAAACTCCCACCCGCGAAAAATGTAGTGGCAGCCAACAGAGTTCGGGGCTCGATCTGCATCCGCACCCGGCCCGGGTCGTCGCCGGGTAGCTGGTCGGCGACCTGACGGGCGCGCTGCCAGCTGGCTCTGGCCGCGGCGCGGTCGCGGTGGTTCAACCACGTCGCGGCACGCATATGCCAGCCGAACGCCGCGTGCGGATCTCCGGCGGCCTCGAGGTGTTCGGCGATCAGGGCGGCGTTCTCGTCACTCGAGGGATCGCGTTGTTCGATAACCAATGGCAACGCGCCGATGCAACTGTGCACGCTCGGCCTTGAGCTGCGACTCGTAGGCCACGGTGCGGATAAGCGGGTGCCGAAACGCGTATTCGGCGTGCGGGGTGAACATCACCTGATCGATCAGTTCGACCGCCAAGAGCTCGACAAGGGCGGTTTGCGGAGATTCGTTGTCGCCCAACACCGTGGCGAGCACTCTGGCTTGAATCGCGCGCCGATGACGGCCCCGGCATATAGCGCGTGTTTTGCCGGCGCCCCCAGGCGATCGATGCGTGCGGCGAGGGTGGCCTGCAGTGTGCCCGGAAGGCTGATGGCGGCGCTGTCGTCGCGGCATACGTAGGTGCCCGCGGTCGCCGTCGAGAATGCCGCGCTCGGCCAGGTCGCGGATGATCTCCTCGGCGAAGAACGGGTTCCCGGCGGCCTGCTCCGCGATCTGCGCGGCCAGCCGGCCACCGACGGGTCGGGAACCCAGCAGTTCGGCGATCAGCGCCGCGGTCTCCGGCGGAATTCAGCGGCGCCAGGGAGATCGTCTGCCGCCGGGTGCACGCGACAACGCGCCCCGATATTCGGGACGGTAGGTGATGAGCACCAGCGAGGGGCGTTTGCGGAACCACGGTGACGAATTCCGCGAGCATCGCCTCGCTGGCCTCGTCGATCCAGTGCACGTCCTCGATCACGTAGACTCGCCGGTGTGGTACGGGCCAGGGCGGCGGCGTTCAACAACGCCGCCAACCGGCGCCGCCGCGCATCGGCGGTGATGGCGGGCAACGCGACCGCGGGGTCGCCGATCCCGAGCAGGTCGTCCAGCAGCAGCAGATCTTCGTGGTCGGCGTCGGGGATGCGGGCCCGTACCTGCGCCCGGGCCGCTTGCTCGTGGTGATGTCGTCGATCCCGAACACCGAGCGCAGCAGCCGCGCCACCACGTGGAAGGGCACATCCCGGGTATGTGATTCGCAGGCGACCGTGAACACCTCCACGCCACGGCCGGCGGCCAACAGCACCGCCTCGCGCAGCGATGCGGCTCTTGCCGATCCCGGGCGGTCCGACCACCCCGGCCACCCGACCGTCCCCGCCGATCGACTGATCCAGGATGCCGGCTATGGTGTTCAACTCCCAGGTGCGTCCGACCAGCGTCGGTTCCCGCCGGCCGGGCTTGCTCGCGGTCGGCGCTCACGGCCAGCAGCCGACGGGCCGGCAACGGCCTATCCGCGCCTTTGAGCTCACCAGTCGGGTCGCCCAGCACGGTGGCGTGCTCAACCAGCCGCGCGGTGGATTCGCTCAGCATCACCCCACCCGGCGGGGCGACCGATTCCATCCGTTGCGCCATGCCCACCTGCTCACCGACCGCGGTGTAACCGGCCGGGCCAGAGCCGATTTCCCCGCGATCACCTGGCCCGAGTTCAGTCCGACTCGTAGCCGTAGCGGATGCCATCGTCGGCGCTCGACGTCATCGGCGAGCTGCTGCGATCTCGCCCTGGATGTCCAGGGCCGCCAACAGGCCCGAAAAGCGTGATCCTCCAACGCGACTGGCGCCCCGAACACCGCCATGATGCCATCGCCGGTGAACTTATCGACCGTGCCGCCATAGCGCGGGTAATCGCTGCCGCGAAAGGTCGAAGACGTCGTCATGATCTCGCGCAACCGCTCGGCGCCCACAGTGCGAAGCGATCGCCATGGAACCCACCACATCGGCAAACAACACCGTCACCTGCTTGTACTCCGCCTGCTCGGGAGCAGAGCTCGCCGGTGCGCCGCAGCCGTCGCAGAACCTGGCGCCGTCCCGAAGCCCGAGACCACACGCCCGACAAGACCGTGCTGCCATCCGACCCTCCGCTACACGCCCGTTTCGCCGACCACCCTATTCGGGTCACGCCCCGCCCAAATTCCCGCCATGGCTGTAGAAATATCAAGTGATTCCCGCGCAGTACCTGCTGTCGTCCGACGCGCCGAGCCCGCGCACGCTGATCGACATCCTCGACGACACCGCCGCGCGCTATCCGGACGCCGCGGCGATCGACGACGGCGACCGTGCAGCTCACCTACAGCGAGCTGATCGCCGACATCGAGGACGGCGTCGGCGTGGCTGGCCGCGCGCGGGCATCGGCCGCGGCGACCGGGTCGGCATCCGGATGCCGTCGGGCAGCTACGCGCTCTACGTCGCGATCCTGGCCGTGCTGGCCGCCGGCGCCGCCTACGTCCCGGTCGACGCCGACGACCCCGACGAGCGCGCCGAACTGGTGTTCGGCGAGGCCGACGTCGTCGGCGGTCATCACCGAAGCCGGGCTGCGACCGCGGCCCCGGCTCGTCGCGCGGCTGGCGCGCCGGCCGCCCCGCTGGCCCGCGACGACGCCTGGATCATCTTCACCTCCGGCTCGACCGGCACGCCCAAGGGCGTCGCGGTGACCCACCGCAGCGCCGCCGCGTTCGTCGACGCCGAGGCGCGGCTGTTCCTGCGGACGAGCCGATCGGGCCCGGCGACCGGGTGCTGGCCGGGCTGTCGGTCGCCTTCGACGCCTCCTGCGAGGAGATGTGGCTGGCCTGGCGGCACGGCGCCTGCCTGGTCCCGGCGCCGCGCTCGCTGGTGCGCAGCGGCATGGACCTCGGCCCGTGGCTGGTCGACGCGCGACATCACCGTGGTGTCCACGGTGCCCGACGCTGGCCGCGCTGTGGCCCGCCGAGGCGCTGGAAGCGGTGCGGCTGCTGATCTTCGGCGGCGAGGCCTGCCCGCCCGAGCTGGCCGAGCGGCTGGCCGTCGAGCGGGCGCGAGGTGTGGAACACCTACGGCCCGACCGAGGCCACCGTGGTCGCCTGCGCGGCGCAGCTCGACGGCGGCGGGCCGGTCAGCATCGGGCTGCCGCTGGCCGGCTGGGAGCTGGCCGTCGTCGACGCGGCCGGCCAGCCGGTCGGCGTACGGCGAGGTCGGCGAACTGGTGATCGGCGGCGTCGGGCTGGCCCGCTACCTGGACCCGGAGAAGGACGCCGAGAAGTACGCGCCGATGCCGACGCTGGGCTGGGCGCGCGCCTACCGCAGCGGCGACCTGGTGCGGCTGGAGCGCGACGGGCTGTTCTTCCTGGGCCGCGCCGACGATCAGGTCAAGCTCGGCGGCCGCCGCATCGAGCTCGGCGAGGTCGACGCCGCGCTGGTGCATCTGCCCGGGGTCAGCGGCGGCGCGGCCGCGGTGCGCCGCACCGCCAGCGGCACCCCGCTGCTGGTCGGCTACCTGGCCAGCGCGGACCCGTCGTTCGACCTCGACCGCGGCGCGCAACGGCTGCGCCGAGCAGCTGCCCGCCGCGCTGGTGCCGCGGCTGGTCCATGGTCGACGAACTGCCCACCCGCACGTCGGGCAAGGTCGACCGCAACGCGCTGCCATGGCCGCCGCCCGGCGGCTCGGCACTCGGGCACCGACGAAGCCGCCGACCTGGGCGGCACCGCGGGCTGGCTGGCCGGGCTGTGGCGCGACCTGCTCGGCGGCCGCGGTCGACGGCCGCGAAGCGGACTTCTTCGCGCTCGGCGGCGGCTCGCTGGCCGCCGCGCAGCTGGTCGCCGCGCTGCGCCAGCAGTATCCGCAGGTGACCGTCGCCGACCTGTACGACCACCCCCGGCTCGGCTCGCTGGCCGGGTTCCTCGACGAGCTCGACCCGCCGCCGGAGGTCGTCGAGCGCGATGGTCAAACCCGACCCCGCGGCTGACCCAGCTGGCGCAGGTCGTGCTGGCGGTGCCGCTGGCGACGCTGGCCGGCACTGCAGTGGGTGACCTGGCTGGCGCTGGCCAACAACGTCGCGCCGCGCTGCACCTGGTGCCGTGGACCGTGGCGGTGAACTGGTGGCTGGATCGCCGGCGGCGTTCGTCCTGTTCGTCACGCCCGTCGGGCCGGATGGGCATCGCGGTGCTGTTCGCGCGGACCTTGCTGCCGGAACGTGAAGCCGGGCACCTACCCCCGCGGCGGGTCGGTGCACCTGCGGGTGTGGTTCGCCGAGCGGCTGGCCGAGGCCAGCGGCGCCGAGAACCTGGCCGGCGCACCGTGGCTGGTGTACTACGCCCGCGCCCTGGGCGCCAAGGTCGGCAAGGGCGTCGACCTGCACTCGCTGCCGCCGGTCACCGGGATGCTGACACTCGGACACCGCTGCGCCGTCGAACCCGAGGTCGACCTGTGCGGGCACTGGATCGACGGCGACGCTGTTCCACGTCGGCGAGATCACCATCGGCGACGACGCGACCGATCGGCGCCCGCACCACCCTGCTGCCCGGCGCGGTGGTCGGCAAGAACGCCGACGTGGCGCCCGGCTCCGGCGTGATCGGCAAGATCAAGAACGGCCAGTACTGGAAGGGCTCGCCCGCGGTGAAGTCCGGCAAGGCCCGCCACCCGTGGCCCGACGAGCGGCCGGCCCGCAGGCACCGCACTGGGTCGCCGATGTACGGGCTGACGTCGATGCTGCTCGGCCGCGCTGCCGCTGATCGCGCTGGCGGCCGGCCTCGCGGTGATCGCGGTGGCGGTCCGCCACACCCACCGACTGTCGCAGGCGGTGCTGCCCGCGCTCGCTGTGGACGCCGGTGGCGGCACTGGCCGTGGCTCGCGGTGTACGCGCTGCTGACGGTGGTCGGCGGTGCGGCTGCTGTCGCATCGGGCTGCGCGAGGGCTATCACCCGGTGCGCAGCCGCGTCGGGCTGGCAGCTGTGGGCGACCGAGCGGCTGATGGACGCCGCGCGCAACTACCTGTTCCCGCTCTACGCCAGCCTGCTGACCCCGATGCTGGCTGCGGCTGCTGGGCGCCAAGGTCGGCCGCGGCACCGAGATCTCGACGGTGTTGCTGACGCCCAAGTTCACCGTGATCGAGGACGGCGCGTTCCTGGCCGACGACACCATGGTCGCGTCCTACGAACTCGGCGGCGGCTGGATCTACGTCGGCCGAAGACGACCGTCGGCAGGCGCGCGTTCCTCGGCAACTCCGGCATCACCCAGCCGGGCCGGCGCGTCCCCGACGACGGGCTGGTCGCGGTGCTGTCGGCGACCCCGCCGAAGGCCAAGCGCGGCTCGTCCTGGCTGGGCAGCCCGCCGATGCGGCTGCGCCGCCAGCCCGCCGAGGCCGACGCGGCGACGCACCTTCGACCCGCCGCTGCGGCTGAAGGTGATGCGCGGCGGTGGTGGAGACGCTGCCGGCTGCTGCCCGGTGATCGTGACGGTCGCGATCGGGCTCGCGGTACTGGGCGCACTGCAGGCGCTGGCACGGATGTTCGGCATCTGGTGGGCGCGCACTGTCCGGCGGGCTGGTGCTGCTGGCCGCCGGCGCGATCGCCGGCGTTGTCACCGTCGCCGCGAAATGGCTGCTGGTCGGCCGGATCAGGGCCGGCGAGTTTCCGCTGTGGTCGTCGTTCGTGTGGCGCAACGAGGTCGCCGACACGTTCGTCGAGACCGTCGCGGCGCCGTGGTTCGCCCGCGCGGCCAGCGGCACGCCGGTGATGAACCTGTGGCTGCGCGCGCTGGGCGCCGACGATCGGCCGCGGCGTGTGGTGCGAAACCTATTGGCTGCCCGAGGCGGATCTGGTCACCCTCGGCGACGGCGCCACCGTCAACCGCGGCTGCGTGGTGCAGACGCACCTGTTCCACGACCGGATCATGCGGATGGACAGCGTGGTACTGGAGGCCGGGCGCGACCCTCGGCCCGCACTGCGTGGCGCTGCCCGCCGCCCGGATGGGCGCCGGCGCGACCGTCGGGCCGGCGTCGCTGGTGGTGCGCGGCGACGAGGTGCCGCCGTCGACGCGCTGGCAGGGCAATCCGATCCGGCCGTGGAATCCCGGCCGCAAGAAGCGCGACGGCAAGAACGCCGCCCGCGGGCGCGTCCAGGAAACCGCGGCGTGAAAGCTCGCCAAGAAGGCACCGGCCACGGTGATCGACGAGTACCTGCCGAACAACGGCAACCCCGGCTACCGGGTGTCGCGCTACGAGCTGGACCTGGAATACAAGGTCGCGATCAACCGGCTGTCCGGCACGGCGACCATCACCGCGGTGACGCTGCGCCGAGCTGCAGCAGCTCACCCTGGACCTGTCCAGCGCGTTGACGGTGTCGAAGGTGTCGGTCAACGGCAAGCGCGCCGCCCAGTTCTCCTGTCGCGGGGGCAAGTTGCGCATCCGGCTGGCGTCGAAGCTCGCCAGCCGGGGCGGCGCTGTCGATCGTCGTGCGCTACGGCGGGTCACCCGAGGCCGATCCGATCCCTGTGGGGTGACGTCGGTTTCGAGGAACTGACCGACGGCGCGCTGGTCGCCGGGCAACCCAACGGCGCCGCGTCGTGGTTCCCGTGCGACGACCACCCCAGCGCCAAGGCCGCGCTTCCGCATCCAGATCAGCACCGAAAGCCGCTACCGGGCGGTCGCCAACGGCAAGCTGGTGTCGCGGCGGGTGCGGGCCGCGCAGACGGTGTGGACCTACGAGCAACCCGAGCCGACGTCGACCTACCTGGTCACCCTGCAGATCGGCGCGTACGAGTGGCGCGGCTGGCGCAAGACACCGGTGCCGATCCAGGCGGCGTTGCCCGAACGGCTGCGCGACGACTTCGACCACGACTTCGCCCGCCAGCCCGCAGATGATGAAGCTGTTCGTCGAGCTGTTCGGGCCGTATCCGCTGGCGAACGGCTACACCGTCGTGGTCACCGACGACCCGCTGGAGATACCGCTTGAGGCCCAAGGGATTTCGATCTTCGGCGCCAATCACTGCGATGGCACGCGGGCGCAGCGAGCGGCTGATCGCCCACGAACTGGCGCACCAGTGGTTCGGCAACTCGGTGACCGCGCGGCGGTGGCGCGACATCTGGCTGCACGAGGGCTTCGCCTGCTACGCGGAGTGGTTGTGGTCCGAACACAGCGGCGGCCCGCCGCGCCGACGAGCTCGCCCGACGCTACCACGCAGCAGCTGCGCGCGAAGCCGCAGGACCTGCTGCTGGCCGATCCCGGACCGCGCGACATGTTCGACGACCGCGTCTACAAGCGCGGCGCGCTGACCCTGCACGCGCTGCGCCGTGCGGTTGGGCGACGAGAAATTCTTTGCGCTGCTTAAGGATTGGACGACTCGGTATCGCCACGGCACCGCCGTCACCGACGACTTCACCGGCGCTGGCCGCCAACTACTCCGACGAGTCACTGCGGCCGCTGTGGGATGCCTGGTTGTACTCGATGCCGGTGCCGTGACGGTAGGATCCCGTCATGCCGTTGACCAGCGGCTCGACCTTCGCCGGGTACACCATTGTGCGGTTACTCGGCCGGGGCGGGATGAGCGAGGTCTATCTGGCCCAGCATCCCCGGCTGCCGCGTCGTGACGCGCTGAAAATCCTTCCCGAGCCCGTCACGGCGGACAGTGGCTTTCGGGAGAGGTTCCATCGCGAGGCCGAACTGGCCGCCACGCTGTGGCACCCAAACATCGTCCAGGTGCACGATCGCGGCGAGAGCGATGGCCAACTGTGGATCGCGATGGACTACGTCGAGGGATCCGACGCCGCGCAGTTGTTGAAAGGCCGGTACCCGGCCGGCATGCCAGCGCACGAAGCGTGCGCCATCATCACCGCGGTCGCCGAGGCGCTCGACTACGCCCACCAGCGCGGCCTGCTGCATCGTGACGTCAAACCGGCCAACATCCTGCTCACCGACCCAACGGATGGTCGACGCCGGATCCTGTTGGCCGACTTCGGGATAGCCCGATACCACGACGATGTCAGCGGCCTGACCGATACGAATTTCACCGTGGGGACGGTCACCTACGCGGCGCCCGAACAGCTGATGGGCGGCGAGATCGACGCGCGCGCCGACCAGTACGCGCTGGCCGCCACCGCGTTTCATCTCCTCACGGGTGTGCCGCCGTATCAGCATTCCAACCCGGTCGCCGTCATCAGCCAGCACCTCACCGCGCCACAACCCAAGCCGAGCGGTTGGCGTCCGGAATTGACGAGCCTCGACGGGGTGTTTTCGCGGGCACTGGCCAAGAACCCTGGTGACCGGTTCGAACGATGCCATGACTTCGCCGCGGCCCTCACCGAACGGGCCGGCATGGACTCGGACACCGGTTTCCGCACCCAGGTCAATCCGGCCCAGATCAACCCGCCCAGATCAATCCCGCCCGGGCCGCGCCGATCGCGACGGCCGACACCCAAGCCGCGGTGGTCGTGCCTTCGAACATTGCGACCGCGGCGAACCGGAGGCGACGGCCCAGGATTCTGCTCGGAGTGGCGGTGGCGGCGGTCATCCTCGCCGTGGTCGGCGTCTCCGCCTATATGTGGCAGCCCATGAAGCGGACGGCGCCCGCAGCTTCGAACGGGACGGCTCCGGCGGCCTCCGCCGCGGCGGCAACCACTCCAGCCCGGCCCCCCGCCCTACTCGACGGCACCTACCGCTTCGAGTACGACTACGAGAAGCAGACGATCAACGGCGCCCCCTACGCCATACACACCACCGACAACATCGGTTGGTGGGCATTTCGCTCATCGTGCGGATCCTCGGGATGCGTCGCCAGCGCGACCCAACTGGACACCAAAAATCCCCAAGTGGCGCGCACCCCGGCCCAGTCGGCTGAGTACCGTTTCGCCGACGGTCACTGGCAATCCGCGCCCGCTGCGCGCCAACTCGACCAGCCGCGCTGCCTGTCAGCCAATGGACAAGTCGCCGCAGGCGTTAACACCGTCGTGCTGGGGTGGTCGTTCGAGCCGCAACCCGACGGTGGCCTTCGAGGCACGAAGACCGGCATCGCTGTCAGCAATGAATGCGGTTTTCAGGGACAGGTGGCGGTGGCTCCCGTCGTAGCGACTCGAGTCGGCGACGTGCCGGCCGGCGTCGCGGTCGCGGATCCGTCGGCGACCGCCAGCGCACCGGCAACCAGCACCGCGGCCCCAGTCGTTGCGGGTCCCGTCCTCGATGGCACCTACCGCGTGGACTTCGATCTGCGGAACCAGACGATCAACGGCACCGTGACCGGGCTCGGCGCCGCCGTCTCCGAGTGGTGGGCGTTTCGTTCGGTGTGTACGCAGGCCGGATGCGCGGCCGCAGGGGCTCAGTTGGCCGAATCCAACCAGCAGGAAGGAACCGGCACGACAAGCGTCGTCCATTTTGCCGACGGTCGTTGGCAGGGCACGCCGACCCTACAGGCGCCAATGGCGTGCCAGAGAACCAACAAAGCGGGCCGCGACGACGAGACCCGCCTGTGGTCATGGGACCCACAGGCCGACGGCACGTTTCGAGGCCTCATGATTGGCACCATTCTCAGCAATGGGTGCGACACCCAAGGAACGGTCTACCGGACCCCGTTCGTGGCGACCCGCACCGGCGATGTGGCGCCGAGCGTGATCGTGGCCGATCCGGCGTTGTTCATCACCGCGACCGCTCCGGCCCCCGGCGGTCCGCACTGAGCTACGACGAACGTGCGCAGGTGCTCGGGTTCTGCGGCGTGTCGGCGTGCAGACTACGCACGCTCGCCGCAACGTAGAGCGCTACAAGTTGGCCAGGTCGTCGGGAACGTCGACCTTGTGTTGCAGCAGCGCCTCGAGGGGCACCACCTCGAGGGTGCTCTCGTTGGTGCACGCCAGCACCACCGGCGCGGCACAGCCGTCATGGTGGGCCCGAAGCCAGTTCAGCGCGGTGACGCACCACCGGTCCCCGGGTAGCAGACCGGGAAACCGGTACTCGGGCACCGGCGTCAGCAGGTCGTTGCCAATGGAACGCTGGTGCTCCAGGAACTCGGCGGTCATTACCGCGCAGACGCTGTGCAGGCCGATGTCCTCGGGTCCCGAGGAACAGCAGCCGTCACGGTAGAAGCCGGTTGGTGGTTGACTGCCGCACGGTTCCAGCGGACCGCCCAGCACGTTGCGATCAGGCACGTGCTTAGTATTGCGCTCCTGGCTGTGAAGTTATGGCGGAAATTCGTCATACACGCCACGTGGATCGGTCGCGGGCCCAGTGCAGGCGCCCTACAGCCCGGCCACTCTGGCCAGCTCCGAGCTGCCGACCGGTGCGGCACTGACTCGCCTGGCAGCCAAAACGTCGGTCTCCTGATACCTCCGCGCGATCGACGTGAAGGCTTCGCCAGTGCGCATGAGTTCCTGTTGCGCCGCTTGGTGCACGGCCAACATCTGGGCGGCCTCTTCCGCAAACGCCATCATCGCCCGCACGGATACGTCGTCCGCCCCGGCGGGCAGCAGCTCGGTGAACGATGTCGCGGCCGTCGCACCGGCCTGGAGGCCCTGCGCGGCGTTGTCGACGACTTGTGGTCCGATGTCGGCGGCACTCGGGTCGAATGTCAGGGACTGCACAGGCGCACCCCTCCCCCGTTGATCCCCTGATGAAGCGCCGAATCGCGCCGACGGCAGTACGGTGTTGGTAAGCGATAGTAACCATTAGTTATAGTTTCTGTCAATAAATGTGGGGCGCCGGCAACGATGGCCGGTCGCGCGGGGCCGAGCCAATGCCAGAGCCGGTCCCCCCTGGCCGGCAATCGACCGGTAGGGTTTGCCGGTGTGATACTCACCGGGGCCTTTTTGGCCGAACAGGCTGCAACGGTAGACAACAAACTCAATGTGTCTGGCGGCGTGCTTTCCAAGTTCACGGTCGGGCCCGAGCGGCAGGCCCGCTTTCTGCTTGTGGTGCTCACGGAGAGTGATCCGGATGGCGCGGATCGACGAGTTGACGTCGAGATCCGGCCTCCGACAATCGAAGACTCGCTGTACCGGCGGTACGAGGTGCCGGAAGCCTCCGTCGGCGAGTTTCCGGGATTCGCCTTCTTCGAGATCGACGTGAGCCTGCCGTTTGACGGCCGTTGGATCATCGTCGTGTCCGGCGGGTCGGGAGCGATCTCACTTCCGCTGGTGGTGAACAGCTGGGAACCACCGCCCCCGCCATCGCTCGGCATTTAGCGAGCCCGCGCAGCTAACTGCCGGGTTCACTCCGCCTTTGCCGATCCGCGCTGCGCGCCGGCTTACGGGGCAGGTCGTCGGCCCAAGCGACCCAGTTGACCGGGAGATCACACAGCGCTGATCAAATGCCTTCCTAGGGCTTGTGGACGTGCTCCGTCGCCGACCACGCGTTTGGCACACGACACGCCCAGTTTCGTTAATTCCGCCCCCGACGATTACCCGCCGCTTACACTCAATACTGTTGAGTGACAACGAGATAACAATTCTTACCTCAGCTCATTTTGGCGCGCCACGCACACTTCCCAAGAAATCATGGTCTCTTCGTGCACCGTCGAACCGCCTTGAAGCTACCGCTGCTGCTGGCAGCAGGCGCGGTGCTGACCCAAGTGCCAAGCGCGGCTGCCGAAGCCGGCCGATGGTCGGCTGAGCGCGCCAACGCGTGGTATCAAGCGCAAGGCTGGCTCGTCGGCGCGAACTATATCCCCGCTAACGCCATCAATCAGCTTGAGATGTTTCAGGCGGAGACATACGATGCCGCACGCATCGACGCAGAGCTGGGCTGGGCCCGATCGTTCGGGTTCAATGCTGTGCGGGTCTTCCTGCACGATCTGCTGTGGGCCCACGATCGGCAAGGCTTTCAACTCCGTCTCGCTCAGTTTGTCGGCATGGCCGCGCGCCACGGCATCAAACCGCTCTTTGTCTTGTTCGACTCGTGCTGGGATCCGCTACCGAAGCTCGGCCCTCAGCACGCGCCGCGGCCCGGGGTGCACAACTCCGGTTGGGTGCAGAGCCCGGGCGCCGAACGCCTGGGCAACCGCCGCTACAGCGGCGTGCTGCGCGACTACGTCACGGGAGTGTTAGGCCAGTTCCGCAATGATGAGCGCGTTTTGGGTTGGGATCTGTGGAACGAACCCGACAACCCCGCACGCGTGTATCGCTCGGTGGAGAGGAAGGACAAGCTGCAGCTCGTCGCGGAACTGCTCCCCCAAGTGTTCCAGTGGGCGCGTTCGGTCGACCCTGATCAGCCGTTGACGAGCGGGGTCTGGCAGGGGAGCTGGGGAGATCCCCAGAACCGCAGCGCGATCAGCGCCATTCAACTGGACAACTCCGACGTGATCACGTTCCACAGCTACGCCAATCCGGCCGGCTTCGAGGCCCGGATCAACGAGCTTGCTCCACTGGGTCGGCCGATCCTGTGCACCGAATACATGGCCCGGTCACAGGGCAGCACCATCCAATCAATCTTGCCGATCGCGCGGCGGCGCAACGTCGGCGCGTTCAACTGGGGTTTGGTCGCCGGAAAAACCCAGACCTACTTCCCGTGGGACTCGTGGGATCACCCGTACCCGGCCCCCCCGAAGACATGGTTCCACGACCTGCTGCTGCCCGACGGAAGGCCGTATCGGGACGACGAGATCGAGACCATTCGGAAGCTGGCCAGCGGAGCGG
>CAVVLC010000060.1:0-18678 GCA_963748885.1 uncultured Actinomycetota bacterium
CCCGTCTGACGAGTTCAACGAAAATACCTATGTAGCTCCTACCATCGCGCAACGGGGCGACCGGGACGCCGTAATGGGCGCGAACCCTCAACCCCTCTTCCGGAACACCAGCCAGCGCATCTCGATCGGGGACTTTTCCCGCTCGACGGAGAACACGTCCTGGCCGCTGACCCAACCCTCGTACCAGCTGGTGGGCGGCCAGCCCGCCGGGGGCACATGCGCTTTCTCGTAGTCGTACACGGAGTCGTCGGCGACGAGCTCGAGGGGAAGCGCGGCCGCCGCGGTCGACATCTCGTTCCGAGTGAAGATGGTCGTGTACGTCTGCTGCCCGAATTCCCGCGCGGCCTGGTCGGGCGCGTAGTCGCCGCGTGGCAGAAAGGCGTTGAACACCATGCGCGCGCCGGGCGCCAGACAACTTGCGGCGAGCTCGAACAGCCTACGCAACTGCTGGGTCGTCCGGAAATCGGAGACCACCTCGGAGAGCAGGATCAGCTGATAGTCCTGCCGCAGATCGGCCATGGTCGTAAAGACGTCACGGTTGATGACGCGAACGTCGAGCCCTTCGCGCTGGGCGTCGGAGCGGATCATCGACGCGAACTTGGGGGTCATCTCCACCACGTCGACCGGGTGCCCGCGTCGTGCCAAGGCGAGAGCGTTGCGCCCGGTTCCGGCCCCGATGTCGAGGATCGGATGCGTCCTGGGGTCCGCCGCTTCGCAGGCCAACGCCCACACCCGGGCGTCGGGTTCGGTACCGAACAGCGGTGGCTCGCGGGTGTTGATCCAATTCTCGTAGGCGCCCTCCACCGTCCACCATTGCGCGTTGACTTCGTAGTTCAAGCTCGCGCCGGCGGATGCGTTGTAGGTGATCACGATGTTCGAACGTGGCGAGGCCGAGTACGCCCTTGCCAGCTGGCCCTCCAGCACCCCCCGCAGATGAGCGACTTCATCGTCGGAGAAAATTCTGCCGACACTCGCAAAGATGTCGGCACACATCGTCACGTACTGATCGATCATGCCCGGAACGGCCGGCAGCGAGATCTCGCCGCTGACCACCGATCGGGTCAAGAACCGCTGGGTAAGCGACTTCTTCGCCTGCCCCTGCGTTTCGTCGACCGATCCCAGCGGCAAATTATCCACAGACCCCTTGTACACGACCGAGGGCGTTGTTGCCGGCCCATTCGGGAAAGGTCATAGCCGGGAATGGTCCGGAAAGGTCCGCACAGGTCCGGAAATGGCCGGAAAGGGCCGAGCGTGGCCTGGGCGGGCCCCGAGCTGAGGAATCAGCCCCGATCGTCGGCTCAAGTAAGCTGGCACATCGTGCAAAAGCACCGTCGCAGGCTGGGAGTCATGGGTGGGACATTCGATCCCATCCATTACGGCCACCTGGTTGCCGCCAGCGAGGTGGCGCACCTCTTCGAGCTCGACGAAGTCGTGTTCGTACCCAGCGGCCAGCCGTGGCAGAAGAGCCGGCATGTGTCCGCCGGCCGAGGATCGATACCTGATGACGGTGATCGCCACCGCCTCCAACCCCCGCTTCTCGGTGAGCCGGGTGGATATCGACCGCGGCGGGCCCACCTACACCAAGGACACGCTGCGGGATCTGCGCGCCCTCAACCCGGACTCCGAGCTGTACTTCATCACCGGCGCGGACGCGCTGGCCTCCATCCTGTCGTGGCAGGGCTGGGAGGAGCTGTTCGATTTGGCGAGGTTCATCGGGGTCAGCCGGCCGGGCTACGACCTGCGCCGCGAGCACGTCACCGATGCGCTGGGCGAGCTGGCCGACGAGGCGTTGACCCTGGTCGAGATTCCGGCGCTGGCGATCTCGTCGACCGACTGCCGCAGCCGTGCCGAGCAGCGCCGGCCGCTGTGGTATCTGATGCCCGACGGCGTCGTGCAATACGTGCACAAGCGGAGGCTGTATGGGGGCGAAGGCGCCCTCGGTCGTCCTGCTCATCCCCCCAAACCCAGCCTGGCCACCGGGAACAACGCATGACCGCCACCCAGGAGGCCATCGACATGGCCACTGTGGCGGCCGGTGCGGCCGCATCGAAGCTTGCCGACGACGTCACTGTCATCGACGTCTCCGGGCAACTGGTCATCACGGACTGTTTCGTCATCGCCTCGGCGTCCAACGAACGGCAGGTGAACGCCATCGTCGACGAGGTCGAGGAGAAAATGCGCAAGGCCGGCTACCGGCCGGCGCGCCGCGAGGGCGCCCGGGAAGGCCGCTGGACGCTGTTGGACTACCGCGACATCGTGGTGCACATCCAACATCAGGACGAACGCAACTTCTATGCTCTGGAACGGCTTTGGAGTGACTGCCCGGTGGTGCCGGTGGACTTGGGCCCTGACTCTGATGGCCCTGCGGACTCGGCGAGCGCGCAATGAAGATCCGTCGTCTAGTGATGCTGCGGCATGGCCAAACCGACTTCAACGCGGCTAGTCGGATGCAGGGGCAACTGGACTCCGCGCTGACTGAATTGGGTCGCGCGCAGGCGGTTGCCGCCGCCGAAGTGCTGGGCAAGCTGCAGCCGTTGCTCATCGTTTCCTCGGATCTGCATCGCGCCTACGACACGGCGATCAAGCTGGGGGAGCGGACCGGACTGCAGGTCCGGGTGGACCCCCGGTTGCGCGAGACCCACCTGGGCGACTGGCAGGGCATGACCCACCAGCAGATCGACGCCGAGGCCCCGGGCGCCAGGCTGGCATGGCGCGAAGACGCAACATGGGCGCCGCACGGCGGGGAAAGCCGGGTCGACGTCGCCAACCGTAGTCTGCCGGTGCTCGCCGAGCTGGTGTCCGGCGAGCCGGAATGGGGTGACCCCAATGGGCCGGATCGACCGGTGATACTGGTGGCCCACGGGGGTTTGATCGCCGCGTTGGCGGCCGCCGTGCTCAAGCTTCCGGTCGCCAACTGGCCGATTCTGGGCGGCATGGGCAATGCCAGTTGGGTGCACCTGAGTGGGCATTCGCAAGGCTCGGATGTCGGCTTTGACGATGAGCCCGACCGCATTCGGTGGCGCCTGGACGTGTGGAACGCTTCTGCACAGGTGGCCAACGATGTCCTCTGAGAGGCGTCCGGCGCTGCTGGTCTTCGCCGACTCGCTGTCCTATTACGGGCCGACCGGCGGCCTGCCCGCCGACGATCCGCGTATCTGGCCCAATATTGTTGCCTCACAACTGGGTTGGGAATTGGAACTGATCGGCCGGATCGGCTGGACGTGTCGCGACATCTGGTGGGCGGCGACCCAGGACCCGCGGTCCTGGGCGGCGCTGCCCAGGGCGGGGGCGGTGATCTTCGCCACCAGCGGGATGGATTCGCTCCCGTCGGTGCTGCCGACGGCGCTGCGTGAGCTAATCCGCTACGTGCGGCCACCGTGGCTGCGCCGCTGGGTCCGGGATGGGTACGGCTGGGTGCAGCCCCGGCTTTCGCCGGTAGCCAGGTCCGCATTGCCGCCGCACCTGAGCGCCGATTACCTCGAACAGACCCGGGGTGCAATCGATTTCAATCGTCCCGGGGATCCCGATCGTGGCGTCGCTGCCGTCGGTACACATCGCTCCGACGTACGGCAAGGCGCACCACGGCCGCGCGGGGACGGTGGCGGCGATCACGGAATGGGCGCAGCGCCACGATGTTCCGCTGGTTGATCTCAAAGCCGCTGTGGCCGAACAGGTTATGAGCGGACACGGCAATCCCGACGGCATCCACTGGAATTTCGAAGCGCACCAGGCGGTCGCCGAGCTGATGCTCAAGGCGCTGGCCGAAGCCGGGGTGCCGAACGAGAAATTGCGCGGCTGAGCCGTGACAGTCCTGGTGGTGACCGACGCGTCGTCGCGCCTGCCCGCCGAGCTGTGCGAAAAGTGGGCGATACGGGTGGTTCCGCTGCACATCTTGCTCGACGGCGTCGATCTGCGCGACGGTGTCGACGACATCCCCGAGGACCTCTACCAGCGCCATGCCACCACGGCGGCGGCCACCCCCGCCGAGCTTTGCGACGCATACCGGCGGGCATTGGTCGACAGCGGCGGAGACGGTGTGGTGGCGGTGCACATTTCGTCGGCGTTGTCGGGGACCTGCGGGGCGGGCGAACGGACCGCGGCCGAGCTCGGGCCGGCGGTGCGGGTCATCGATTCGAAGTCGGCGGCAATGGGTACCGGTTTTGTCGCGCTGGCCGCCGCGCGGGCCGCGGCCGCCGGTGCCGACCTGGATACCGTTGCGGGCGCCGCGGATTCGGCGGTGCGCCGCAGCCACTCGTTCATCGTGGTGCACCGGCTGGACAACCTGCGCCGCAGCGGGCGGATCGGTGGTGCCAAGGCATGGCTGGGCACCGCGCTGGCGCTCAAGCCGCTGCTGCGCCTCGATGACGGGAAACTCGTTCTGGCCCAACGGGTGCGCACCGTCAGCAATGCGACGGCGGCGATGATCGACCGGGTCTGCGAGGTCGTCGGCGACGGCGCCGCGGCTCTCGCGGTGCACCACGTCGCCAACCTCGACGGCGCCAACCAGGTGGCGGCGGCGCTGGCGCAGCGGCTACCGGCGTGCGAGCCGGCGATGATCACCGAACTGGGGCCAGTGCTGGCCCTGCACATCGGCGCCGGGGCCATCGCGGTCTGCCTAGACGCCGGCGCCCCGGGTTGAGGCTCGACCATAGTCGCCGCGGGGGTGGACAACTTGCGGCCACCAGAACCAGCGGCCCAACAGCGTGGCTATCGACGGCATCAATAGCGTGCGCACGATCAGGGTATCGAGCAGCAGGCCAATACATACGGTCGAGCCGAACTGGCCCAGCACCCGCAACTCGCTGCCCAGCATGGAGGCCATGGTGAACGCGAACACCAGGCCCGCGGCGGTTACCACCCCGCCGGTGCCGGCCATCGATCGGATGATCCCCGTCTTCAGCCCGGCGTGTATCTCTTCCCGGAACCGGGAGACCAGCAGCAAGTTGTAGTCGGATCCGACGGCCAACAGGATGATCACGGACAGCGCCATGACGATCCAGTGGATCTTGATGCCGAACAGGTCCTGCCAAATGAGCACCGACAGGCCGAATGACGCGGCGATCGAGCTGGCCGCGGTGCCGACGATCACCAGCGCCGCGACGATACTTCGGGTGAGCAGCAGCATGATCATGAAGATCAGCGTGAGCGCCGATACCACCGCGATCATGAGGTCATACTTGGCGCCGTCGTGCATGTCCTTGAAGGTTGCGGCGGTACCGCCCAGATACACCTTGGCGTTCGACAGGGAGGACATTTTCAGGCCCTCCTGTGCGGCGGTCCGCTCCGCGGCGACACGCGAGATGCCTTCCGGGGTCATCGGATCGTCTTGATGGGTGATGAAAAAGCGCGCGGACTTACCGTCGGGGGACAAGAACATTCGCAGTCCCGTCTGGAAATCCGGGTTATCGAAGGCCTCCGGCGGCAGATAGAACATGTCGTCGTTTTTTGCCGCGTCGAAGCTTTGGCCCATGACGATCGCCGTGTTGCTCATGGCCTCCATCTGATTGATCATCGCCTTGAACGTCTGGTACAGCGTCAGCGTGATGCCTTTTGTGGTCTTCAGCGTCGCAATCATCGTCGGGATCAAAACCAACATCTCGTGCGTCGCCTCGGCGGTGTGCTTGATGTCGGCCGTGAGTTGGTGGAACTTGTCGGCAAGCTGGTCGATCCCGTCCAACGAGTCAAACAGGGACCGCAATGACAAGCACATGGGAACGTCGTAACAGTGTCTCTCCCAATAGAAGTAACTGCGTATCGGCCGAAAGAAGTCGTCGAAATCCGCGAGGTGGTCCCGCAATCTATCGGTGATTTCCGACGTTTCCGCCGTGCTCCGTGCGCTGTCGTCAGCGGCATTGGAAAGGTCTTTGTTTATTTCGTACAAGCGCTGTGTGTAGTCGATCTGGACCTGCAGCTCGTCGGCCATCTTGAGGATGTCGGCCATGCGCTCCTTGAGGAAATCCATGTTCTGCATGGTCGTTTGGCTCTGAATGCTGTTCTGGAACGGTATCGAGCTGTGTTGAATCGGAATGCCCAGCGGCCTGGTGATGTCCTGAATCATGGCGATTCCCACCACGCGTATGACGTTGCGGGCCACTTTGTCCAACACCAGCATGTCCGCCGGATTTCGCATGTCGTGATCGGCCTCGACCATCAGCATGTCCGGGTTCATGCGGGCCTGCGAGAAATGCCGGTCGGCGGCCTGGTAGCCAAGATTGGACGGCGCACTGGTGGGCAGGTAGTACCGGTCGTTGTAACTGGTGACATAACTGGGCAGCGCGATCATCCCGATCAGGACGATGGCGGCGCTCACGGCCAAAATCGCTGCCGGCCAACGCACCACCGCGGTGCCGACCCGCCGCCATAACCGGCCCCTGACCGCCCGCTTGCGCTCGAAAAGGCCCAACTTGCTGCCCACGAAAACCACCGCAGGACCCAGCGTGAGGCCGGCCAGCACCACCACCAGCATGCCGATCGCCACGGGTGCACCCATGGTGTTGAACCAGGGCAGCCGGGCAAAACTCAGGCAATACGTCGCCCCGGCGATGGTCAGGCCCGACCCCAACACAACCGGGGCCACCGAGCGAAACGTGGTGTAGTAAGCCGTTTCCCGATCCTCGCCGGCTGCGCGTGCCTCTTGATAACGGCCCACCAGGAAGATGCCATAGTCCGTTCCGGCCGCGATCGCCAGCATCGTGAGGATATTCGCGGCGAACGTGGTGAGTCCAAATGCATTGTGATACGCGAGAACCGCAATGACCCCCCGCGAACATGCCAGCGCGATGAAGGTCATGAACAGCTGGACCAGTGTAGTGACGATGGAGCGGTAGACCAAGAGCAGCATGATCGCGATGGCCCCCAGGGTGAACAGGGTGATCTTCGCCAGGCTCGCGTTGCCTATCACGTGCATGTCGTCACTCAGGGCCGCGGGACCGGTGACGTAGGCCTTCACCCCGGGCGGTGGCCGGTTCGCGTCGATCACCTTGCGGACGGCTTCGACGGAATCGTTCGCCAGCGTTGTGCCCTGGTTGCCGGCCAGGTTCAACATGACGTAGGCGCCCTTGGCGTCGGCGCTCTGTGCTCCCGCGGCCGTCAGTCGATCCCCCCAGAAGTCCTGGATGTGCTGGATGTGCTTGGGATCCTCCCGCAGTTGGCGAATCAGGTTGTCGTAATAGCGGTGAGCGGCGTCGCCGAGGGGCGGATCGGCCGGCGAGCACGTCGGCGGGTGGTCGCAGGATTCCAGGACGATCATCACCGTGCTGTTCGAATCGAATTCCCTGAAGTTGTGCCCCAGCCGCATCATCGCCTTCATGGACGGCGCGTCGACCGGGGCCATCGGCGCCGAATGTGCTTCGCCGACGACTTCCAATGTCGGAACGATGACGTTCACGAGGACCGTGACAAACACCCAGACCAGGATGATCGGCACCGCAAACCAGCGGATCATGTGCGGGATGAGCGGCCGGTGGCCGCGATCGGCGCGCCTGGTGCTCTGGGCGCTGATCGGCCCGGTGGCTCGGTGTCTTCGGTGCCTCGGCACCCACGTGGCCCCTGCTGTTCAGGTCGCTCATGCTGACTTCACCAGGCAGAAGGTCTGGGCGTTGTGGCCATCGGAGTTCTGCTGCTCCCGAACGACGCCGTCCACGGTGATCTTGCAGCCGATTTGACTACCGTCGCTCTGGGCCATGATATTGGCGCTCACCGAGGGCAGCGTCGTCGATATTCTGAACGACCACGGCAGCGGGGCGGCGTTGACCTGGTGAGTGTTGGCGTTCTCGTCCCAGTAGTTGATATTCGCGGTGGCGCCGGGCGGGCCGAAGACCTCGTAGACGACGACCTTGGGGTTGAACTGCACGATGTCGATCCCGGCTCCGGCGTTCGCATTAAGGTCCTGCGAGCCAAAGATCTTGTGTAGCCGCGACACCACCAACGTCGACACGGCGAGTACCACCACCAGGACCAAGGGTATCCACGCCCGTTTGAGCGCGCCGGCAATGCGACCGGTATTTGGATTAGCCCTCACCTGACCGCCTCCCGCTCACCCGACCTGGACTTGCAACGCATCTTCGGAATGCTTGCTTCCATCGTGATCTGCAGCGATGCCGACAAAATCTTTGCTCGGCTAAATATGTAAACGCTTAGTGGACGCAAGCGTTCCTGCGGTCCTCAGCGTGTGGCCACGACTCACGCTGCACCCGGCCGGTGACCGGCGGCAGATCGGCGAGCGTGACGATCCCGGGCTTGGCGGCGACCACCGCGGGCACCGCGTTGGTGACCGGCATCGCGGTGTAGATCATGCCCAGGCCCATGAACCCGGGTTCGGTCCAGTCCTTCGGCGGCAGGCAGTGCAGCACGGTGCGCATGTTGGGCAGCCCGAAAACCTGGATGACGTGGCCGTGCTCGAGCGGCTTCGGCGGGACCACATGATTGCCCATGGTCCAGTTGAATCCGACGCTGACGACGTTGCGGTCGCCGACCCAGCCGCGGTGGTAGCCGTAGACGCTGCCGACGGTGCCGGCGGGGATCTTCATGAAGCCCAGGTCGGTGTCGCCGGTGGCCGGCGGTGAAGGTGACGTCGAAGGTCAACTTGTCCAGCTGGGCCCCGATCGCGTCGGCCATCATCGCCGCCGATTCCGCGAAGACCTCACTCTCCCGCCGTACGCTCTCGGCCAGCCCCGGGGTTTCGGGGTCTTGGGAGAACCCCATCGCCGTCTGGGTTTCCGCGGATTCATAGGTCGAGCAGTCGACCGACTCGGTGATCCGGATCTCGTCGACACGCTCGCAGGAAGCGCTCAGCACCATGCCGACCATGTTCGTCATCCCGGGGTGCGCGCCGCTGCCGAAGATCGTCGAACTGCCGCGCTGGCAGGCGTCCTCGATGCGTTGGCGGTCCTGCGGGCGTCTGCTTGCCGCCGGTGATCCAGGCCGCGCTGGAGCACACGTTGACCCCCGATTCCAGCAAGCGCACCAATTCGTCGATGTTGGGCCACAACGGGTTGTAGCAACACGCGTCGGCGCCGCAGCGCGAGCAGCGCGTCGATGTCGTTGGTGGCGCGCACACCGGTCGGCTCCGGCCAGCCGGACAGTTCGGCGGCGTCGACACCGACCTTGTCCGCCCCGTGCGCGTACACCCCGACCAGCTCCATATCGGGCCTGCCGATGATGGCGTGCAGCGAGCGTCGTCCGATGTTCCCGGTGGTCCACTGGATCACCCGCAGCGGTCGATCGGTCTCGGTTGTGGTCATCGGGTGCTCCTTTGCCGGTCCGGTTGACTCATTATGCGAACCGGACCGGCGCCCGAAATATTCGGATGCGACCGGGCTTGGCGTGTGTCGCAGTCGGACCTTTGACCGGCTCGGTGCCGACGCCCCTGACGCTGCGTAGTCCGGCCGAGGATGACTGGCGGCGCTGGTGCCAGCCGATGGTTAATTCAACAGCAGCTCATCCGTTGCGCCGAAGCTTCATCCAGATTCACGTTGGCGTGAAGAAGTGCGAGTGACCAGCACGCTAAGGTCGATCTCGCTGCCGAGACACCCCGCTCGCAATCAACACGGCGCTCGCGACAGTGTTGGCGAATCACGACTCATGATTCAGTCGCTGATATCGAATCCGGTGATGACCTTGGTCGGGTGCACCCGCACCGCCACCTCGCCGGGGACCGTGTTGCGCCGGCCGAACTCGTCGGCGCGGTCGGCGCCCATGTACCGCGCACCGGTTCGGGTCGCGATGTCGAGCACGTCCCGCGGATGCTCTGTCACCGTCGCCACGCCTTGCACCTGAACGAACGAATAGGGCGGGTGGGGGTCGTCAACGCAGATCGCGACACGCGAATCACGGCCCAGCGCACGGCCTTTCGAGGTATCACGATGCGTGGTGAACACCAGCTGGCCGTCGTCGACGACGAACCACACCGGCGCCACCAGCGGCCGACCGTCGGAGGCGACGAAACCCAGCATCCCCGTGCGGGTGCCCGCCGACAGGAATTCGACGACCCTTTCTGAGAGCTCGGCCATGGCCCCCATGTTCTAGAGCCGGACGAGATCGTGCTCGCCGATGTGGTCGATGAGGACCTGGAGGTGGTCCTGCGAGGAGCCCAGGGTGTGCTCGATCGCGGTGAGCCTGGCCGCGTAATGCGCGACCGGATATTCCGCGGTCATGCCGATACCGCCGTGCAGCTGGATCGCCTCCTGCGCGATGTGCCGTCCCGACCGGCCGATCTGCAGCTTGGCCCGCGATGCGATCAGCGGGTCGATGTTGCCGTCGGCGATCGACATCGCGGCGTAAAGGTGCATGCTGCGGGCCAATTCCAGCGACATGTACATGTCGGCGGCGCGCTGGGTCAGGGCCTGGAACTTGTTGAGCGTGACACCGAATTGCTTGCGGGTCTTGAGGTAATCGGTGGTCAGGCGCAGCGCTTCCTCCATCGCGCCGACCGCCTCGGAGCACAACGCCGACTGGATACGGATGATGGCGCCGCGGATGGCGGGGGAGGCGTCTCGGGCGTCAAGGGCATCGCCGAGAGGTTCCGCGGGCGTGTTGTCCAGGTCGATCTGCGCGCCGCGCTGTCCGTCGAACGTCGGGTAGGCGTGTCGTGTCACGGCCGCCCCGTCCACCAGGAACAACCCGGTGCCGCCGTCCGGCAACCCGGCGCTAACCACAAAAGTCTCGGCGCAGTCGCCGGCGAACACCGGGTTCTTGCGTCCGCTCAGCGTCCACGAATCTCCTTGCCGCACAGCGCGAGTGGCGGCTTCGGCGGTCGGCTTGCGATGGCCGGGCTCAAGGTGGGCGAACGCCAGCAGCCGCTGGCCCCCCGCGACCTCGTCGAGCAGCTGTTTCTGTGCTTCGCTGCCGAACTCGGCGATGAGCGCACCGGGTGCCAGCGCGGCGTGCACGATGGGTTCCGGCGCCAGCCGTCGTCCGACTTCGGTGAGCACGACCATGATCTCGAGCTGCCCCGCCTCGTCCGGGTCGAACCCGAGGCCGAGGATTCCGGTGTCGGCGAGTTGACTCCAGACCTCGCGGCTCCAACCCAGCTCGGTGTCGATCACCTTGTTGCGGCTCTCCGCGTCGTAGCTGCGCGACAACAGGTCGCGGGTGGTGTCGCGGAGCATTGCCTGCTCGTCACTCAAGTGAAAGTCCATGGCTGCCTTTGCCTCACAATCCCAAATTACTCATAGGCCCAGAATGGTCGATGCGATGATGTTGCGCTGCACTTCGTTGCTGCCCCCGTAGATCGATGTCTTGCGGTAGTTCAGGTAGCGCGGCGCGCTGGCTTGCGCCCAATCGGGAGAAGCGATCTGGTCCCCCTTGACCCGGAGCGCGACCGGCAGCGCGTCGGGACCGGCTACTTCCATGAGCAATTCGGTGGCCACCTGCTGCAGCTGGCTGCCGCGCATCTTCAGCACCGACGATGCCGGGTTGGGCTTGCCGTCGGCCGAGTCCGAGACGACCCGTGATTGGGTGAGTTCCAACGCCAGCAATTCGTTTTCGGCCTCGGCGAGTCGCGCTGCGAACAACGGGTCTGACAGCAGGCCGTTCTGCTCGGCGTGTTTCTTCACCTCGGCGAGGCGCACCTTGGTGTTGCCGACGCGCGCGATGCCGGTGCGCTCGTTGCCGAGCAGGAACTTGGCGTACGTCCAGCCCTGATTCTCCTGTCCGACAAGCTGATCGGCGGGTACCCGGACGTCGGAGAACCACACCTCGTTGACCTCCTGGCCGCCGTCGATCGTCGTGATCGGCCGCACTGTGATGCCCGGCGTCGCCATGTCGATGAGCAGGAACGAGATGCCGGCCTGGCGCTTAGGCGCCTGCGGGTCCGTGCGCACCAGGCAGAAGATCCAGTCCGCGTACTGGCCCAGTGTCGTCCAGGTCTTCTGTCCGTTGACGACGTAGCTGTCGCCGTCCCGGACCGCGGTGGCGCGCAGCGAGGCCAGGTCGGAGCCCGCCTCGGGCTCGGAGAATCCCTGGCACCACCAGATGTCGAGGCTGGCGGTCGGCGGCAGGAAGCGCTGCTTGATCTCCTGGGACCCGAACTCGGCGATCACCGGACCGACCATCTTCTGGTTGAAGGTCAGCGGCTCGGGGACGCACGCCAGTTGCATCTCGTCGGCCCAGATCTGGTGTTGGGTGGGCGTCCAGTCCTTGCCGCCCCACTCGACGGGCCAGTTCGGCACGGCCAGCCCGTGGTCGTTGAGGATCTTTTGGGCGGTGACGTACTGGTCGCGGCTCAGCGAGGACCCCTGGCGCACTAGCTCGCGGATCTCCTCGGGGAACTGCGTGGTGTAGAAGGCGCGAAGTTCATCCCGGAACGCGCTTTCCTCCGCGGTGAGTGCCAGCTGCATGGCGGCCTCCTTTTTCCTTCGGCCTTGTTCGCTGTGCTTTCCATCTTGACCCACCCGGTGTTTGTGCACAGCCTCGGGTTAATCCACAGGCAGGCGCCGCGACGCGGTTGGTGCGGCCGTTATGGCGGCCGGCGCGCCTACCGTCGGCGCATGCGAACAGAACTACCCGCCGAGAGGTTGCATCGACGGCTCGGTGCTGACCCGGAGACCGATGCGCACACCGACTCCCGGGACGGATCCGGGCAAACCGACCAACCAGATCCTGCCCCGGACGACGACCAAAATTCGTTGCTGCCCCGCTGGCTTCCGGACGAGTCCCGGGGCGGGGGCTGGGCCGCCCGGGTGCGCGCCGATCCCGGTCGCGCCGGCGCGATCGCGCTGGCGGTGGTGGCCGTCATCGCGATACTCGTCACGGTGTTCACCCTGGTCCGCGACCGGCCCACACCGGTGATGTCGGCCAAGCTTCCCCCGGTGGAGCGCGCTTCGTCGGCCAGCCCCAGATCCTCGGCGAGTCCCGGATCCTCGGCGAGTCCCGGATCCTCGGCGAGTCCCAGCGCCGGCCAGCCGGCCGGCACCGACCGGCCCGTGGTGGTCAGCGTGGTCGGTCTGGTGCACACCCCCGGATTGGTCACCCTGGCGCCCGGTTCGCGCGTCGCCGATGCGCTGCAGGCCGCCGGCGGTGCGGTCGCCGGCGCGGACACCCTCGGGTTGAACATGGCCCGGCCGCTCAGCGACGGCGAGCAGATCGTGGTGGGGCTGGCACCGGTCTCTGGGCAGCCGACGGTGCTGGGCAGCTCGATCGGCTCGGGCTCGGCTCCGGTGTCCGGGGCGCCTGCGTCCGGGGCGCCGGGGGGACCGGGACCACAATCGGGCTCGGTGAAGCCGAAGCCGGGTGAGGTGCTCAACCTCAACACCGCGACCGCGGAGCAGCTGGATGCGTTGCCCGGAGTCGGACCGGTCACCGCCGCGGCGATCGTGGCGTGGCGGCAGGCCAACGGCAGGTTCACCAGCGTGGACCAGCTCGGCGACGTCGACGGCATTGGACCGGCGCGGCTGGAAAAACTGCGTCCTCTGGTCCGTCTCTGATCCCGGTGGCCCGGCCCGGCTCCGCTGAATCGGCGCCCACTGAATCGGCGCCCACTGAATCTGGGGACGGGGCGCCGGCGGGTACGGGGCCACTGGATGTGCGCTTGGTCCCCGCGGCGCTTGTCGGCTGGATGGTGACCGCTGCCGGGATCCTCTGGCCGGTCGGCAGGGTGTGCGCGGCGTGCGGAGTCATCCTGGCCGCCGCGTCCGCCGTGCTGCTGTGGCAGGCAGGGCGCCGACGAACTCCGTGGGTTCGGGCGATCGGCGCCGGCCTGCTGGCGGTCGGTGTGGTGGGCGCCGGGTTCGGGCTCGCCGTCGCGTTGCGCTCCGACGCGGTGGGTCGTCACCCGATCACCTCGGTGTTCGGAACCGCTGCACCGGTCACCGTCACTCCCACTGAGAGCGCGCTATCGCTGGGACACGGACGCCTGATGTTTCGGGCGACCCTGCAACGCCTGCGTGACGACGAGACATCCGGCCGGGTCTTGGTTTTCGGCCGGGTGTCGGACCTGGGTGAGATTATGGTGGGCCAGCCGGTGCGGTTCACTGCGCGCATCACCCGTCCCGCCCGCCATGACCTGACGGTAGCGGTGCTGAACGCGACCGGCCGGCCGATCTTGGGTGAGGCCGGGGCGGTGCAGCGCGCCGCCCACACCTTCCGCAGTCGGTTCGCCGCGACCGTGAAAGACGTGTTGCCGCCCGACCAGGCTGCGATGTTGCCCGCGCTGGTCCTCGGCGACACCTCGGCGGTCACCGCCGAGACCGGCCGCGAGTTTCGGGCGGCGGGCATGACGCACTTGACGGCGGTATCGGGGGCCAACGTGACGATCGTGTGCGCCGCTGTGCTGTTCTCGGCTCGGCTGATCGGTCCTCGGGTGGCCGTGCTGCTCGCCGCGGTGACGCTGGTGGCTTTCGTCATCGTCGTGCAGCCAACGGCCAGCGTCTTGCGGGCGGCCGTGATGGGCGCCATCGCGCTGGCCGGGATGTTGTCCTCGCGCCGGCGGCAGGCGATTCCGGCTCTGTCCGGCACAGTGCTGGTGCTGATGGCTGCCGCTCCCCACCTCGCCGTCGATGTGGGCTTCGCGCTGTCCGCGCTGGCAACGGCCGCGCTGGTCGTCATCGCGCCGGTCTGGTCACGGCGGCTGGCGGGACGAGGCTGTCCCAAGCCGCTGGCCGATGCGGTCGCGGTCGCGTTGGCCGCGCAGGTGGTGACCGCTCCGCTGATCGCCGGTATCTCGGGCCGATTCAGCCTGGTGGCGGTCGTCGCTAACCTTGCCGTGGCGGCCATGATCGCCCCGATCACGGTGCTGGGCAGCGCCGCCGCCGTGTTATGCGTGCTGTGGCCTGCCGGTGGGCACCTGCTGATCCGTTTCACCGGGCCCGAACTGTGGTGGGTGTTGAGCGTGGCGCACTGGGCGGCCGGTGTGCCCGCGGCGACGGTGCCGGTTCCGGCCGGCGTGCCCGGGCTGCTGGTGGTTGCCGCTGTCACCGTCCTCGTCGTCGTGCTGTGGCGGTGGCGGTGGTTTCGGGTCACGATGGGCTCCGCACTGGCGGTGGCCCTCATTTGCCTGCTGGCCTGGTCGCTGTCGGGACTCGTCGGCCCGGCGTGACACCATCGTGGGGTGAGCGAGGTCGCGTCGTTGCACCTGGTCCTGGGGGACGAGGAACTGCTGGTCGAGCGGGCGGTGGCGGAGGTGCTGCGGTTGGCACGTCAGCAGGCCGGAACCGACGATGTCCCGGTCAACCGGATGCGGGCCGGCGACGTCACCACCTACGAACTCGCCGAACTGCTGAGCCCGTCACTGTTCGCCGACGAGCGGGTCGTGGTGCTGCAGGACGCCGCCGAAGCGGGCAAGGACGCGGTCGCGCTGATCGGTTCGGCCGCCGCCGACATGCCGTTGGGCACCGTGCTGGTGGTCGTGCACTCGGGCGGCGGGCGGGCCAAGGCGCTGGCCGGCGAGCTGCAAAAACTCGGCGCGGAGGTGCATCCGTGCGCGCGGATCACCAAGGCCGGCGAACGTGCCGACTTCGTCCGCAAGGAATTTCGCGCGCTGAGAGTCAAGGTCGACGACGAGACGGTGACCGCGCTGCTCGACGCCGTCGGCTCCGACCTCCGCGAACTCGCCTCGGCCTGTTCGCAGTTGGTCGCCGACACCGACGGCGACTTCGACGCCGCCGCGGTCCGCCGCTATCACAGCGGCAAGGCCGAGGTGAAGGGCTTCGATATCGCCGACAAGGCGGTGGCCGGCGACGTCGCCGGAGCGGCCGAGGCGCTGCGCTGGGCGATGATGCGCGGCGAGCCACTCGTGGTGCTGGCCGATGCGCTGGCCGAAGCCGTGCACACCATCGGCCGGGTGGGTCCGCTGTCCGGTGACCCCTACCGGCTGGCGGTCGCAACTGGGAATGCCGCCGTGGCGGGTGCAGAAGGCGCAGAAGCAAGCCCGGCGCTGGTCGCGCGACACGGTGGCGACCGCGATGCAACTGGTGGCGGACGCTCAACGCCAACGTCAAGGGCGCCGTCGTGGACGCCGACTACGCGCTTGAATCCGCGGTCAGGCAGGTCGCCGAGCTGGTCGCCGACCGGAGCCGATGAATGCCGGCCGGTCGGATCGGGGGCCGATCGGTGTCAGGACTTGTCGAGGGCGTTGAGAGCTTGGCCAGCGCCGACTTCTTGTTGGCGGCCTGGTTCTTGTGGATGACGCCCTTGCTGGCGGCCTTGTCCAGCTTGCGGTTGGTCGACGACGAGCAACTCGGCGGCCTTGTCCTTGTCGCCGGCGTGCGGCGGCCTCGCGGAACGCGCGGACAGCGGTGCGAAGCGAGGACTTCACCGACTTGTTGCGCAGACGGGCGCGCTCGTTGGTGCGGATGCGCTTCTGCTGCGACTTGATGTTGGCCACGCGTTAGTTCCCGTCTGTTCTCGAGTCGGATTGAAGTCGAATTGCGCTCGGGGCCCCTGGTGACCCGGCAGCGACTGTTCAGGTTACCAGTCGGTTACGTTTTCTCCCAAAAGCGGACGCCCCTGGCCTGCCGGAACAGCCAACTTGAGGCAGCATGTCACAGGTGAGACCTCTCGAATCCGGCCGAAGAGACCAGGCGACGCGTCGCAGCCGCCGCGCGCCTGAACGCATCTTCGGCGGGTACAACACGTCGGACAGCCTATTCGAAGGCGTTCGACGAGATGTTCGATGCGCAGGGCAACGTCCGCGGCCCGTACAAGGGCATTTACGCCGAACTGGCGCCGTCGGACGCCTCCGAGCTCGAAGGCCCGGTCCGAGGCGCTGGGCCGCGCGTTCATCGACCAGGGCATCACGTTCTCGCTGTCCGGCCAGGAGCGGCCGTTCCCGCTGGACCTGGTGCCGCGGGTGATCTCGGCCGCCGAGTGGTCGCGGTTGGAGCGCGGCATCACCCAGCGCGTCAAGGCCCTGGAGATGTACCTCGACGACATCTACGGCGACCAGGAGATCCTGCGCGACGGCGTCATCCCGCGCCGGTCTGATCACGTCCTGCGAGCATTTCCACCGCGAGGCCGTCGGCATCGTCCCGCCCAACGGCGTGCGCATCCACGTCGCCGGCATCGACCTGGTCCGCGACGACCAGGGCACCTTCCGGGTCCTCGAGGACAACCTGCGCTCGCCGTCCGGGGTGTCCTACGTCATGGAGAACCGGCGCACGATGGCGCGGGTCTTCCCGAATCTGTTCGCCACCCATCGGGTGCGCGCGGTCGACGACTACTCCTCGCACCTGCTGCGGGCGCTGCGCAACTCCGCGGCCACCAACGAGGCCGACCCGACGGTGGTGGTGCTGACCCCCGGCGTCTACAACTCCGCCTACTTCGAGCATTCGCTGCTGGCCCGCCAGATGGGCGTCGAGCTGGTCGAGGGCCGCGACCTGTTCTGCCGCGACAACCAGGTCTACATGCGCACCACCGAGGGCGAGCGTCAGGTCGACGTCATCTACCGGCGCATCGACGACGACTTCCTGGACCCGCTGCAGTTCCGCGCCGACTCGGTGCTCGGGGTGGCCGGGCTGGTCAACGCCGCCCGCGCCGGCAACGTCGTCATCTCCAGCGCGGTCGGCAACGGTGTCGGCGACGACAAACTCGTCTACACCTATGTGCCGACCGATCATCGAGTACTACCTGCGGCGAGAAGCCGCTGCTGGCCAACGTCGACACCTTCCGCTGCTGGCTGGATGACGAACGCGAAGAGGTGCTGGACCGGATCCGCGAGTTGGTGCATCAAGCCGGTCGAAGGCTCCGGCGGTTACGGCATCGTGTTCGGCCCGGAAGCCTCGGAAAAGGAACTGGCCACGATCAGCAAGAAGATTCGCGACGATCCGCGCAGCTGGATCGCCCAGCCGATGGTGGAACTGTCGACCGTGCCGACCCGGATCGGACGGCACGCTGGCGCCCCGCCACGTCGACCTGCGGCCGTTCGCGGTCAACGACGGCAACGACGTGTGGGTGCTGCCGGGCGGGCTGACCCGCGTCGCGCTGGTCGAGGGGTCGCGGGTGGTCAACTCCAGCCAGGGCGGCGGCTCCAAGGACACCTGGGTGCTGGCGCCGCGCGCGTCGGCGGCCGACCGCGAGCTGGGTGCCGCCGAGGTGGTGCGTTCGCTGCCAAAGCCGTCGCCCGAACCGTCGTCCGACGGATCGGCACCGTCGCAAAAACAGTCGCAGCAACTGTCGCAGCAGGTTGGTAAGTTGCAGAACGAACAACCCGGGAACAGCAACATTCCAGCAACAGCAACAGCAACAGCAACAGCAACAGCAGCGGGCGATCCGCTGATGCTGGCCCGCAATGCCGAGGCGCTCTATTGGATCGGGCGTTACGTCGAGCGCGCCGACGACACCGCGCGCATTCTCGACGTCGCCGTCCATCAATTGCTGGAGGACTCCAGCGTCGATCCCGACCAAGCCTCGCGCCTGCTGCTGCTGGTGCTCGGCATCGAGCCGCCGGACCACGAGTTGGATGTCTGGTCGCTGACCGACCTGGTCGCGTTCAGCACCGGCAACGAGGGCGGCTGTTCGATCGTCGACGCGATCTCGGCGGCGCGCGAAAACGCACAGTCGGCCCGGGAAGTCACATCCAGCGAGATCTGGGAGTGCCTCAACACCACCTACAATGCCCTCGCCGAACGCGAGCGTGCCGCCAAACGCCTTGGGCCGCACGAATTTCTCTCGTTCATCGAGGGCCGGGCGGCGATGTTCGCCGGCCTGGCCGACTCGACGCTCTCGCGTGACGACGGATACCGC
>CAVVLC010000061.1:0-126840 GCA_963748885.1 uncultured Actinomycetota bacterium
TATCAGGCGAGCTCGGCGCAGGCCACCACGGTGACCCTGTTCTCTTCACCGCCCCAGATCGCCGATCCGGCGGCGGCAACCACCCAATCCACTGCCGTTGCAGCAGCCGCCGCGACGCCCGCTGCTACCACACCGATAGATTCGTTAATCTCGTCGATCGAGGCCTTCGACCCCAACAGCGGCTGGTTCGGGCTGGCGAACACCTATGCCAACCAGTTCATCTCGTCGGGCTTCCCGATCAACATGCTGAGCTATCTGGCGCAGAACACCTCAGCGCAGGCATTGCAGAGTGTGGGCGGCGACATCGGCCAGGGTCTGACGGAAGGCATGCAGTCCGTGGGAGGCGCGGCGGCGGCGGGGGCCAGCGGGTTGCGTGCGCTCGGCGCCGCAGGTCTCTCGGCAGAGCCCACGGCGGCGATAGGTGTTGGCGTGTCATTGGGCAAGCTGACCGCGCCGCCCGCGGTGGTGGGGCTGTTGCCCTCGTCGCAAGGGCCGATTCAACTCGCTTCGGCGGCGACGCCGATTACCGCGGAGGACGCCTCGTTCCCCATGCCGCCGTTGATGGCGCCCCCGATCTCGGCCGGCACCGGCTGGCGCAAACGCAAGCAGGCGAAATACGACGAGATTTCAATCGGCGCAGAGCTCAAGGGGACGGTGATGCCCCGACCGCCATCGGCGGGCTGAGCGGTTGGTTACCCGATGGCCGGGGCCGGGACGGCGATCAGGTCGGCAATGCCGTTCTGGATTCCCAGGCTCGTCTGGTCCAAGCCGATAGCCCCGACGTCCGTCGCTTCCTGGCAGTTGCAGCTGAGGACTCCGAAGGCGCTGGGATCGGCGCCGGCCGGTGTTGCTAGGCCCACCGCGGCAGCAAACGCGAATGCGGCACCCAACAATACTTTCGTGATCACCTATGGCTCTCCGTCGTAGTCGGTGACCCGAGTTTAGGGGCGCGCGTTACCGATGACGCTTCATGCGCGTTACGCGCGTATAACGATTTACCCGCCGGCATGCCTGGGGCAGAACGCGGCAACGCTGACCCCGACGAAAAACCCGGCGTGGTAGCCGTCCAGGTTGCTCTGTTGCATCACGTCGTTCGCGACGTCGCTCTTGTCTCGTCCGCGATCGAGTTCATCGCAGACTTGGTGAGCGGCGACGATCGCGGCTTGCTGACGCAAAGGTGATGCCCTTGGACTGCAGCGCATTCAAGAAGTTGTCGTCGACGGCGTCGGCACGGGCGATCGGGGCTGAAACACCCCACGAGGCCGAGCAGCGCGACCAATAGGACGAGCGCGGCCGTTCGTGATCGGACAGGGCTGGGCGAGCGCACGTGGATGGTCGTCCTCTCTCAACCTGTCCGCAAAGCGGCACGCCAATATTGCTGACAGCAAGCCAAGTTGCTGACCCTGCGATCATCGCATGCCGCGAACAGCTCTCGGCACGACCCTGCACATGCGGGTCCGATCGTTAACCTGACAGCCATGCCGTGGGCGATCAACGTTGGCAGACCGGGCACCAATACGCCACTCGGTCGCCGGTGTCGTCGACGCTTGATCGGGCGTGCCGCAGCGACGGCAGGCCTGCCCGGCTCGCCCGTACACCCAGAGTTGCCGGCCTGCCCGGGTGTCGCCGGTGGTGCAGCGATTCCTGCGGAAGCGGTTGGTCCACAACATGTCGCGGGCGCGGGACACCAGGCGGTGCCGGATCGGCCAGCGCGCTGACCGGCGCGGTCGGCAGGTGTCCGCTGACGAAACACAGTTCGTTGCAGTACACGTTGCCGATCCCGGCCAGCACTCGCTGGTCCAGCAGTGCCTCGCGCGATCGGCCGATCCGGGCCGCGCAGCCAGGTTGGCGGCGGCAACCTGCTGGGTCCCAATCGTCGCCCAGCAGATCGGGTCCCAGGTGAGCGACGACGTCGCCGTCATGGTCGCGTTCGAGGATCTCCAGCACGCCGAGGTCGATCGCCGGCGGCGCGGATATCGTTGGCTTCCAGAATGATTCGGCCCGATGATCGGCCCGTGCCGGACGGTCGCACGACCCGCCAACTGCCGTCCATCTTCAGGTGCGAGTGAATGCTGGCCGGCCCGACCCGGATGAACAAATGCTTGCCCCGGCTGCAGCACCTCGTCCACCATCTGACCGGTCAGGTCGACGGTCGCGAACCGCGGCACCCGGACATCGCAGCGCGTCAGCGTGCGACCGGCCAGTGCCTTCCGCAGCGTGGCCGCGGTGTGCGAAGACGGTGTCACCCTCGGGCATGCGTTCACCGCAGCCGCAGCCCGCGTGGAGTCCGGGCGAAACCGGCGTCGGCCACAGCGCGATCGGCCGCTGAGCCGACCGCCCTGGGGCTGCAGTACGGGCGCGCCGTCGATGCGCTCGATAAGGATCGAGTCGACGCGCCGGGCTCGCGACCAGGTCGGCGAGGCCGACGGCCGCCGCGTGGTCGGCGCGGGTCGTCATCGGTGAAGGTCAGCAGCGAGCGCCCGCCGCGCTCGAGGAACCACGCCAGCTCGCCGTCCACCAGCACGACCAGCGCGCCCGGCTTTGCGGCCCGGCCTGGCGCCGGTGTCGCCGTCTCGCCGGCGGGTGGCCAGGGCAGCGCGGCGCCGTACGGGTTGGCCGGGTCGGCGGCGGCCAGCACCACCGCCCGGTATTCGCGGTCGTTCGGGTCGACACCGTCGAGGTAGCTGCGCAGCCGGTCGACGGTCGATGCGACCGCGAACTGGGCGCCGCCCAGCGACTCGACGAAATAGCCGCGCTGGCAGCGGCCGGCTGTCCTCGAACGCGCGTCAGCACCTTGTAGAGCGTGGCGAACCCGCCCGGCACGCCTTCGGCCGACGCCGCGCCCCTGGTCGAGCACGCCGTGGCGGTTCAGCAGCAGCTCGGCCTGGTAGTGGGCCCGCAGGGTGGAGTCCGGCTCGGGAGCCGGCAGCGCCGACCAGCGGCCGGCGACGGTGGGATCGGTGGCGCGGTGCTGGGCGTGCGCGACGCTGTAGCGGCTCAGGCGTGGCGGGCGTGCCTGCGCGGCCTGCCGGTGCGCCGGCGCGGAACGTTTGCGGCTACCGGTGCCGCCGCAGCATCGCGCGCACCGGCGCGAACGTGTCGCCGGTGACCCGGCCGGCCCAGATCAGTTCCCACAGCGCATGCTTTGAGTTCCGTCTCGCCGATCCCGCTCCGGTGCAGTTGCCGGAAGAAGTACGCGCCGCCGCCGGCCAGCGTGTCCAGGATGGCGCGGTGGGCTGTCGGTGAAATCGATCTCGGCGGCGGCGGCCAGCGTCAGCGGCGCGGAATCGGCCGGGTGGAACGCGATCCAGCCGTCACTGCCGCGAGATCGACCCGGCGCCCGACCAGATGACCTCGCCGGAGGCCAGCAGCTCGTCGAGCATCGCCGGGGAGTAGTCGCGGACCCGCGTGGCCCAGCACCAGCGGTTCGATCGCCGAGGCCGGCAGCCGGCACGCCGGCCAGCTGATCGATGACCGCCGCCAGCCCGTCCAGACCGGAGTTGGCCGCTGATCGGGTGCCCACCTGCGTGCCAGGCCGGCAGGAAGCGGCCGTAGGCGGCGGTGCTGACCGGCTCGACCTGGGCGCGCAGCGCGGCCAGCGATCGCCGCCGCAGGATCCGCAGCACGTCGGCGTCGCACCATTGCTCGCCTCCGGTGCTCCCGGTGTCGGGGCACCTCCGGTGCGACGAACTCGCCGCGCACCAGCCGGCCGTCGAGCGGCCAGCCGGCCCAGCACATCGGCGGTCACCCGCAGCCCCAGCCCGAACCGTGCCGCGGCGGCCGCGGTGGTGAACGGGCCGTGGGTGCGGGCGTAGCGGCCCAGCAGCTCGCCGAGCGGGTCGGCGACCGCTTCGGTGAAGCTGGCCGGCACGCCGACGGGAACCGCGACGCCGACGCCGTCGCGCAGCCGGCCGATGTCCTCGATGGCCACCCACCAGCTGCGCCCGGCGAACGACACCGTCAGCGCGCGCGTGGCCGCGCGCAGGCCCTCCAGCCAGCCGCCGATGTCTCGAACCGGAGCCGTCGGCGTCCCCGCAAGCGGGGTGCCCAGCTGGCCGGGCGGCGACCTCGTCTTCGGTCAGCGGGCCCGAGCAGCCGCAGCAGGTCGGCCACCGCCTCGGCGTCGCGTGCGAGCCCGGTCGTCGGACAGGTGTTGCAGTTGGCGGCCGGTCGCGGCGATGACCTCGGGATCGAGCAGCTCGCGCAGCTCCACCCGGCCGAGCAGTTCGGCCAGCAGCGTGCTGTCCAGCGACAGCGCCGCGGCGCGGCGTTCGGCCAGTCGGGCTGTCGCCCTCGTACATGAACGCGCCGACGTAGCCGAACAGCAGCGAAGCGGCGAACGGCGAGGGCGTCGCGGTTTCGACTTCCAGGACCCGGATCTTGCGCTGGGCGATACCGGCCATCAGCTCGGCCAGCGTCGGGACGTCGTAGACGTCCTGCAGGCATTCCCGGACGGTCTCCAGCACGATCGGGAAGTCGGGGTACTTGCGGGCCACGTCGAGCAACTGGGCGGCGCGCTGGCGCTGATGCCACAGCGGCGAGCGCTGCCGGGGTGCCGGCGGGGCAGCAGCAGGGCGCGGGCCGCGCATTCCCGGAACCGGGACGCGAACAGCGCCGAGCCGCCCACCTCGGCGGTGACGATCGGGTCGATCTCGTCGGCGTCGAAGACGAACAACTCGGCCCGGTCCGCCGACGGTAGTCCAGCGGCGTCTTCGAGGCGTGTCGGGCAGCCGCACCACGATGCCGTCGTCGGAGGCGGTGGGTTTCTCGTCGATGCCGTAGCGTTCGCGCAGCCGCCGGCCCACGGCCAGCGCGAGCGGCCCGTGCACCCGCAGCCCGTACGGGGAGTGCAGGATCACCCGCCAGTCGCCCAGCTCGTCGCGGAACCGCTCGACCAGCAGCGTGGTGTCGGTGGGCACCACCGCGGTGGCGGTTCGCTGCTCGTCCAGCAGCTGCCACAGGTTGTCGGTTGCGTAGTCGTCGAAACCTAAACCCGCACAACGATTGTCGAATGCGTCCGCGGTCCAGCCCGGCCAGTTCGCCGGTGAACGCGCCGAGCGCGGCGCCGAGTTCGGCCGGGCGGCCCACGGTGTCGCCGCGCCAGAACGGCAACCGGGCCGGCTGGCCGGGTGCGGGGATCACCAGCACCCGGTCATGGGTGATCTCGGTGATCCGCCAGCTGGTGGCACCCAGCGAGATGACGTCACCGGGGCGGGACTCGTAGACCATCTCCTCGTCGAGTTCGCCTACCCGCGAAGGCTTTTCGGCTTCGCTAGCCAGGTAGACGGTGAACAGCCCGCGGTCGGGGATGGCGCCGCCGGAGGTGACGGCCAGCCGCTGCGCACCGGGCCGCGCGGTCAGGGTGCCGGCATCCCGGTCGTAGACCAGCCGCGGCCGCAGCTCGGCGAACTCGGTGGACGGGTATTTGCCGGACAGCAGGTCGAGCGTGGCCTCGAAGACGCTGCGCGGCAGCGTCGCGAACGGGGCGCTGCGGCGCACGGTGTCGAACCACCGGTCGGCGTCCAGCGGCTCCAGCGCCGCCGCCGCCACGGTGTGCTGCGCCAGGATGTCGAGCGGGTTGGCCGGCACCCGCATCGTCTCGATCTGGCCGGCGAGCATCCGCTGCACGCTGACCGCGCAGCCGATCAGGTCGGTGCGGTGTTTGGGGAACAGCACGCCCCGCGAGATCTCGCCGACCTGGTGACCGGCCCGCCCGATGCGCTGCAGGCCACTGGCCACCGACGGCGGCGCCTCCACCTGGATCACCAGATCGACCGCACCCATGTCGATGCCCAGTTCCAGGCTCGAGGTCGCGACCACCGCTTTGAGCCGCCCGCGTTTGAGGTCCTCCTCGACGAGGGCGCGCTGCTCCTTGCTGACCGAGCCGTGGTGGGCGCGGGCCAGCAGCGGGGGGGCGCCGATAGGTTTGCCCGCTGGCCATGATGTGCGCCGGCGCCCCGCCGGCGACCTGCGGGTTGCGCGTCCCCCGGTCGGCGCGCCCCCGGACCGCTCGGCGTGAATCTCGTTGAGCCGTGCGGTAAGTCGCTCGGCCAGCCGGCGCGAGTTGGCGAACACGATGGTCGAGCTGTGCGATTCGATCAGGTCGACCAGCCGCGCCTCGACGTCGGGCCAGATGGTGTTGTTCGCCAGGTTGGCCATGTCGGGCACCGGCACCTGCACGGTGAGCTCGAAGGTCTTGGCCGACGGGGGGGCGACGATGGTCGTCGGGGAATGTCCGGACAGGAACCGGGCGAGCTCCTCGGGCGGACGTACGGTCGCCGACAACCCGATGCGCTGCGCGGGCCGGTCCTGACACAGGTCGTCCAGCCGCTCCAGCGACAGCGCCAGGTGTGCGCCGCGCTTGGTGGCGGCGATGGCGTGAATCTCGTCGACGATCACGGTCTGCACGCCGGTCAGGGTCTCGCGGGCGGCCGAGGTCAGCATCAGAAACAGCGACTCCGGGGTGGTGATCAGCACGTCGGGCGGCGTGGCGATGAGCTGGCGGCGACTGCGCGGGCGGGGTGTCACCGGAACGGACGCCGACGCTGATGTCGGGCGCGGGCAGACCGCGGCGCTCCGCGATGCGGGTGAGGCCGGTCAGCGGGGTGCGCAGGTTGCGCTCGACGTCGACCGCCAGCGCCTTGAGCGGGGACACGTAGAGCACCCGGGTGCCCGGCTGGCCGGTCGGGCGTGCGCGGCCAGTTGATCGATGGCCCACAGGAATGCCGCCAGCGTCTTGCCCGAACCGGTCGGCGCGATGACCAGCGTGTTGTTGCCGTCGGCGATGGCCGCCCAGGCGTCGGCCTGCGCGGCGGTGGGCGCGGCGAACGTGCCGGCGAACCACTCGCGGGTGACCGCGCTGAACCGGCGCGATGCGGGTCACCGAGCACGGTGCGCTCACCTCGCCATGCGTGCCAGCGGGTCACCGACAACTCGGTGCTCGCGAGCACCGACGCTACGGTTGCGGGACGTCCCGCGCGATTCCATCGCCTCGGCCAGCTCGGGGGGAATATCCGGCACCCGGGCGATCGCGTCCAGCAGCGCATGCGCGCAGGCGTCGGCGAGGCGCTCGGCGTCGGTCGACGGGTCGATGATTCGCTGCCGGCAGATCTCGAAGGTGAACGCCAGCCAGCCGTTGAGGATCACCCGCAGGTCGCGCTCGACGTCCGGCTCCAGCTTGGCCCCAGGGATGCCGTCCAGCAGCTCGCCGATGCGCTGCATGATGTGCTCGAGCTGGCGGTTCTTGGCTTCGTCCGAGTGCCCAGCAGAACCGGGTCGGACCGGCCCAGGCCGACATAGGCGGCCCACGCGGCCTCCGGATTCTGCTCGTGGTAGGCCATGTAGCCCAGCACGCCGATCCGCATCTCCTCGAACATGGTCAACCCGGTCGGCGGGCAGGCTTTGGGTGGCCTCGTAGAGCCGATCGGCCTCGTCCTTGACGACCGCGGCGAAGAATGCCCGCTTGTCAGGGAAGTAGTGATACATCAGTGCGCGTGATACCCCAGCCCGCTCTGCGATCTCGTCGATGCGGACCTCGTCATAAGGCCGCTTCCCAAAGACCTCCGCCCCCAGAGCAAGCAACTCAGCTCGGCGGTCCTCGGGGGATAGCCGCCTCCTGGCTGTTGCCATGTGTTGATAGTACATATGACAAGTAAGGGAACCGCCAGAGCGCGCGTCAGCCGAACTCCACGCCCTGGGCCAGCGGCAGCTCGCTCGAGTAGTTGACGGTGTTGGTGGCGCGCCGCATGTAGGCCTTCCACGCGTCCGAACCGGACTCCCGCCCGCCGCCGGTTTGCTTCTCGCCGCCGAACGCGCCGCCGATCTCGGCGCCGGACGTGCCGATGTTGACGTTGGCGATCCCGCAGTCGGATCCGTCCAGGAAGCGCTCGGCCTCGCGCAGGTCGGTGGTGAAGATCGCCGACGAAAGCCCTTGTGGCACCGCATTGTTGAGCGCGATCGCCGTCGTCGAGGTCGTCGTAGGTCAGCACGTAGAGGATCGGCGCGAACGTCTCGTCGCGCACGATGGCGGTCTGCGACGGCATCCGGACCACGGCGGGCGCGACGTAGTAGGCGCCCGGCACGTCCAGCGTGCCGGCGGTCGCCGCCGACCACCTCACCGCCGTCGGCGCGTGCCTGTTCCAGCGCTCCCACCATGTCGCGGTAGGCGGTCTCGTGGATCAGCGGCCCGATCAGCGTGCCGGCGGCCGACGGGTCGCCGATCGGCAGCTGCCGGTAGGCGGACACGACCCGCTCGACGACGTCGTCGGCCACCGAGCGGTGCACGATCAGCCGGCGCAGGCTGGTGCAGCGCTGGCCGGCGGTGCCGGCGGCGGCGAACACGATGGCGCGCACCGCCAGGTCCAGGTCGGCCGACGGCGTGACGATGGCCGCGTTGTTGCCGCCCAGTTCCAGCAGCACCCGGCCGAACCGCCGGGCCACCCGTGGGCCGACCTGCTGGCCCATCCGCACCGAGCCGGTCGCGGACAACAGCGCGACCCGCGGATCGTCGACCAGCCGCTCGCCGAGGTCGCGGCCGCCCATGAAGCAGGCCGCTGACCGCCGGCGGCGCACCGACATCGGCGGCGGCCCGCGTCGATCAGCGCCTGGCAGGCCAGCGCCGTCAGCGGGGTCAGCTCGGAGGGCTTCCACACCACGGTGTCCCCGCAGACCAGCGCGATCGCGGTGTTCCACGCCCAGACCGCGACCGGGAAGTTGAACGCGGTGATCACGCCGACCACGCCGAGCGGATGCCAGGTCTCCATCAGCCGGTGGCCGGGCCGCTCGGACGCGATGGTCGGCCGTAGAGCTGGCGGGACAGGCCGACCGCGAACTGGCAGATGTCGATCATCTCCTGCACTTCGCCGAGCGCCTCGGAGGTGATCTTGCCTGCCTCGACGGTCACCAGGGTCGCGAGGTCGCTCTTGTGCGCGGTGAGCAGCTCGCCGAGCCGGGCCACCAGCGCGCCGCGCACCGGGGCCGGGGTGCTGCGCCATGCCGAAAATGCCTGGGCCGCGTCGGCGATCGCGTGTTCGGCCTGTTCGGGCGTGGTTTCGGCGACGGTGAACAGCACGTCGCCGGTGATCGGGAGTGCTCGGCCGGCAGGCCGTGCTCGCCCGGGCTCGCCGAGCGTGACATCGGCTCCGACGGCCGCCAGGGCGTCACGTGCCCGGGCACGCAATTCGTCGGCTGTCGCCGCTCATCGCGGTGCCTCCTGGGAAGGTCGCTTCGTAGAGCGCGTACGGGTCGTGGATGTGGCGGCCGATCGCTCCGGCCAGCCACTCGATGCCGTATCCGGAATCGTCGATCGCATCACCGGCGCTGGGTGTCGCCGTCCAGGTTGGAGCGGAAGATCCCCGCCGCCGACGCGGGCAGGAAGTCTTCGTAGACGATCGGTGCCGACGGATCGCCGCCGCGGTAGTAGGCCAGCCCTTGCGCGGCCATCTCCGCGTCGGTGGACGGGAAGTACCGGCTCCAGACTCGGGCGGGCCCCCTCCCGAACACGCTGAGCCCAACAAGCCCAGCATGCCAACGCCCAGCCATCGCGGCGTCGTAGCGTTCGCGGCCCGAGCGGTGTCAGCGCGACACCGCGCGCCTCGACCTCGCCGAACCGCACCCGCAGGCTGCCCGTCGGCTGACGGCGCCGTCTGCGCCGCGGAACCGGCGTGGTTCGGCGAGCGCGCGAAACGAGGTCTGGCGCAGCAGCACGGCGGGTCCGTCGGTGCGGGGCGGGCCTTGGATGGCGTCGATCATGGTCGATGCCGCGCTCGGTCATCCGGCGGTACAGATCGTCGATGTCGAGGACGCGCGGGGTCAGGTGGTTGATGTGGGTGGAGCTGACCCCGGCGATGTCGGCGGCCACGGCCGACACCCCCGACAACTCGTCGTACCAGGACTTGTCGATCGGTTCGCGGGAGAGCGCGAAAGCTGCCGACCGCCGCGGCGACGAAATCCGGCGCCGCCTCGGCGTCGCAGCCGCCGTCGGCGGCGATCAGCCGCGCCTGGGCCAGCAAGGCCGGGTCGAACAGCTGGCGGCGCTCGAGGAACGCCGTCCACGCGGGCGCGCAGATCCGGCGTCGAAGAAGCGCGGGTCGGCGGTGGCCAGCATCGAGGTGAACACCCGGAACGGGTTGCGCGCCAGCTCGTCTGCGTCGATGGGCCGAAACGCGGTGGACACCACCGGAACTGGTGACGGCGCGCTGCGCAGATCGTAGTAGCCGACCGGCTACATGCCGAACGCGGCGAACAGGTCGGCGACGGCGGCGAGTTCCGCGGGGCTGCCGACCCGGATGGCGCCGTGCCGCTCGGCGGTGACCCGTTGCAGCGAGCCGAGTCGTTCGGCGCCCGGGATTGCGTGCCACGTGATCGGCGTTGACCTGCGCACTGACCTCGACGAGCGTGGCGTAGGCGGGCACCTCGGCGGCGTACATTGCCGACAGCCCGGCGGCGAACCGCGCGCGCAGCTGCCAGGTCACCAGCCTGTTGGCCGGGCTCAAGGTGTGCCCTCGAATGGGCCGCTCCTGCGATAGTCTCCGGCCATGGGCGAGACGCTCGACGATATCGACCGGATCCTGATGCGCGAGCTGGTCGCCGACGGCCGCGCCACGTTGGCGGAGTTGGCCGCCAGCGCCGGCCTGTCGGTCTCGGCGGTCCAGTCGCGGGTGCGCCGGCTGGAGTCGCGCGGCGTGGTGGCGGGGTATTCGGCGCGAATCAACCCGGAGGCGGTCGGGCACATGCTGTCGGCGTTCGTGGCCATCACTCCTCTTGATCCATCTCAACCCGATGATGCGCCCGCCCGCCTGGAACACATCGAGGAGATCGAGTCGTGTCATTCGGTGGCCGGCGAGGAAAGCTACATCCTGCTGGTGCGCGTCGAGTCCGCCGCGCGCGCTCGAAGATCTGCTGCAACGGATCCGGACAGCCGCCAACGTGCGGACCCGAAGCACCATCATATTGAATACTTTTTACAGCGATCGTCAGCATGTACCGTAAAATTTACACGATAAGCATCAAGATTCCGTAAAAATCAGCGTTATGATGGGCGGCATGACCGCCGTCCTGACCCACTGTGCGCTCACTGATCGGCTGATCCAACCCGACCAGGTCCATGAGGTGCTGGCGCGCAGCATTCTGGTCGACGGCTTCGACTTCGTGCTCGACCTGACCCGCTCGGCCGGCTCGTATCTGGTCGACGCCCGCGACGGCCGCCGCTACCTCGACATGTTCACCTTCTTCGCCTCGTCGGCGCTCGGGCATGAACCATCCGGCGCTGGCCGGCGACGAAGGATTCCGCGCCGAACTCGCCGAGGCCGCGCTGAACAAGCCCAGCAACTCCGACATCTACACGGTGCCGATGGCCCGCTTCGTCGAGACCTTCGCCCGGGTGCTGGGCGACCCGGCGCTGCCGCATCTGTTCTTCGTCGACGGCGGCGCGCTGGCGGTGGAGAACGCGCTCAAGGTCGCGTTCGACTGGAAGAGCCGGCACAACGAGGCCCGCGGCATCGACCCGGCGCTCGGCACCCGGGTGCTGCACCTGCGCGGGGCGTTCCACGGCCGCAGCGGCTACACGCTGTCGCTGACCAACACCGAGCCCGTCAACGTGGCGCGCTTCCCGAAATTCGACTGGCCGCGCATCGACGCGCCGTTCATCCGGCCGGGCCTGGACGAGCGGGCCATGCACGCGCTGGAAGCCGAGTCGCTGCGCCAGGCCCGCGCGGCGTTCGAGGCGTACCCGCACGACATCGCCTGCTTCATCGCCGAGCCGATCCAGGGCGAGGGCGGCGACCGGCACTTCCGGCCCGGAGTTCTTCGCGGCGATGCGCGAGCTGTGCGACGAGTACGACGCGCTGCTGATCTTCGACGAGGTGCAGACCGGCTGCGGGATGACCGGAACCCCTTGGGCCTACCAGCAATTGGGCGTAGCGCCCGACGTCGTGGCGTTCGGCAAGAAGACGCAGGTGTGCGGGGTGATGGCGGGTCGCCGCGTCGACGAGATCGCCGACAACGTCTTCGCGGTCAGCTCGCGGATCAACTCGACGTGGGGTGGCAACCTCGCCGACATGGTGCGGTCCCGCCGCATCCTGGAGGTCATCGAGGCCGACGAGTTGTTCGAGCAGCGCCGCCGAGCACGGTCGCTACCTGCGCGCCCGGCTCGACGAGCTCGCCGAAGACTTCCCGGCGCTGGTTCTCGACCCGCGGGGCCGCGGCCTGATGTGCGCGTTCAGCATGCCGACCGCGGCCGACCGCGACGAGTTGATCCGCCAGCTGTGGCGACGCGGCGGTGATCATGCTGCCCACCGGCACGGACGGCGTGCGGTTCCGTCCGGCGCTGACCGTGTCGCGCGCCGACATCGACGCGGCGATAGCCGGCGTGCGCGGCGCGTTGGCCGCGGTAACGAGGCTGTGACGGTGGCCCGACGCGGTTAACCTTGGTCTAAAGCGGGTATTCGGACCGAGCGGCGCTCGCAGTGCGGAACGAACGCGGGTAACCAGAGCGATTAGCTAACGATGGAGAAGCAGTGACGTCCGCACGAGGGATGCGGGGTTGGAAGATGCAGGACGTGGAGAGCGATCGGGTGGTGATCGGTTGGGGGAAGAGGATGACGAAGTCCGGGCCGCCATACGGTTCGCCGTGTTGGCCGCGGTAGTCGGGGTCGGCTTCGTCCTCATGGCGGCGGTGTGGGTCAGTACCTGCGGGGAACGAGTGTCGACACGGCGGCATGTGGCCCGCCGGAGCGGACGATGCTGGCTTTGGCCGGTCCGCTGGTCTTGTTGATCGCCGGGCTATGGGCGTTTCTGCGCACCTACCGCGTGTGGCGCGGCGAGGGCACCTGGTGGGGATGGCACGGCGCCGGCTGGTTTTTGTTGACGTTGATGGCGGTGACGTTGTCCATGAGTGTGCCCCCGATCGCCGGCCCGATAGTGCCCGGTTGAGTCCCGGTTGAGGCTTGGACCCGCACTCAACGGGCGGCGCAGTTATCGATTATTGACCCCCATCGAGGTTCTTCACACCCACACTCCCGAGACCTACGCTTATTTCCATGAGGCAAATTCTGCTGCGCGCGGTTGTGATTCTCGTTTCGTGGGCGATCGGACTGGTGGTGGCCGCATCAGTTGTTCCCCGAGTTTCGTTGTCGGTGTCGGGGTTCATCGTCGCCGTGGTGGTGTTCTCGGTGGCGCAGGCCGCTCTGTCGTTGGTGATCTTGAAGTTGCCCCACGGTTATTCGTCGCTGCTCCTTGGCGGTACCGGCCTGGTATTGACCATCTTCGCGTTAATTCTTGCCTCGGATTTGACTCATGGGCTCACCATTCACGGCTTTCCATCGTGGATGGCCACAACGGTCGTGGTGTGGCTGGTGACAACGGTCGGGGCAATTTCCCTGCCCGAGGTGTTAGCCCGCGAGGACGCTGGGTTGACCTGACCAAATCGAGGCGGGACGTCTCGACACGGTGTATTCGCGACCCCGCGCAAATTCGGCATTTCGCTCGGTCGGCCAAGTGGGTAGCATTTTTGGTGTCTCGTCCGACGAGAGAGGAGACGTGATGGGAGACACGCATCACGATCCACGGATCACTCCCGGACCACGCAACCGCACGCCGGAATCGTCATGAAGGACAACTTCTTCTGGCCCGGATTGATTCTGCTGGTGGTGGCGTTGTCGGGGATGATCAGCACGGCCGTCGCTGCCAGCTACCGACATTACGAGTGGCTCTCTACGACGATACTGATCGCCGCGCTCGGCTTGGTCGCTGGCGCGCTGTGGTTTGTCGTGGAGCATCGCCGGGTGGCCGCATCGAGGAGCAGTGGTACGCCGCGCATCCCGATAGTCGGCCGCGCGAGCGCGCTGCCTGACGCTCGGGCGTATTCGGGCTGCTTCTGTAGGCCGGGCGTGGTCGTCGGGGTGGCGGCATCCCGACGACCACGCTGGCCCAGCAGTGTGCGGAAATCCTTCCGGAAGGCCCCCGGAAGACCCGGAAGACCTGGGAAAACTCGGAAGGCCCCGGAAGACCTGGAAAACTTGGCCCGTGTTGTTTTACGCGCGTCATCAAGCGGGTATCAGGGATAGACCATGATGAGTACCGGCGATGTTGCGCTAGCGTGGTTACCCGATCATGGGGGACAGGATCACGAAAGCACCGAGATACATGCCAACTCCAAACAAATCAATATGATCAGCGTTATCCCGGCGATCACCGCGACGCGCCCCCACAGGCGTGCGCGGAGTGCCGGTCAGGTCGGCGCTGCCTATAGTCGGCGGCGATCATGACTAACCGGCTTGAAGGCAGGGTCCAGGCGGGTTCCAAAGCAGCACCCACAGCAGTAGTAGTGTCAGTCAGAAGTTGCCGGGAGAGCAGATGGACGATGCGCAATCGCGCGCTAATAGGCGCCAACGGGGCCACCGCGCCGTTGAGCTCCATGTTGCTGCGCGCCTGGAGAACCTGGCGATGCTGCGCACCTTGGTGGGTGCGATCGGCACCTTCGAGGACCTGGACTTCGACGCCGTGGCGGACCTGCGGCTGGCGGTGGACGAGGTGTGTACCCGGCTGATCCGCTCGGCGACGCCGGACGCCACCCTGGTCGTGGTGGTGGATCCGCGCGACGACGAACTGGTGGTCGAGGCATCGGCGGCGTGCGACACCCACGACGTCGTGGCGCCCGGCAGCTTCAGCTGGCATGTGCTGACTTCGTTGGCCGACGACGTCCAGACTTTCCACGACGGTCGTGAGCCCGCTGAAGCCGGCAGTGTCTTCGGTATCACCTTGACGGCGCGACGGGTGGCCTCCAGCAGGTGACACCGCGAGCCTGCCGGCGGTTCCGCGTCGCGTCCTAACGAATACGCCGACGTCCCGGCGATGTTTCGTGAGCTGGCCAGCATCGCCACGGACTCGACGGACTTCCAGCGTCACCGCGACAAGATCGTGGAGCGGTGCTTGCCGCTGGCCGATCACATCGCCCGGCGGTTCGAGGGCCGCGGCGAACCGCGTGACGATCTGGTCCAGGTCGCCCGGGTCGGGCTGGTCAACGCGGTCGTCCGCTTCGACGTCGAAGCCGGGTCGGATTTCGTCTCGTTCGCGGTGCCCACCATCATGGGCGAGGTCCGGCGTCACTTCCGCGATAACAGCTGGTCGGTCAAGGTTCCCCGGCGGCTGAAGGAACTGCACCTGCGGCTGGGCGGGGCCACCGCCGACCTGTCGCAGCGGCTCGGCCGCGCGCCCACCGCCACGGAACTCGCCGCCGAACTCGACATGGACCGCGACGAGGTCGTCGAGGGCCTGGTGGCCGGCAGCTCCTACAACACCTTGTCCATCGACAGCGGCGGCGGCAGTGACGACGAAGACGCCCGCGCGATCGCCGACACGCTGGGCGACGTGGACATCGGCCTGGACCGGATCGAAGACCGGGAGGCGCTGCGTCCATTGCTCGAGGCGCTGCCCGAGCGGGAACGAATGGTGTTGGTACTCAGGTTTTTCGAGTCGATGACGCAGACGCAGATCGCCGAACGGGTGGGCATCTCCCAGATGCACGTGTCCCGGCTGTTGGCCAAATCGCTAGCGCGACTGCGCGACCAGTTGGAGTGGGCCTTGCGGCACGGTGTGTTCCCGGCCTTCGTTGCCAGTCCCGGTAACGAGCATCGTCGTCGGCAGGGCGCCGTCGGGATCGCAGATCCGCAGCAGTCGGTGCACCACCGGGCCGGGCACCAGGTCCCAGTCGGCGCCCGCGCCCGAACACGTCGACATTGATCCGATGCAGTGCCGAAAAGCCGGCGGTAGCAATGAATTCCAGGCCAGCAGGTCCAGGATCACCCGCTTGTCGGGGCGGATATGCAGCTCGACGAAGTCGGCGAAGTGATCGGCGTTGGCGGCGTCAAGCTCGCCACTTGCGGTGATCACGGTGCCCGAGGGGCCTGTGCGAGCCGTGAATTCGGCGGTGCGGCCCCCCCGAGATTGGGTCTCAGGCCAAGATTGGGTCACAGACATTGTTGACTCCATCGGTCGATGAGGACTCGTGCTGTGGATCGCGCCATCTTCGATGATGGGGCTCGCCACAAGGGAATTCGGAATTCGCCTCCCCCGAACGAGTCCCCGGCGCAATTCCACGGCGCTACTCAAGCGGCTGTGAACTCAACCTCGTTTGAACCCTACCCGGGGTGAGCCGGGACGACAACGAACTCCAACCCGATTCACAGGAACGTTGCTTAACCGAGCCCGTAACGCCGCTCGCCGCCGTTATTTGATTTCGGCGAGCACCGTGCCCTGGGTGATCGCGGCGCCGGCCTCGACCGCCAGTCCGGTGATGGTGCCTTCCTTGTGCGCGGTGACCGGGTTCTCCATCTTCATCGCCTCGAGGACCACCACCAGATCGCCGACGGCGACCTGCTGGCCCTCTTCGACCGCGACCTTCACCACGGTGCCCTGCATGGGGGCGGTCACCGCGTCGCCGGAGGCCGCCACGCCGGTGTGCGCACCGCGCTTGCGCGGCTTGGGCTTCCTGCGGATCACGCCGGCGTCGGCGTCGGCGCCGTTGGACAGCGCCAGATCGGCGGGCAGCGAAACCTCGAGCCGGCGGCCGTCGACCTCGACGACCACCTTCTGCCGCGGCCGGGCGTCCTCTTCGTCGGGGAGGTCACCGCCGGTGAACGGTTCGATGGTGTTGTTCCACTCGGTCTCGATCCAGCGGGTGTGTACCGAGAAGCCGCTGTCGTCGCCGATGAAGGCCGGGTCGGACACCACGGCGCGGTGGAACGGGATGACGGTGGCGAGGCCTTCAACGTGGAATTCGTCGAGGGCCCGGCGGGAGCGGGCCAGGGCCTCCTCGCGGGTGGCGCCGTACACGATGAGCTTGGACAGCATCGAGTCGAACTGGCCGCCGATCACCGAACCGGCCTCGACACCGGAGTCCAGCCGGACGCCGGGGCCGGTGGGGATGTCGTACCGGGTGACCGGGCCGGGGGCGGGCAGGAAGCCGCGTCCGGCGTCCTCGCCGTTGATCCGGAACTCGATGGCGTGCCCGCGCGGCGTGGGGTCCTCGGTGATGTCCAGCTTGTCGCCGTTGGCGATCTTGAACTGCTGCTGCACCAGGTCGATGCCCGCGGTCTCCTCGGTGACCGGGTGCTCGACCTGAAGGCGGGTGTTGACCTCGAGGAACGAGATCAGGCCGTCCTGGCCGACCAGGTATTCGACGGTGCCGGCGCCGTAGTAGTGGGCTTCTTTGCAGATCCGCTTGGCCGACTCGTGGATCTCCTTGCGCTGCGCGTCCGTCAGGAACGGCGCAGGCGCCTCCTCGACCAGCTTCTGGAAGCGGCGCTGCAGCGAGCAGTCCCGGGTGCCGGCGACGACGACGTTGCCGTGCTGGTCGGCGATCACCTGAGCCTCGACGTGGCGCGGCTTGTCCAGGTAGCGCTCGACGAAGCACTCGCCGCGGCCGAACGCGGCGACGGCCTCGCGGGTGGCCGACTCGAACAGCTCGGGGATCTCCTCGATGCTGCGGGCCACCTTCATGCCGCGGCCACCGCCGCCGAAGGCGGCCTTGATCGCGACCGGCACGCCGTACTCCTTCGCGAAGGCCACCACCTCGTCGGCGTCCTTGACCGGGTCGGGCGTGCCGGGGACCAGCGGGGCCTGTGCGCGGGCGGCGATATGACGCGCGGTGACCTTGTCACCGAGGTCGCGGATCGACTGCGGGCTGGGGCCGATCCAGATCAGCCCGGCGTCGATGACGGCCTGGGCGAAGTCGGCGTTCTCCGACAGGAAGCCGTATCCGGGGTGGATGGCGTTGGCGCCGGACTTCGCCGCCGCGTCGAGGATCTTGCCGAAGTCCAGGTAGGACTCCGCGGACGTTTGACCGCCCAGCGCGAACGCCTCGTCGGCCAGCCGCACGTGCGGCGCCTCGGCGTCGGGCTCGGCGTAAACCGCCACGCTGGCCAGCCCCGCGTCGCGGGCCGCCCGGATCACCCGGACAGCGATCTCGCCGCGATTGGCGACGAGCACCTTGGAGATCCTCGAGCTGGCGTGACTAGCCACAGCGCCTCCTGTGTTGGCTGGACATTCGTCTCTAAGAGATTTTCTTACAAGTCTGTCGGGGGAAGTTTATGCGCCGCGCCGCGAGCGCTGATACCCGGTCTCTACTCATCGGAGTAATCAGGCCGCATCGCGCAGTCGTCGCTTGATCCGGGCCAGCATGGCCGACATTCCGCGCAGCCGCAGCGGGCTGATCAGAGCGGCCAGACCCAGGTCGGTGTAGAAGTCGTCGGGCACCGCCAGGATGTCGGCGACCGGCTGTTCGTCCAGGCCGGCGGCCAGGATCGAGGCGAACCCGCGGGTGGTCGGCGCTTCGGCGGGCGCGCTGAAGTGCAGCCGCACCCGCTCGGGGTCGCTGGCGTCGACATGCAGGAACAGCGGCGACTGGCACTCGGGCACCGGCTCCATCGCCGCCTCTTCCAGGTCGGCGGGCAGGGCGGGCAGGTCGTTGGCGAATTCCAGCAGCAGCTTGAGCTTGTCCTGGCCCTGGACTTCGGCGAAGTCGGACACCACCTCGGCCAGCGGCGCGGGAAGAGTCATCAGAGGCAGAAACAACCCCCGGGCTTTCGCCTGCGACGATCGGAACCCGCACGGTGTTTCCCCACTCGGTCCACGACCCGTCGTAGTTGCGCACCCCGGGCTTGCCCAGCAGGTGGGTCAGCACGAACCAGGTGTGGCTGGACCGCTCGCCGATGCGGCAGTACACGACCGTCTTGTCGTCGGGGTCGAGAAAGCCGTACAGCTCTTCCAGCTCGTCGCGGCTGCGGAACCGGCCGCTCTCGTCGGCCGCCTTTCCCCACGGGATCGACCTGGCGGTGGGGATGTGGCCGGCGCGCAGCGCGCCTTCCTCGGGGTAGTCGGGCATGTGGGTGCGCTTGCCGGTGTACTCGTCCGGTGAGCGCACGTCGATCAGCGGCTCGCTGCCCAGGATGGCCAGCACGTCGTCCTTGAACGCGCGGATCGGCTCGTCGTTGCGCTCCACGGCGGGATAGCCGGTGGACGTCTTGGTCGGCACGTCCAGGGTGGTGTCACGGCGTTCGGCGAGCCAGAGGTCACGTCCGCCGTTGAGCAGCCGAACGTCGGGGTGGCCGAACAAGGTGAAGACCCACAGCGCGTAGGCCGCCCACCAGTTGCTCTTGTCGCCGTAGATCACGACGGTGTCGTCGCGGGCGATGCCCTTGCGGTTCATCAGGTCGGCGAATTGCTCGCCGTCGATGTAGTCGCGGACCCTGCGGGTCGTTGAGGTCGGTGTGCCAGTCGATCTTCACCGCGCCCGGAATGTGGCCGACGTCGTAGAGCAGGACGTCCTCGTCGGACTCGACGATCGCCAGACCGGGCGTGCCCAGGTGGGCGGACAGCCAGTCGGCGGTGACCAGCCGTTCGGGGTGGGCGTAGGCCGACAGTGTGGGGCTCGGGTCTGGGGGCAGCGGCACGCCTTTGAGCCTACCGGTGGCCGAAGAATCGGCGTCAGCGCTTGCGGTTCAGCCCGCCCACAGCGCCGCGATGGTCAGCCCGGCCCGCTGCAGCTGTGACCGCAGTAGCGGCAAGCTCAGCCCGATCACGTTCGACGGATCGCCGTCGATACCGTCGATGAACCACCCGCCCAGGCCGTCGAGGGTGAATCCCCCGGCGACCCGCAACGATTCGCCGCAAGCTAGGTACGCCTCCAGGTCCTTCGCTGACGGTGTTCCGAAATGCACTGTGGTTATTGATGTTTGCGGTATCACAGTGAATTGATTTCGTTGTCCAGCAACCGGATAACGCAGTGGCCGGTATACAGCTCGCCGGCGCGGCCTGCCATCGATTGCCAAAGCAGGCGCGCATCGGCGACGGATGGCGGCTTGCCCCACAGCCGGCCGTCGAGGTAAAGCATCGAATCACAGCCAACGACAACACAATCCGCAGCGATGGTCGATCCAGGCCGCCCGCCACCTGCTGGGCCTTGGCCTTGGCCAACGCGGAGACCACGTCGTGCGGGCGAAGCGCCCGGCTCCAGACCGGCGGCGACCAGATCCTCGTCCACGCCGGAGACCACGACCAGCGGGTCGATGCCGGCCTGGCGCAGCACCTTGAGCCGACCGGGGGAGGCAGACCCAAGTATGACCCGGGTCATCGGCTGCATGTGTAGGCGTTCCTGCAGCGTGACTCGCTGGTAGTTGGAGATCGCGTAGCGCAGCTTGTCGACCGGCAGGCCCCAGCGGGTGGGCTCCGGCTGCTCCGGCGGGGGCGCCGCCGCCGGCGCTGCCCAGCACCACGATCAGCGCGGCCAGCTCCGCGTCGGTGGGTTTGCCCTTGAGTATCTGGATGTGTGGCTCCTGCGAGTGAGTGTCGGTCATGGCCGGATCGCTCGCCTCGTTCCCGTCGCTCACTTCTGCCTCACTCATAGCGGAATGTTTCCGTGCTTCTTCGGCGGCAGGTGCGAGATCTTGCGTTCCAGCAGCCGCAGCGCCGTGCCGATGTAACCGCGGGTGTGCGACGGCGGGATCACCGCGTCGACGTAGCCGCGCTCGGCGGCAACGTAGGGGTTGACCAGCGTGTCCTCGTACTCCTGCTGCAACTGCAGCCGGAGCTCGTCGACGTCCTTGCCCTCCTTGGCCGCCTCGTTCAGCTGCTTGCGGTAGACGAAGCCGACAGCGCCGGAGGCGCCCATCACCGCGATCTGCGCCGTCGGCCAGGCGATGTTGACGTCGCAGCCCATGTCCTTGGAGCCCATCACGCAGTAGGCGCCGCCATAGGCCTTGCGGGTGATGACGGTGATCTTCGGAACGGTGGCCTCGCCGTAGGCGAACAGCAGCTTGGCGCCGCGCCGGATGATGCCGTTGTACTCCTGGTCGGTGCCCGGTAGGAAGCCCGGTACGTCGACCAGCATCACGACCGGGATGTTGAAGCAGTCGCAGGTGCGCACGAACCGGGCCGCCTTTTCCGAGGCGTTGATGTCCAGACAGCCGGCGAACTGCGTGGGCTGGTTGGCAACGATCCCGACCGGCCTGCCGTCGATGCGGCCGAATCCGACGACGATGTTCTGCGCGTAACCCGCTTGGATCTCCAGGAACTCGTCCTCGTCGAGGATGCGGGTGATCACCTCGTGCATGTCGTAGGGCTGGTTGGGTGAGTCCGGGATCAGCGTGTCCAGCTCGAGGTCTTCGTCGGTGAGGTTGTCCTCGATGGGGCCTTCGGGAACGGGCACGGCGTACCGGGGCGGGTCGGTGAAGTTGTTGGGCGGCAGGTAGCTCAGCAGGTCCCGCACCCACTCGAAGGCGTCCTGCTCGCCGGACGCGACGTAGTGCAACGTGCCCGACTTGGCCATGTGGGTGTGGGCGCCACCGAGTTCCTCCATGGTGACGTCCTCACCGGTCACGGTCTTGATGACGTCGGGCCCGGTGATGAACATCTGGCTGGTCTGGTCGACCATGATCACGAAGTCCGTCAGGGCGGGGGAGTAGACGTGGCCACCGGCGGCGGCGCCCATGATCAGCGAAATCTGCGGGACGACGCCCGAGGCCAGGATGTTGTTGCGGAAGATCCGGCTGTACAGGCCCAGCGAGACGACGCCCTCCTGGATGCGCGCGCCCGCGCCGTCGTTGATGCCGATCAGCGGACGGCCGGTCTTGATCGCCAGCTCCTGGACCTTGACGATCTTCTCGCCGTATACCTCGCCGAGGCTGCCACCGAACACCGTGGCGTCCTGGCTGAAGATGCACACATCGCGGCCGTCGATGGTGCCGTAGCCGGTGACCACGCCGTCGCCGAGCGGCCGGTTTGCCTCGAGGCCGAAGTTGGTGCTGCGGTGCTTGGCCAGCGCGTCGAGCTCGACGAACGAATCGTCGTCCAGCAGCGCATAGACGCGCTCGCGGGCGGTCAGCTTGCCCTTGGCGTGCACCTTCTCGACGGCGGCCTCGCCGACCGGATGCAGCGCCTCTTCTCGGCGCTTGTGCAGCTCGGCCAGCTTGCCTGCTGTGGTGTGGATGTCGATGGCGTGCTCGGCAGCGGGCTCCGCGGTGTGGTCGGTAACGCTTGTCATGGTGATCGATGTTATCGGCAGGGCCGCGTGACCCGTTGGTGGCCCTTAATAAGTCCTTAAGTAGTCTCCGCTAATGGGCGACCATCCGTTCGGGAATGCGGGAGTCGACTGGGCCGAAGAACACGACGTGTTGGTCGCCGGGTCGGGCGGTGGCGGTGTCACCGGCGCCTATACGGCGGCGCGCGAAGGCCTCGACGTGCTGCTCATCGAGGCGACCGACAAGTTCGGCGGCACCACCGCCTACTCCGGCGGGGGTGGGGTGTGGTTCCCCTGCAATCCGGTGCTGCTGCGCGCCGGCACCGACGACACCATCGAGGACGCGCTGACCTATTACCGGGCGGTCGTCGGTGACCGTACTCCCCGCGACCTGCAGGAAACCTATGTTCGCGGTGGCGCCCCGCTGATCGAGTACCTGGAGCGGGATCCCAACCTGAAATTCGTGCCGCTGCCCTGGCCCGACTACTACGGGAAGGCGCCCAAGGCACGGCTGGACGGTCAGCGGCACATCGCCGCCAAACCGATCGCGGTCGCGGCCGCCCCGCAACTGCGCGAGGTGATCCGCGGCCCGCTGGATACCGACCGGCTGGGCGTCGAACCCCCCGCCGACTACTTCCTCGGCGGCCGCGCGTTGATCGCGCGCTTCCTCAAGGCCATCGGGCAGTACCCGACCGCGTCGCTGCGGCGCGACACCGCGCTCGTCGAGCTGGTGGTGTCGCAAGGCACGGTTGTCGGTGCGATCGTCGAGAGCGCGGGGGAGCGCCGGGCGATCCGCACCCGGCTGGGAGTGCTGCTGGCCGCCGGCGGCTTCGAGAGCAACCCCGAGCTGCGCCGCGAATACGGTGTGCCCGGTGAGGCGCGGGACACGATGGGATCGTGTGGTAGTCGCGGCCTGGCGCTGCAGGCCGGCATTGCGGTGGGTGCGGACACCGACCTGATGGACCAGGCGTGGTGGTCGCCGGGCATGACGCATCCCGACGGGCGTTCCGCGTTCGCGCTGTGGTTCACCGGAGGGATCTTCGTGAACCAGGACGGCAACCGGTTCGTCAACGAATCCCGCGCCTACGACCGGGCCGGCCGCGAGATCATCGCGCAACTTCAGGATGGGTCGATCACCCTGCCGTACTGGATGGTGTACGACGACAAGGAAGGCGAGGTGCCACCGGTCAAGGCCGCCAACGTCGCCATCGTGGAGACCGAGAAGTACCAGGCGGCCGGGCTGTGGCACACCGCTGAGACGATCTCGGAACTGGCCGAGAAGATCAGTGTGCCTGCCGACCGCCTGGAGGCAACGGTTCGGCGGTTCAACGGATTCGCCGCCGCCGGCATCGACGAGGACTTCGGCCGCGGCGATGAGGCCTTCGATCGCGCGTTCTCCGGTGGTGCGTCGCCGCTGGCACCCATCGACCGGCCACCGTTTCACGCCGCCGCGTTCGGCATCTCCGATCTGGGTACTAAGGGCGGCCTGCGCACCGACACCGCGGCGCGGGTCCTCGACACCTCCGGCAATCCGATCCCGGGCCTGTACGCGGCGGGCAACACAATGGCCGCGCCAAGCGGCACCGCCTACCCCGGCGGCGGCAACCCGATCGGCACCAGCATGCTGTTCAGCCACCTTGCCGTGCTGGACATGCTGAAAGGCCGAAGGACCCGGTAATAGGCTGGGCGGTCATGGGTTGCGACGCGCTGAGACCTCCGCTGGATGCGGCCGCATTGCGTGCCGAAGTGCTCGGTACCGAATCGGGGTGGCGACAACTCGACGTTATCGCGGAGACCGGTTCCACCAACGCCGACCTGCTGGCGCGCGCGGCCTCCGGGGCCGACATCGGCGGGGCGATCCTGATCGCCGAGCACCAGACCGCCGGTCGTGGGCGCCATGGCCGAAGCTGGTCGGCCACGCCCCGGGCGCAGATCAGCATGTCGGTCGGTGTCAGTGTCGCCGACGTCCCGATCGACGCGTGGGGCTGGCTGTCGCTGGCCACCGGCGTGGCTGTCGTCGACGCGGTGACCCCGCTACTTGAAGCGACGGGGACCGAGGCGGGCCTCAAGTGGCCCAACGACGTCCTGGCCGGTCCCCCAGGGGCCAAACGCAAGTTGGCCGGCATCCTGGCCGAGGTCGCGCAGCCATTCGTCGTGATCGGTGTGGGACTCAACGTGACGCAGGTTCCTCAGGAGGTACAGGGTCCCCGGGGTAATGGGGCCACCTCACTGCTCGATCTGGGGGTGGCGGCACCCGACCGCGAACAGGTGGTTTGCCGGCTGTTGCGGGAGCTCGAACGCCGGATCACCGCCTGGCGGGTCGCCCTCGGAGGCGACCGGCAGCTGGCCGCGGCCTACAGAGCGCGCAGCCTGACCGTCGGCACCCGGGTGCGCGCCGAGCTTCCGGGTGGCAAGGACATAGTTGGGACGGCGTGCGCCATCGATGACCAGGGCAGATTGTGCCTGGAAACGGATGACGGCCACACATTTTTGGTGCTGGCCGCAGACGTGGTCCATCTGCGTTAATTGGTGGCATGATGGCGAACTTTGCGGTATTGCCGCCCGAGATCAACTCGCTACGGATGCGTGTGGGTGCAGGGTCGGGGCCAATGCTGTCCGCGGGGGCGGCATGGGAAAGTCTGGGCGCCGAGTTGGGTCAGGCGGCGTCCTCGTTCTCGTCGGTGACCTCGGGGCTGGCGGGTTCGTCGTGGCGTGGTGCCGCCTCCGCGGCGATGGCCGCCGCGGCCGCCCCCTATGCGATGTTGCTGCGGGTGGCGGCGGGGCGAGCCGAGGGCGCGGCCGGTAGTGCCCGGGCGGTGGCCGCCATTTTTGAGGCCGCGCGCGAGACCACCGTGCACCCGGCGTCGGTGGCAGCCAACCGCACCCAGCTGGTATCGCTGGTGACCTCGAATCTGTTCGGGCAAAACGCCGCGGTGATCGCGGCCACCGAGGCCGAGTATGAGCAGATGTGGGCCCAGGATGTGGCCGCGATGGCTGACTACCATGGCGGCGCGTCGGCGGTGGCCGCGCAGCTCGCGTCCTGGCAGCAGTTGCTAGCGAGTCTGAAGGTGAACCTGGGCATCGGCAACACCGGCGATTTCAACGTCGGCAGCGGCAACATCGGTAACTTCAACATAGGCAGCGGCAACAACGGTCCCGCATCGAACGGCGGCGGCACGTTCAACGTGGGCATCGGCAACTACGGCTCGTTCAATCTCGGCTTGGGCAACGGCAACGCGTACACGACAACCAACTACGCGGTCAACGTCGGCATCGGCAACTTCGGCTACGGCAACTTCGGCATCGCCAATATCGGTGGCCTCAACTTTGGCATCGCCAACGGAAACGCGGCCGGTGCCGTCGCGGGCAATCCGTCCGAAGGGAACTTCGGCGCCGCGAACATCGGCACCGTCAACTTGGGCTTCGGGAACGTCGGCAACTTCAACTTCGGCCTGGGGAACAATGGCACCGGGAACATCGGGATCGGGCTTAACGGTGACCACCAGATAGGATTCGGCGGGCTCAACGCCAATGGAACGAGTTGGAACTTCGGCCTGGGGAACTCCGGGAGCTACAACCTCGGCTACGGCAATACCGGTAGCTTCAACATAGGACTGGCGAACACCGGCAACTGGGATATCGGCATCGGGCTTACCGGCGACCACCAGATCGGGTTCGGCGGGTGGAACTCCGGTACCGGCAACACGGGGTTGTTCAATTCGGGCACCGGCAATTCCGGCTTCTTCAACTCGGGCAGCCATAACCAGGGCGTAGCGAACACCGGCAGCCACAACTGGGGCATGGTGAACTCGGGCATGACGGACACCGGGTTCGCCAACAGCGGCAACCTCAATACCGGCTTCGCGAACGCGGGCAATATGAACACCGGCGCCTTCAGCGCGGGCACCGACAACGTGGGCGTGGTGAACGCGGGCGGCAACTCCGTCGGCGGCTTCAACAGCGGCGTCGGCATCCCCTCTGAGCCGCAGGCGCTGACCGGGGCCAACGTGGGGTGGTTCAACTCCGGAAATTACAACGTGGGCTCGTTCAACGCAGGCGTCAACAATGTGGGTGACTTCAACACGGGCCTCTTCAACGTGGGTGCCTTCAACCCCGGCGGCACTTTCGGTGTGACCGGTGCCACCGGCAATACCGGCTTCTTCAACACGGGCGACACGAACACCGGCGTGGCGAATTCGGGCAACACCAACACCGGTTTCTGGAGCTCGGGCAACACCAACACCGGTTTCGGCGGCACGGGCAACTACACCGGCAACTCGGGCTTCGGGAACTCAGGCGTCGACAACTCCGGGTTCTTCAACTCGGGCACGGCCAACTCCGGCTTGGGCAACACGGGTCACGGTTACAACACGGGCTTCTTCAACTCGGGCGGTGGCTCCAACCAGGGCTTCTTCAACTCGGGGTCCTATGGCCTGAACGCGGGTTTCTTCAATTCGGGTGACGGCGGCGGCAACACGGGCTTTTTCAACACCGGCGCCGGCGGCGTCAACATCGGCTACTTGAACACGGACACGAACGCTGCCCCGCCCTTCGGGCGCAATGTGGGTTTTGGCAACGCCGGCATCGGTGACTCCGGTTTCGGCAACGACGGCTCGGGCGACTCGGGCTTTGGGAACCACGGCAGCGACAATTCGGGCGGAGGCAACTCAGGCGCCGGACAGGCCGGTTTCTTCAACCCATAGGGCTCGGACGTCGGGTTCGCCCGCACTAATGTCACCAGCATGGGCTATCCGGAGAATGCACTGGCCAAGGGTGAGCAGGTCGTTCTGCACCACCACCCGCACTGGAAGCGGTTGATCGGGCCCGTCCTGGCCCTCATCCTGGCGACCGGGCTGGCGGCGTTGGGCTCCGGGTACGTCAACTCGACGCATTGGGACCAGATGGCCAAGAACGTGATCTACGGGGTCGTCTGGGGCATCTGGCTGGTGATCGTGGGCTGGCTGACGCTGTGGCCGTTCCTGAGCTGGCTGACCACCCACTTCGTCGTCACCAACCGGCGGGTGATGTTCCGGCACGGGGTGCTGACCCGCAGCGGGATCGACATCCCGATGGCGCGGATCAACAGCGTGGAATTCCGGGACCGGATTTCCGAGCGGCTGTTCCGCACCGGGACCCTGATTATCGAGTCGGCGTCCCAAGATCCGCTGGAGTTCTACAACATTCCGCGCCTGCGCAACGTGCACGCGCTGCTATATCACGAGGTTTTCGAAACCCTGGGCTCGGAGGAGTCGCCCAGCTGACCGAACCGGTCGGGCTGGTTGCGCCAGGTGCGCAGCAGGGTGACGTTGCCGTCCTCGAGTTCGTCCTCGAAGATTTCGGCGATACCGCCGGCGGTGAGGGCCGATTCCAGTGCCTTTTCGGGGTTGGCGGCGAACTGTTCGGGGAACACCCAGCGCCGGAACGCCCAGAAGCGGAACGCCATCTGCAGCAGGTTGCCGATGATGTAGGCCGACAGGAAGTCCGTGATGTTTTCCATGGTCAGCGACACTTCGGGCACCCGCAGCTGCAGGACGTAATGGGCGAACCACAGCGGCGCCATGCTCAGCACCACGCCCACGCCACTGAACGCGAAAAACAACACGGCCTCATGGTGCCGCTCGCGGCCGCCGCGGTTGCGGAAGCTCCATTCCCGGTTCAGCACGTAGGACGCGATGACCGCGATGACTCCCGAGATGACCTTGGCCGTTACCGGCTTGGGCTCGAGAATTGTCAGCTTAAGCGTGTAGAAAATCCCCGAGTCGATGACGAATGTGGTGCCGCCGACGATGGCAAACTTGATCAGCTCGTGGTAGCGCTGCACCAAGGGCTGAACGGCCATGGGCAAGCGCGCGATGGTGGCATCGGCAAAGGACACAACACATAAGTGTACGGATCGACGCAAAATGCCAAGCAAAAATCGTACAAAAGGAATATCTGTCACCGCCGCACGACGCGCCGTGAGGCGCCGTGACAACATGATGCCGTGTCGAGTACACGCACGCGCACGCCCCTCGTCGCGATGGTCGGAGGCGGTCAACTCGCCCGGATGACGCATCAGGCCGCGATTGCGCTGGGGCAGTCGCTGCGGGTGCTAGCCACCGCCGCCGACGACCCAGCCGCGCAGGTCACCCCCGATGTGGTGTTCGGATCGCACACCGACCTTGACGACCTGCGGCGAGTTGCGGCCGGAGCCGATGTGCTGACTTTCGACCACGAGCACGTCCCGACCGAGCTGCTGGACAAGCTGGTCGCCGACGGCGTCAACGTCGCCCCACCGCCGCAGGCTCTGGTGCACGCCCAGGACAAGTTGGTCATGCGGCGGCGGTTGGAGGCGCTGGGTGCCCCGGTGCCGCGGTACGTCGGCCTGAATACCCTGGCCAGCCTCGACGACCTAGACCGCTTCGCGGCGAGCCTGGATGCCACTAAAGACCCGAAGGACGCCCCTATCGTGGTCAAGGCGGTCCGTGGGGGCTACGACGGCAAGGGCGTGCGAATGGCGCGCGACCTGGAGCACGCCCGCGAGATCGCCGGCGCCTACCTGGCCGACGGCGTGCCGGTGCTGGTCGAGGAGAAAGTGCCGCTGCGCCGCGAACTGTCGGCGCTGGTGGCGCGCTCCCCGTTCGGCCAGGGCGCGGCCTGGCCGGTGGTAGAGACGGTGCAACGCGATGGCATCTGCGTGCAGGTGATCGCCCCCGCCCCTGAGCTGCCGGCGGAACTGGCCGCGGCCGCGCAGCAGCTGGCGTTGCGGGTGGCCGACGAACTCGGGGTGGTCGGTGTGCTCGCGGTCGAGCTTTTCGAGACCTTCGGGACTGAGGCGAATTCTGGGACTGAGGCGGCTTCTGGGACTTCTGGCGGTGCGTTGCTGGTCAACGAGCTCGCGATGCGGCCGCACAACTCCGGACACTGGACCATGGACGGCGCTCGCACCAGCCAGTTCGAGCAGCATCTGCGGGCGGTGCTGGACTATCCGCTCGGCGACACCGACGTCATCGCGCCGGTGACGGTGATGGCCAACGTGCTGGGCGCCCCGGTGCAGCCTGCGATGACCCTCGATGAGAGGCTGCACCACCTGTTCGCGCGGATGCCCGACGCCCGGGTTCACTTGTACGGCAAGGCCGAACGGCCCGGCCGCAAGGTCGGGCACGTCAACTTTCTCGGTGCCCAGGCCTTGAAGGGCACAGACGTGACAAAGCTGCGTGAACGCGCCGAGCTGGCGGCACACTGGTTGTCACACGGGCAGTGGTCGGACGGATGGGACTCACATGGCTAATCAGTCCCGAGGGCCGGAGCAGGCCCGGGTCGGCGTCATCATGGGCAGTGACAGCGACTGGTCGGTGATGGCCGATGCGGCGCGGGCGCTGGCGGAGTTCGACATCCCGATCGAGGTGCGGGTGGTTTCGGCGCACCGCACCCCCGCGGTGATGTTCGACTACGCCCGCAGCGCTGCTGACCGCGGCATCGAGGTGATCATCGCCGGCGCCGGCGGCGCCGCCCACCTGCCCGGAATGGTCGCCTCCGCGACGCCGTTGCCGGTGATCGGGGTACCGGTGCCGCTGGCCCGGCTCGACGGTCTGGACTCGTTGCTGTCGATCGTGCAGATGCCGGCCGGGGTGCCGGTGGCCACGGTGTCAATCGGCGGCGCCCGCAACGCCGGCCTGCTCGCCGTGCGCATCCTGGCGTCGTCGGACCCGCAGTTGCGGGCCCGGGTCGTCGCGTTCCAGGATCAGCTGGCCGAGACCGTGCGGGCCAAGGATGCGGAACTGCAGAGACTTGCGGGTAAATTAGCCCGCGACGAGTAAGGAGGCCGAAATGGCTGGATGGGCCGGAAACCCATCGTTTGATCTGTTCCAGTTGCCCGAGGAGCACCAGGAGTTGCGGGCGGCGATCCGCGCCCTGGCGGAAAAGGAGATCGCCCCGCACGCCGCCGATGTGGATGAGAATTCCCGGTTCCCGCAGGAGGCGCTGGACGCGCTGAACGCCTCGGGCTTCAACGCGGTGCACGTCCCCGAGGAGTACGGCGGCCAGGGTGCGGATTCGGTGGCGGCGTGCATCGTCATCGAAGAGGTCGCCCGGGTCGACACCTCCGCCTCGCTGATTCCCGCGGTCAACAAGCTGGGCACGATGGGCCTGATCCTGCGCGGCTCCGAGGACCTGAAGAAGCAGGTGCTGCCACAGCTCGCCGATGGCACCGCGATGGCCTCTTACGCCTTGAGCGAGCGGGAGGCGGGTTCAGACGCGGGGTCCATGCGGACTCGGGCCAAGGCCGACGGCGACGACTGGATCATCAACGGCACGAAGTGCTGGATCACCAACGGCGGCAAGTCTTCCTGGTACACCGTGATGGCGGTGACCGATCCGGAGAAGGGCGCCAACGGCATCTCGGCGTTCATGGTGCACAAGGACGACGAGGGCTTCGTCGTCGGCCCCAAGGAACGCAAGCTGGGCATCAAGGGCTCGCCCACCGTGGAGTTGTACTTCGAGAACTGCCGCGTTCCCGGCGACCGGATCATCGGCGAGCCCGGCACGGGCTTCAAGACCGCACTGGCGACGCTGGATCACACCCGGCCAACCATCGGCGCGCAGGCGGTCGGTATCGCACAGGGCGCGCTGGATGCTTCGATCGCCTACATCAAGGACCGCAAGCAGTTCGGGCAGTCGATCAGTGAATTCCAGGCCGTGCAGTTCATGATCGCCGACATGGCGATGAAGGTGGAATCTGCCCGATTGATGGTCTACTCCGCCGCCGCGCGTGCCGAACGTGGTGAGGGCAACCTGGGATTCATCTCGGCGGCGTCGAAGTGCCTGGCCTCAGATGTCGCGATGGAGGTCACCATCGACGCCGTGCAGCTGTTCGGTGGAGCCGGCTACACCGTCGACTTCCCGGTCGAGCGGATGATGCGCGACGCCAAGATCACTCAGATCTATGAGGGCACGAATCAGATTCAGCGCGTGGTGATGTCGCGGGCACTGCTGCGCTGATTCTTGCTCGTGATGGCGACGAATTTGCGGCGCACCGAAGAGGCGCCGGCGCCAATGACGCGGGTGGCGTTGGCCAGCCTGGTTGGCTCGGCGATCGAGTTCTACGACTTTTTCCTCTACGGCACAGCTGCGGCTCTGGTTTTTCCCAGTGTCTTCTTCCCCCATTTGGGGCCGACGATGGCCACAATCGCCTCGCTGGCAACCTTCGCGGCGGCATTTTTCTCCCGACCCGTGGGCGCGGCCGTTTTCGGGCACTTCGGTGATCGCTTCGGCAGGAAGGCCACCCTGGTCGCGACGTTGTTGATCATGGGTCTGTCGACGGTGGCGGTGGGCCTGCTGCCCGGCGCGGCAACGATCGGCGTGGCCGGGCCGCTGATCCTGCTCACGTTGCGGCTGCTGCAGGGGATAGCGCTGGGTGGCGAATGGGCGGGATCGGCGCTGCTGGTCGCCGAACACGCGCCGGGGACCAAGCGCGGGCAATGGGGCATGGTCACCCCGGTGGGAGCCGGCGTGGGTTTGGTGCTTGCCAACCTCGCGTTGCTGGCCGTCGATTTCACGATCGGAGACAAAAGCGCCGCGTTCACGAGCTGGGGTTGGCGCTTGCCGTTCCTGTTCAGCGCGGTGCTGGTTGTGGTCGCCCTCTATGTGCGCACCAGCATCGGCGAGACGCCGGTTTTCGCTCAGGAGAAAGCGCAGGAAAAAGCGCAGGAAAAAGCGTGGGAAAAGTCGCGGGAACCGGCGCACGTGCCAGGCGCCCCGATCGCAGAGCTCTTCCGGGCACAGCGCCGACAGGTCTATCTCGCCTCGGGATGCGCCGTGGGTCCGTTCACGCTGAGCTTCATGGCCGGGACGTATCTGATGAACTACGCGCGCACCGAGCTCGGCCACTCAAAAGACCTGATCCTGCTCGTCGGTGTGGTTGGCGGATTGTCGATGATCGTGACCACCGCGCTGGCGGGTGGGTGGAGCGACAGACTCGGGCGACGGCGCGTCTTGTTGGGCGGGTTCGGGGTAGGGCTGCCGTGGTCGTTCGCGGTGATGCCGCTGCTGGACACCGGCAACGCGGTGCTGTTCGGTGTCGGCATCGTCGTCACATACGCCATCTTGGGTGTGTTGACCGGGCCGCTGGCGGCTTTCATCCCGGAGATCTTCGCCACCCGCTACCGCTACACCGGTGCGGGGCTGGCGTTCAACGCGGGCGGGATCGTCGGTGGCGCGGTGCCGCCGATGTTGGCCGGAGCGCTGGTGGCGACGGTCGGCGGCTGGGCGGTCGGATTGATGATGGCCGTCCTGATACTCGTCAGCCTCTGCTGCACCGCTGCGCTGCCTGAAACAGCGGGCACCGCGCTGACACTCACCGAAATCAAGTAGCCGCGATGAGGCGGCGCGCGCACCTGGATGGGACTGGGATGGGAGCAGTTTCCCGATCGGTGAGAAAAGCTCAGCCGTACCGCATAGGATCCGCTTTACGACTATGGCCGGGCTTTCGGAAGCCGGTCGGGGTGGGGGCCGCAGTCGCGTCGTCGTTGGCGCTCCGGCTTACCGCGGCCAGGGGGGTAAGTGAAGTGAAGGACGTGGGTTGCGCTCCGTATCCGGGCCTGACCAGGCGTTGATGTCTGTGCGCGTTCCAGCGACTTCGACGGCCAGTTGGCAGTCGTTGTCGTTGCTGTTGGTCGAGGACGACCGAGCCGACGCGGTACTCGTCGAAGACCTGATCGCGGACGGCCTCGCGGATATCCGGGTGGTGTGGGCGCAGTCGATGGCGCACGCGGAACGCGAGCTGGCCTCGGCGCGGCCGGATTGCGTGCTGCTGGACCTGAACCTGCCAGACGCCACCGGCATGGACGCTCTCGACCGGATCGCCAGGCGAGATGCCACCGTCCCGATCGTCGTGCTGACCGGGCTGAACGACGAATTCTTCGGGGCTTCCGCGGTCGCCGCCGGGGCGCAGGATTACCTGGTCAAGGGGCGCGTCGAACCCGAAATGCTGCGGCGTGCGCTGATGTATGCGATCGAGCGCAAACGGGCCGAGCTCATTTCCGCGGACCTGCACGCAAGCCAGCTTCGGGCCCGCGAGAACGCGCTGCTGGAACGCGGGCTTTTGCCCTCGCCGCTGCTGCTGGACAACCCGGGCGTCGACATCGTGGCCCGATACCGGCCGAGCCGCGAGGACGCACTGCTGTGCGGAGACTTCTACGACGTCGTACAAACACCCGGACCGGATCGTCCACGTCCTGATCGGCGATGTCGCAGGGCACGGCCCCGACGAGGCCGCCCTGGGTGCGGCACTGCGGATCGCGTGGCGTACGCTCACCTTCGCCGGGCTTCGATGGTGTGGACCTGCTGCCGCAGCTGGAGCGGATGCTGCACGCCGAACGAGCGGGCACCGGCGATCTTCGCGACGGTGCTCACGCTCGAGCATCCCGCCGCGATCGGCGAGCGCATCAAAGCGATCCGCGCCGGTCATCCCGGCATGTTGCTGCAAGGCGCGGGCGCCGTGCAATGGATCGAGCCGCCGGCCGGTCCGGCGCTGGGCCTGCGCGCCGGCCATTGGCCGCAGCACGAGGTGGAATTGCCTGCGGGTCATGGTCTGATGCTGCTCACCGACGGGCTCTACGAGGGGTATTCGGGACGAGGCCGCGAGCGTCTCGGCGAGGACGGGTCTGCTCGAGCTGGCCCGCACGCATGCCGGACTGGCCGGTCCCGCGTTTGTCGACGCGATCATCGACGGCGCCCAGGAACTCGCCGAACCACTCGGCGGGCTGACCGATGACATAGCCGTGCTGCGCGTGGAGCGGACCACCGGATGTCAATGGTCGATTGCAGCTCAGCGTGCGGGGATGGCTCGCCCTCGTGCTGTTACCATGGGTGTGATGGTGCTCGCCGGCGCGGTGGTCGGTGCGTGTTGCTGAATCGCACCGATGACGTGTCGAACGACCTGAGCGAAGACATTCATCCGGCGCGGGTGGCGGCGGGCCAGCTGCAGGCGGCGCTGCGCGACCAGGAAACGGGTACGCGCGGCTACCTGATCTCCGCCGATCGGCAGTTCCTCACCCCCTACTACGACGGGCAACGCGCCGAAAAAGCTGCGGCGGAAGATATCCGGCGGCGAGTGGCCAACCACCCCGACCTGATCGCCGATCTGGACGCGATCGAGACGGGCCGCCGCCGCCTGGCGGACAAGCTATGCCGAGCCGCTCATCGCCAGCGTGACCCCGAAGGCTCCCAATGTGATCAGCCCCGCTGTCGCCGAGCGTGGCAAGGCTGAATTCGACCATCTACGTGCGCTTTTCGATGTGCAAAATGCCAACCTGACCGCCGCCCGGACGCGCGGAATTGACGAGCTGAAACACATCGAGGACTGGCGCGACCGGGTGCTGGGCGCGATGCTGCTGGTGTTCTTTGCCTGGGCGACACTGCTGGGGGTGCTGACCCGGCACGCGATCACCCTTCCGCTACCAAGCGTTGGCCGCCGCATGCCGGCGGGTCACCGAGGGCAACTTCGGCGAAACGATCTCTCCGCCGCGACGACCGAGGGACATCCGAAGCATGGCGGTGGATGTGGAGAACATGCGGCAGCGGATCGTCACCGAGCTCGAGGTGTCGCGGTCGGCCCAAGCGCGGCTGGATGCGCAAGCCGTCGAATTGCGGCGTTCGAACTCCGAACTCGAACAGTTCGCCTATGTCGCGTCGCACGATCTGCAGGAACCGCTGCGCAAGGTCGCTTCGTTCTGCCAGTTGCTGGAGAAGCGCTACGGCGACAAGCTCGACGAGCGCGGGATCGAATACATCGGATTCGCGGTCGACGGAGCCAAACGCATGCAGGTGCTCATCAACGACCTGCTGAGCTTCTCCCGAGTCGGCCGGCTGGGCATCACGAACACCGAGGTCGACCTCGACGCGACGCTGGACGCCGCGCTGGCCAACCTCGCCACCGCGATCGAAGAATCGGACGCCGAGATCGTGCGCCCGAAGCAGCCTCTGCCGCGGCTCTTCTGCGACCCCACGCTGCTGACGATGTTGTGGCAGAACCTGATTGGCAACGCGGTGAAGTTCCGGCACAAAGACCGCCGGCCGCGCGTCGTCATCGAATCCGAGCGAGGCACCGGCGATCTCGATGGCAAATGGCTGCTGCGCGTGTCGGATAATGGCATCGGCATCGCACCCGAGTTCTTCGATAAGGTCTTTGTCATCTTTCAGCGCCTGCACGGTCGGGAAGTGTATGCCGGAACGGGAGTCGGGCTGGCGCTGTGCAAGAAGATCGTCGAGAACTATGGCGGCACCATCTGGATCGACGAGTCCTACACCGATGGAACCCGGATTGAGTTCACCCTGCCCGTCGCCGCCCGGCAGCGTGAACCGGCAACATCTGGCCACTCTAGAAGGAGCACATGAATGACACCGGCCGGTCGTGCGATCGACATCCTGCTCGTCGAAGACGATCCAGGCGACGAGCTCATCACTCGGGAAGCCTTCGCGCACAACAAGCTACACAACAGGTTGCATGTCGCGCGTGACGGCGAGCAGGGTCTGGATTACCTGTACCGGCGCGGTGCGTACCGGGATGCGCCCCGGCCCGACCTGATCCTGCTCGACTTGAACCTGCCGAAATACGATGGCCGACAGCTGCTGGAGAAGATCAAGTCCGACCCCGACCTGAGCTGCATCCCGGTCGTCGTACTCACCACCTCCTCGGCGGAGGAGGACATCGTGCGCAGCTACGAACTGCACGCCAACGCCTACGTCACCAAGCCGGTCGACCTCGACCAATTCATCGGTGCGGTCCGGCAGATCGAAGGGTTCTTCCTTCAGGTCGTCCGCCTTCCCCCAATTTGACGTTAGTCGCCAATCTGTAGCTAACCTGCTGCCACGTCTGAAGTGGGGCCTGAAGTTACGTCGCGGCGGGCTCGGTGGGGCGCACGATGCCGTTCTGATTGACCTCATACACACGCGCCGTCGAGACGTCGAAGAACATACCAAAGACCTTCAATGCGCCAGAATCCTTTGCGGGGGCCAAGATTGGATTGCGGGCCAGCCTTTCCATCTGGATGGCCACATTCACGATGCTCAGCTGGTCGGCCTCGCTGAGACCGTCGGACATCGCACTCGCGCGCGCTGGATGGTGATCCCGGAACGCGACGAGACTGTCCTGCGCTTGTTCGAGCCATTCGCCCACCGCGGTGGTTACGGTGGTCTGCCGATCGGTGCCGTTGGACAGCAATGCCGTCATCGCGCCGCATGATGAATGTCCACACACCACTACCGAAGTCACTCCGAGCTGGTTGAACGCGACATCGAGCGCGGCATCGACGGACTTGTCGGCCGCGTCGGTCGGCACCAGGTTGCCGACGTTGCGCACGATATGCAGTTCGCCGGGCCCGCTGGCGGTGATGACGTCGGGCATGACCCGCGAGTCGACGCAGGTGAGGAACACCGCATCCGGTCTGGGTGCGCCGGTCAGTTCGGCAAGCCGGGGATATAGCTCTGTCCGCCCGCTGCGGTGGTACTCACTGACGCCGTCGAGAACCGAGCCCTCGTCTCGATCATCGTGGTCGCGCGGAAGGGATCCGGTCGACCGGTAGTGACGCTTCGGCGGACTGGAGTGTGCGTGGTGCAGTTTCGCCCGCGTCGTCTCGACGATGACGACCACTCCACCGGTCGCCTCGTGCGAGGTTCGCCAATCCGAAATGGCCTCGGAAACCGCCTCATCGAGGTAATCCGCGTTGAGCGTCAGCCGCACATGCGACCCCGGCGGCACTGCGGACAGCACCTTGGTGAGCCGGGGCAACAGCAGGAAGCTGAGCGTGCCGTCGATGTCGATCCGCCAGTTCTTGGACTCCTCGCCGCCATACGGCCGGGCCTCGATGGGCGCGCGCACCACCCGGGTCAGCAGAATCGCTATCGCGACGCCGAGTCCGATGGCCACGCCCTCGAGCAGGTTGAGGAACACCACACACCCGATCGTGATCACGTAGACCGCGAAATTGCCTGTGCGCCAAGCCAGTTTGATGTGGGCAAGTTTGATGAGCTGGATTCCGATCACGATCAGCAGGCCGGCCAGCGCCGACTTGGGAATGATCGCCACCAGCTTGGTGAACAACGACGCGAACAGCAGGATCCACACGCCGTGCAAAACCGCCGACATCCGGGAGCGGGCGCCGGCGGCCACGTTGGTGGAACTGCGCACAATGACACCGGTGACCGGCAGCCCACCGAGCAATCCCGACACCACATTCGCGCTGCCCTGCCCGATCATCTCTCTGTCGAAGTTCGTGCGCGGCCCGTCGTGCATCTTGTCGATACCGACCGCCGACAACAGCGATTCGACGCTGGCGATCAGGGCGACGGTGAGGACGCCCAGGGCCACGGCACCGATCTGGGTAACCCACGGGTGCCCGGCGGGTCCGTCGGGGGCAGTTTGGGCAGGCCTATGGCGTGGAAAAAGTTGGCCCGCAGCTCGATTCGGTCGACACCCTCCAGGTTTGCGGCTTCCGCGACCGCGGTCGCCACCACGATGGCCACCAGCGCGCCGGGGACGAGACGGAACTTGGCGGGCAGCCTTGGCCACACCAACAAGATGGCGATGACCACCCCGCCCACCATCACTTCGTTCAGTTCGTGATGGAGGATTCCACTCGGCAATGCCCTGATGTTCGCCCACGCCGAGCTCCGCGACGAGCCGCCCATCAGGACGTGAACCTGCTGCAAAATGATGGTGACACCGATGCCCGCCAGCATGGCGTGCACCACGACCGGAGCAACGCCGAGCGCGGCGCGAGCGACCTTGATCAGCCCGAACAGGATCTGCAGTGCACCCGCGCCAACCGTGATCACGCAGGTCATCTGCCAGCCGAAGTCGGCGATCAGTCCGGCGACCACCACGGTCAGGCCCGCGGCCGGGCCACTGACCTGAAGGACCGACCCGCCCAGGGAACCGGCGACGATGCCGCCCACCACCGCGGCGATCAAACCGGCCATCAGCGGAGCCCCGGAGGCGATGGCGATTCCTAGCGAAAGGGGCAGCGCAACAAGAAAGACGACTAGGGATGCGGGAAGGTCGTGCCGCAGATTGCGCAGCACGGAACCATAATCGACGCGCATCGACTCATTCTGAAGCGTCCTAGCGATGAATGCTGCGGTTTGTTGGCGGCTGATCGTGGCTCAGGGCGAATTCATTTGTCCCGCGGGGCGCGGCACCCAGGCCGTTAAGCGGATTCCGAGTGCCGCCGGGCGTACCAGGTGATCAGCCGCCGAGCATGATCAGCAACACCAGGAACACAATCAGCAGGAAGGCCGCGTCATAGGACAGGTCCTGGGCCCTTTCGACGGCAGGTTGTAGAACGTCCAGATCGGATAGGTCAGGTAACCGACCGGCGAGTGCGTAGGTTGTCCCGTCGGAAGGGAATCCGACCAGCCCGCCGTATACAGCATCGGCGCCGTCTCGCTGATCGCCAGCGCCAGCGCCACCAGCATGCCGGTCACCACGCCGGGTAGCGCCTGCTTCAGCACGATCTTGCGCAGGGTCCAACCGAACGGCAACCCGAGCGCCTCGGCCCCTTCCCGGTAGGACGTCGGCACCTGATCGAGCGCTGACTCGGTGGCCTTGGTGATGTACGGGATGCTCATCACCGAGAGCACCAACACCCCGGCCGCCAACGAGAATCCCCAGTTGAAGTTCACCACGAGCGCGATATAGCCGACGTAGCCGAGCACGATCGCCGGGACACCGGACAGCACCTCATAGGCACCCCGAAGAATTGAATGCGTTCTGCCAGTGGCGAATTCGGACAGATAGATGCCGGCCAACACGCTGATGGTGCCGCCGAACAGCATGACCCCGAGGCCCAGGACCACGGTCCCGACGATGGCGTTGCGCAGGCCGCCGCCGTTCCCTTGCGTGTCCTGCACCAGGACGCTGAAGTGAAACACCGGCAACGCCCGGCCGACGACTCCGATCAGCATCCACAACGTCGGGGTGACCACCACCGCCAGACAGCTGAGCAGGCCGCCCAGAACAGCGCGTCGACGGTCTTGCGGCGCGCGGCAATCACCCCATGTCAAACACCTCGCCCACCGGCAGCGAGGTGACCGACGTCCGGCGCACCATCGCCCGGGCGCCACGTTGGTCAGCAACGTGATCACCATCAGCGCCAGGGAAACCTCGGCGAGCGTCTTGACCGCGAAGTTGGTGGAGTCGGTCATCGCCGAATCCAGTTGCGACACAACGGTGGCCGCGATCGTGGTCATGGTCGAGTAGATGTTGGCGGGCATCGCGCCCAACTCTGCGCCGGACACCATGGCGACGGCCATCGTCTCACCGAGTGCGCGCCCCAGTCCCAGCACCACGGCGCCGACGATGCCGCTGGACACCCACGGCAGGGTGACCCGGCGCGCACACTCCCAATCGGACATCCCCAGCGCTCTCGCGCCCTCGCGGGGCAGCAACGGCACCTGCTGGATCAGGTCGCGCGTGGTGCTGGCGATGATCGGGAATGATCATCACCGCCAGCACCAGACCGGACACCAGCATGCCTTCGCCGTTACCGGTGTTGCCGCGGAAGTAGTTGAGAACCGGCACATCGGGAGCGTTGCGGGCGATCACCGGAGCGATGTGGTGGGCGATGAACGGACCGAACGTCATCGCCCCCCACAGGCCGACGACGACGCTGGGGATGCCGGCGAGCAATTCCAGTACCGCGCCAACGGCCGAAGCGAGCCGTCTCGGCAACCGTTCCGCGATGGCCAGCGCCGCACCGATCGATACCGGCACGGCGACGACGAGGGCGATCGCGGAGCTGGCCAGGGTCCCGACGATCAGTGGCAACGCCCCGTAGTCGGTGCCGTCGGATGGGCGACGCCGTGGGAAACGACGGTGTCGCCGTAAGTGTTGCCGGGTTCCACGCGGTGGTGGTGAAAAAGTGAAGGCCGTTGAACTTGATTGCGGGCAGCGCCTCGATCAGCAGCGTCGCGAGCACGAACAGCAGCGCCAGCAGCGGGATCACCGCGCTGGCCGCGCCGGCCCACCGGATCGAGGGGCGGCCCGTCACGGATGCGATCCGGGCGCATGCTGCCGAAAGCCCGGTGCAGCACGTGAGGGTCACCGGAGGACTCGCTCAGCCGGTGATCTTGGCGATCTGGGCGTCGGACAACTTGGCTACCGAGGCCGGCAGCGGCTGAAAGTGGATTCGCGTCGAGGAACGAGGGGCTGCTGCCGTCGGTCACCGTCCAGTGCAGGAACGCCTGCATGCGTTTGCGCGGTGGCGGGATCCTGCTGGCCGCTGTAGACGATGGCGTACTCGTAGTTCACGATCGGGTATCCGTCCGCGGCGGGCCCGTTGATCAGCGAGATCACCTCATTGGCCGGGGTCTGCGAGCTGAAGCTGGCGGCCTCGGCCCCAATGCTTTGCGCGTCCGGGAGCAGGTAATTACCGGAGGCGTTGCCCAACTCGGCCTCGCCCAGTCCCTTCTGGCTGGCCTGGTCGAGGTAGCTGCATGCCGATGTAGGCGACGCAACCGGGTGTTTGCGCGCAGCCGGTCACCATGCCGCCGGCGCCGTTCTCACCCAGCGCGCCCGGCACCGCGGGGAAGTCGACGGTGGTGCCGAAGCCGGGCGATTTGCCCCACCCGTCGGGATCCTGCTTCGACAGGTATTGGGTGAACACGAAGGTGTCGCCGGAGCCGTCGGATCGGTGCAGCGGAACCACCGGGGTGGCGGGCAGGTTGACGCCGGGGTTCAGGGCGGCGATCTGCGGGTCGTTCCAGGTCTTGATCTTGCCCTGGTACATGGCGCTGAGCACCTTCCCGTTCAGCTTGAGGTGCCCGGTGACGCCGGGCAGGTTGTAGTTGACCTGCTCGGCGGCTACGGCCAGCGCGACGTTCATCAGCCCCTGGTGCGTGGACATGTCACCGTTGGACAGGTAAGCGCCGGAGGCGCCGATGTTGACCGCGCGGGCCTCGGCCTGGGAGATTCCGGCGCCCGACCCGGTGGCCCCGGTGGTGATCGTGACGTTCGGATATTTCCCGTGATAGGCGGGAACCCACTGATTCATCAATGGGTAGAGCTCCGTGGCACCGGTCTCCGACAGCGCCACGTTCGACGTCGCGGGCCCGGCTGCGGGGTTACCCGGGCCGGCGCCTGTGCTCGACGAACCGGTTGTGCTGTTGGAGCCGCAGGCCGCGGCGGCCAGCATCACGGGCACGACCACCGACAGGGTACGCAAACGAATTTTCATCGGGCCTGACCTTTCTCGCTGATTCTTGGCTCTTTTCTGCGTCCCCCGTTTTCGTTTCTTTCCCCGTTGGCCCGGTCGGTTTGGGTGGCCCCCACCACGACGCCGAGGAGTCCGCGGTCGCCGAACAGTCCCGAGACGTAACGAATGGTTTCCGCCTGCTTCGGCGCCAGGAACAGCTGCTCGGTCGGCCCGTCTTCGACCAGCCTGCCGTCGAAGAACAAGGCGGTCCGGTCGCCGATCCGGGCGGCCTGGGCCAGGTCATGGGTCACCATGATCACGGTGAGCCGGTTGGCGAGTGATCGAATGAGCCCTTCGATCTTCTCGGTGGTGGTCGGGTCCAACGACGAGGTGGGCTCGTCGAGCAGCAGCACCTCCGGGTTCACCGCGAGCGCACGGGCCAGGCACAACAGCTGTTGCTGACCACCGGAGAGCCGGAACGGCGAATCACCGAGCCGATCCTTGACCGCATCCCAGAGGCCGACCTCGTGCAGACGGGCCTGCGCGACGGTCTTGAATTCTTTGCGCGGCACCATTTTGTGGGCGCGCACGCCGGCAATCACATTGTCGATGATTGACATCGGGAATGGGTTGGGACGCTGAAATAGCATGCCGACTCTGCGCCGAAATTGCATGAGGTCATGGTTTCCGAATATGCTGCGCCCGCCGAGCAACACGTCGCCGCTGTACCGGTATCCGGAGACTTTGTCATTCATCCGGTTCAGGGTGCGCAGGAAGGTCGCTCTTGCCGGAGCCGGTCGGTCCGAGCAAGAGACGTGATCGACCGCGCGCGGAAAATTCAGGCTCACTTGATCGAGAACGGTTTTCGCGCCGAAGCCGAGGGTGAGGTTGTGCGGCGGCGATAGCGACGAGAGCCGGCGCGTGGGACGGCGGGGACGGCGTCAGCGCTCGGGGCACCGGGCTCGGCGGTGAGCTGTTCGGGGCTGATCAACATGCCACAAAGCTACGTCGAAACCGCGCCAAAAAGCTCACGCAGCGCAGTAATCCTCTGCTGATTTCCAAAGGCGTCGCTAATCCGCTGCCTATTTACAAAGTCTGGCGCTGATCCTGTGCCCATCTTGCGCCCATTTTCACAGGCTTGCCTCATGCGCAGCGTAGTTATGCTCAACCTTCTAAGGCGCCGCTAATCCTGCACCCATCCGGGCGGGTTTGGATTATCACTAGGTTCGCGTGTTCTCGGCAAACGTGTGCACGTGTTCCAACGGGGGGCTCCCAGGTGGCGGAGCGAGTGCGCTCGTCGCCCTGAGTCGTTTCGAGGAGTCCGCGAAAGTCAACCGATCTGGCGCGATACTGAGTCTGCTGGCGGCCTGCGCCGTGGTGTTGTCCGGATGTGGCAGCACCACCCACGCATCGTCGTCGGCGCCCAGCGCCACGCCGTCGCCCGTGCAGTGCGGCGGCAAGAACCAACTCAAGGCCAGCGGCGCGACCGCGCAGGAGAACGCGATCGAGCAATTCGTCTACTCCTACGTCCATGCGTGCGCCGGCTACACCTTGGACTACAACGCCAACGGCTCCGGCGCCGGGGTAACGGATTTCGTCAACAACGTGACCGATCTGGCGGGTTCCGGCGATGCGCTGAACCCATCGAAGGGTCAGACCGAGCAGGCGGCCCAGCGCTGCGGTTCGCCGGCGTGGAACCTGCCGACGGTGTTCGAGCCGATCGCGATCACCTACCACCTCAACGGCGTGAGCTCGCTGAATCTGGACGGGCCGACGCTCGCAAGGATTTTCAACGGCGGCATCACCAGGTGGGACGACCCGGCGATCAAGGCACTCAACCCGGGCGCCAACCTGCCGTCGGCGCCGATTCACGTCTTCTTCCGCAGCGACCAATCCGCCAATACGTCCAACTTCGAGCAATACCTCGATACCGCAGCCGACGGCGCATGGGCCAAAGGAGTCAGCCAGACGTTCGGCGGGGGAGTCGGTGACGGCGCCGCCGGGGACAACGGCACGTCGGCGGCCGTGCAGAGCACCGACGGGTCGATCACCTACAACGAGTGGTCGTTCGGGGTGGGCAAACAGTTGAACATGGCCCAGATCATCACGTCGGCGGGTCCGGAACCGGTGTCGATCACCACCGACTCGGTCGCCAAGACGATTGCCGGGGCCACGATTCAAGGGGCAGGGCAACGACCTGATCGTGGACACCTCGTCGTTCTACAAGCCGACGCAGCCCGGCGCGTACCCGATCGTGGAGGCGACTTACGAGATCGTCTGCTCGAAGTATCCGGATGCCGCGACCGGCGCGGCGGTAAAGGCATTCTATGCAAGCCGCAATCGGTCCGGGCCAAGTTGGTTTGGACCAGTACGGTTCCATTCCGCTGCCGAGTTCGTTCCAATCCAGAGTGGCGGCGGCCGTAAACGCGATCTCGTGATAGCGGCGCCGTAATTTTCACTCCGAGAACGATCGCTGACCGGTGAAGGGAGCGTTCATAGTGAACAATGCCGATTTGGCTTCGTGGGCAGGAACTCGATTTGGGCCATATCAGCTGATGCGGTTGCTGGGCCGCGGCGGGATGGGCGAGGTCTATGAGGCCGAGGACACCCGAAAGCACCGGGTGGTGGCGTTGAAGCTGATCTCGCCGCAATTCTCGACTGACGCGGTGTTTCGCGCGCGCATGCAACGCGAAGCCGACACCGCGGGGCGGCTGACCGAACCCCACATCGTTCCCATCCATGACTACGGCGAGATCGACGGGCAGTTCTTCGTGGAGATGCGCCTGATCGAAGGCATGTCACTGCGCGCAATGTTGAGGCACTACGGTCCGCTCACCCCGGCGCGGACGGTCGCCATGGTGTCGCCAGATCGCCGCCGCGCTCGACGCCGCACACTCTAGCGGCGTGACGCATCGCGACGTCAAGCCGGAAAACATCTTGGTCACTGGGAACGACTTCGCCTATCTGGTGGATTTCGGTATCGCCCGCGCCGCCGCTGACCCGAGGCTGACGCAGGGCGGGATCGCCATGGGAACCTACAACTACATGGCTCCGGAGCGGTTCACCGGCGATGAGGTCACCTATCGCGCCGACATCTACGCGCTGGCTTGTGTATTAGGCGAGTGCTTGACCGGGGCGCCTCCATACCGCGCCGATAGCGTCGAACGGTTGGTTGCCGCGCATCTGCTGGAGCCTGTCCCGCAGCTGAGCCAGCTGCGCCCCGGGACGCTTCCCATGGCGCTAGATCAGGTGATGGCGCTGGGGATGGCCAAACGCCCTGACGATCGCTATTGCACCGCCGGTGACCTGGCCGCCGCCGCTCATGACGCGTTGACCGGACCCGATCGGCACCTGGAAACCTCCAACCCCGGGTCAATAGCTGCTCAGGCGCCGCTAGCGCCACTGTCCAGCCAGGACACAATGGCTCGTCCCGTGGCCCGTCCCGTGGCTCACGTCGGGTCCGAGAGCGGGAGCAGGGGCAGCTGGCCCCCGGCGCGGCCACTGCCTTCAGCCAGCACTGCCGGCCCACCGTCATTTAGGCCACACCCCGCCCTCGCCCCCGACGTCACGCGCGGCGCATCCCAGCCCGCGGTGAAACGCAAGCGGTGGATCATCGCCGGTGCCGCCGCGCTGCTGGTGGCATCCGCCATCGGTGTCACCGGATACCTGGGAACGCGCCCCTCGGCAGCGTCGTCGGGGCCGGTGTCCGGCCAATCCATACTGCCGTTCACCGGTATGGACTTCCGCCTCTCCCCAGGCGGGGTGGCGCTGGACAAAGCCGGCGATGTGTTCGTCACCAGCGAAGGCATGTACGGGCGGGTCGTGGAGCTGCCGGCTGGATCGAGCACGCCGAAGTTGCTGCCGTTCCGCGGCCTTTACCAACCCCAAGGGCTGGCGGTGGACAACGCCGGTGCCGTCTATGCCACCGATTTCAACAACACGGTCGTCAAGTTGGTGGCCGGGTCGAACAACCAGACTTTGCTGCCATTCACGGGCCTCAATTACCCCGAAGGTGTCGCGGTCGATGTTCAGGGCAACGTCTACGTCGCCGACCGGGGCAACAACAGGGTGTTGAAGTTGGCGGCCGGGTCGAATACCCAGGCGGTGCTGCCGTTTACCGGCCTCAAGAACCCAGATGGCGTGGCAGTGGACCCGGCCGGCAACGTCTACGTGACCGATACCGACAACCACCGGGTGTTGGAGTTGGCGGCCGGGTCGAACACCCAGACGGTGCTGCCGTTCGCCGGCGTTAGCGCGCCCTGGGGGATTGCGGTGGACGCCGCCGGCACCGTATACGTCACCGAACACGACAGCAATCAGGTGGCGAAGTTGGCGTCCGGGTCCAACACCCCGACCGTGCTGCCGTTGACCGGCCTCAACACCCCCTTGGGGGTGACGACGGACAACTCGGGAAATGTGTACGTCGCCGACCGCGGGAACGACAGGGCGGTCAAACTGGTGAGTTGACCTGACGTGCAGTCAGCGTCACGAAGTGGTTTCCGGCGCGCTCAAAAACAGGCCGTTGTGCTGACCCGGGGTCGGCGGGGGTTCGGCCACCACCGCGCTGAAGCTGAAGTAGCGGGCCGGCGTGCGGATCACCGTGATGGCGTCATCGCCGGCGCCGACCTGCAGGGCGAGCTCGTTCTCGGCGAACAGCGGTGTGTCGACGACCTGCTTCCATGTGTAGGCCAGGCAGGCCATCAGGCCGCCTTCGTGAAGTAGTTCCACCCACTCGGCGGCGGTCTTGGCGGCCAGCGCCTGGTGCAGTTCCTCGGTCAGCTCGGGGTAGTTGAGCGCCCGCGCGCGCTGGTCGATGAATCGCTCGTCGTCCAGCAGATCGGGCCTGCCGATGATCTGGCACAGCTTCGCCCAGTGCTTGGGGACATACGCGCGGACAGGACCAGGTAACCGTCTGCGGCCCGGTATGCGTCAGACGGTTGAGTGGCGAAGCCAACTCCCTTGCGCTTCTTGGCCTTTGGTGCGGCATTTGCCTCTGCGGCCGGCTGGGGCTGGGGCGCCTCGCTCGGCTTGTTGAGGTGCATCGTGAGCTGGTTGGCCTGCAGCCCCACCGCGACGTCGTACATGGCGACCCGGACCACATCGGCCACCCCGTGGCGCTCGCGGTTGAGCAGCGCGGCCAGCACCGCCTGGGCCAGCACGTGACCGCTGGCGTTGTCGACGAGCTGGAACGGGATGATCTGCGGTCTGCCGTCGGGGGTGGGCATTCCGGTGGTCATGCCGGCCTCGGCGGCGACCATCAGATCGACGCCCGGCCGGGTGCCGTGCGGGCCGTTGCCGCCGAAGGCGCTCAGGCGGGCATAGATGAGTTTGGGGTTGCGTGACTGTAAGTCGTTCGGGCCCAGGCCCATTCGCTCCATGACTCCGGGGCGGAAGCCCTCCAGCACGACGTCGGCGCCCTCGGCGAGCCGTATTATCTGCTGCTTGGCCTCTCCCGTGGTCAGGTCCACCGTCACCGACTTCTTGCCCCGGTTGTTGGGCAGAAAATACGTGGCCAGCGGCGGGCGCCCGGGCAGCACAGCGGTGATCTGCCGGGATGCCTCACCGCCGGGCGCCTCTACTTTGATGACCTCGGCGCCCAGGTCGGCCAGTACCTGCCCGGCTAGCGGCCCGGCCACGTTCTGGGTGAAATCCAGTACCCGAAAGCCGTCGAGCGGCTTGGCGGGGTTGCTGTTTGGCATCCTGGCGCCTTTCTTTAGCCTGCCTTGTGCAGTACCGCGGTGCAGTAGTAGTTCTTGCCAAACGGGGCGTCGTGTTCGCTGGACTGCAGCGGTAGTCCATTGTCGGCCAACAGCTGATTCAGCTCGGTGCGAACCGGGTGCCAGCCCCTGGCTTCCAAATAGCTCGCCACATCGTTGCGCTCGCCGGGGAAGCCCAGATCTTGGAGTTCGACGTCCAAACCGTTCTCATGCCACTTGTGGGTAGCGGCGTGCAAGGCCTCCAGGTTTGTCGAGGAGTTCAGAAAGATCTCGGCCACCAGCCGACTGCCATCGGCGCTGAGCGCGGTGACGTTGTCCAGCAACCGGTCCTGGGCGTCGGGCGGCAGGAACCCGACCAGGCCCTCAGCGGCCCACGCGGCGGGCCGCTCGGTGTCGAACCCGGCCTGGCGCAGCGCCGACGGCCAATCGTGTCGCAGATCGATCGCAACGGCCCGCATTTCGGCGGTCGGTTCGGCACCGAGCCCGGCCAGCGTGGCGGTCTTGAATTCGATGACTTGCGGCTGGTCGATTTCGAACACCGTCATTCCGGTCGGCCAGGGCAGCCGATATCCGCGCGCGTCGAGGCCCGAGGCCAAGTTGACCACCTGGCGGATGCCCGCCGCGGCCGCGTCGGCGAAGAACGCGTCGATGTAGCGGGTGCGCGCGGCCAGGATGTCGGTCATTCGCTGCATGCCCCACGGGGCGCCGGGGACGTCGACGTCAGCGGAGTCGAGTTCACCGGCGGCCCACCGGGTAAAGAAGTCAATGCCTACCGCCCGCACCAGCGGCTCGGCGAATCGGTCCGCGATCAGTGCGTTCTCTGCCCTCGTTGCCCGGGCCCGGCCCGCGGCCACCATGGTGGCGGTGGCTCCCACGCTGGTCGCCAGGTCCCACGTGTCGTTGTCGGTGCGCCCCACCCTCGTCGTCCCTTCTGCCGCTGTGCCCTACTGATTAGATAGATTAACGACACACGCGTTTTCGGCCTGATCGGCCCCGTCCCGCCGATGTCGTAACACGACTGACACCTGGGAATGCCCACCTGGAAACCCTCGCGCACATACCATCGCCTGGATGTCCGTTACCCATTCCGTCGGCCACGGCGCCGCACTCGACGCCTGCTGCGCGGGATCGGGACCCGCTCCGACCAGGGACCCCGGCTGGCTGCGGAACGCTCGGTGGGCGCGCCGGCTGGCCTGGATGAGTCTGGCGGTGATGCTGACCGAGGGCGGTGTGGGGCTGTGGCAGGGCCTGGTGGCCGGATCAGTTGCGCTGACCGGGTGGGCGCTGGGCGGCGCCGCCGAGGGCATCGCGAGCGCGACGGTGGTATGGCGCTTTACCGGCGCGCGCACTCACTCCGAGACCGCCGAGCGGCGGGCCGAGCGTGTCGTCGCGGTGTCGTTCTGGTTGACCGCCCCCTACATCGCCGCCGAATCCATCCGCTACCTATTCGACGAGCACCACGCCGAGACTTCCGTGATCGGCATCGGGTTGACGGCGGGCGCGCTGGTGCTGATGCCGATTCTCGGTCGGGTCAAACACCAACTTGCCGTGCGGTTGGGCTCCGGGGCGACCAAGGGGGAAGGTACCCAGAACTATCTGTGCGCTGCCCAGGCCGGTGCGGTTCTGATCGGCCTGGCGGTCACGGCGATCTGGCCGGGGGCATGGTGGCTTGACCCCGCGATCGGGCTGGGCATCGCCGGAGTCGCTGTGTGGCAGGGCATCCGGGCCTGGCGGGGGCTGGACTGCGGCTGCTGATCGACTCGCGTGCTTGACCCGATGCCTTAAAAGTCTGACAAGCGCAATTGTTGAGAGAGCAATTTTGACGCAATTTTTGCGTCATTCCGACCCTGGGCTTTCTCCTATCCCAATGGGAGCTGCGGCGCTGTCTCAATTCTTTTAGTTTTGATACTCCCTGGCAACCGACCGAGGACAGCCTCGAAGAGGCGCATCTCGCGAGCGCGTGCACGAGGTCGTGTCGCAGTGGACCGCCCGGTTACCGGGCGGCACCGTCGCTGCTTTGTTAGGCCGTCCGCCTATCGCGATTTGGGTGTGTGTTCAAACACGGATGACCAGGTGGTCCAGCCGTTTAGTCTCCCCTGCATGGATCGCTTATGGCAGTGGGTATGGGATCGGTGCGGGCGGAGGTACTCGTGGGCGCTTTACGCCGTCTCGGTGCCGCTGTCAATGCCGGTCTACATTCTTTGGTCGTTTCTCATTGTTGCTGTCGAGAAGTCCGGTGACTACGTGGAAGCAGCGGCTGTCACCGTTGTCGCCGCCGCGGTGCTGCAGTGGGTGGCCCTTTGTCAAGGTCTGGGGGAGCGTCGCATTGTGGAGCGGTGGGCGGCAGGTCAGGAGGTCGATCGGGCGAAGGCACTGGCCGCGACCTACGCCTGGACCCGAAAAATGGGTCTTCGAGTGGTAACGGTCAACGCTGCCTTGGCCGCCGTGTTATCCGGCCTTGTCGGTGCGATCGTCGGGGTGACTGGTACGCGGCTAGTTCAGTACGTGGTGCTTGGCGTCGGTGTGGGAACGGCCCTCGCGCTGATCACAGTGCACACACACCTGCAAAGGGTCGCGCGGCCTGCCAGAGTCGCTATAGCCGGTGAGTCCGCCATTGGCGATTCCCTTCCCCGGTCACATCCGACCTTCGCCACATGGTCAAACGTACTGATGCTGGCGGTCATATTCGCGTTCGGTGTTTTTGGCGCGATGGTGGCCGCGGCGGTCGATCGGGCACCCAGGGAACCTATCGTCTTCGGTGTGATCGGGCTCGGGTTGCTGCTGGGCGTCGGGGTCCCGATCACCGTTGGGGTGCTGTTTTCGCCGTCGCTGCAACCGATTCGCGACCTTGCCCAAGCAACTGAACGCGTTACGGCTGGTGACTACAGCCAGCGGCTGCCGGTGGTTCAAGACGATGACCTCGGTGCGTTGGCGGCGTCGTTTAATCGCATGCAGGCGGGATTGGCTGAGCGGCAACGACTTCAGGCAGCGTTCGGTACCTACGTCGACCCCGCCCTGGCTGCGCGATTGCTTGAGCAGGGCGACGACGTATTTACCGGGGAGCGCCGCGCGGTGACGGTGATGTTCGTGGACATCCGCGACTTCACGCCGTTCGCCGAAGCCAACACCGCCGAGGACACCGTCGCCCGGCTCAATGCGCTGTTCGAAATCGTGGTGCCTGCCGTTGTCGGTGCTGGTGGGCACATCAACAAGTTCCTCGGCGACGGCGCGCTGGCCGCCTTCGGCGCCCCGAACGACCTCGCCGATCATGCCGACGCCGCGGTGAGGGCCGCCCTGCTGATCCATCGTTTGGTCGCCGACCGATTCGGCGGGGAGCCTCGCATCGGCATCGGGATCAACACCGGGGTGGTGATCGCCGGAACGATCGGCGGCGGGGGCAAGTTGGAGTTCACCTTGATCGGTGACACGGTCAACGTCGCAGCCCGCGTCGAGCAACTCACCAAAACCACCGGCGACGCGATCCTCCTCACCCAGCAGTGCATCGACGCCTTGGGGACTCGACCGCCCGGACTCATCGACCGGGGATTCCATGTCCTGAAAGGAAAGTCAGCCGCCGTGCAGGTCTTCGGCCTCGACCAAGAGGCTGACACGCACGTCGACATCACGAGCTAAGCGGAGCTGGATCGGCCGGGCTGCCGATTACCCTCGCGAACGCGATACTTTCGCTGCGGCTTTCGAGAAGCCCAAAACGTTATTTTGATACTCCCAAGCGCACCCGATCGAGCAGATCAGGTCGTTTCGCGGTGCGTCGGGCTCGTTGCAGTGCGGTAAGCGTTGCTGTCGTCCTCGGCTCGAAACCGACGCGCTTTCCAACAGGGATGGCAAGAGGGCTTGCCGTTAGTCTCCCGACATGGATCGCATCTGGCAGTGGGCGTGGGATCGGTACGGAGCCAGGTATTCGTGGGCGTGCTGGGCGGTCACGTTCCCCCTAGCGCTGCCGGTTTATCTCGCTTGGTCGCTCACCATTGTCGCTTTCGAGAGGTCTGATCACTACGTCGAGGCGGCCGCGGTAACCGTGGTCGCCGTGCCCGCGTACGCGTACGTGCTGGTACTTCCCGGCTGGAAAGGGGCCCGCCTCGTTGAGCAGTGGGCCGCTGGCGACGACGTCGATCGAGAGAGCGCAATGCACGCCTCCTACACCTATGCCCGGAGCGTGATTGCGAGGGCGGTGGTCGCTACCGTCGTTTGGGTCGCGGCGCTGTTCGTTGGTGTCGGGATGATCGCCGGAGCGAGCGGGTCGCGGCTCATCCAGTACGCGATCCTGGGCGCCATCGCCGGAACTTCCGGCCAGCTGATCACTGTGCACAGCTACGTCGAAGCAGTGTTGCGCCCCGCCAGGGCTGCTATCGCCTCGGGTACGGAGATCGGTGATGCCCTGCCTCGGTCTCGCCCGACGTTCGCGACGTGGACGAACGTGGCCATGCTCGGGATAGGGTTCGCGTTCGCCGTCTCGGGCGCGTTGCTGGGGGCCGTGTTCGATGTGGGCAGGCACGGCCCCGTGCTCGCCATCGTGATCGGCAGTGCACTGGTGCTTGTCACCGGGGCGTCGCTCTTGGCCGCGTACTCGCCGCTCCTGCAACCCGTTCGCGATCTTGCCGAAGGGACTGAGCGTGTTGCGGCCGGTGATTACAGCCAACGCCTGCCGGTGGTTCAAGACGACGACCTCGGCGCGCTGGCGGCGTCGTTCAACCGCATGCAGGCGGGTTTGGCTGAGCGGCAACGACTTCAGGCCGCGTTCGGCACTTACGTCGACCCATTACTGGCGGCGCGACTGCTCGAGCAGGGTGACGACGTGTTCAGCGGCGAGCGTCGCGAGGTGAGCGTGATGTTCGTCGACATCCGCGACTTCACCCCGTTCGCCGAGGCGAATACCGCCGAGGACACCGTCGCCCGGCTCAACGCGCTGTTCGAGATCGTGGTGCCTGCCGTCGTGGACGCCGGTGGGCACGTCAACAAGTTCCTCGGTGATGGCGCGCTGGCCGTCTTCGGTGCTCCCAACGACCTCGCGGATCATGCCGAAGCCGCGGTGTCCGCCGCGGCGCTGATTCACCGCCTGGTGGCCCAGCGGTTCGGCGGCGCGCTTCGGATCGGCATTGGGATCAACACAGGCAAGGTGATCGCAGGAACTATCGGCGGCGGAGGCAAGCTGGAGTTCACCCTCATCGGTGACGCGGTCAACGTGGCCGCCCGCGTCGAGCAGCTCACAAAGATCACCGGCGACGCGATCCTGCTCACCCAAGAGTGCGTCGACGCTCTGGCGTCTCGACCGCCCGGACTCGTGGACCGGGGATTCCATGTGCTGAAAGGAAAGTCCGCCGCCGTGCAAGTCTTCGGTCTCGACCAAGAGACCGACCCGCGGGTTGACCTCACCACCTAGCGGAACGTGGATCAAACCAGGATCAAACCTCTGCCGATACAGCTCCGCGACGCCCATACTTTCGCTGCGACATTCGCGAAACCAACAACGTTAGTTTTGATACTCCGAGGCAACCGACCGAGGACACGTTGGCTAGTCGTTTAGTCTCCCGGCATGGATCGCATCTGGCAGTGGGCGTGGGATCGGTACGGGACGAGGTACAGGTTCGTTCTCTACGCGGCCGGGTTTCCCGTGACGCTGGCGGTCTACCTCCCCTTGACGTTGTCGATTGCGACTTTCGAAAAGTCCGGCCACTACCTTGAGGCGGTAATCGTCACCGCTGGCGGCGCGCTGGTGCTCGGATACCTGATGGCTTCTCCAACCCACCGGCAAATGCGACTAGCGCAGCAGTGGGCAGCAGGCCACGAGGTCGATCGTGCGACTGCCCTTGAGGGCACCTACTCGGCTGCCCGCCGGTCGTCCTCCCTGATGGCGTGGAGCACCGGTGTGTGGATCGCGGTGGTGTCGGTCGCTGTCGGTGCGATCGCCGGGGCGACGGGGTTGCGGCTGGTCCAGTACGCCGTCCTCGGCGGCCTCTACGCAACGGGCGTCGATCTGATCGCTTATCACAACATCGTGGAGGCAATGCTACGACCAGTGCGCGTCGCTCTGGCTGGTGACAGCGGAATCGGTGATGCACTGCCGCGCTCCCGCCCCAGCTTTGCCGCGCGCTCGAACGTGTCCGTGGTGGCGGTCGCGTTCACCTTCGCCCTGGCAGGCGCGATGCTGGCGGCCGTCTTCAATCGGGCCAGTGAGATCCCCGTTCTCGCCGTCGTGATCGGTGCTGCGCTGGCGATCGGCCTCGCGCTGCCGATCTCCCGTCGGCCTCGGGTTTTCAGCGTCTTTGCAACCGATTCGCGACCTCGCCCAAGGAGCCGAACGTGTTGCTGCTGGTGACTTCAGCCAGCGCCTGCCGGTGGTGCAGGACGATGACCTGGGTGCGCTGGCGGCGTCGTTCAACCGCATGCAGGCCGGTCTGGCTGAGCGGCAACGGCTTCAGGCGGCGTTCGGGACGTATGTCGATCCCGGCCTGGCGGCGCGGCTACTCGAGCAGGGTGACGATGTCTTCACCGGGGAACGCCGCGAGGTCACGGTGATGTTCGTGGACATCCGCGACTTCACCCCGTTCGCCGAGGCCAACAGCGCCGAGGAAACAGTTTCCCGACTCAACGCGCTGTTCGAGATCGTCGTGCCCGCTGTCGTGGACGCCGGTGGGCATGTCAACAAGTTCCTCGGCGACGGCGCACTGGCCGTCTTCGGCGCGCCCAACGACCTCGCGGAGCATGCCGACGCTGCGGTGACAGCCGCCGTGCTGATTCAGCGTCTGGTCGCTAAGCGATTCGGCGGGGAGCTTCGCGTCGGCATCGGGATCAACACTGGTGTGGTGATCGCCGGCACCATTGGCGGCGGCGGCAAGTTGGAGTTCACCTTGATCGGTGACACGGTCAACGTGGCGGCCCGCGTTGAGCAACTCACCAAAAGCACCGGCGACACTGTGCTTCTCACCCAGCAGTGCGTCAACGCCCTGGCGTCTCGACCGCCCGGACTCATCGACCGGGGATGCCACGTCCTGAAAGGAAAGTCAGCCGCCGTGCAGGTCTTCGGCCTCGACCAAGAGACCTATGCGCGAGTTGGCCGCACTAGCTGAAGGCAGACGTGTCGAATCGTCGGCGTGATCACTCTCCCGATCCCTTACTTCCGCTGCGGCTTTCGAGAAACCCACAAAGGCGCGGTAGGTCCAGCGCTCGATCGCCGTGCTGTAGGCCTTGAGTTGCAGCTTTCGCCGGCGCGCTCTGCTGGTTGGTGTGGCATTCTGCGTGGGTGTCCACGGCGGCTGCTCCTTCGGGGGTGGTGACGTTTTTGTTCACCGATGTGGTGGGTTCGACCCGTCGGTGGGAGGCCGACGCGGAGGAGATGCGGGTGGCGCTGGCCGCACATGACGAGGTGTTGCGCTCGGCGATCGAGGGGCACGGCGGTTGGTTGTTCAAACACACCGGTGACGGCGTGTGTGCAGCGTTCGCGTCGCCTCGGTCTGCGGTGGATGCTGCGGTCGCTGCGCAGCGCGAGGTTCAGTTGCCGGTGCGGATGGGGCTGGCGACTGGCGAAGCCGAACTGCGCGACAGCGACTACTTCGGCACGGTGCTCAATCGTGCGGCACGGGTGATGGCCACCGGACATGGTGGTCAGATCCTGTTGGCCGACTCGACGGCAGTTCTGCTCAGCGGCGTTGATCTGATGGATCTGGGATCCAGACGGTTGCGGGACGTGCCGACGCCGGTCGGGGTCTTCCAACTGCGTGCGCCGGGTTTGGCGACGGATTTTCCGCCGTTGCGGGCGCTCGATACGAGTCCGGGAAATCTGCGGCGTGCGACGAGCAGCTTGATCGGACGCGAGTCCGAACTCGACCAGGTGCAGGCGGCCGTCAAGGCTCATCGGCTCGTAACGTTGACCGGTGTCGGCGGAGTCGGCAAGACCCGGCTGGCGTTGGAAGTCGGGGCACGTCTCGTCGATGAATTTCCCGACGGTATCTGGCTTTTCGAACTGGCTGCGGTTACCGATCCGGCATCGGTGCCCGATGCAGTGGCCACGGTCCTGGGGATTACCCAACAACCCGGAATGAGTGTCAGCGAGAGCGTCGCCGCCGCGTTGGAGGGCAGGATGCGGCTATTGGTGTTCGACAATTGCGAGCACGTGCGCGACGCCGCGGCCGACCTCGTCGAGTCGATCCTTGCGCAGTCGGCGACGGTGCGGATCCTGGCCACCAGCCGCGAAGGGTTGGGGATCCCCGACGAGCAACTGTGGCTGGTGCCCTCGCTGGACCTTGGCGCGGGCATCGACAGTGCCGCAGTGGATTTGTTCGTCGAGCGCGCCCGCAGCGTCGCTTCCGGGTTGTCGATGGCCACCACCGATGAGGCGGACGCGGTGGTGGAGATCTGCCGCCGCCTAGACGGGATCCCGCTGGCCATCGAGTTGGCGGCCTCGCGGATGGCGTCGATGACCGCCAGCGAGGTGCGCGATCGTCTCGATCAGCGGTTCCGGCTGCTGGTCGGTTCCAGGCGTGGGCTGTCACGCCACCAGACACTGCGCCACGCGGTGGCGTGGTCCTACGACCTGCTCGATGAGGCGGAGAAACCGCTGCTGGAGCGGTGTTCGGTGTTCGCCGGGGGATTCGACCTCGAAAGTACCTGCGCCGTAACGGGTTCCGGTGATGAGTTCGCAATCTTGGATCTGCTCGACGCGCTGGTCCGCAAGTCGCTGCTGGTCGCTGACAGGTCTTCGGGGCGGACCCGGTTTTCGATGCTGGAGACGATCCGCCAGTTCGCCGAGCAACAACTCGTCGCCCGCGGCGAAGCATTCGAGATTCGGGCCGCCCACTCGCGCTACTTCGCCGGACGCGAAGCCGACATCATGGCACTGTGGGACAGCCCCCACCAGCGGGAGGCCTACGACTGGTTCACCGTTGAGCTGGCGAACCTGCGGTCCGCGTTTCGGTGGGCCGCCGACCAGAGTGACCTCGACGTCGCCGCCACCATCGCGACATGGGCGGCATGGCTTGGCTTTTGGATGCACAATTACGAGCCGATAGCGTGGGCCGAGGAGCTCATCGAGCGCGCCCGCGCCGCCGATCATCCGGCACTGGCATTCCTGTATGTGATGGCGTCTTCGTGCTGGTGGCCCGGACGGATCGAGGCAGCTGTTGGCTACAGCGACGCCGGCCAGCTGGTGATCGGCAGTGGCCGCCACGACGAGGTGCCGTTCGGCCTCGAGGGCGCGCTCGGCGCTGCGTACCTGCACTTCGGCCAACCTGAACGGCAGGTCGAATGGTGCCGCACCCGGCTCGCATTCGGTCGCGACACCCATGGGATCACCAGGGCATTCCTGACGGTCGCACTGACGGTCGCGGGTTGCGGTGAGGAGGCGAGGGCCGCCGCGAATGGCCTGATCGAGGTTGCCGAGGCCACCGGCAACCCGGCTGCGCTCTCGTTTGCGCTCTACGCCTACGGTTACGCGTTCGGCGACGCTGATCCCACCGCGGCGCTGGACGCCCAGCGCCGCGGTCTGGTGATCGCCCAGGAGAGCGGCAACCGCAATACCGAAACACGCATCGCGGGCAGTCTGGCCCGCCTCGAGGCCGAGCACGGCGACCCGCTGGCCGCGCTCGACTATGTCACACTTGCGGTCCGGAATTTCCACGACGCGGGCAACACGACCATGATCCGTTTCCCGCTGACTGTCCTCGCTGCCTTTTTCGACCGGCTCGGACGCGATGAAGCGGCGGCCACCATCGCTGGCTTCGCCTTCAGTCCCCTCACCGCGACGGCGAACCCCGAGTTCGCCACCGCCATCGCCGATCTGCGCGATGTCCTCGGCAACCAGACCTACGAATCGCTCGCGCGGAGAGGTGAGACGATGACGACTGCCGCGATGGTGACCTACGCCTACGACCAAATCGGCCAGGCCCGAACAGGACTCACAAACCCACCCGCATTTCCGTAGAGTGCAGTGCAGCCACCCTGGCGATCGCGTCTCCCGCCCGGCTACAGCGTCCCCGCAACGGGGCGGCGCTTTCGTTGCCTGCCACTGCGGTTTGGCATCAATATTTGAGAATCTATGAGCGTTGGTTCTGAGGCAGACGGACTCGATGCCTTGCCAAGCAACCAAATGAATCTCGTCGTTATCTTCGTTCAAGGTGACACTTCGTATAGCCGGAAGTATCCGCACCTCGAGGCGTTAGTTGGTTAGCCTTCCCGCATGGACCGCATCTGGCAATGGGCATGGGATCGGTACGGAGCAAGGTATTCATGGGCGATTTGGATAATTACGTTCACCGCGGGGCTGCCGGTCTACCTCGTCTGGTCGTGGAGTGTTGTCGCTTTCCAGAAGTCGAGTCACTACGTGGAGGCGTCCGTAATCGCCGGTGTCGCCGTGTTGGCGTTGGCGTTCATGCTGGTTCTTCCTGGGCATCGACTGCTCCGCAGTGCTGAACGATGGGCGGCTGGGGGTGCGGTCGATCGAGCGGAAGCACTCAAAGACACCTACGCCTGGGCTCGTGCGGGGAGCGTGCGCATTTTGGGGCTAATGACTGTTTGGGCCGCACTGTTTTTTGTGGTTGTCGGTATGGTCGCCGGAACAACCGGGTCGCGGGTTGTCCAATTCGGGATCGTGGGCGCCGCTCTAGGACTCACCGGGGGCCTGATCTCTGTGCACACGTTCGTGCAAGGAGCATTGCGACCGGCCCGAGCCGCCCTGGCCGGGGATACGGCGATTGGCGATTCCCTGCCGCGTTCTCGTCCGAGTTTTGTGGTGTGGCTGGAACTCTCGGTGCTAGGCTCCGTATTTTTGTTCGCCGGAACGGCGGCGATGCTCGGGGTCGCCCTGGATCGGGCGGGTGCGGTCCCAGTGCTTTGCGTTGTGATCGCGGGCGCGTTGACGCTCGTCCTGGCGGTTCCGGTCACCGTCGGCGCGATCGTCTCGCCGTCCCTGCGTCCCATTCAGGACCTCGCCGAGGCAACTGTCCGGGTGGGGGCCGGCGATTACAGTCAACGCCTGCCGGTGGTTCAAGACGACGATCTCGGTGCGTTGGCGGCCTCGTTTAACCGGATGCAGGCGGGATTGGCTGAGCGGCAACGACTTCAGGCCGCGTTCGGAACCTACGTCGACCCGGCCCTCGCGGCGCGGCTACTTGAGCAAGGTGATGACGTGTTCACTGGTGAGCGCTGCGAAGTGAGTGTGATGTTCGTCGACGTCCGCGACTTCACCCCGTTCGCGGAGGCCAACTCCGCCGAGGACACGGTCTCGCGGCTGAACGCCTTGTTCAACATTGTGGTGCCTGCCGTCGTCGATGCCGGCGGGCATGTAAACAAGTTTCTCGGCGACGGAGCGATCGCCGTCTTCGGTGCCCCCAACGACCTAGCGCACCACGCCGATGCGGCGGTGAGCGCCGCCGTGTTGATTCACCGCCTCGTCGCAGAGCGATTCGGTGGGGAGCTACGGATCGGCATCGGGATCAACACCGGCGTGGTCGTCGCCGGAACCATCGGCGGCGGCAGCAAGCTCGAGTTCACCCTCATCGGTGACACCGTCAACGTGGCAGCCCGCGTCGAACAACTCACCAAAACCACCGGCGACGGAATACTTCTCACCCAGCAGTGCGTCGACGCCCTCGCGTCGCGACCGTCCGGACTCATCGACCGGGGATTTCATGTCCTGAAAGGAAAGTCAGCCGCCGTGCAAATTTTTGGCTTCGACCAAGAGACCTATGCGCGGGTTGACCTCACGAGCTAAAGCTAAAGGCACGCGTGTCGAAACCACCGCCGCCGGTGCCTACTTAGCGCGTCGTTTCGTGTTGGGCGGAAAGTTGAGCGACCAGAAGGTCGACGCGGTTCGCGTCGTGGCTTGGACGCAGCCGGCGAGTGCGGTTGAGGGTGACCAGTCCGTGCAGCGCTGACCAGAACACCTCGGCGAGTGTGTCTGCGTCCTCGTGCTCTGCAATTGCCGTAACAACGGTGCGTAGCTCGGTGAATGCCGCTTCCAGTTCGGGTGGCGTGTCTTCGGCGGCGAAGTGCAATGTGGTCGAGCGGGTGAACATCGCGTCGTAAAGCGCCGGGTTTTGTCGGGCAAAGTCGACGTAGGCGCGCGCGAGCTGTCTGAGCGCGTCGGTGGTCGTCGCCGCGTCGGCGCGCGCGGCGTGCAGTGCCTCGGCGAGTTCGCCGAATCCGTCGATGGCTACGGCCGCCGCGAGCTGGTCCATGTTGGCGAAGTGCGCGTAGAGAACGGGCTGGCTGTACTCGATCTCGGCGGATAGCCGACGCGTGGTGACGGCATCCCACCCTTCGGCTTCGGCCAGCTGGCGCGCCGTAGCGATAATCAGCCGGCGTCGCGCAGCTCGCTCGCGCGCGCGACGGTCCTCGATAGGCATACGCAGACTATAGCGTCGCTAGAACTTCTAGCACTGCTATTGACAAAGTTCGGCCGTCTGGCTAGCGTCGCTAGTATCTCTAGCACCGATACCGGAGGCTCTCGACATGGCCATTACGCAGTTCGCGCAGGTCGCGGCACTGATTGCCGTCATGGGTACCGCGGTGGTCTACGGCACCGACGTGTTCTGCGCGATGGTGTTGCGACCCGCGTTGGCTCGCGTTGACGATCGGGCACTGGGCGCGGTGACCGGGCTTGTGCACCGCTACGGCGACCGGCGAATGCCCGTGCCGGGGGTAATCGGCGTCGTCGCGGCCGCCGCCAGCACCGCACTGGCTGCGCTCGCCGCGCGCTGGGTTCAGGCCATCCCGGCCGGTGTCGCCGTCGTGCTGTTGTTGGTCTGGCTGCTGCTCTACTTCTGCGTGAGTGCGCCGATCAATCGACGGCTGACCGCCGCCGCCAATAGCGGCCGGGTGTTGCCTGATGTGCGTGTGCTGCAGGCTAATTGGGACCGGATCATCAACGCGCGCGCCATCCTGCAGGGCATCGCGCTTGCCGCGCTGTGCGTCACGTTGATCGCCTGACCCGGCCGGCCCGCGACTCCTCCCCGCCCCGTTTACACCTGAAAGGACAGCCGCAATTATGACTACGCGACCGAAAACACTTGGACGACTACTGATGCGTGCCGCACCGATTTTCAACGCGCCGGTGGCTGCCGTGGCCACCTCACGACGCTTCGGCGGGCTGGTGAACCGCAACATCGCCATGCTCAGCTACACCGGACGGCGTTCCGGACGCAGGTTCAGCACCCCTGTCGCATATCGCCGAAACGGCGACGAGATCACAGTCGTCGCCAACCTTCCTGAGACGAAGACGTGGTGGCGCAACTTCCTCGGCGACGGCGGCCCGCTGACGCTGCAACTCGACGGGACCGAGCGGACCGGGCACGCGGTGGCCAAACGCGACGAAAAAGGCCGGGTCACCGTCGCCGTACGACTGACCGACTGACCTCACGTAGCAGCGCGAATTTATCGATACAAATCGTGAATTCCGTTGTAGAGCACCATCGCACCGATCACGAGCAGGAGTGCCGCCATCAATGCGGCGTTGTTTTTCTCCATCCAGTCTTTGAGCCGGGACATCGCCTCGTCGAGGCGGTGACCCGCAGCCGCGTAGGCCAGTATCGGAACGGCGACCGTTGACGCGGCGATGGTGACGAAGAACGCTGCGGCCAACCAGTCACCGGCCGCGTCCAGCCCGCTCGCGCCGATTGCCAATCCGGCTGGAACGCAAATGAACAGTACGTCGGGCCGGGCGACCACCAGCGCCGCTCCTGTTATCCCCGCGCGGACCGGGCGGATCGTGGCGAACGAACGCATCCAAGCCGGCGAGTCGCTGTCGCCATGCCGCGTCAGCCACCGGTAGATGCCGAACAGGATGAGCGCCGACCCTAGGGCCACGCGCAGCCAGGAAGCCCAGCTCGGCGTCGACTTGTGCAGACCGCCGAGCAGGCCGGAGGCCGCGACGCAAAGCGCCGTGAGCGCGGCCAGGCCCAGTAGCCACCCCGTAAGGAACGCGAGGCCGCTCGGCCGCGGCCGCGGCGCCTGTAAGACCAGTACCGCCGGAATGATCGTGATCGGCGAGATCGCGACGACCAGTCCGAGTGGAATGAGCCCGGTTGCGACGGAGCCCCAACTTCCTGCCATGGGGAGCTAATGTAGCGCACGGCGGGGCTCCCTTACGTCCGCTACGCGACCTCGGCACCCAACGATTGGGAATCGGGTAAACGAGCCGACTATTCGCGCGCCCGACCTAGTTGTCAGGGTACGTGGTGTGGCCCGTTATGAAGTGTGCCCCCGTGGAGTCCATTGTGCACTGCATCGTGCAGTATCGATGTGGCTTGGGTCCGGTCTTGCCCAGGTGTGGCTTCCATTGCCACGTGGTCTCGACATTGTTGGCGGCGCTGGCGCTATCCCGCTCACCGACGCCGCAGTGCAGGGTTCGCTTTGCGGGGTTGCAGGTTTCGACGAGCACTTCGTTTTCCGAAAGGCCGAGCGGATCGCGGACCATCCGCACGCCGAACCGCTCGGTTTTGCCATGAGCCCGTAGACGTTCGGCGATGGCAGTCAATACGGCCTCGTCGTCGGGGTTCAACGACAAGGTGGAGCCGAAGTCGGCCGGGTCGGCGAACTCCATGCCAATCACGCCGACGCCGGCGCTGACGTCGGGGTCGAAACGCATCGACGTCGCGTTCAAACCTGATGCGGAGCAACGTTGGACGAGCGTCGTTTGGGTGCCACGCGGCGCCGTGCTGACGCTCTCCGCAAACACCTCTCCTGCGTCCGGTTCAAAGTGCTTGTGCAGCAGCCAGATAGCGAATCGCTGCCAGGCATCGGTCGAGACGAGATAGTGGCCCAACTCGTCTAGGCAGGCGCGGTCGGCCTGGTCCAACACGGCGACGTCGGTGGTGTCCATGTCGCGTAAATTCGCATAGTCCTCAACGTTGTGGTCCCGCAATGTGAGCACCGCTGTTCTCCTTCTCTAGACGGGCCCGATACCCCGCCAAACATTCGCTGCGCGAACAGCTCTCGATGTATATGTCTCCGGACACTACAGGCGGGTCCAGCGGCAAACCATTATCACGAGCTGTGAGAACATGTGGATCCGTTTTGCCCCGATCCACCTAGTCAATCGAGGCGGTAGCGGATCAGCCGGGAGCTGTTGGCCACCACCGCAACCGAGGATGCGTTGTGCAGGATCGCGGCCAGCACCGGTGACAACGCCCCGCCCGCGCCGATCAGCAGCCCGGCGGCATTGACGGCGATCGACATGCCGTAGTTCTCCCGGATCACGTCGACAGCCCGCGCGCCCAGGTCGCGTACGTCGAGCAGACGGTGCAGATCGTCGTTGGCCAGTGCCACGTCGGCGGTCTCGACGGCGACGTCGGTTCCGGCCAGGCCCATGGCGATCCCGATGTCGGCGGCCGCCAGGGCCGGGGCGTCGTTGACGCCGTCCCCGACCATCCCGACCACGTAACCCTCGTCCTGCAGCTCGCGCACCACCTCGAGCTTGTCCTCGGGCATCACCTCGGCGCGCCACTCGTCGATCCCAAGCTCGTCGGCCACCACCTTGGCGATGTCCGGATGGTCCCCGGTGAGCATGACGATTCGGCGAATGCCGTTGGCCCGCAACTTCGTCAGCACTTCGGCCGCCTCGGGCCGCACCTCGTCGCGCAGGCTGATCAGCCCCACCAGCGTGCCGTCCACCGCCAGCAGCAGCGGCGTCTCGGCCTGGCGCCGCAGCTTGTCGACCCACTCCGACGCCTTCTTGGACACCCGTACCTTTTCGGCACGCAACAGCGACGGGCTGCCCAGCAGCAGGGTCCGGCCGTCGGCCCAGGTCCGCATGCCCAGGCCCACCAGCACCTCGCACTCCTCGTGCGGCGGAATGCTGATGTGGCGTTCCTCGGTCGAGCGGATCACCGCTTCGGCCAGCGGATGCCGCGAGTGGATCTCCGAGCTGGCCGCGTAGGCCAGCACCTGCTCGGGCTGCCAATCCTTGTGCATGGCAACGATATTCGTGACTACCGGGCGTCCGACCGTCAGCGTCCCGGTCTTGTCGAACACGATCGCGTCGACCCGGCCGGCCTGCTCGAGATGCGATCCGCCCTTGATCAGGATGCCGCGCCGCGCGCCGTTGCCGATCGCCGCGCTGATCGCGGTCGGGCGTGGACAGTCCCACCGCGCATGGGCACGCGATCAACAGCATGGTCATCGCCCGCCGCACGTCTCCGGTGAGCAGCCAGGGTGACGGCCGAGACGACGAACGAGGTGGGCACGAAGCGGCGGGAGAAGTTCTCGCCGACCGTCTGGATCGGCGCCCGGTCGTGTTGCGCCTCTTCGACTCGGGCGATGATGCGGCCGATGGTGGTCTGGTTGCCGACGGCCTGGGCGCGCACCACCAGACGTCCGCGCACCACCACCGAACCGGCGTGCACATGTGTCCCGACGGCGACGCTGACCGGCAGGTTCTCCCCGGTGATCGCGGATTGGTTGACGACCGCCTCGCCGTCGACCACCTCGCCGTCGACCGGAATCGCGACGTGGTCGTGCACCACCACCTCGTCGCCGATCTGCACCGTGTCGATCGGCACCTGTACTTCGGTGCCGCGTCTGGGCCCGTCGGTCAGCCGGATCCATCGCCGTGTCCTGGCTGCCGCGCAGCAGTTCCGAGATCGCCCGGCGGGTCCGCCGCAGCGTCAGATCCTGCAGGTACTCACCGATATTGAGCAGCCACAGCACGGTCAGCGCGACCACGTTCTCGCGCAGGATCAGGCTCGCCACGGTCGCCGCGGAAACCAGCGCGTCGGTGCCGGCCTTGCCGGAGCGCAGCGAGCGCAGCGCGCCGCGCAGGAACGGGATAGCCGGTGAAGATGGTGACGCCGGTGGCGACCGCTCGGCCGCTCGGGCCCGAGCAGCGGCGGCCGGGCGAACACGTAGCGGCGCACGCCGAGCAGGGCCAGCGCCGCGCCGCCGATGACCATGCGCAGCACGTCGGTGTTGCGGATCTCGGACGAATGCGGCGCGCGGGCCGGGATCAGTTCGGCGGCGACGTGCGCGGCATCGCTGATCGCCGCCAGTACCGACGGCGCGGTCGCAGCGCCGGGGCGAGTACCAGACGACGACCGACCCGGTGCGCGGGTAGGCGTGCACGGCCCGCACGCCGGTCTGCTTGGCAACGGCCTCTTCGACCGCTACCGCGCGCCGGGAGTTGGCACGGACCCAGGCGACCCGAACCCGCATCCGCCCGGCCGCATCCGAAACCACCACCAGGTAGGGTCTTCATCGTTGCGAGCTCGAGCGCCAGGGTCAGTCGAGCGGTCAGTGGTCGTGGTCGTGGGCTTCGCCGACGGCCGGGGTGGGCGCCTCTTCGCCGATGCGCTCGCGGGCCTCGGCCATCACGTCGGCGATCTTCAGCCGCGCCGACTCCGCGGCCTCCTCGGCCTTGCGGGTGCCCCGCAACCCCAGCTCGGCGGACTTCACCGCGGTCTCGTGCAGCGGCGCCTTGGCCACGGCCTTCTTGACGACCTCGTAGGCCGTCACCCCGACCAACCCGGTGACCACCGTCCCTGCCGCCTTTGCCAAGAGCCCGTACACCGCCATCGCCTGAACCTTCCTTTTGGTCTGCCAGCGTCGTTCCCACGACGTTAACATCGCAATATTGCGATATCAATATGAATCAGCGCGGACGCCTGTACTTGCGGAAGGAGTAACCGCAGTAAAATCCGCACGTCGGTGACGCGGCTGACTGCGTATGGTGAGCCGGTGCAGGGCACACCGTTCGGGCGCTACCGGTTGGTGGAGTTGTTGGGCCGTGGCGGGATGGGGGAGGTGTGGCGGGCCTATGACATCGACACTGACCGGATCGTGGCCATCAAGGTGTTGCCCGCGCACTTGTCTGAGGACGAGGAGTTTCAGCGGTCGCTTCCGTCGGGAAGCTCACGCCGCGGCGCGTTTGAACAGCCCCATGTGATCCCGATCCATCATTACGGCGAGATCGGCGGCCGCCTGTATCTGGACATGCGGCTGATCAAGGGCCGTGATTTGGCCACCGTGCTCGACGACGGGCCGCTGGATCTGTTGCGGGCGGTCAACATCGTGAGCCAGGTCGCCAAAGCCTTGCATGCCGCCCATCAGGAGGGTCTGCTGCACCGTGACATCAAGCCGTCCAACATCTTGCTCGATGACGACGATTTCGCTTATCTGATCGACTTCGGCATCGCCCGTACCCTGGGCGAGACGCGGATGACCCAGACCGGCGGCGCAGTGGGCACTTATCACTACATCGCTCCCGAACGCTTAGCCATCGGAGCCGACGAGGACGCCCGCGCCGACATCTACTCGCTGGCCTGCGTGCTGTATGAGTGCCTGACCGGGAGCCCGCCTTTCCCCGGCGACACCATGCCCCAGCTGATCGCCGCCCACCTGCATGCCCCGCCGCCGCGGCCGTCGGTGAGCCGGCCGCAGGTGCCTGCCCCGGTCGATGAGGTGATTGCCGCGCGGGATGGCCAAAGACCCACAGCAGCGCTATGTCACCACGGTCGAGCTGGCCGACGCCGCCCAGCGCGGCGATCACGCAACCTATGCCCGGCCGGCACCGGCTGCCACGGTGCTTCCGACGGCGCCGCAGGCACACCATGTCGTGACCGCCACCGCCGATGACCGTGGCGGCCGCCACCCCATCCCCGGCCCCCGCCCAGCCGCCACCGCCGTGGCAGCCTGCCGCCCCGACACGGGGCGGCGGGATCAGTCGGCGCACCACCGGCGCTTGGCGTCGGTGCTGTTGTGCTGGTCGCCGTGATCGCTGTGGTCATCGGCATTGCCGCCCTCGGCAAGCATGGGCCGTCCTCCCCGACAGCATCGTCATCCCTCGTCATCGCCGACAGCATCGTCACCCCGAGCATCAGCGGCGCGGTCCTATGGCGCTCAGATAGTGCTGCCCTTCACCGGCCTCAACGATCCCGAGGGTGTGGCGGTGGACAGCACCGGCACCCTCTACGTCACCGACTAACAGCAACAATCGGGTGCTGAAGCTGGCGGCGGGCTCGACCACCCAGGAGCGTGCTGCCCTTCACCGGCCTCAAAGATCCCTACGGTGTGGCGGTGGACAGCACCGGCACCGTCTACGTCGCCGACGTCTACCAACAACCGGGTGCTGAGGCTGGCGGCGGGCTCGTCCGCCCAGGAGCGTGCTGCCGTTCACCGGCCTCAACTTGCCCGCCGGTGTGGCGGTGGACAGCACCGGCAACGTCTACGTCACCGACTCGACAACAACCGGGTGCTGAAGCTGGCGGCGGGCTCGCCCACCCAGGACGTGCTGCCCTTCACCGGCCTCAACAGGCCCCGACGGTGTGGCGGTGGACAGCACCGGCACCGTCTACGTCACCGACAACGGCAACAACCGGGTGGTGAAGCTGGCGGCGGGCTCGTCCACCCAGGAGGGTGCTGCCGTTCACCGGCCTCAACAGTCCCTTCGGTGTGGCGGTGGACAGCGGCGGCACCCTCTACGTCACCGACGTCGGCAACAACAGCCGGGTGCTGAGGCTGGCGGCGGGTTCGTCCACCCAGGACGTGCTGCCCTTCACCGGCCTCAACGATCCCCGCGGTGTGGCGGTGGACAGCACCGGCGCCCTCTACGTCACCGACAGCGGCAACAACCGGGTCCTGAAGCTGCCGGCGCAGTAGCGGGGCGCGACGGCCGCGGCCATTTCGACCTCGCGGAGCCCCACGGGCGGAGCCCGACGACCACCCACCACCGTCTAGAGAACCCGGGTGACCTTCTCGGTTTCGATCCGGCGCGGCAGCAGCGCCGGGTCGGGATTGGCCACCTGCACCAGGGACCCACCTACGGCCAGGATCGCCAGCAGACCGTCGACCAGCTCATCGGGCCCGGCCCACGAGGCGCTGGACAGCACGCGATCGCTCGACGTCAAACCCCTTGCCGCCGCGGCGTTCTCACAGTCCAGCCAGGATCGCCTCGACCGTTCGGCCGGCCAGCGCCGGGCCGGGGTTGCGTTCGGGAACTATTTGATCGCCGTGCACCCGCACCGCGGTCGCGTAGTCGGTGACCCCGATCGGCAGGTCAGAAGCCGGCCGGCCGAACGGATCCAGCGACAGCACCGCCACCTCGCCGCCGGGCCCGACAGCCGTGTCGGCCTCGTCCAGGCGTTCGGCGGTGCACAGCGCCACGTCAGCGGGGCCTGCCGAGACCGCCTCGGCGCCGATCCACCACACCCCGAACAGGACCGCCGCCGTCTGCCAATGAGCCGGCAGCAAGACCGCGATCCGGCTGGCCGGCCCGGCGGCCAGTTCGTCGCGCAGCAGGTTGCCGGTCTTGGCGGCCCAGTTGGCCAGCGTCGCCGCGGACAGTTCGATGCGCTCGCCGGTGGCGTCGTCGTAATAGGTGATGCGCGGGCCGACCGCGTCGGCTCGCAGCATCGGATCCAGGATGGCCGCCTGAAAGCGTAATCAGTTGATGCACTCCGGCTTGTCGGAGCCGGCGGTAAGGATCGGCGACGGCGCGGGAACGTTCGGGTCGGCGGCCGGTCCCTGGTTGGTCACGGTGCGCGGGTGTGACCGAGCCGCCGCCGGACAGCCCGGAGCCCGGACCGGTGTAGTCGTTGGCCAGCACCACCCGGACCGATCCCTGCGGGATCGACGTGTCGGCGACGACCGGCAATCCACCCAGCTCCTTGGCGACCTCCTGCGCGCCCAGGTCGTCGGGCTTGGCGGCCCGCACCTGGCTGCGTCTTCACGTGGGCGCCCTCGTTGTTGCCGACGGCGCCGGCGGTAAATCCCTTGGCGGTCAACACGTCTGACACCGCCGCGGCCAATCCGTTGATATCGGTGTCGTTAACGACGCTGGTGGTCGTCTTGGCGGGCGTGTAGGCCAGCTCCTCGGTCTTGCCCTGCGCCTGGTCGTGCAACAGGCCGGCCACGAAGTCCTGAACCTGGCGCGGGTCCACCCGCACCACGCTTTGCATGCCGTCGTCGCTCCAGCCCGCCCCGTCGAGCACCGGGATGGTGGCGAAGGCGACGTTGCCGCCGGCCAGCTTGTGACAACTGCTGCACGAAATCCATGACGTCCCAACCCGAGGAGATCACCATCGAGCGCTGTATGGCCTGCTCCAACCGGCCCAGCGTGGCGGGGCTGGACAGCGTCTTGCCGGAGATGACCCGGTGGGCCAGCGAGGCCATCACCACCTGCTGGCGCACCACCCGGTCCAGGTCGCCGCGCGGCAGCTCGTGGCGTTGCCGCACGAAGCTGAGCGCCTGCGGGCCGTTGAGCTTTGCCGGCCGGCCGGAAAGTCGGCTCCCGACATCGGTTCGAACACCGGTTCTTTCAGACACACTTCGACGCCACCGAGTGCGTCGGTGATCAGGGCGAAGCCGAGCAGCCCGATCTCGGCGTAGTGGTCGACGGTGACTCCGGTGAGGTCGGCGACGGTCTTGATCAGGGCCTCGCGACCGGCCTCGGTGCCTTCTGCGGCGGCATCGGCGGCGGACGCTCCGGCCCGACGAGGCTGGCCCGCTTGGTCTCCCGGGTCTGGCCGTAGACACCGTTGATCTTGGTCTTGCCCAGGCCGGGGGCCTGCGACGTAGGAGTCGCGCGGGATCGAGATCGCGGTGGCCGACTTCCGTTGTTGGGGATGCGGATCAGGATGATGGTGTCGGTGTTGGTCGCTTCCTCGTCGCCGGCGCGCAGGGTCGCCAGTTCCTCGGGCGTCAAGGGATTGCCGTGCGCGTCGGTCCGGCTGTCCAGGCCGACCAGCAAGATGTCGATTGCGCCGTCGTCGCCGCCGCCGACCCAGCGAGGGCGCCGACATGTGGAAGATGCCGTCTTCGAAGGATCGGACATTGCTCCAGGCGACCCCGGTGCCGAGGACGACCGCGCAGGCTAGTGCCGTGGAAATCGCACGAACCGCGCGCACCACACGAACCCCATGTTGCACAGGCATCACATTAGGTTACTTGCGACACACCCGCTTCTCGGGTAGCCAGCTCCGGCGTGCCAAGCCGCGCCAAGGCGTGACGAGGCGTGACGAGGCGTGACTAACGGCATGCCAGACTCGAACCATGTCGGGGAGGATCGTGATCACCGGTGCGGGCGGGCAGCTCGGCAGTTGCTTGGCCGCCCAGGCCGCTCGCCAGGGACGTGACGTAGCGGCGCTGACGTCAGACCAATGGGATATCACCGACGCGGGGGCCGCGGAGCGGATCGTGCAGCGCGGCGATGTGGTCATCAATTGCGCGGCGTACACCAACGTCGACGGCGCCGAGAGCGACGAGGCGACCGCGTATGCGGTCAATGCCGCCGGTCCGGAACACATCGCGCATGCGTGCGCACGCGCCGGTCGCCCGAGCTGATCCACGTCTCAACCGACTACGTGTTCAGTGGCGACTTCGGTACCGGCCGACCCGCGACCCTACGAGCCCGGCGACGAAACCGGGCCGCTCGGGCGTCTACGGCCGCAGCAAGCTCGCCGGCGAACGGGCCGTGCTGGCGGCGCTGCCGGAGGCCACCGTGGTGCGGACGGCGTGGGTGTACACCGGCGGCGACCGGCAAAGACTTCGTTGCCGTCATGCGCCGGCTAGCCGCCGGGGACGGTCCGATGGACGTGGTCGACGACCAGACCGGCTCGCCCACCTACGTCGGCGACCTGGCCGCAGCGCTGCTGCGAGGTCGCTGACGCCGGCCTGCGCGGACCGGATCCTGCATGCCGCCAACGAGGGCGCGGTCACCCGGTTCGAGCAGGCCCGCGCGGTGTTCGAAGAATGCGGTGCCGACCCGCTGCGGGTGCGGCCGGTCAGCAGCGCCGCAAAGCCCGCGGCCGGCGCCTCGGCCGCACTACTCAGCGTTATCGGGCCGGCAGTCGGCCGCGGCGCGGCCTGACCGCCGCTAAGCGCCCATGGCGGCACTGCCGACTTGATCGCGGCCGCTACCCTCGACGTGCGTGCGCTGACGATGCTGCCGGTCGTAGCGGTGACCTATTCACCGGGTCCGCATCTTGAGCGTTTCCTGGCCTCGTTGTCGCTGGCCACCGAGCGTCCCGTCAGCGTCGTGCTGGCCGATAACGGCTCCACGGACGGAACACCGCAGGCGGCCGTCGAGCGCTACCCGACCGTGCGGCTGTTCGAAACTGGGGCCAACCTCGGGTATGGGACCGCGGTTAATCGCGCGATCGCACAGCTCTCGGCAGAAGAGGGAGCTGACGATGACTGGGTGATCGTGGCCAACCCGGACGTACAGTGGGGCCCGGGCAGCATCGACGCTCTGCTGGAGGCCGCCGCCCGCTGGCCTCGCGCCGGTGCCCTCGGCCCGCTGATCCGGGATCCCGATGGATCGGTGTACCCGTCGGCGCGCTAGCTGCCCAGCCTGGTCCGCGGCGGCATGCACGCGGTGCTCGGGCCGCTCTGGAAGCGCAATCCGTGGACGGCAGCCTACCGCCAGGAGCGGCTGGAGCCCAGCGAGCGCCCGGTGGGCTGGCTGTCGGGATCGTGCCTGCTGCGTGCGCCGCGCGGCCTTCAGGGGGATCGGCGGGTTCGACGAGCGCTACTTCATGTATATGGAGGACGTCGACCTCGGTGACCGGCTCGGCAAGGCCGGCTGGCTGAGCGTCTACGTGCCGTCGGCCGAAGTTCTGCACCACAAGGGCCACTCCACCGGGCGCGACCCGGCAAGCCACCTGGCGGCCCATCACAAGAGCACCTATATCTTTCTGGCCGACCGGCATTCCGGCTGGTGGCGGGCACCGCTGCGATGGACGCTGCGGGGATCTTTGGGGGTGCGGTCCCGGCTGATGGTGCGCAGTTCGAGAAGGAGACGCGGGGGATCTGAAAAGGGCCGGGCAACTGGCAGAAGGGCGGCACTGAATTGGCCTCACCAACCCCCAAGGCTCACCAAAACCCCAGGTTGACGCGGTGGTCCTGGTCGGCGGTAAGGGCACCCGGCTGCGGCCGCTGACGCTGTCGGCGCCCAAGCCGATGCTGCCGACCGCCGGTCTGCCGTTTCTGACCCATCTGCTGTCCCGGATCGCGGCGGCCGGCATCGAGCACGTGATCCTGAGCACGTCATATCAGGCCGAGGTGTTCGAGGCGGAGTTCGGCGACGGGTCCCGGCTGGGCCTGCGGATCGACTACGTCACCGAGGAAGACCCGTTGGGGACGGGCGGCGGCATCGCCAACGTTGCCGGCAAGCTGCGTCACGACACCGCGATGGTGTTCAACGGCGATGTGCTTTCCGGCGCCGACCTGGGGCAGCTGCTGGAGTTTCACCAGACCAACGAATCCGACGTCACGTTGCACCTGGTACGGGTGGGCGATCCACGGGCGTTCGGTTGTGTGCCCACCGACGAGAAGAACCGCGTCGTCGCCTTTCTCGAGAAGACCGAGGATCCGCCGACCGACCAGATCAACGCCGGCTGCTACGTCTTCGAGCGCGAGATCATCGAGCGGATTCCGCAGGGCCGCCCGGTCTCGGTCGAGCGCGAGGTGTTCCCGGCGTTGCTCTCCGATCCCGATGTCAAGGTCTGCGGCTACGTCGATGCCACGTACTGGCGTGACATGGGCACACCGGAGGATTTCGTTCGCGGATCGTCGGATCTGGTGCGCGGCATCGCCCCGTCGCCGGCCCTGCAGGGCCACCGCGGCGAGCAACTGGTGCACGACGGCGCGGCCGTGGCTCCCGGTGCGCTGCTGATCGGCGGGACGGTCGTCGGACGAGGCGCCGAGATCGGCGCCGGAGTCCGGCTGGACGGCGCGGTGATTTTCGACGGCGTCAAGATCGAGGCCGGCAGCGTCATCGAGCGCTCGATCATCGGCTTCGGTGTTCGCATCGGCCCGCGGGCGCTGATCCGGGACGGTGTGATCGGCGACGGGGCCGACATCGGCGCACGCTGCGAGCTGCTGCGTGGCGCCCGGGTGTGGCCGGGCGTTCTCATTCCCGACGGTGGGATCCGTTACTCGTCCGACGTCTGAGCTCGCACTTCGCGCTGTCCTCGCTCGTCGCACGGTCGACGAGGTAGGCCAGCGCGTGGTCGGAACCCTCGGGCAACGCGTCGAGCCGGCCACCACCGCAGGTCGTCGGACTCGTCGCTGATGCGCGATCTGTGCGCCCGGCCGGCGCGTGCGCCACGAACTGCAGGTCCAGATGGCGGGTCGGAATGCCCAGCGAGCAGGTCACCGGGTGGACGTGGACGGCGGCCAGTTCGCGGTGCGATGCGCAGCCCGGTCACGCCGGATTCCTCGGTCGCCTCGCGCAGCGCCGCGGCGACGATGTCGCGCGTCGTCGTCCTCGCAGTGCCCGCCCAGCTGCACCCAGCGGCGCAGCCGCGGATGCAGGGTGAGCAGCACGCTGGCTGCCGCTGTCGTCGAGGACCAGCGCTGACGCGGTGACATGGCCCGGCTTCGCATTCGCGCAGGCAGGCGTCGGCGCGGCCGTGCACGAACGCCAGCACGGCGTGCCGCAACGAGTCCTGGGCCGGCATCGGGCGCCTGCCAGTCGGTGAGGATCGCGATCGCCGACTCCCGCAGGCTCACCGGGATGCCTCGCATGGTCCGGCGGTCGCGCAGCGCGGTCCATGCCGAGCGGCACGCCGCCACGACGTCCGGCGACCAGCCGAGTCCGTCGATCAGGACCTGGCGATCCACGACGTCGAGCGCCTTCTCGATTTCGTTGGCCTTCAGCAACAGGTCGACGTCGCTGGCGAGGTCGGCGCTGGCATATTCCGGTGGGGGAATGGGTAGCTGCTCGGCTTCGCCGGGTTCCAGCTCCAAGATGCCGCCGCCGTAACTGCGGCCCATGATCTCGGCGAACGCGAATGTCGCGCTGTTGTGGAATACCGCGGCGAGCGCGGTCGCGTCGACGGGACTGGGTGCAAGCCGGACCCGGTGCACGGTGTCGGTGCTGGTCGCCGCCGGCGGCGTTGACGGTCAGGCGCGGCGCCAGGTGGATCTGGCGCAGCATGAACAGGTCGGGAATCCAGAGCGACGGTGTGCTCCACCACGGCTTGCGGATCGAGCATTTGTAGCCGGTGTGCACGCCGGCGGCCTCGCCGGCCGCTGATGTGTGCGACGAGAGCGGGATCGGTCGGCTGGCGGCGGCGGCATTGAGCAGCCAGGTGCGGTGGTTGGCGGCGACGATCGCTGGCCCGGCAGTCGGTGTCGTAGACCAGGCCGTTGACAGTTGTGCGCTGCGCGAGACCAGCGGGACGCAGTGTGCCAGCAGCCCGAGCTCGTCGCTTGCGCGTCGGTGAAGGTGAAGAAGCTGTTGCGGCCGGTGACGATGCCGACGTCCACGTCGGCTACTCGCCGAGCCGGACCAGGGCGTCGGACTGCTTGAGCGTGCGCAGCAGTTGGATCGCGGCGGGGTCCAGGAAGTACTTGGTCCACTTCTCTTTTTCGTGCAGCAGCGCCGGGGCTGGCGCGAAATGCTCGACGCTCGACGATCCGGCCCGGTCGAGTTGTCGCGCATCGCGGAGCGCGACGCGTCCGCATTCGCGCCGGACCGCGCATGCCGACGACACCGCAGAACAACACGACCTCCTGCAGGATGCCGTCGAACACCAACCGCTCGAAGGTGACCAGCGTGATGTCGCGGAACCGGCTCGAGCAGAAAGTCGCGCAACTGCGCGGCATAGGTGACTTGGAGCAATTCGGCGGGCAGTACCAGGCCGACGCGTCCGCCGTCGCGCACCAGCATCGTGCTCGCGACGACGAACGGGACCCAGGCGTTGGTCAATCTGGTGGGGCGCAGGCCGACCGCGCCGCATCAGCTCCAGGGCCGGCTCGCGCTGGTCGGATGCCCAGTTGCCGAAGCGGATGTAGGGCGGGTTGCCGGCGACACCGTCCCAGCCGCCGGCCCGGGTTTCGTCCAGCCAGGTGAACAGGTTCGTGGTGTCGACGGGTGCGAACTCGCGCGACTTCGCCGCCTCGTCGGCGACGAGTTCCACGCCGTGCGCCTGGCCACTCAGCGCGGCAAGTTCGCGCAGGATCGCGCCGTCGCCGCAGGACGGCTCCAGGATTCGCGGACCCGCTTGGCGAACCCAGCGGGCGAGGAATCGGGCCAGCGCAGGCGGGGTGTAGTAGCCGCCGCGGACCTTGTCGGCCGACGCGGCCGCCTTGCCCGCGAACGTCTGTCATGGTGGTCAAGTATCGCCACAGCGTCACTTGCGGATGAGCAGGTCGGTGACCCGAGCCGGGTCGCGCGGTCCGGCCGGCTCGGCGGCGTAGCCCGATAGCGATGGCGCCCAGCGGCTCCCAGTCGGCCGGCAGGTCCAGCTCGTCGCGGACCAGGTCGGCGGCGAAGATCGTCGAGCCGATCCAGCAGCTGCCCACGCCCGCGCACCGCCAGCGCGACCAGCAGGGCCTGCACGGCCGCCCCGACCGCGACGGTGAACATGGTGTGCTCGGCGTCGGTGCGGGCGGCGTCGGGATAGGTGTGCGCGCCGTCGGGCACCAGGAACGGGATGACGACTTCGGGTGCGTCGTAGAGGATCTGGCCGCGCGCCGACCCGGCGCTCGACCGCGTCGGCGGGCCTGCCGTCACCGGCCAGGTCGGTGCGCCACTTGTCTTTCATCGCGTCCAGCAGCCGGATGCGGGTGGCGTGCGTCGTGCAGCCAGACGAACCGCACGGGCCGGGTGTGGTGCGGGGCCGGCGCGGTCAGCGCCTCGGCGACGGCGGCCTCGACCAGCTCCGGTCGGCACCGGTTCGTCGGCTGAACCGGCGCACCGACCGGCGCAGCAGCTGGGCCTGGCTGGCGGCCCAGTTCGATGGCTTCGGCGGTGCCGAGCCAGAACAGGTCCTCCTCGCCGGCGCGCAGCAGGTGCCGGGCCGTTGGAGCCGTCGTCGGTGCACGCGCCAGCCCGCGCACCACCGCCACCGGCATGCGCGGTCAGCTTGCCCTTGACCAGGTCGGCGGCCGCGGCGATCTCGTCGGCGACGGCGATCTCGGTGACCACCAACTCGTTGCCGTGCGCGTCGACGCGCGCCGCGAATAGCCGTGCAGCACGGCAAGGCCCGCCGCGCCGATGGCGGCGTCGGTCTGGCCGTTGCGCCAGGCCCGGCCCATCGTGTCGGTGATGACGACGCGCGACGGTGACGCCGAGCCGCTCGCGCAGCCCGGCCCGCAGCGCCGCGGCGCTGGCGTCGGGATCGACTGGCAGCAGCGCGAGTTCGGCGCGGTCGACGTTGGATCCGTCCACGCCGGCGGCGGCCTGCACCAGCCCGATCCGGTTCTCGGTGATCAGGGTTCGGCCCTTGCGGGCCAGCACCCGCACCGCCTCGTCGTCGACCAGCTTGCGCCGCAGCGGCATCCCGCTCCTCGGGGTCGGTCGGGTGCCGCGACGAGCCGGCCCTCGCACTTGGACACCACCTTGCTGGTGACCACCACGACGTCGCCGTCGACGCAGCCACGGCGCGGCGGCGGCGATCGGCGGCGGCCAGGTCGTCGCCGGGCCGGAACTCGGGAAGCCCGGCCACGGGCAGGATCTCGATCGTCGGCGCGCCGTGCTCGTCGGTACGGCGTTGCGATCGGGGCGGTCGGTCACGCCGTCACGCCCGCCAAGTCCAGTCCGGCGCCGGACCATCTCGGCGGTGGCCTTCGGGTCGGTCATCAACAGCGGGATCGACTCGCACCGCGACGCCGTCGATCGTCGGCGCGTGTCGCCCTCGTGCGACCAGCCAGCCGTCGAGTATGCCGGTGCCGCTGCGGGCGCCGTAGTGCCGGCCCACCGCCTCGGCGATGGACTCCACGCCGATCACGGACAGGCACTCGTCGGCCATGCCGCGCAACGGCTTTCCGCCGATGATCGGGGAGTAGCCGACGACCGGGGCGGTGGTCGACGCGCAGCGCCGCCGCGGATGCCGGGCACCGCCAGGATGGCGCCGATGCTGACCACCGGGTTGGACGGCGCCAGCAAGACGACGTCGGCGTCGGCGATCGCCGTCTACGACTCCGGGTGCGGCGCTGGCCTTTTCGGCGCCGACAAACGCGAAGCTGTGCGTGGGCACCTGGGCGCGGTAGCGCACCCACCACTCCTGGAAGTGGATCGCCCGCCGGCTGCCGTCGGCCGGATCGGTGATCACCACGTGGGTCTCGCACCGGTCGTCGCTGGCGGGCAGCAACCGCGCGCCCGGTTGCCACCGGTCGCACAACGCCGCGGTGACCTGCGACAGCGGGTAGCCGGCGCTGCAGCATCTGGGTGCGCACCAGATGGGTGGCCAGGTCGCGGTCGCCGAGTCCGAACCAGTCGGGCTGCACGCCGTAGCGCGGCGAGTTCCTCTTTGGCGTGCCAGGTTTCGTCGCGGTGGCCCCAGCCCGCGCTGCGGGATCGACGCCGCCGCCCAGGGTGTACATGCAGGTGTCCAGGTCCGGGCAGATCCGCACGCCGTGCATCCAGGCGTCGTCGCCGACGTTGACGACGGCGGTCAGCTCGGTGGCTCGGTTCGCAGTGTCCGGTGGCTGGCTGCCTTGCGGCGAACTGGCCCAGGCCGAGCAACTGCTGCACCCCCAGCAGGAAGCGGGCGCCGCCGACCCCGCCGACCAGAACGGTGACCTTCACACCGAACGACAGTACCTCCGGGCAGGACCCATGCGAGGCCCAGCAGGCCCGGCAGGCGTATGAACGGGGCCGTAACGAGTTTGTGACCATTGCACTCGACACGCCGAAGGGCCTCCGCAACAGAAACGCCGAAATTTGGTCACGAGATGGTATGGAAATGCGCGGTTAGCGCTTGACCAGGCAGGTCAACCCGTGTCTAATCACATCAGTGTCATTTCCCGGTTGGCCGGCCGGTTCCGGTGTCGCAGACCGAGATTCGATCACTTGTTCGAATTTTGTTGTTTATACGTGAAAAGCAGTGGGAAATAGTCACTTCCAATCGAAGGTTGAGGAGGCGGAGGGCGCATGTCCTACGAGCACCTTGGGGGCGTAATCGGAAGCTCACCGCACGCCACTTTCGGCGCGCCGCCGCCGCCAATTGTCCGACCCCGGTTGAGCTTGGTCCCCGAAGAGCCGGTCGTATTCGAAGAGCAGGTCGCATTCGAAGCGCCCGTCGGCTTCGAACCGGACCCGTTGCCGCTCACCAACGACCAATGGCAAGACCGCGCGCTGTGCGCGCAAACGGATCCCGAGGCGTTCTTCCCGGAAAAGGGCGGCTCCACCCGGGAGGCCAAGAAGATCTGCCTGGGTTGCGAGGTACGCCACGAGTGCCTGGACTACGCGCTGGCTCATGACGAGCGCTTCGGCATCTGGGGCGGGCTCTCCGAGCGCGAGCGCCGCCGCCTCAAGCGCGGGGCAGTCTAACCCGGCCTAACCGGTCAGTCGTCGTCGACCGTCGGGTCGATGACCGACGGCTCGACGTCCAGGTAGATCGCCACTTGAGCCACCAGGATCTCGTGCAGCAATTCGTCAAGTTCGATGGTGTCCTTCGCGCGTCGCTCGATTGGCTTGCGGAACAAGACAATTCGCGCCCGGGTGGCGTTGCCGCGGACGTCGACCCCGGCGGGGATCAACCGGGCGAGCGCGATCGGTCCGTCGGCGATGACCTCCGGCGGCCACTGCACGCTCTCGGGGTCCTTGGCGGAGATGCGGGGGATCTCGTCCACCGCGATATCCAGGTCGGCCACCCGGTCTTGCCAGCGCCGCTCGATCGGTTCGTAGGCCTCCAGCACCGCCATGTCGAACCGCTCGGCGCGGCTGCGCCATCCCGGCACAGTTGGCGGCAGCAGCGGGCCGCGCATATCGCGACCCCTGCGCGCGGCCCGGTACCCAGCCGATCGGCGCGGACCCGATCCGTCCCGAGACCGACGGTTGCGCGGGGAGCCGTGCGAATCGCTGTAGGAATCATTCACTGGGCCCGATGGTAACGGTTGAAAATCGTGGCTTGAACGGATGCGCGTGTCCGGCGCTTCCGCGGCGTTTCCGCACGATAGCCTTTCGATCGTGAATGTTCCCCGTCGCTGCTGCCGGCCCGGGTGTCCCCACTATGGCGTGGCGACGTTGACATTCGTCTACTCGGACTCGACGGCAGTGGTAGGACCGCTCGCTACCGTGCGGGAGCCGCATTCGTGGGATCTGTGCGTGGGCCACGCCGGCCGGATCACCGCGCCGCGCGGTTGGGAGCTCGTGCGCCACGCCGGGCCGCTACCCAGCAATCCCGACGAGGACGACCTGGTCGCGCTCGCGGACGCGGTGCGTGAGGGCAATGCGCACACCGACCACCCCCACTCGCGCGGAACCGGTGCCCCGCTGCCGGGTTTCGGCGATCCCTACGTGAATGCGGGCGCCCATGCCACCGCGCCGAGCAGCGGTCTGCTCGCGCCACCCGAGCATCGTTCCGGACGCCGGCGCGGACATTTGCGGGTTTTGCCCGATCCTGCCGACTAACGCGGCGATCGCGAGGGCGCGGTGGGGACCGGGCGAAGTGGGTCGCCGGCAGTAGGACCTCGGCGATCGCGTAGGACTGGTGCATCCGGCACCTGCCCGGGGCCGATAGGCTGGCGGCACAAGTCCCCGTCATCAGGAGGCCCCGCATGGCCCGGCCCGCCGCGGCTGTCCACCGTGTCATCAAGGCTTACGACGTCAGAGGACTGGTCGGCGAAGAATTAGACGAGTCGCTGGTCGTCGAGATCGGCGCCGCGTTCGCCCGGTTGATGCGATCCGAGGGTGCGCGACAGGTCGCGATCGGCTACGACATGCGCGACAGTTCGCCCACGCTCTCCGCCGCGTTTGCGACCGGGGTAACCGATCAGGGCCTCGACGTGGTCCTGATCGGTTTGGCGTCCACCGATCAGCTTTACTTCGCCGCGGGGCTGCTGGATTGCCCCGGCGCGATGTTCACCGCGAGCCACAACCCGGCCGCCTACAACGGCATCAAGATGTGCCGGGCGGGCGCCAAACCGGTCGGCAAGGACACCGGGCTGACCGTTATCAGCGAGGATCTGATCGCCGGGGTCGCGCCTTATGACGGCCCGCGCGGGGCCGTCACCGATCGCGATGTGCTTAGCGATTATGGAGATTTCCTGCGTTCGCTGGTGAACACCTCCGGGCTGCGTCCATTGCGGGTGGCCGTGGACGCCGGCAACGGCATGGCCGGTCACACTGCGCCGGCCGTGCTCGGCGCGATCGACTCGATCACCCTGTTGCCGTTGTACTTCGAGCTCGACGGCTCGTTTCCCAACCACGATGCCAACCCGCTCGACCCGGCCAACCTGGTGGACCTGCAGGCCTATGTGCGCGACACGGGCGCCGACATCGGGCTGGCCTTCGACGGCGACGCCGACCGGTGCTTCGTGGTCGACGAACGCGGTCTCCCGGTCTCGCCGTCGACGGTGACCGGCCTGGTGGCCGCCCGCGAGCTCAACCGGGAGATCGGCGCGACGGTGATCTACAACGTGATCACTTCCCGCGCGGTGCCCGAACTGGTCTCCGAACGTGGCGGCACTCCGCTGCGCTCACGCGTCGGGCACTCCTACATCAAGGGGCTGATGGCCGAGACCGGTGCGATTTTCGGCGGCGAACATTCCGCGCACTACTATTTCCGCGACTTTTGGGGCGCGGACTCCGGAATGCTGGCCGCCCTGTACGTGCTGGCCGCCCTGAGTGAGCAGCAACGGCCGTTGTCCGAGCTGACCGCCGACTACCAACGCTACGAATCGTCGGGCGAGATCAACTTCACCGTGGCCGACGCGCCGGCCTGTGTGGACGCCGTCCTGAAGAGTTACGGCAGCCGGATTCAATCCATCGATCACCTGGACGGGGTGACGGTGGATTTGGGCGACGGCAGCTGGTTCAACCTGCGCAGCTCCAACACCGAGCCGTTGCTGCGACTCAATGTGGAGGGCCGCAGCACCGAGGACGTCGACGTGGTAGTCGGACAGGTCAGCGCTCAAATCGCCGCCCACATCGACGATGAGGCCGGGGCGCGCGACGGGGCGGGACCGTGAACACCGCTCGCGCGGTCGATCTGGAAGACACCGAGGGCCTGCTCGCAGCCGACCGGGAGGGCCTGCTGCGGGCCGCATCGTCGGCGGGCGCGCAGGTGCGGGCCATCGCCGCCGCGTGCGACGAGGGTGCGCTGGAGTTGCTGGGCACCGACGGTCGTCCGCGCACCGTGATCTGGGTGGCCGGCCGCGGTACCGCCGAGACCGCCGGGGCCATGGTGGCCGCGACGTTGGGTGGTGTGGCGGACGCGCCGATCGTGGTCGTCAACGAGGCGCCGCCGTGGGTCGGACCGCTGGACGTGATGATCGTCGCGGGCGATGATCCGGGCGATCCGGCATTGGTTGGGGCTGCCGCGATTGGCGTGCGCCGGGGTGCGCGGGTTGCCGTGGTGGCGCCGTATGAAGGTCCGCTGCGCGACAGCACGGCGGGGCGGGTCGCGGTGCTGGAGCCGCGGCTGCAGGTTCGGGCTGAGTTCGGACTCTGTCGCTACCTGGGCGCGGGCCTGGCTGCTCTGCAAACCGTGGACCCCAGGCTGCGCGTCGATCTGGCGTTACTCGCCGACGAGCTGGACGCCGAGGCGTTGCGGAACAGCGCCGGCTGCGACGAGTTCACCAATCCGGCCAAGACTCTTGCCGCACGGGTGGCCGATCGCCGGGTGGCGCTGGCCGGCGACTGTGCCGCGACTATTGCGCTGGCCCGGCATGGGAGTTCGGTGCTGCTGCGGGTCGCGTACCAAGTTGCCGCCGCGACCGGGCTGGCGGATGCGGTTGTGGCATTGCGGGCGGAATCGGAGCGGGGCGATGCCCCTTCCGCGGTGGATGGTCTGTTTCACGACGAAGAGATTGATGGACCGCTGCCCGAGCGGCTGCGCGTGCTGGCGTTGACGTTGGCCGGCGAGCGCGCGGTGGTGGCCGCTCGGGTCGCGGGGCTGCACGACGTCTACCTGGTCGCGGCCGAGGACGTGCCCGAAGCCCCCGGCGGCTTAGGTGGAGCCGGCGCTTTACCGGCGTCGACGGGCGTCGGTGGTGCCGAACAGCAGCTGGCTATCTTGGCCGTCCGGCTGGAGATGGCCGCGGTTTACCTCCGACTGGTGCGGGGATAGGTAGAAGGTGGACCTGCTACGCGGAGCTTTACGGACATACGCGTGGGGATCGCGAACCGCTCTCGCCGAATTCAGCGGGCGGCCGGTGCCGGCCGCTCACCCCGAGGCCGAACTCTGGTTCGGCGCTCACCCGGGTGACCCGGCCTTTCTGGAGACGTCGAAAGGCGAAACCTCGTTGCTGGGCGCGCTGGTCGCCGATCCGGAGGGTCAGCTCGGTTCGGTGTCGCGCGCCCGGTTCGGTGACACGCTGCCGTTCTTGGTCAAGGTGCTCGCGGCCGACGAACCGCTGTCGCTGCAGGCCCATCCGAGCGCCGAGCAGGCGGTGGAGGGCTACTTGCGTGAGGAACGGCTGGGCATCCCGGTGTCCTCGCCAGTCCGCAACTACCGGGACACCAGCCACAAGCCGGAGTTGTTGGTGGCACTGCAGGCGTTCGAGGCGCTGGCCGGGTTTCGTGAGGCGTCGCGCACCAAGGAGTTGCTGCGGGCGTGGGCCGTGTCCGACCTGGACCCGTTCATCGATTTGCTGAGCGACCAGTCCGACGCCGACGGTCTGCGGGCCCTGTTCACCACCTGGATCACCGCACCCCAGCCCGACATCGATGTGCTGATCCCCGCCGTGCTGGACGGCGCCATCCAGTACATCAGCAGTGGCGCAACGGAATTTGCGGCCGAAGCCAAGACCGTGCTGGAACTCGGCGAACGCTATCCCGGCGACGCCGGCGTGCTGGCGGCGTTGTTGCTCAACCGCATCAGCCTCGCCCCCGGCGAGGCGATCTTCCTGCCGGCCGGCAACCTGCATGCCTATATGCGCGGGGTCGGAGTGGAGGTTATGGCCAACTCCGACAACGTATTACGTGGAGGCCTCACCCCCAAGCACGTCGATGTCCCCGAGCTGCTGCGGGTGCTGGACTTCAACCCCACCAGCGAGGCGGAGCTGCGGCCCAAGATCCGGCGCGAGGGCCTCGGATCGGTCTATGAAACCCCGACCGACGAGTTTGCGGTCGCGCTGCTGGTCCTCGACGGCGATTACCTCGGCCACGAGGTCGACGCGGTGTCGCCCCATGAGGGCCCGCAGATCTTGCTGTGCAGCGAGGGTTCGACGACGGTGCACGCCAAGAGCAAGTCGCTCACCCTGGAACACGGCCAGGCCGTCTGGGTGGCGGCCGACGACGGCCCGATCAGGCTGTTGGCGCACGAGCCGGCCAAGCTGTTCAGGGCGACCGTCGGTCTCTAACGGGCGTGCCGGCGCTCCCGGCGTTCGCTCCGACGTTCCCCAACCCACAGCCGGATATTGTGTGCCATGGCGCGACCGATGATCGACGCCGGCGGGATCATGTACAGGCTGTCGAGCAGCGAGAACCGGCGCAAAAACCATTCCGCGAGAACGGGTTCGGTTTCGGCGGCGCCGAGGAACTGGTCGAACAACGCGCCCACCGGGCGGTACCAGCCGGGCGTGTTTCCGCTGGCGTTGTGGAAGCAGAGGTCGGCGATGGCGTTCATCATCCATACCGGGCGGGTGGTCTTGGCGGTGGCGCGGTTGAGTTCGGCGGCGAGTTCGCCCGCGCCTGATTTGGTGGATTCCAGCGCCCGCCGCAGATTGCCGGCCTGCAGCGACGACATCGTCATGCCCTGGCCGAAGGTGGGGTTGAAGCTGGCCACGGCATCGCCCAGCGGGACGATCCCGGCCGGAAACCGCTCCAGTTTGTCGTACCGGCGCCATCGGCTGGCCGGAAACGCGTGGAATGCCGGGCTGCCGACGGGTTCGGCCTGCGCCAGCGCGTTGGCGAAGTGCGCCGGCAGCAACCGGCAGGCGAGCGCGCGCATCTCGTCGAACGTCGGCGGCGGTTTGGCGTTGGCCACCCCGAAGGTGGTCAGGATCCAGCTGCCGCCCTCGTAGCCCAGCATGCCCAGCCCGAGCGACTGCTCGCTCGACGCGCCGGTGACCACTACCTGCTGCCGGATCAGGCCTTCCGGAATGCGGAACAGGTGGCTGGCGTAGCTGATCCCGATGTCCACGGTTTCTTCGGTCGGGCGCTGGTATCCCCACTGCGACAACCACACCGGCAGCCGGGTGCCGCGCCCCGCCGCGTCGACCACCAGGTCGGCGGTGATGAGTTCGCCGGCAGCGCTGGAATCCAAGCCGGAGTCCAACAGCACACCGGTCACCCGCTGCTGGGCCCGGTCGAAGCGCGGCTCGGCCACCGCGCGCCGCACGATCTCGACGTTGTCGATGTCGAGGACCCGTTTCCGCACCTGCCATTCCAGATGCGGCCGACTGGGAACGTAGGCGGTGAACTGCTTGCGCAGCGAACGCCCCGTCCCCAGGACATGGCCCACGGCGCCGAGGTGGATGCCCTCGGGGCGGTTCTCCAGCTTGCGCACACCCGCGTCGACCATGTCGGCGAGCAGACCGGGGAACAGGTTGTCCAATTCCATTGCGCCGCGCGCCATGAGCAGGTGCAGATGGCGGTCCTGGGGAACCGTCGCCCGGCACGCAGGCGTGCTGGGCAGCTCGTCGCGCTCGAAGACCGTCACGCGGTCGAAGAAATCCGCGAGCACCCTGGCGGCGCACAATCCGGCGATGCTGGCCCCGATGACCACCGCGTGGGCCCTGGTGTTTGCTCCAGTGTCCGGCATCTGCGCAGAGTACCCAGTAACGTGCGGTCCAGCGGGTCACAACGGGTTGGGAAGGGAAGGGTCGATGGCCGGTCGATGGCGTACGAAGTCGGTGGAACAGTCGATCGCCGACACCGACGAGCCGGGCACCCGGCTGCGCAAGGAGCTCACCTGGGTGGACCTGGCGGTGTTCGGGGTCGCGGTGGTGATCGGCGCCGGCATCTTCACGGTCACCGCGTCGACCACCGGCGACATCACCGGCCCGGCGATCTGGATCTCGTTCGTCATCGCGGCGGTCACGTGCGCGCTGGCCGCGTTGTGCTACGCCGAATTCGCCTCCACGCTGCCGGTGGCCGGCAGCGCATACACCTTCTCCTATGCCACCTTCGGCGAGTTCATCGCCTGGATCATCGGCTGGAACCTGCTGCTGGAGTTGGCTGTCGGCGCCGCCGTGGTGTCCAAGGGCTGGTCGAGCTACCTGGGCACGGTGTTCGGATTCGCCGGTGGCACCGTCAATCTCGGCGGGATCGAGCTCGACTGGGGCGCCCTGCTGATCGTCGCGGCGGTTTCGATCCTGATCGCCTTCGGCACCAAGCTGTCGTCGAGGTTCTCCCAGGTGATCACCGCCATCAAGGTGTCGGTGGTGGTGCTGGTGGTGGTGGTCGGCGCCTTCTACATCAAGTCCGCCAATTACTCCCCGTTCATTCCCGCGCCGGAGGCCGGCGGCGACGCGACGGGCATCAACCAGTCGGTGCTGTCGCTGCTGACCGGGGCGCACAGCAGCCATTACGGCTGGTACGGCGTGCTGGCGGGGGCGTCGATCGTGTTCTTCGCGTTCATCGGTTTCGACATCGTGGCCACCATGGCCGAGGAGACCAAGAACCCGCAGCGCAACGTCCCCCGGGGGATCCTCGCGTCGCTGGCGATCGTGACTGTTCTCTACGTCGCCGTCTCGGTGGTGCTGTCCGGCATGGTGTCCTACACCCAGCTCAAGACCGATCCCGGCCGCGGCTCGGCGAACCTGGCCACCGCGTTCACCGCGAACGGGGTGACGTGGGCCAGCAAGATCATCGCCGTCGGGGCGCTGGCGGGGCTGACCACCGTGGTGATGGTGCTGATGCTCGGGCAGTGCCGGGTCCTGTTCGCGATGGCGCGCGACGGGCTGCTGCCGCGCACGTTGGCCCAGACCGGTTCGCGCGGAACGCCCGTGCGGATCACCGTCCTGGTCGCGGTGGTGGTCGGCGGCGACGGCGTCGGTGTTCCCGATCAGCAAGCTCGAGGAGATGGTCAACGTCGGGACGCTGTTCGCGTTCGTCCTCGTGTCGGCCGGTGTCGTCGTGCTGCGGCGGAGCAGGCCGGACCTGGAGCGGGGGTTCCGGGCCCCGGGGGTGCCGTTGCTTCCGATCGCGTCGATCTGCGCGTGTGCCTGGCTGATGGTCAACCTCACCGCGTTGACCTGGGTGCGGTTCGGCGTGTGGCTGGTGGTGGGAACCGTGATCTATCTGGGCTACGGGATGCGGCACTCGGTGCAGGGCCGGCGACAGGGGGGCCAAGGGGACCAGGGGGGCCAAGGGGGTCAGACCGAGCGCACCGAGACATCTGATGCCCTGACGTAGTTCCAGTGTACAAATCAACACTCTATGTCTAGACATAAGACGCAGACTGCCGTATTGTCCAAACTCGAACGTGTTGACTCACGAGGAGGTTTGGCATATGACCACACGAGTCCCTGAAGCGGGCCAAGCAGTGGCCCCCGATGCGGCACAGTGGCGCGACAGGAAGCGCTATCTGTGGCTCATCGGACTGGTCGCCCCGACGATGCTGTTGGCGATACTGCCCATCGTCTGGGGCATGAACCAGCTGGGCTGGCAGGCTGCGTCGCAGACCTGGTTCTGGATCGGCCCGCTCCTGCTGTACGTCGTGTTGCCGACGCTTGACCTGAAGTTCGGTCCGGACGGGGAGAACCCACCCGACGAGGCCATGGAGTGGCTGGAAAACGACAGGTACTACCGCTACTGCACGTACGCCTACATCCCGTTCCAGTACGCCAGCGTGATCGTGTCCGCATACCTGTTCACCGCGTCGGACCTGGGCTGGCTGGGCTACGACAGCGGGCTGAGCTGGCCGGCGAAGATCGGGCTGGCGCTGTCGGTCGGCGTGCTCGGTGCCGTCGGAATGAACACCGCGCATGAGATGGGGCACAAGAAGGAGTCGCTGGAGCGGTGGCTGTCCAAGGTCACCCACGCCCAGAGCTGCTACGGCCACTTCTACATCGAGCACAATCGCGGCCATCACGTGCGGGTCGCCACACCCGAGGACCCGGCGTCGGGCCGTTTCGGCGAGGCTTTCTGGGAGTTCCTGCCGCGCAGCTTTTTTGGCGGCCTGCGCTCGGCGTGGCGACTGGAGGCCAGCCGGCTGCGGCGGCAGGAACGCAGCCCCTGGAGTCTGCGCAACGACGTGCTCAACGCCTGGCTGATGTCGGTGGTGTTCTGGGGCGTCCTGATCGCGGTGTTCGGCCCGGCGCTGATCCCGTTCATGGTCATCCAGGCGGTATTCGGCGTGGGTCACTGTTCGAGACGGTGAACTACCTCGAGCACTACGGGCTGCTGCGGCAGAAGACGGCAAGCGGTCGCTACGAGCGCTGCGCGCCCGAGCACAGCTGGAACTCCGACCACTTGGTCACCAACCTGTTCCTGTACCACCTGCAGCGGCACAGCGATCACCACGCCAACCCGACCCGGCGCTATCAGACGCTGCGCAGCATCGACGGCTCGCCCAACCTGCCCGGCCGGGTACGCGTCGATGATCTCGCTGACCTACTTCCCGCCGCTGTGGCGCAAGGTGATGGACCACCGGGTGCTGGAGCACTACGGCGGCGACATCACCCGGGCCAACCTGCAGCCGCGCATGCGGGAGAAGATCCTGGCTCGCTACGGGGCCGCCCCGCAGGCCCAAGAGGCCCGAGCATGAGCGCCGCGTACCAGTGCCCGTGTTGCGACTACGTATACGACGAGGCCAAAGGCGATCCCCGGGAAGGTTTCCGGCGGGCACCGAGTGGGAACGGATTCCCGACGACTGGTGCTGCCCCGACTGCGCGGTGCGCGAGAAGGTCGATTTCGAAAGGGTTGGAGTTACAAGTGACTGACTACAAATTGTTTCGTGCGTCCAGTGCGGCTTCGAGTACGACGAGGCGAAGGGTTGGCCCGAAGACGGCATCGCGCCCGGCACCCGGTGGGACGACATCCCCGACGACTGGAGCTGCCCGGATTGTGGTGCCGCCAAAGTCGGACTTCGTGATGGTTGAGGTTGCTCGACCGTGAGCGCCCCAAACACTATTGTCGCGCCTGTGAAGCGGATTCCATACGCGGAGGCGTAGCGAGTTCTGCTGCGTGACTCGGTGCTGGATGCGATGCGGGAACTGCTGCAAACCCGGGACTGGTCGTCCATCACGCTGTCCGACGTGGCCCGCGCCGCGGGCATCAGCCGGCAGACCATCTACAACGAGTTCGGCTCGCGCCAGGGCCTGGCGCAGGGTTACGCCCTGCGCCTGGCCGATCGCCTGGTCGACGCCGTCCACGCCGCCATGCAAGCCAACGTCGGCGATATCCACGAATCCCTGGTGCAGGGGTTCGGGCGTTCTTCGCCGAGTCGGCGGCCGACCCGCTGGTGATCTCGCTGCTGACCGGCGTCGCCAAGCCCGATCTGCTGCAGCTCATCACCACCGACAGCGCGCCCGATCATCACCCGTGCGTCGCAGCGGCTGGCGTTGGCGTTGAACCAGACTGGGTGGCCATGCAGCGACGAGGACGCCGGAGTGCTGGCGCGGGCGATCGTGCGGCTGGCCTGAGCTACGTGTCGATGCCGCCGGAAGCCGACCACGACGTGGCGGCGGACCTGGCACGGTTGATGACGCCGTTCGCCGAACGCTACGGGGTTATCAACGTTCCCTGAGCTGTCAGGGCGCTTGGCGCCTGTCCCGCGAGCCCGCAGGCTAGGGTATCTGCAGAGTGCGCTGCGCAGCACGTACCCAAGCTAACTGAAAGGATGAGCTACCCCATGACGACGACCGAGAATTCGCTGACCGCCGACGTTCGCAACGGCATCGACTTCAAGGTCGCCGACCTGTCGCTAGCCGATTTCGGCCGCAAGGAAATCGGGCTGGCCGAGCACGAAATGCCCGGCCTGATGTCGCTGCGCCGCGAGTACGCCGACGTGCAGCCGCTCAAGGGTGCCCGCATCTCGGGTTCGCTGCACATGACCGTCCAGACCGCGGTGCTGATCGAGACCCTGATCGCGCTCGGCGCCGAGGTCCGCTGGGCGTCGTGCAACATCTTCTCCACCCAGGACCACGCCGCGGCCGCGGTCGTCGTCGGCCCGCACGGCACCGCCGAGGAGCCCAAGGGCGTCCCGGTCTTCGCCTGGAAGGGCGAGACGCTCGAGGAGTACTGGTGGGCCGCCGAGCAGATGCTCACCTGGCCCGGCGAGCCGGCCAACATGATCCTCGACGACGGCGGCGACGCCACCATGCTGGTGCTGCGCGGTGCGCAGTACGAGAAGGCCGGCGTGGTGCCGCCCGCCGAGGAGGACGACTCCGCGGAGTGGAAGGTCTTCCTGGCGTGCTGCGCGAGCCGCTTCGAGACCGACAAGGACAAGTGGACCAAGATCGCCGAGTCGGTCAAGGGTGTCACCGAGGAGACCACCACCGGCGTGCTGCGGCTGTACCAGTTCGCCGCCGCCGGCGAGCTGGCCTTCCCGGCGATCAACGTCAACGACTCGGTGACCAAGTCCAAGTTCGACAACAAGTACGGCACCCGGCACTCGCTGATCGACGGCATCAACCGCGGCACCGACGTGCTGATCGGCGGCAAGAAGGTGCTGATCTGCGGCTACGGCGACGTCGGCAAGGGCTGCGCGGAGGCGCTGAAGGGCCAGGGTGCCCGCGTCGTCGTCACCGAGATCGACCCGATCAACGCGCTGCAGGCGCTGATGGACGGCTTCGACGTGGTGACCGTCGAGGAGGCCATCGGCGACGCCGACATCGTCGTCACCGCGACCGGCAACAAGGACATCATCACGCTGGATCACATGAAGGCGATGAAGGACCAGGCCATCCTGGGCAACATCGGCCACTTCGACAACGAGATCGACATGGCCGCGCTGGAGCGCTCCGGTGCCGACGAAGCTCAACATCAAGCCGCAGGTCGACCTGTGGACCTTCGGCGATACCGGCCACTCGATCATCGTGCTGTCCGAGGGCCGACTGCTGAACCTGGGCAACGCCACCGGCCACCCGTCGTTCGTGATGAGCAACAGCTTCTCCAACCAGGTGATCGCCCAGATCGAGCTGTGGACCAAGAACGACGAGTACGACAACGAGGTGTACCGGCTGCCCAAGCACCTCGACGAGAAGGTCGCCCGCATCCACGTCGAGGCGCTGGGCGGCACGCTGACCAAGCTGACCAAGGACCAGGCCGAATACATCGGCGTCGACGTCGAGGGCCCGTACAAGCCGGACCACTACCGCTACTGACGCTGCGCTGTTTCGCGCCCATCCCGGCCTGCCGCAGGCCGGCGTGAACCGAGATTGAGCGCTTCTTGCGGAACGCCCCCCGCCGCGCAAATGGCCAGGTATAATTCCTTGCCATTGGACACTGTTGTCCTTAGCGCGAATCGGGGGCGGCAACGGGCATGCTCCGTGAGCATGGCTCGTTGTGAAGGGGTGGGGCGTGGTGAATTTTTCGGTACTGCCGCCGGAGGTTAATTCGGCGTTGATGTTCGCCGGTGCGGGCTCGACGCCGATGCTGGCAGCCGCGGGAGCGTGGGACGGACTGGCCGGCGACCTGCAGTCGGCGGCGGCCGCGTTTTCCTCGGTGACCTCGGGGCTGGCGGGTCAGTCCTGGCAGGGTGCGGCGGCGCAGGCGATGACGGGCGTGGCGCAGACGTACACCTCCTGGTTGAGCGCGGCGGCGACGCACGCCGAGCAGGCGGCTGGTCAGGCCAAAACGGTGGCCGCGGTGTTCGACGCGGCGCGGGCGGCCATCGTGCATCCGGTGGCGGTGGCGGCCAATCGCTCCAACCTGGTGTCGCTGGTGGTCTCAAATCTGTTCGGTCAGAACGCGCCGGCGATCGCGGCGGCCGAGGCCAACTACGAGCAGATGTGGGCTCAGGATGTGGCCGCGATGTTCGGCTATCACTCCGGTGCGTCGGCGGCGGTTGCGTCGCTGGGCCCGTTGGAGCTGACGTCGCAGGGCCTCTACGTGGCCGTCCCCAAAATCGTCGGGGGCGGCATCATCAACCTGACCCCCGGCAACGTCGGCACCCTCAACCTGGGCCTCGGCAACATCGGCAACTTCAACCTGGGTAGTGCAAATAACGGCGATCTCAACCTGGGCAGCGGTAACACCGGCAATCTCAACCTGGGCAGCGGCAACGGAGCCTCGGGCAGCGGACAGTCGATGGCCTTCGGAACTACCTTCCCCGCCCTTTCCGCGATCGGCAATCTCGGCAACGGCAACCTTGGCAGCTACAACCTGGGCAGCGGTAACTTCGGCAATCTCAACCTGGGCGGCGGAAACATCGGGAGCTACAACCTCGGCAGTGGAAACATCGGCAATTGGAACCCGGGGAGCGGAAACACCGGCAGCTACAACCTCGGCGGCGGAAACATCGGCAATTGGAACCTGGGCGGCGGAAACTCCGGCAACACAAACCTTGGCTTCGGAAACACCGGTAACACAAACTTTGGCAACGGGAACACGGGCTCGGGAAACTTTGGCTTTGGAAACTCCGGCCCCATCACCGGTGGGCTGCCGACTCCGGGCAACGGAAACTTTGGCAGCGGAAACACGGGCAATGCGAACATCGGCTTCGGGAATTACGGAAATAACAACGTCGGCTTCGGAAATCATGGCAGTAACAACCTCTTCTGCATCGGCGTAAACGGCGACAACCAGCGGTTCGTCATTAATTTCGACGGGCTTCTCAACAGCGGCTCTGGAAACCTTGGCCTCTTTAACTCCGGCGACAATAACATTGGCTTCTTTAACTCCGGCAACAATAACATCGGCTTCTTCAACTCCGGCAACGACATGTGGGGCGTCGGAAACTCGGGTGAGGGAGTCGGGCCCTTAAGCGTGGAATTCGGTAGTTCGGGTATTTGGAACTCGGGTTTCGGAAATTCGGGTTTCCTCAATACGGGCATCGGGAACTCCGGTGGCGCCGTGAGCACGACAAGTCCAACTTATTGGGGAGCGGCCGGTAGCACGGGCTTCTTCAACTCGGGTGCCACCGACACGGGCTCCTTTAACTCGGGCGCCACCGACACGGGCAACTTCAACTCGGGCGCCACCAACACCGGCTCCTTTAATTCGGGCGCCACCAACACGGGCTTCTTTAACGCGGGCAGCACAAACTGGGGCACCTTCAACGGAGGCAGCATCAACTCGGGTGGCTTCAACTCGGGCGACATCAACTCGGGCTGGCTGAACTCGGGCGCCATCAACACGGGCCTCCTTAACGGGGGCGACCTCAATACGGGTCTGGCCAGCGCCATCAACCCCTACCCGGGCAACCCCTTCCCCCTCTCAATCAAAGGCGCAGGCGTTGACTCGGGAATCTCTACCGACCCCATTACCGGAACGTATGGCAAAGGGGGCTACTACCAATCGGGCTTCGCAAGTCAAGGCGTTGGCAACTCGGGCCTCGATGCCGGCGACAACGTTGACCAAACGATCACGCCGCCACCTGGCTACACGCCTCCAGCGGGGTACCCCGACCCCCTGGAGGTCGGCCTCATCGGCTCCTCGGGCTTCGAAAACCACGGTAACCACGGTTCCGGCTTCTTAAACGCGGGCGCCTATAGCTCGGGCTACAGAAACACGGGCGGCCTCACGCCGCCAGGCCTCGGCCCCGCCTACATGTCGGGATTCGCCAACAGCATGGGGGAGTACATCTCGGGCTTCTTCGACGCGGGCACCCTTGCCTCTATCCCTCCGCCCCCCATCCTCCCCACTTATGCTTCGGGCTTCGCGAATTTGGGCAACACGGTATCGGGACTCCTCAACGCGCAAAATGGAGAGTCGGGCTGGGTCCACTGACCCGACGCTGTGCTGGCAGGCTGGTGCCGTGCTGATCGCGATCGAAGGGGTTGACGGCGCCGGGAAGCGGACGCTGTCCGAGGGTCTGCGCAAGGCGTTCGAGGCCGTCGGGAAGTCGGTGACCACGCTGGCCTTCCCGCGTTACGGGCAGTCGATCACCGCCGACATCGCGGCGGAGGCGCTGCACGGCGCGCACGGTGACCTTTCCTCGTCGGTCTATGCGATGGCGACGCTGTTCGCGCTCGACCGCGCCGGCGCCAGTCGACGACATCGAGGGCCTGCGTCGGGACCACGACGTGGTGATTCTGGATCGGTACGTCGCCTCCAACGCGGCCTACAGCGCCGCGCGCCTACACGAGGACTCGACCGGGGCGGCGGTGGCATGGGTGCGGCAGCTGGAATACCAGCGGTTCCGGCTGCCTCCGCCGGACTGGCAGGTGCTGCTCGCGGTGTCGGCCGAGCTCGCCGGGGAGCGGGCCCGCGGCCGCGCCGAGCGAGATCCGGGCCGGGCCCGCGACAACTACGAGCGCGACGACGAGTTGCAGCGGCGCACCGGTGCCGTGTACGCCGAACTGGCCGCCGCGGACTGGGGCGGGCGATGGCTCGTCGTCGACGCGGACGCCGAGCCGGGCGCGCTCGCCGGGGCTTTGACGGGTCAAAAATCGGGATGAAACCGGATAAAACCCGATTTTCGGGGGTTATTTGTCCTTATGAAGCACGAAACGCCCGTGTGGTGAATGAGTTTTGTCCCGATCTGGTGACACCATGGACAACATGAGGCAAAGGATTTTGGTCGTTGATGACGACGCTTCGCTGGCGGAGATGCTGACCATCGTGCTGCGTGGGGAGGGCTTCGACACCGCGGTGATCGGCGACGGCACCCAGGCCCTGACCGCGGTGCGCGAGCTGCGTCCCGACCTGGTGCTGCTGGACCTGATGCTGCCCGGCATGAACGGCATCGACGTGTGTCGGGTGCTGCGTGCGGATTCCGGCGTTCCGATTGTGATGCTGACCGCCAAGACCGACACGGTCGACGTGGTGCTCGGCCTGGAATCGGGCGCCGACGACTACATAATGAAGCCGTTCAAGCCCAAGGAGCTGGTCGCCCGGGTGCGGGCGCGGCTGCGGCGCAACGATGACGAGCCGGCAGAGATGCTGTCCATCGCCGACGTCGAAATCGACGTGCCGGCGCACAAGGTCACCCGCAACGGCGAGCAGATATCGCTGACACCGCTCGAGTTCGACCTGCTGGTTGCGTTGGCACGCAAACCACGCCAGGTGTTTACTCGAGATGTGCTGCTCGAACAGGTGTGGGGCTATCGGCACCCGGCGGACACCCGCCTGGTGAACGTGCACGTCCAGCGCCTGCGGGCCAAGGTCGAGAAAGACCCTGAGAACCCGACCGTGGTTTTGACCGTTCGAGGAGTGGGATACAAGGCCGGACCCCCGTGACGCCCCGGCGACGATGCGAGCGTCGCGATGCTGAGGTTGGGGCACCTCCGCACGCGGGGGACGGCGCTAGTGATCCGAGGCTCGCGGCGATCTCGGGGTCGCTGGGGGCGCGCTGGCCTGATGACCCGCGGTATGGGCGTATTGAGCCGTATCGTGGGAACTGCTTGGCGCCGGTCACTGCAACTGCGCGTCGTCGCGCTAACCCTTGGACTGTCGCTGGCGGTGATCCTTGTGCTTGGCTTCGTGCTGACCAGCCAGCTCACCAATCGTGTGCTCGACGTCAAGGTCAGGGCGGCCATCGAGCAGATCGACCGGGCGCGCAACACGGTCAGTGGGATCGTCAACGGTGAGGAAAGCCGCTCGCTGGACAGCAGCCTGCAGTTGGCCCGCAACACGCTGACGTCGAAAACCGACCCGGCCTCGGGCGCCGGCCTGGCCGGCGCGTTCGACGCGGTGCTGATGGTGCCGGGCGACGGCCCGCGCGCCGCGACCACGGCCGGGCCCGTCGATCAGGTGCCCAATTCGTTGCGCGGATTCGTCAAGGCCGGACAGGCTGCCTATCAGTACGCGACGGTGCACACCGAGGGCTTCTCCGGGCCGGCACTGATCATCGGTACCCCGACGTCGTCGCAGGTGGCCAACCTCGAGCTCTACCTGATCTTCCCGCTGAAGAACGAGCAGGCCACCGTCACGCTGGTGCGCGGCACGATGGCCACCGGCGGCGCGGTGCTGCTGGTCCTGCTGGCCGGCATCGCGCTGCTGGTCTCGCGCCAGGTGGTGGTGCCGGTGCGGTCGGCGTCGCGGATCGCCGAACGGTTCGCCGAGGGGCATCTGTCCGAGCGGATGCCGGTGCGCGGCGAAGACGACATGGCCCGGCTGGCGGTGTCGTTCAACGACATGGCTGAGAGCTTGTCGCGGCAGATCACGCAGCTCGAGGAGTTCGGCAACCTGCAGCGCCGCTTCACGTCCGACGTCAGCCACGAACTTCGCACCCCGCTGACCACCGTGCGGATGGCCGCCGACCTGATCTACGACCACAGCGCCGATCTCGACCCCGCGCTGCGGCGGTCCACCGAGCTGATGGTCAGCGAGCTGGATCGGTTCGAGACGCTGCTCAACGACCTGCTGGAGATCTCTCGGCACGACGCCGGTGTGGCCGAGCTCTCCGTCGAGGCGGTCGACCTGCGCGCGACGGTGAACAAAGCGCTGGGCAACGTGGGTCACCTGGCCGAAGGAGCCGGTATCGAGCTGCTGGTGGACATGCCCGAAGGAGATGTGATCGCCGAGGTCGATCCGCGCCGGGTGGAGCGGATCCTGCGCAATCTGATCGCCAACGCCATCGACCACGCCGAGCACAAGCCGGTGCGGATCCGGATGGGCGCCGACGAGGACACCGTCGCGGTCACCGTGCGCGACTACGGCGTGGGGCTGCGGCCCGGCGAGGAGAAGCTGGTGTTCAGCCGGTTCTGGCGGTCGGATCCGTCGCGGGTGCGGCGGTCCGGCGGCACCGGGCTGGGTCTGGCGATCAGCGTCGAGGATGCGCGCCTGCACCAGGGCCGGCTGGAGGCGTGGGGGGAACCCGGCGAGGGTGCCTGCTTCCGGCTGACGCTTCCGCTGATTCGCGGCCATAAGGTCACCACCAGCCCGCTGCCCATGAAGCCGATTCCGCAGCCCCCCAACCGAGTGGGCAAGCAAATCCGCAGCCTCCCCACCTGAGTGGGCAACAACCGGCCGGCCCGGAGAACAAGGCCGACCGTCAGCGGCACCGCGAGCACGCCGAGTGGAGCGGGTGATGCGTCGGCTCCCGACGATATTGCTGTTGTTGGTGCCGGCCGTGCTGCTCGCCGGATGTGCCGGGGTGCCCAGCTCCTCGGCCCCGCAGGCCATCGGCACCGTCGAGCGACCGGCGCCGTCGAACCTGCCCAAGCCGACCCCGGGTATGGATCCCGATGTGCTGCTGCGCGAATTCCTCAAGGCCACGGCCGATCCGGCCAACCGGCATCTGGCGGCGCGGCAGTTCCTCACCCAGTCGGCATCCAACGCATGGGACGACGCCGGTAGCGCTTTGCTGATCGACCACGTGGTCTTCGTGGAAACCCGTGGCGCCGAGCGGGTTTCGGCGACGATGCGGGCGGACATCCTGGGTTCGCTGTCCGACATGGGGGTGTTCGAGACCGCGGAGGGCGTGCTGCCGGACCCGGGTCAGATCGAGTTGGTCAAGACGTCCGGTGGCTGGCGGATCGACCGTCTGCCCAACGGGGTCTTCCTGGACTGGCAGCAGTTCCAGTCGACCTATAAACGCAACACGCTGTACTTCGCCGACCCGACCGGCAAGACGGTGGTCCCTGATCCCGCGCTACGTCGCGGTTGCCGACCACGATCAGTTGGCCACCGAGCTCGTGTCCAAGCTGCTGGCGGCCCGCGACCCGAGATGGCCCACACGGTGCGCAATCTGCTGGCGCCGCCGCTGCGCCTGCGCGGGCCGGTGACCCGGGCCGACGGTGGCAAGAACGGCATCGGGCGGGGCTACGGCGGCGCGCGGATCGATCTGGAGAAGCTGTCCACCACCGATCCGCACAGCAGGCAATTGCTTGCCGCGCAGATCATTTGGACGTTGGCCAGGGCGGACATCAGGGGCCGTATGTGATCAACGCCGACGGCGCACCGCTGGACGACAGGTTCGCCGAGGGATGGAACGACTTCCGACGTCGCCGCCACTGATCCGGGTGTGGCCGACGGCGCGGGTGCCGGCTTGCACGCCCTGATCAATGGGTCGCTGGTCGGCGCTGGACGGACAGCGCACCGCCCCGGTGCCCGGGGCCTTCGGACGGATACTCGACCAGACGGGTTCGGCACTGTCGCGCAGCGGGCGCCAGGTGGCGTCGGTGGTGACGCTGCGCCGCGGCGCCCCGGATATGGCGGCGTCGCTGTGGATCGGCGATCTCGGTGGCGAAGCGGTGCAGTCCGCCGACGGACATAGCCTGTCGCGGCCCAGCTGGTCGCTGGACGACGCCGTCTGGGTGGTCGTGGACACCAACAATGTGCTGCGGGCCATCCAGGAACCGGCGTCCGGGCAACCCGCCCGAATCCCAGTCGATTCCACCGCCGTGGCCACCCGCTTCCCGGGACCGATCACCGACCTGCAGCTGTCCCGGGATGGCACGCGCGCCGCGATGGTGATCGGCGGCCAGGTGATCCTCGCCGGTGTCGAGCAGACCCAGGCCGGGCAGTTCGCCCTGACCTACCCGCGACGGCTGGGTTTCGGGCTGGGCAACTCGGTGGTCTCGTTGTCCTGGCGAACCGGCGACGACATCGCGGTGACCCGTACCGACGTCGCGCATCCGGTGTCCTACGTCAACCTCGACGGGGTGAACTCCGATGCGCCGGCCCGCGGATTGACGATTCCGCTGTCCGCGATCGCGGCCAGTCCGTCGGCGGTGTACGTCGCGAGTCCGCAAGGGGTGCTTATGTATTCGGCGGCCACCGGCGAAAGCCAGCAGGGGTGGTCGGAGGTGCCCGGGTTGACGGTGCCCGGGGCCGCGCCGGTGCTGCCGGGCTAACTGCCGGACGGACGTCAAGATGGTCGGCCGGGCCGGCGGACGGGTGTGGGCGCGGTGGCCCGGTTGATGGTGATGGCATCGGAGCGTTTATGGGCCGATGAGAAAAGTGCGAAATCATTGCGGAAACGCTCACGCGGTGGCGAGATCGCGATACGGTGCGGTTCGTCCCCGTCCCGCGCCGGTGACGAGGTGGAACCGCCGGGAGGTGCCCGATGTCGTCCTTTCTGATCGCAACTCCGGATTTGTTGCTGGGGGCGGCGGGGGATCTTGGAGCAGTTGGTTCGGCGATCAGCGCGGCCAACGCGGCCGCCGCAGGCATGACGACGGAGGTGGCCGCGGCGGCTGCCGATGAAGTGTCGGCGGCGATCGCGGAGATTTTTGGTGCGTACGCGCACGGCTATCAGGCGAGCGGCGCCCAAGCGGCCGCCTTCCATGAACAGTTCGTGCGTGCCTTGGCCGCAAGCGGGTCTTCTTATGCAGCCACGGAGGCCGCAAATGCCACGCTCCAGAACTGCTGAACGCGCTGAACGCGCCCACCGAGGCGTTGTTGGGGCGCCCTTTGATCGGCAACGGCGCCAACGGCGGCCCGGGCCAAAACGGCGGGGCAGGTGGGTTGTTGTTCGGTAACGGCGGCAGCGGTGGTGCCAGCACGACCCCCGGTGGCGGCGGCGGTAACGGCGGCGCCGCCGGGTTGATCGGCAACGGGGGAGCCGGGGGGGCCGGCGGGGCCGGGGACTCCGGCGCTGCCGGCGGCGCCGGCGGTAGGGGTGGTAATGGCGGCGCGGGCGGGCTGCTGTTCGGCAACGGTGGGGCTGGCGCGACGGGCGGCGGCGGCGGCGTCGGCAGCACCGACACCGGCGGTGCCGGCGGTGCCGGTGGTAATGGCGGCGCCGCCTGGTTGCTCGGGGCCGGCGGCGCCGGTGGGACGGGTGGGACCGGCGGGACCGCCGCGTCCGGCGGCGGTGCCGGCGGTGCCGGCGGTAACGGTGGCACCGGCGGGCTGCTGTATGGCAGCGGCGGGGCAGGCGCAACGGGAGGTGCCGGCGCCCCCGGCGCCCCCGGCGGTGGTGCCGGCGGTGCCGGCGGGATCGGCGGCAATGGCGGCGGCGCCGGGTTGATTGGTAACGGCGGGGCTGGCGGTGCCGGCGGGCCCGGCGAGGGCGGGATGCTTGGTGGCGGCGGCGGTGCCGGCGGTAGTGGCGCCCACGGTGGGTGGCTGTACGGCAACGGTGGCGCTGGTGGGACCGGCGGCGCCGGCGGAACCGGTTACGGCGGCCCCCCGGACGGCATCGGCGGCGCAGCCGGCGCAGGCGGCGCCGGCGGCGGCGCTGGCTTGATCGGCAGCGGAGGGGCCGGAGGGTCGGCCGGAGCCGGCGGGACGGCATTCGATGGCGTTGGCGGCAGCGGTGGCATCGGTGGCGTCGGCGGGTCCGGTGGGGTGCTGTACGGCTTTGGCGGCACCGGTGGGACCGGCGGGACAGGCGGGCTCGGCTCGTTCTTCGGCGGCGGCGACGGCGGGTCCGGCGGTGCCGGCGGCCGCGCCGGCCTGGTCGGTACGGGTGGTGCCGGTGGAACCGGCGGCACCGCAGGAAGCGACGTCGACGCCAACGCCGGCACGGCCGGCGGTGCCGGCGGTCGTGGCGGTGACGGTGGGTCCGGCGGGCTGCTGTACGGCGACGGTGGGGCCGCCGGGTCCGGGGGGACCGGCGGCGCGGGCATCGGCTCGGGCAACGGCGGCAACGGCGGTGCGGGCGGAACCGGCGGCGGCGCCAGGCTGATCGGCGCGGGTGGGGCGGGCGGGTCCGGTGGGGCCGGCGGCACCGACTCTGTGAGCAGCGTTGACGGCAGCACCAGCGGTAAGGGCGGCGACGGCGGCAACGGCGGGGCTGGTGGGCGGTTGTACGGCGGCGGTGGGATCGGTGGGACCGGTGGGACCGGTGGGTCTGCCTCCGTCGGCGCCAACGGTGGTGACGGCGGGGCCGGTGGGACCGGCGGCGGCGGCGGGCTGATCGGCAACGGCGGGGCGGGCGGGACCGGCGGGGCCGCCGGGGCCGGAGCCACCGACGCTGCCGGTGGTAACGGCGGCAGTGGTGGCGACGGTGGCGCGGGCGGGCTGCTGTTGGGCAACGGTGGGTCCGCTGGGGCCGGCGGCACCGGCGGGACCGCTTCGGGCACCGGCGACTGCGGTAACGGTGGTGCCGGCGGGGCCGGCGGCGGCGCCGGGCTGGTCGGCAACGGTGGGGTCGGCGGAACGGGCGGGGCCGGTGGCGGCCCCGGGGCCGGCGGCCCCACCGCCGCCGGTGGTAGCGGTGGTAGCGGTGGTGGCGGTGGGGCGGGCGGGCTGCTGTACGGCAACGGGGGTGCTGGAGGCGCAGGCGGGGCTGGTGGAGCTGGCGGGACCGTCTCGGGTGTCAGCAACGGTGGCAACGGCGGGGCCGGCGGGGCTGGCGGGGCCGCCGGGATGATCGGCCACGGCGGGACGGGTGGGACCGGCGGTAGCGGCTCGATGAGCTTCGGGATCGACGGCGGTGCCGGTGGGGCCGGCGGGGTCGGTGGCGCCGGCGGGCTGGTGTTCGGCAACGGCGGGAGCGGCGGCGCCGGTGGCAGCGGCGGTAACGGTGGCGATGGCGGCGGGTTCGACGCGGGTGCCGGCGGCGACGGCGGCAAAGGCGGGGCAGCCGGGCTCGTCGGGGTCGGCGGGGCCGGCGGGAGCGGCGGAAGCGGCGCGGCCGGCGGGTCCTTCTTCGGCAGCGGCAACGGCGGTAACGGCGGTAATGGCGGCGCCGGCGGCGCCGGCGGGGAGCTCTACGGCAACGGTGGGGCCGGCGGAGCCGGCGGGACCGGTCAGACCGGATATGGCGGCAGCGGCGGCATCGGCGGTCATGGCGGTAACGGCGGAGACTCCGGCCTGATCGGGGCAGGTGGGGCCGGTGGGACCGGCGGGACCGGCGGCTTCGGCAGTACCGGTGGCGGCATCGGCGGTGGCGGCGGTGACGGTGGCGCCGGCGGTCGGCTGAGCGGTGACGGCGGCGCCGGCGGGACCGGCGGGGCCGGCGGGTCCGACTTCGGCACCACTGGCGACGGGGGGGCCGGCGGGGCCGGTGGCGGCGCCGGGCTGATCGGCAACGGCGGCGCGGGCGGCGACGGCGGAGCCGCCGGGACCGGCGGCACCGGTGGTGTCGGCGGCGCCGGCGGTAACGGCGGCGATGCCCAGCGAATCGGCGACGGCGGTGACGGCGGCGCCGGTTCCGGCGGCAGTGCCGGTGGCACCGGTGGCGCCGGCGGCAGCTTGTACGGCACATCCGGGGCGCCGGGGGGTCGTAGCCGGTGTGCCCCACCGGCGTGGCGGTGACGGGTCTGAGTACGGGGCAGTTCGGGCGCGTCGTGCCGGCCGGCGCTAGTCTCTGAAATTACCCCGCAGTGAGAAGGTTCGGATGGCGCCCAAAGTCCCTCGCCTGTTATGGGATGAACCCCTACGCGCGCTGAACGCGCTGTCCTCGTTGTGGTCGGCAACCGGACTGCAGTCGGTCACCGCCGGAGCCGCCCAGGCGGCGGTGGTGGTGCCGTACAAGACGGTGTTCACCACGCTGCAGCAGTTGCTCATCGGCAAGCGGGTCACCGTCCGGATGGGGGACCGCGATGTGGTGCTGACCGTGACCGAACTCGACGCGGAGCTCGAACCGAGCGCGCTGGCGGTCGGTCAGCTCGGGGAGGTCCGGGTGGCCGCGTGCGACATCGAGTGGGACCAACACCGCCTGCAGCGCGCCGTCGCCGTCCTGCACAACGTGCACATCCGTCCCGGCGTGCCGCCGATGGTGGTCGCCGCGCCGGCGGAATTGACGTCTGCGCTGCCGTCCGAGACCTTCGACGATGTGCTGCATCAGGCGGTGCCGCAGGTGCGCGCGGAGCTGTGCGAGGACGGATCGGCCCGGCTGCGCTGGGCGCGGCGGCCCGACTGGGGAAGTGTCGAGGTGGACGCCGAAGTGGTGGGGTCGACGTTGTGGCTGCGTCCGCGTGCGCTGCGCAGGGGCCATCGGCGGTGGCAACTGCCGGCCCGGACTCCCGCCCGCCCGGTGCAGCTGCCCGACCTTCCGCACGGGTTGATGGTCACCGGCGTCAGCCTCGCATCGGATTCGCTACAGCTCAACGCGCTGCTGCCGGAATGGCGGATGGAGCTGCCGCTGAAATATCTCGAGGACCTCATCAGCCGGGTCAGTCAGGGTGTGCTCAGCTTCGCCTGGCCGCCGCTGTTCGGAGGCTCCGACTGAGCGATGCTGGAGCGGCACCGTGCCCATGGTGTCGCCGAGCGCATGGCCAGGGGATGGGTGACATGGATGCGATGCGGGCGGGAAGCTACTGGCGGGTCACGTCGCCGCGGTCCTCGGTGGTGGTGGCATGAACGACGATGGAATCAAGTCGTTGGGCGCGAGTGACGGGGTGTGGCGAGTCGGCGAGGTGGTCGACGGCGTGTACGAGATCTTGTGGAAGACCCAGGGCGGGATGGGCGCGGTCTATCGGGTGCGCCACCTCGGCTGGAATGTCGAGCTGGCGGTGAAGACGCCGCTGCCCGAACTGGTGGCCGATCCCGCGGCGGTGCGCAATTTCGAGACCGAGGCCCAAACCTGGGTCGAACTTGGCCTGCACCCCCACATCGTGTCGTGTGCGTATGTGCGCCGTCTGGGCGGGTTACCGCGGGTGTTCGCCGAGTGGGTCGACGACGGCAGCCTGGCCGAGATGATCGCCTCCGCCAGCCTCTACACCGGCACTCGCGACGAGATACTGGCTCGGATCCTCGATGTGGCGATCCAGTTCGCTTGGGGGCTCGACTACGCCCACGGCCAAGGGCTGGTCCACCAGGACGTCAAACCCGCCAACGTAATGCTGAGTTCCGACGGGACGGTGAAGGTCACCGATTTCGGTCTGGCCAAGGCCCGCGCCGCCGCGGGCGAGACCCCCGGCGCCGCGCCGGGCCTCAGTGTGCTGGCCGGCTACGGGGGGATGACCCCGGCCTACTGTTCACCCGAGCAGGCCCAAGCCGCCCACGTCACTGCACCCGGCGGGCAGTCGGCGCCGTTGACCCGGGCCACCGATACGTGGTCGTGGGCGATCAGTGTGTGGCAGATGTTTTGCGGCGCTCCGCCGGTGCATCGGGGCCAGGTCGCCGCCGAAAGCTTCACTCTCTACCGGGAGGATCCTTGGAGCGAGGATGACCGTATCCCGGAGATGCCCAAGCCAATCGCCGAACTGCTGAGTCGCTGCCTGGACCCCGACCCCGCCACCCGGCCGCGCCGCCTCGGCGAGCTGGCCGACGAACTCATCGCTCTGTACGGCGATTTGACCGGTGGCCCCTACCCGCGCCTCGAACCCGAGCCCGCGAGACTGGTGGCCGACGGACTGAACAACCAAGCGCTATCCATGGTTGACCTCGGACACCTTGACCAGGCCGCGCAGCTGTGGCGGCAAGCATTGGCCGCCGATCCGCACCACCTACATGTCGCCTACAACCACGGACTGCATCGGTGGCGCCGCGGCGAAATCACTGACGGCGAGTTGATTTCCGCACTGGAAGCACTGCGGGACTCCCACCCGGGCAGCCCCGACCTCAAACGGCTGCTTGCCCAAGTGCATATAGAACGGTACGACACCACGACCGCGCGCACCTTGCTTGCCGAAGCGGCCCGTGCGGCACCCGCGGATCGTGATGTCGCCGCAGCCCTCGCCGTGGCCAAGTCCCAGTCTGAGCTCGGCCCTCCGCGCACACTGGCAGGCCACACCGGCCAGGTTTCCGCGGTGTCGGTCAGCGCCGACGGCCGCATCGCCGTATCGGCCGGCAGCGACGAAACGGTGCGGCTCTGGGAGGTACGCACCGGCCGCTGCCTGCACACCCTGATCGGCCACACCGGCATGATCGCCGCGGTGGCGATCAGCGCCGACGGCCGCACCGCCATCAGCGGCGGTGCGGACTGCACTCTGCGGGTGTGGGAAGTGGCCACCGGGCGCAGCCTGTTCACCCTGGGCGGCCACACCGACGTGGTCCTGTCGTTGGCGATCAGCGCCGACGGCCGCTTCGCGGTCTCAGGCAGCACGGACGAGACGGTGCGCGCGTGGGACCTGACCGCGAGGAATTGCCTGCATACCCTCAAGTGTGAAGGCCCCGGCCCGGTCTTATCGGTGGCGCTCAGCGCTAATGGCCGCATCGCCGTCTCCGGCAAGAATGACGAGACGGTGCGAGTATGGGACCTGGCCAACGCGCGGTGCCTGCATAGGTTCGCGACCGATCTGTGCGAGTCGGTGGCGCTCAGCGCTGATGGTGGCGTCGCTGTTCTCGGGGGCGAAGACACCTCGATGGCCGTCGTTGACCTCACCACGGGACAGCAGATTTCCAACCTGGAGGTTCCGGACCGCGAAATGCGGCAAGCGGCCATCAGCGGCGATGGCCGCATCGCCGCTTCGGGCGACACCTTCACAGTCCGCGTGTGGGATGTGCGCACCGGAGTCTGCCGGCGCACGCTCGGCGCCGCCACCGGACAGGTGTATTCGATGGCGCTGAGCGCCGACGGCCGCGTCGGCGTCTCGTGCAGTGGCCAAGCCGTGCAGGTGTGGGACGTGCCGATCGCACCGGGGCATCGCGCGCAGTGGAGTTACCTTCGACCACAGACTGCGCGAGACGTCATCGACGCGGCGGCCGCGGTCGATGCCGCGGCGGGCAGGGCCGGCGCGCTACTGGGCGCTGCCCAGTGGGCCGAGGCGGCCGCGCAGCTGCGAGCCGCACGGGCCGTGCCGGGCCATCAGCGCAATCCGCGGCTCGTGGAGTTGTGGCGCCAGCTCGACGCCTACGGCCATCGCGGCGCACTGCAGGATGCCTGGGCGCGGCACAACCTGACCGGCGAGCGTTTCGCGCTGGGGGTGGCGCTCAGCGCTGACGGCGGCATCGCCGTAACCCTTGGCGCGGACCGAAAGGTGCGGGTGTGGGACGTCGGGACCGGTGGGTGCCTGTACATCCTGGCAAGCGACGGCGGCGCGGTAGCGCTCAGCGCAGACGGCCGTGTGGCGGTGACGTGCCACGGAGACCCTCCCAACCAAACATTGCGGGTGTGGCAGCTAAGCACCGCGACCTGCGCGGGCACCATCGCTCTGACGGGCGAATCCAGCTGGGTGCGTTCCATGGTGCTCAGCGCCGACGGCCTGCACCTCATGGCGGGCAATTCGGACGACGCGGTGTGGTGGTGGAACCTGATGAGCGGAGACTGCCGACGCATCTTGTCCGACCAGCCCGGCGGCTTCCTAACGATCAGTGGTGACGGACGGATCGCTGTCACAGGTCTCGCGGACCACACCGGCGCCACGCTGCGAGCGTGGGACCTCAGCACCGGGCGGTGGCTGCACACCCACACCGGCGGCGGAGCCGTATATTCGGTGGCGCTAAATCGCAACGGCAGCATCGCCGTGTCAGGATGCGCGGACGGAACGCTGCGGGTGTGGGATCCCATCACGGGTCAGTTGCTGGGTACGCTGACCGGCCACACCGCCGAGGTGTGGTCGGTGGCGCTCTCCGAAGACGGCCGCACCGCCGTGTCCGGCGGCCAAGACCACACTGTGCGGGTGTGGGACACCACCACCGGCCGGTGCCTGCATACTCTGGCCGGGCAAACCGCCGTGAACTCGGTAGCGCTGAGTAACGACGCAGCAGTGGCGGTGACGGCCCACCGGCCCGGCGCGACGCAGGTGTGGACGTTGGACTGGCAGTACGAGTTCGGTTTCGACGCCCCCGCCGTGGAGGCGGTGCAGAAGCCCGCCGGGTGGTATCCGGACCCGCGGCGGGCGCCACCGGCAGTGCGATACTTCGACGGCCAAAAGTGGACCCGACTGGCACGCCCACACCCTGACTCTCCGCCGCGAACGACCGCCGATGACGAGCGCCTTAACGAAGCACTCGATCGAGCCCAGGCCGGCGACGTCGCCGGTGCCGTTGGCGATTTGGAGAACCTGGTAGCCCACCAGGTCCGGGCCTTGGGCCATGATGACTGTGACACTCTGACCTCCCGGGGCTACCTGGCCTACTGCCGCGGGCGGGCCGGCGATCTGGCCGGCGCGATCCGCGACTACGAGAGTCTGGCGGTAGACCAGACCACGGTTCTGGGGCCTTATGACCTCGAGACCTTGCGAACCCTCGGCATCCTGGCCAGCCACCGCTTCCTGGCCGATGATGTGGTCGGCGCGATCCGCGACTATGAGAAGCTGCTGCCAGACCGGATCCGCATCCTCGGTCTGCACCACCGCGAGACGCGGCTTGCCCGCATCAATCTGGCGCGCTGCCGCCGGCGGGTCGGCGATGTGGCCGGCGCGATCGCCGACTGCGAAAATCTGGTTCCCGATATCGTCGGAGCCCTCGGCGCGGAACACCCGCAAAGCCTGGAAATCCGCAGCGACTTGGCGGGGTTGCGGGCTGATGCCGGCGACGTGGCCGGCGCGATCCGCGACTATGAGGGGTTGATTGGAGATATGGTGGCTGCCCTCGACCCGGACGATCCTCTGCTCTGTGCCGCACGGACCGGTCTTGACTGGTGTCAGACTCGAGCCGGCGTGACCCGAGGCGGCACTGATTGAATCGCCCGGCACACAAAGTCGAGCGGTCGCCGCGAACTGCGGGCTGGGCCACGTCAAATGCTCAGCTCGGCAAGCGCTCACTGTGCCCGCACGTTATCGGCGGCTTCGGTGGACCAGCAGCCTTGGCCGGAGACTGATGTCACCCCCCATCGGCACACTTGCTCTGTGCTCGACCTGATCCTGCCGTTGCAGTGTGGCGGCTGCGGTGCACCGTCCACCCGCTGGTGCGACGCGTGCGCGGCTGAACTCTCGGTCGCTTGCGGGGAGCCGCGCGTGGTGAATCCTCGGATCGACCCGCAGGTACCGGTGTTCGCGCTGGGCCGATACGCCGGCGCCCGTCGCCAGGCGATCATCGCGATGAAGGAGCACGGCCGGGGCGACCTTGTCGCACCGCTGTCGCGCGCACTGGCCATCGGTATCCACCGGCTGCTGGTCTGGGGCATGGCAGAGACCCCGCTGACCATCGTTCCCGCCCCGACGCGGCGTTCGGCTGCGCGGCGGCGCGGCGGTGACCCGGTCACCAAGATGGCGGTGCGGGCCGTGGCGGGCCACCCCGACCTCACGGTCGTCCCGGCGTTGCGAATCAAGGCACTGGCCCGCGATTCGGTGGGCCTGGGCACGTCCGCCCGCGAGCGCAACATCGCGGGCCGGGTGCTACTGTGGCGCCGGCGCCCGCGCACCGAAGTCGTGGTTGTCGACGACATCGTCACCACCGGAGCGACGGCGCGCGAGTCGGTGCGGGTGCTGCGGGCCGCCGGGATCCGAGTGGCCGGGGTATTGACGATCGCGATGGCGTAACGGGCCTCGGCGCGACTCTGCGGGATCATAGCGGAACCCGTGTAATTGCTCAGAACACGTGAAGAACTCGCAACATCTCTGCCAAATTGGTGGCACGGCAAGGCGAACACGAGCTAACGTCGACAACAACCTTCAATCTTGCTGCTCCGACACAGAGTCGTGATTTCCCAGGTTGAGGCGCCGTTGCGGAAGGGGGTGAGCTTTCGACACCTTGCACCGGCGGGCAGCCTGCGCGGTGACTGTTCTCAAACCGCTCCAACCCCGTCGGCGCGTTTTAAAAGAATGCCGGCACGCAGGGCGCGTGTGACGTGGAAAGAGAAACGAGTTGTCACGAATGTCAAGGCTTACCGTGGATTCAGGTCAGAGTTTGGACCAGGCGCCGGCTGGGACCGACGAGCCGTCCGAACCGACAACGAACGCCGAAATCGTGTTCAAAGGCCGCAACGTCGAGATCCCCGATCACTTCCGCATCTATGTCTCAGAGAAACTCGCCCGCTTGGAACGATTCGACCGAACTATCTACCTGTTCGACGTCGAACTCAATCACGAACGCAACCGTCGCCAACGCAAGGCCTGTCAGCGCGTGGAGATCACCGCCCGGGGCCGCGGACCCATAGTCCGCGGCGAGGCTTGCGCCGACAGCTTCTATGCCGCACTTGAGTCGGCGGTCGTCAAACTGGAGAGTCGGCTGCGTCGTGGCAAGGATCGCCGCAAGGTGCACTACGGCGACAAGACCCCGGTGTCACTGGCCGAGGCCACCGCGGTGGCCCCGCCGCCCGACAAGGCCTTCAACGCCGAACCCGCGGAGCCGCACCAACACGACCCCAGACAAGGAGAAGCCGGCCCGGATCAGCGGGACGGCACGGACCACGAGCCAGGGCGGGTGGTGCGCACCAAGGAGCACGAGGGCAAGCCGATGTCGGTCGACGACGCGCTCTACGAGATGGAGCTGGTCGGACACGATTTCTTCTTGTTCTACGACAAGCAGACCGAACGGCCGTCCGTCGTCTACCGTCGGCACGGCTACGACTATGGATTGATCAGACTGGCCTGATCGCTTCCGCCTGATCAGGCTCGCCTGACGATCGGCGGGCACCACCGGGCCGTCACCTACGATGGGAGTCGCCTGATAGAAGAAGACTCCTACCAACAGGGGACATAGCTGTGCTGTCGAAGTTGCTGCGCCTTGGTGAAGGTCGCACCGTAAAGCGGCTCAAAAAGGTCGCTGACTATGTCAACACGTTGTCCGACGACGTGGAGAAACTGACCGACGCCGAACTGCGAGCCAAGACCGACGAGTTCAAGAAGCGCCTCGAGGAGGGGGAAACCCTCGACGAACTGCTGCCGGAGGCGTTCGCGGTGGCCCGCGAGGCCGCGTGGCGGGTGCTCGACCAGCGGCCGTTCGACGTGCAGGTGATGGGTGCGGCCGCGTTGCACCTGGGCAACGTCGCCGAGATGAAGACCGGCGAGGGCAAGACCCTCACCTGCGTTCTGCCCGCCTACCTCAACGCGCTGGCCGGCGACGGCGTGCACATCGTCACCGTCAACGACTACCTGGCCAAGCGCGACAGCGAGTGGATGGGGCGTGTGCACCGCTTCCTGGGGCTGCAGGTCGGGGTGATCTTGGCGACCATGACCCCCGATGAGCGCCGCGTCGCCTACAACGCCGACATCACCTACGGGACCAACAACGAGTTCGGGTTCGACTACCTGCGCGACAACATGGCGCACTCGCTGGACGATCTGGTGCAGCGCGGGCACAGCTTCGCCATCGTCGACGAGGTGGACTCCATCCTGATCGATGAGGCCCGCACCCCGCTGATCATCTCCGGGCCGGCCGACGGTGCCTCCAACTGGTACACCGAGTTCGCCCGGTTGGCGCCACTGATGGAAAAGGACACCCACTACGAGGTCGATCTGCGCAAACGCACGATCGGCGTGCACGAACTCGGCGTGGGATTCGTCGAGGACCAGCTCGGCATCGACAACCTCTACGAGGCCGCCAACTCCCCGCTGGTCAGCTACCTCAACAACGCGCTCAAGGCCAAGGAGCTGTTCACCCGCGACAAGGACTACATCGTCCGCGACGGCGAGGTGCTCATTGTCGACGAGTTCACCGGCCGTGTGCTGATCGGCCGCCGCTACAACGAGGGCATGCACCAGGCCATCGAGGCCAAGGAGCACGTCGAGATCAAGGCGGAGAACCAGACGCTGGCCACCATCACGCTGCAGAACTACTTCCGCCTCTACGACAAGTTGGCCGGCATGACCGGGACGGCGCAGACCGAGGCCGCCGAGCTGCACGAGATCTACAAGCTCGGCGTGGTCAGCATCCCGACCAACAAGGAGATGATCCGCACCGATCAGTCCGACCTCATCTACAAGACGGAGGAAGCCAAGTACATCGCGGTGGTCGACGACGTAGCCGAGCGGTACGAGGCCGGCCAGCCGGTCCTGATCGGGACCACCAGCGTGGAGCGCTCGGAGTATCTGTCGCGGCAGTTCACCAAGCGGCGCATCCCGCACAACGTGCTCAACGCCAAGTTCCACGAGCAAGAGGCCGGCATCATCGCGGTGGCCGGCCGCCGGGGCGGCATCACCGTGGCCACCAACATGGCCGGCCGCGGCACCGACATCGTGCTGGGCGGCAACGTCGACTTTCTCACCGACCAGCGGCTGCGCGAGCGCGGCCTCGATCCGATCGAGACCCCCGACGAGTACGAGGCGGCCTGGCACGAGGAGCTGCCCATCGTCAAGGAGGAGGCCGGCAAAGAGGCGACCGAGGTGATCGAGGCCGGCGGCCTTTATGTGCTGGGCACCGAACGACACGAGTCGCGGCGCATCGACAACCAGCTGCGCGGCCGCTCCGGCCGCCAGGGTGACCCGGGCGAGTCGCGCTTCTACCTGTCGTTGGGCGACGAGCTGATGCGCCGGTTCAACGGCGCCATCCTGGAGTCGATGCTCAATCGCATCGCCCTGCCCGACGACGTGCCGATCGAAGCCAACGTGGTCACCCGCGCGATCAAGAGCGCCCAGACCCAAGTCGAGGGGCAGAACTTCGAGGTCCGCAAGAACGTCCTGAAGTACGACGAGGTGATGAACCAGCAGCGCAAGGTGATCTACGCCGAGCGCCGGCGCATCCTCGACGGCGAAAATCTGCAACAGCAGGCCACCGACATGCTGGTCGACGTCATCACCGCGTATGTCGACGGCGCGACCAGCGATGGCTACGCCGAGGACTGGGATCTGGACGCGCTGTGGACGGCGCTGAAGACGCTGTACCCGGTCGGCATCACGCACGAGTCGTTGACCCAGCGGGACGCGGACTCCGAGCGCGACGAGCTCACCCGCGACGAGTTGCTCGATGCGCTACTCAAAGATGCCGAACGTGCCTATGCCGCAAGGGAAGCCGAGCTGGAGGAACTGGCCGGCGAGGGTGCCATGCGTCAGCTGGAGCGCAACGTGTTGCTCAACGTCATCGACCGGAAGTGGCGCGAGCACCTCTACGAGATGGACTACCTCAAGGAGGGCATCGGGCTGCGCGCGATGGCGCAGCGCGATCCGTTGGTCGAATACCAGCGCGAGGGCTTCGACATGTTCACGGCCATGCTCGAGGGTCTGAAAGAGGAGTCGGTCGGCTTCTTGTTCAACGTCTCCGTGGAGACGGCCCCGGCTCCCCAGGTGGCGCCGCTGGAAGCGCCGGAAGGCTTGGCGGAACTCGCCACCTCTCGAGGGGAAGACGGTGCCGCCGGGTCGGACAGCGCGGACGACGAGCCCGCTGTGCCCGCAGAGGTGCGCGAATCTGCTCCAAGTACCTTGCGCGCCAAGGGAATTGATAACGATGCGCCCGCCCTGACCTATTCCGGCCCGGCGGAAGACGGTTCGGCGGAGGTGCAGCGCAATGGCGGGGCCTCCGACGGGGCGGCCAAGACACCGGCCGGTGTGCCCGGCGGGGCGAGCCGGCGCGAACGGCGGGCCGCCGCGCGGCAACAGGGTCGCGGCGCAAAGCCGCCGAAATCGGTGAAGAGGCGCTAATAGTCAAAAATGACTAGGCCTCCGCTGGGCCAAGTTGAGGCAAATGACCCATGTGCGAACGTGCTCTTGAGGCACACCATTGGGGAATGAAGCGTTTCCTGACGATTGGTTATGGGGCGGCGGCTTACCTGCTGTTCCTCGCGGCTTTCTTGTATTTGATCGGTTTCGTGGGCAACTTCGTGGTGCCGCGAAGCGTCGACCACGGGCTCACATCTCCCATCGGCCAAGCGGTGTTGGTCAATGTGTTGCTGCTCGCCGCGTTCGGAGTCCAGCACAGCGTCATGGCGCGGCCCGCGTTCAAGAGGTGGTGGACGCGATTCGTCCCATCGTCGATTGAACGCTCCACCTACGTGCTGCTGTCCAGCGCTGTGCTGGTGCTGCTCTACTGGCAATGGCGGACGATGCCGGGCGTCATCTGGGACGTGCGGCATCCGGTGGGGCGGCTGGCGCTTTGGGTGCTGTTCTTCTCGGGCTGGGTGATCGCGCTGGCATCTACCCTGATGGTCAGCCACTTCGACCTGTTCGGCCTTCGGCAGGTCTATCTGGCCTGGCGCGGAAAACCCTACACTCACATAAGTTTTCGCGTTCGGCTGTTCTACCGGCTGGTGCGCCACCCGCTCATGCTGGGCTTTGTCATCGCCTTCTGGGCGACGCCCACTATGACGGCCGGCCACCTGCTCTTCTCGATGGGCATGACCGGTTACATCCTGACCGCCATCCAGTTGGAAGAGCGCGACCTGGTTGCGGAGCTGGGCAACCAATACCGTGATTACCGTCGCGAGGTGCCGATGCTGCTGCCGCTAAGGCGCCGGCCGCGCCGGCAGCCGACCGTAACGGCTAGCCGGACCTAGCCCTCGAGAAGCCCCGCGATCCGCTCCAGGGTGGCGCGCATGCCCTCCTCGGTCAGTTTGGGCATCGAACCGCTGGTGATCATCCACTTCTGCTTGTCCTCGGACACGTCCCAGGTCTCGCGCACCAGCGTGCCGTGCGGATCTGCCGGGGCCGAACTCAGTTCGTAACGCCAGATGCGGCCTCCCACAACGCCGCCAAAACTGGTGGTCTGCCATGCGATGCGGCGGTCGGGTTCGTACTCGATGATCGTGTTCGTGGTGCGGTAGGGGATGAATAGCGTTTCCTTACGGCCCCGCATCGCCATCCCGAACTTCGCGCCCATCGACAGCGGCACCGACTCCTGCGACGCATGATTCACCGAATCCGAACCGTCGAAACTGGCGTGCTTGCCGGCATCGGCCAGCAGCGCGAAGATCTTGTCGGGCGACGCCCTGATGGTCCGTTCGACGCTGACAGTGTTCCCGTCCACGGGCCCACACTAGCGCGGCTCAACCGCTATGAATTTCGCCGGTACGGCTTCACTCTCGGCGACATTTCGTCAAGGATCGACGACATGGATGTCAAGGAGGTGCTGCTGCCCGGCGTCGGCCTGCGATACGAGTTCACCAGTCACAACGGTGATCGGATCGGCATCATCGCCCGTCGCAGCGGCGATTTCGACGTCGTCCTATATGCCCGCGAGGATCCGGATCAGGCCCGACCCGTCCTGCGGCTGACCGACGAAGAGGCCGACGCGGTGGCCCAGATTCTCGGCGCGCCGAGGATTGCCGAGCGGTTCACCGAACTGGCTCGCGAAGTGCCGGGGCTCGAGGCCGGTCAAGTCCACATCGCGCCGGGCAGTCCGTTCGTGGATCATCCGTTGGGCGACACCCACGCCCGCACCCGCACCGGCGCGTCGATCGTCGCGATCGTGCGCGACGACGACGTCCTGGCCTCGCCGGGTCCGGCTGAGGTGCTGCGCGCGGGAGACGTCCTGATCGTCATCGGCACCGAAGAAGGCATTGCCGGAGTGGCGCAGATCGTCGATAAAGGCTGAGTCAGTGCAAATTTCAGGGGCGCTGCTGTTCCAGCTCGGCGCCCTATTGACCGCGCTCGCGGTGCTGGGCGCAGTCGCACGCCGGTTCGCCTTGTCCCCGATACCGGTCTACTTGTTGGCAGGTCTGTCGCTGGGTAAAGGCGGGATCTGGCCGGTGGCGGCGGCCGGCGAGTTCATCAGGACGGGCGCGCCCATCGGCGTCGTGCTGTTGCTGCTGACCTTGGGTTTGGAGTTCTCCGCGACCGAATTCGCCAGCAGCCTGCGGCACCATCTGCCGTCGGCCGGCGTCGACGTCGTCCTCAACGCGACACCCGGCGCGGTCGGCGGGCTGGTTGCTGGGGTTGGACGGGGTCGCCATCCTCGCTCTGGCCGGCGTCACCTACATCTCCTCGTCGGGTGTCATCGCGCGCCTGTTGGGGGACTTGCGCAGGCTCGGCAACCGGGAAACGCCGGCCGTGCTTTCGGTATCTGGTGCTCGAAGACTTCGCGATGGCGGCCTACCTGCCGCTGTTCGCGGTGCTGGCGTCGGGTGGCACCTGGCTGGAGGCGGTCGCGGGCACGATTGTCGCGGTCTGCGCGCTGCTCGCGGCGTTTCGCCGCCTCCTTCCACTGGGGCCACCACGTCGGCCGGCTGGTGGCAGCATCCCGACTCCGAGCAGCTACTGCTCAGGGTGCTGGGCATCACCCTGATGGTCGTCGGCGCTGGCCGAGTCCCTGCACGCCTCGGCGGCCGTGGGCGCGTTCCTGGTGGGCCTCACCCTGACCGGTGACACCGCCACGCGGGCGCGCAAGGTGCTGGGTCCGCTGCGCGACCTGTTCGCCGCGATTTTCTTCGTGGCGATCGGCCTGTCGGTGGACCCCCACGAGCTGCTCCCGGTGCTTCCTGTGGCGCTGATCCTGGCCGTCGTTACCGCGGTGACCAAGGTGGCACCGGAATATTCGCCGCCCGGCGCGACGCAGTGGCATGTCGCGGGCAGTTGCGTGCCGGGATGGCGCTGATCGCCAGGGGCGAGTTCTCGCTGATCATCATCGGATTGGTCGGGGCGTCGATCTCCACGGTGGCCGCGCTGGCGACGTCATATGTATTCGTGATGGCGATCGCGGGTCCGGTGCTGGCGCGTTTGGCCGGCGGACCCGCCGCCGAGCGCCGGATCGCCAAGTTAGACGCGCTCACCCGATGTGCAGGGCGACCACCTGCCATCGCTGCCCGCTACCGTATGGGCCTGTTCCACGCGGCAGGCGATGGCGTGGATCCGGTCCCCGCGGCTGTAGGTGCCGAAAACCTCGGCCGCGCTGTCCGGGTGTTGGGCCGGCCCGACCGGTTGAAGCCGCATCCGGCGCAGCACCGCGGCGCCCTCGGTTCGGCTCCGTCCCGGTTACGGGCCTGCCGACCGCGAGCACCGAGTCGACCAGGCCGGGCGGCCAGCAGGGGCGCGCAGCTGGGCCGCCGGACGGCGGCGGTCGATGACTTCCAGCACTCGGCGCAGTGCGGCGTCGGCGAAAATTGCCGCCTGCCGCATCGACGTCGACATGAGCCGGCGTGGCCGGCGCGGGCATCCCGGCAATCGGGGGCGCCGGGTCGGCCGCCGGGACGGCGAGGTGTACGCGACGCGTTTCGCCGCAACGCCGCGTGCGATGATTGCCCGCACTGGGGAACATTGCGCGTCGGTGGTTCGTACTCGACAACGGGCACACGGCGAAGGCGCCGCGGCGGGGTGGGCTCGCATCAGGGCTGATGGTCAACGGGCACTCTCCAACGCAATCGAGTTCGAACCGGGGGCAGCCTGCTGGAGAGTGGCAGACAGCTGTTCTGGGCTGCGGGTCATCATCGCACAATTCGAGACCAGCGCGTGCCCGCGCCGTGAATTGCGACGCTGGAGGACAACGAATTGACAAGGAGGACAGGGCCGTAATGGTGACCCGGTTGTCCCCGTCGGACGCGTCGTTCTACCGGCTGGAGAACACCGCCACGCCGATGTACGTGGGGTCGCTGGCGATCTTGCGCCGCCCGCGCGCGGGCTTGAGCTACGACACGCTTTTGACAACCATCGAGCAGCGGCTGGCTCAGATACCGCGGTATCGGCAGAAGGTCCGCGAGGTCAAGGTTCCCATGGCCAGGCCGGTGTGGATCGACGATCCCGACTTCGACATCGCCTACCACGTCCGGCGCTCCGCGCTGCCATCGCCGGGCAGCGACGAGCAACTGCACGAGTTGGTCGCCCGGCTGGCCGCGCGGCCGTTGGACAAGACGCGGCCGCTGTGGGAGATGTACCTCGTCGAGGGCTTGGAGAAAAACCGTGTCGCGCTCTACACCAAGTCGCACCAGGCGCTGATCAACGGTATGACCGGGCTGGAGATCGGCCACGTCATCGCCGATCGGACGCGGCGCGCGCCGGCGTTCCCCGAAGACCTCTGGATCGCGGAACGCGATCCGGGCCACACCCGGCTGCTGCTGGGCGCGGTCGGCGACTGGATGGTCGGCCCGGGCGCGCAAATGCAGGCCGTCGGGTCCGCGATGGCCGGGCTGGCAACCAACTCCGGGCAAATCCTCGACGCCGGTCGGCGGGTTTTCGACGTGGCACGCACGGTGGCGCGCGGCACCGCACCCAGCAGCCCGCTGAACGCCACCGTGTCGCGCAATCGGCGGTTCACGGTCGCCCGTGGGCGCCTCGAGGACTACCGGACGGTTCGCGCGCGCTACGACTGCGACGTCAACGATGTGGTGCTGGCGGTGGTGGCCGGTGCGCTGCGCAACTGGCTGATGTCGCGCGGCGAAGCGGTGGCGCCACCGCCACCGTGCGGGCCATGGCGCCGTTGTCGGTGTACGCCGATGACCAACTCGACTCGAACGGCCCCGGTCAGGCGATGAGCGAGGTGACGCCGTTCCTGGTCGACCTGCCGGTGGGGGAGGGCAACGCCGTGGTTCGGCTGTCCCAGATCGCGCATGCCACCGAATCGAACCCGACGGCGGCCAGCCTCGTCGACGCCAGGACCATCGTCACGCTGTCGGGCTTTGCGCCACCCACCCTGCATGCCATGGGTATCCGGGTCGCCACCAGCTTTTCGGCGCGGCTGTTCAACCTGTTGATCACCAATGCCCCCGGGGCCCAGTCGCAGATGTACATCGCCGGTACCAAGTTGCTGGAGACCTACGCGGTGCCGCCGCTGCTGCACAACCAGGCGCTGGCGATCAGCGTGACCTCCTACAACGGCATGCTGTATTTCGGAATCAATGCCGACCGCGACGCGATGAGCGATGTCGACCTGCTGCCGGGACTGTTGGGCCAATCGCTGGACGAGCTTTTGGAAGCTTCTCGGTAGTCTCATTGTTGTCGCGTCAAAACCGCTGCGTGCGATATAACATCCGTTGATGTGAGTACCGCGAGAGCGACGGCGCGAAGTCGAAGCCGAAGGCGAAGAAATCGACTGCGCCGGTTGAACGCAAGATCCCCGACGGCGTCTATGAGGCCGAATTATTCCGATTGCAAACAGAATTCGTGAAGTTGCAGGAGTGGGTGCGGCATGCCGGCGCCCGCGTCGTGGTCATCTTCGAGGGCCGCGACGCAGCGGGCAAGGGTGGCACCATCAAACGGATCACCGAATACCTCAGCCCGCGCGTGGCTCAGCATCGCCGCATTGCCGGCGCCCACCGATCGGCAACGCGGCCAGTGGTACTACCAGCGGTACATCGCGCATCTGCCCGCCAAAGGCGAAATCGTGCTGTTCGACCGGTCGTGGTACAACCGCGCCGGCGTCGAAAAAGTGATGGGTTTTTGCACGCCGCAAGAGCATGCGCTGTTTTTGCGGCAGACGCCGATCTTCGAGCAAATGCTCATCGAGGACGGGATTCTGCTGCGTAAGTATTGGTTTTCGGTCTCCGACGAGGAGCAGTTGCGGCGGTTCAAGGCGCGGCGCAACGATCCCGTCCGGCAATGGAAACTCAGCCCGATGGACCTGGAGTCGCTGTATCGGTGGGAGGACTATTCGCGCGCCAAGGACGAAATGATGGTGCACACCGACCTACCGTCCAGCCCGTGGTACGTCGTGGAATCCGATATCAAGAAGAACGCACGGCTGAACATGATGGCGCACCTGCTGTCCACCATCGATTACCACGACGTGGAGACGCCGAAGGTCACGTTGCCGAAACATCCGATCGTGACCGGCAACTATCAGCGCCCGCCGCGTGAGCTGTCGACGTATGTCGACGACTATGCGGCCACGTTGATCGGGCGCTGACGTCGTGATGCAGGTCTACATCCCGGCCACCGTGACCATGTTGCAGCAACTCGTCGCCGACGGTTCGTTGTGGCCGGTCAACGGCACCGCGTTCGCGGTGACGCCGACGCTGCGCGAGGCATATGCCCAGGGCGACGACGAGGAGCTCGCCGAGGTGGCGCTGCGTGAGGCGGCGCTGGCGTCGTTGCGACTACTGGCCGCCGAAAGCGCGGCCGAGATCCGCCGCGGCGCGCGGTGCTGGCCGCCGAGGTGCGACTTGGAATCCGGGGCCAAATACCGCCCTGACCTGGACGACGCGGTCGTCCGGCTCGGCGCGCCCGGTCCGATCGACCAGCGTCGTCGCCGCCTTCGTCGACAACGCCGAAGCCGAGCCGGCCGTCGCCGCGGCGATCGGCGTTATCGACGCCGCTGACCTGGGTGATGAGGACGCTGACCTGGTGGTTGGCGACGCCCAGGACCATGATCTGGCCTGGTACGCCAACCAGGAGTTGCCGTTCCTGCTCGACCTGCTCTGACTCGCCGGTGTGATGTATTCCGCGGACTCGCGGGTCTATCGGTACCGTAGGTTACGCTACCGTAGTCCTATTGGGCGGGCCCTTTCTGAGGGGGCTGAAGAGCTCGGACCGTCCCAACGTGCGGAAGCTATGATCGCATCGTGAGCAGGAGCTTCCTATGGGTAAGAAATACGCGCCGATCACCGGCAATGTCGTCGCCGACCAAGCGTCCGACCGTCGCCGGGGCCGACAGGCATCCCGGCTGGAACGCGTTGCGCAAGATAGCCGCGCGCATAACCACGCCGCTGTTGCCCGACGACTATCTGCATCTGGCCAATCCACTGTGGTCCGCCCGCGAATTGCGCGGCCGCATCCTGGAGGTCCGCCGGGAGACGGAAGATTCCGCGACGCTGGTCATCAAACCTGGCTGGGGCTTCAGCTTCGACTACCAGCCCGGCCAGTACATCGGGATCGGACTGCTGGTGGACGGGCGCTGGCGGTGGCGGTCGTATTCGTTGACGTCGAGCCCGGCTAAGACTTCCGATGTCCGGCGTCGATCACGCACCGTGACGATCACGGTCAAAGCAATGCCCGAAGGCTTCCTGTCCACCCACCTGGTGGCCGGTGTCGAGCCCGGGACAATCGTGCGGCTGGCCGCGCCGCAAGGCAATTTCGTGCTGCCCGACCCGGCGCCGCCGACGATTCTGTTCCTCACGGCGGGGTCCGGAATCACGCCGGTGATGTCGATGCTGCGGACGCTGGTGCGTCGAGACCAGATCACCGACATCACACACCTGCACTCGGTGCCCACCGAGTCCGACGTGATGTTCGCCGCCGAACTGGGCGCGCTCGCTGACGCCCAACCCGGCTATCGGCTGACGGTGCGACACACCCGTACCGAGGGCCGGCTGGACCTGTCCCAGCTCGACAGTCAGGTGCCGGACTGGCGTGAGCGCCAGACCTGGGCTTGCGGTCCGGAAGGCATGCTCAACCAGGCCGAGAAGATGTGGTCGTCGGCGGGCATCGGCGATCGGCTGCACTTGGAGCGGTTCGCGGTGTCGCGGGCGGCGCCCGCCGGAGCGGGCGGCAGGGTCACCTTCGCGCGCAGTGGCCGCGATGTGGCCGCCGATGCCGCGACGTCACTGATGGACGCCGGCGAGGGCGCCGGGGTGCAGATGCCGTTCGGCTGCCGAATGGGCATTTGTCAGTCGTGTGTGGTCGACCTGGTGCAAGGCCATGTCCGCGATCTGCGGACCGGGCAGGAGCACGAACCCGGGAACGCGGGTGCAGACCTGTGTGTCGGCCGCCTCGGGCGATTGTGTGATAGACATCTAGAAGCTTACTCACTGGTAACTTACGGTAGTCGTAGGTTACGATAGCGTAGGTCTGGAATAGTCTCAGGACTGGATAATCGACCGCAGGGAGAGAGCACGATGGCGATCACAGACGTCGACGTATTCACGCATCTGACGGACGCCGACATCGAGAACCTGGCTTACGAGCTGGATGCCATACGTCAGGACATCGAAGACTCGCGTGGTGAGCGGGACGCGCGCTACATCCGCCGCACCATCGCGGCGCAGCGATCGCTGGAGGTGGCCGGCCGGTTGACTGCTGGCCGCGAGTTCGCGGCGCTCAGCCTGGTGGGCGGGCACGCTCACGCTCGGCGCTGGCCAAGATCATCGAGAACATGGAGATCGGCCACAACGTCATGCACGGCCAGTGGGACTGGATGAACGACCCGGAGATTCACTCCTCGACCTGGGAGTGGGACATGGGCGGGTCGTCCAAGCACTGGCGCTACACCCACAACTTCGTGCACCACAAGTACACCAACATCCTCGGCATGGACGACGACGTCGGCTACGGCATGCTGCGTGTCACTCGGGACCAGCGCTGGAAGCGCTTCAACATGCTTAACCTGGTGTGGAACACCCTGCTGGCGCTCCGCTTCGAGTGGGGCGTCGCGCTTGCAGCACGTGGAGATCGGCAAGATCGTCAAGAAGCGCGATGGACAACGCAGAGGCCCGGCAACGGGTGCGTCGAGGCTCGGGGCCAAGGCCGGCCGTCAGGTGCTCAAGGACTACGTCGCCTTCCCGGCGCTGACCGTCGCTGTCGCCGGGCGCGACCTACCGGTCCGCCTTGACGGCCAACGCGACGGCCAACGTGATCCGCAACGTGTGGGCCAACGCGGTCATCTTCTGCGGCCATTTCCCCGATGGTGCAGAGAAATTCACCAAGACCGACATGATCGGCGAGACCAAGGGCCAGTGGTACCTGCGCCAGATGCTGGGCAGCGCCAACTTCGAGGGCGGGCCCGCGCTGCGGTTCATGAGCGGCAACCTGTGCCACCAGATCGAGCATCACCTGTATCCCGGATCTGCCGAGCAACCGGCTGCACGAGATCTCGATGCGGGTGCGCCAGGTGTGCGACAAGTACGACTTGCCTTACACCACAGGCTCATTCCTGATGCAGTACGGCAAGACGTGGCGCACGCTGGCCAAGCTGTCGCTGCCGAACAAGTATCTGCGCGACGACGCCGACAATGCGCCGGAGACCCGCAGCGAGCGGATGTTCGCCGAACTGGAGCCAGGTTTCGCGCGCACCGATCCAGCGACCGGACGCCGGCGCGGGCTCAAGACCGCTATCGCGACGGTGCGGGGCTGGCGCGGCAAGCGTGCGGCGAAGCGGGACCAGCAGACCTCCCACGGCGACGACCTGGCGGCTTAACGGGTCTCGCTCTCGGGTGCGCTTGCCATTCGCCGCGAGCGTGCGAAGATGCACGTGTCACACGGCGTGTCGTCGTACACACACGCACGCTCGGCACGCACCGGGAGGAGAGACAGCCATGGGTGATGACGACGTGCGGGCCGCCCTGCAACGTCACTGGGCGGCCTCCGACGCCAACGACTTTGCGACGGAGCACCAGATCTACGAGCTGACGCGGTTCTCGAGTATCCGCAATCGGGCGAGCGCATCCGAGGCCGGGCCAACATCCAGGCGTCGCGCATCGCCCAGCCGAACACCAAGCGCTTCACCGTGCGACGCATGCTGGGCGGCGGCGGTCTTTGGGTCAGCGAACTCGTCCTGACCTATGACGGGCAACCGTCTTACGTGGTCAGCATCATGGAATTCGACGGTGCGGCAAGGTGGTCCGCGAGACGCAGTATTTCGGCGATCCGTTCCAGCCAGGGCCATCTCGGGCGCAATGGGTCGAACGAATGGAATGAGAGACCCGTTGACTCGTCTCGGCGTTGCTCAACGTCGGTCAGGCGCCAAACTTGTAGTCTCGGTGTGGCTGGGTTCAGGCGTGGCGGGCGGCTTCGTGGACGAGTTGCACGCGGGAGCTCAGTCCGAGTTTGGTGTAGACGTGGGTGAGGTGGGTTTGCACGGTGCGCGGTGAGATGAAAAGCCTTGTGGCGATGTCGTTGTTGGCCAGCCCTTCGCTGACCAGCCGCACGACGTCGCGCTCGGTGGGGGTGAGCGACGGCCCAGCCGCTGGCTGGGGCGTTTGCGTTGGCCGCGGCCGCGCTGGGCGTAGGCGATCGCCTCCTCGATGGACAGGGCGGCGCCCTCGGCCCACGCGGAGTCAAAGTCCTTCTCGCCCAAGGCATCTCGCAGCGCCGCCACCGACGCTTCGTAGCCGGCGTCCCAGACCTTGAACCGCACCGCGCCCATGCGCTGCCGGATGGCCGTCTGCCGCGCCGAAGAGCCGGGCCGCTTCGCGGTGACTGCCGGCCTCGCCGGCCAGAGTGCCGAGGCATTCCAGGATGTCGGGGATGAACAGGTACGCCTCGACTTCGGCGGCACTCGGCGAGCGCGTCGTGGGCGTCGCGTTCGGCCTGGTCTGGCTCACCTTGTGCGATCGCCACGCGGGCGCGCGCGGTCAGCGCGTCCGACAGGAACGCGCCCGTCGTTGTCGACACCGCGTCGTCGGCCCAGCGGCGGGCCGCGACCAGATCCCCGCCCGCCAGCGCGGCCTGCGCTTTGAAGACGCGCCACGGCGCCGCCGTCTGGGGCGGGGCACTCGCGTGTGGCCAGGCCGCCTCGGTCGCGTCCAGCGCCGTCGCGGCATCGCCGGCGGCCAGGGCCGCTGCAGCCAACGCCCAGTAGGCGAGGCCCGCTTTGAGCCCGCCCAGCTCGGTAGCGGTCTCGACGGCCGCGTCGGCGGCGGCCCGGGCCGCCGCGGTGTCACCCTGGTGTGCCAGCGCGGTGCCCTGGCACGCGAGCTCGTCCGCCGTGAAGATCTGATCGTGAGCTGCCTCGGCCTCGTCGGCCACCGCGGCGAATTGTGCTACCGCTTCGGCCAGATCACCCTTTAGCATTTGCGCGATTCCGAGGCCCAAGCGGCACCGGCGCGAGCCGAACCGGTCACCGATCGCTTCGGCGAGATCGCGTCCCTCTTCGGCGGCCGCGCGCAACGCGAGCAGATCGCCCGCGGCGAGTGCTGCGCTGGCTCGCGTGGCCAGGATCTGGCTGAGCCTCACCCGGTCGCCCGACGCCCGGGCCAGGCCGATCGCCTCGGCCAAGTACGCCGCGGGCCGCCTCGGCGTCGGAGAAGCCGGCGATGTAGCCGCAGGCGGTGAGCGCCCGCGCCAGCAGGGCCGGGTCCGCGACCTCGCGGGCAATCGCCAGGGCCTGCTGAGCCCGATCCGGGCTGTCGGCGGCGCCCGCCCAGAAGCCGAGCATGGCGCTGTCGGCCAGCGCCCGCGCCTGCACCGCGGGCGCCACCACAGGATGCTGCCCGTTGTCGTCGGCCAGGGCGGTGTCGAACCAGGTCAGCCCTTCCCGGAGGCGTCCCCGCGCTTGCCACAGCGGCTGCAGCGACGAGGCGAGCGCCAACGCCTGCTCGTTGTCGGAGTTTTCCCGGCTCCACCCGAACGCGGCGCGCAGGTTGTCGATCTCGATGTTGGCCCGCTCGATGTGCTGCTCGTAGTCACCGCCCGCCGGGGCCTCAAGCAGCGCGGCCATCGCCGTGTAGTGGTCGCGGTGGCGCGCCCGCACAATGTCGGCCTCGCGGGATTCGCCGAGTTTTTCCAGGGCATATTGGCGCACCGTCTCCAGCAGCCGGTAGCGGGTGCGGCCCCCGCTGTCGTCAGCCACCACCAGGCACTTGTCCACGAGCAGGGTGAGCAGGTCGAGCACCTGGAAGCGCTCCACCTCGTCATGGCCGGCCACCGCTCGGGCCGCGGGCAGGTCGAAGCCGCCCAGGAAGGCGGCCAGCCGGCGAAACAACACGCGCTCGGGCTCGGTCAGCAGGGCGTGGGACCAGTCCACCGAGGCGCGCAGAGTCTGCTGGCGGCGCACCGCGGTGCGCGCACCGCCGGTCAACAGCCGGAACCGGTCATGCAGGCTCTCGAGGATCTCCGACAGGGACAGGGCGCGCACCCGCGCCGCCGCCAGCTCGATCGCCAGCGGCAACCCATCGAGGCGCCGGCAAATCTCGCTCACCGCGGCACCGTTGTCGTCGCTGACGGCGAAATCGGGCCGAACATGGCGGACCCGGTCGGTAAACAGTGCAATGGCTTCGTCGGACAGCGACAGCGACGGCACCCGCCAGCCCACCTCACCGGCCACCCCGAGCGCCTCACGGCTGGTCGCCAACATCGTCAACCCAGCGCAGGAGCCGAGCAGGGTCACGACCAGATCGGCGCTCGCGTCGAGCAGATGTTCACAGTTGTCCAGCACCACCAGCATTCGCCGGTCGGCGACAAACCGGATCAGTGTGTCCACGGTGGAGCGGCCGGGCTGGTCGGGCAGACCCAAGGCACGCGCCACCGCGACCGGCACCACCTCGGGATCGGTGATCGGCGCCAGATCCGCGTACCACACGCGGTGACCGAATCCAGCGGCCAGCTGGCCCGCGACCTCCACCGCCAGCCGGGTCTTGCCCGACCCGCCGGCGCCGGTCAGCGTCACCAACCGGTTCTTCGCCAGCATGGCTCGTAGTTGGGTCAACTGCGCGTCGCGCCCCACAAAGCTGGTCAGCTGCACCGGAAGATTACTTGCGGCAACAGCCTTCGAAGTGCGCAGCGGCGGGAAGTCGTTGACCAGGTCGGGATGACACAGCTGCACCACCCGCTCCGGTCGGGGCAGATCCCGCAGCGCATGGGTGCCCAGATCGGTCAGCCAGGCGCCCACGGGCAGCCGCTCGGCCACCAACTCCTCGGTGGCGCCGGACAGCACGGTTTGGCCGCCGTGCGCCAGATCCCGCAACCTGGCGGTGCGATTGATCACCGGCCCGGCATAGTTGGCCTCGTCGCGCAGCAGCACCTCGCCGGTGTGGATCCCGATGCGCAGCCGGATCGGCGCCAGCGGGGCACGCTGCAATTCCAAAGCGCAGGCCACGGCATCGGAGGCGCGTGGGAAGGCGGCAACAAAGCTGTCACCCTCGCCCTGTTCCACCGGGCGCACCCCGCCGTGGGCGGCCACCAGCTGCGACACCGTGGTTTGCAGGCGCGCCAGCGCGGCGATCATCTCTGCCGGCGAGTTCTCCCACAACCGGGTGGAGCCTTCCACGTCGGCCAGCAGTAAGCTCACCGTTCCGGTCGGCACCAGCCCGTCCATGGCCAGCTCACCCCAGTTCACCAGCGGCATGTCCACCTGTGGATCAATCTGATTCATGCTAGCCAGCATGCGGGCTGAACATGCGACACGACATCAGTACAACCGCGCACATCGCGACCGCCGCGTGCGTACCTCCAACCCCATGAGCGCGCAGATTTACGCGATTGCCGGCCGAGCAGACATGTTCAAACGGCCCCTCGGCCCCTGCGGCCGGAGCAGTCGCCCACAACGCCGTCAGATGTGGCGGAAGAGCCATCAGCAATTGCCGGGTTGATCGGCCGTCCGAGTTTGGCAACCAGAAGCCGATCCGGGTTTTGATGCGATCCCGTCGGCACCCATGTCGCCGAGCCACGTGGGTCTTCCTCGGTCGCGCCAGCAAGCGCAGCCTCATGAAAGCCGCCGCTCATGTGCGTAGTTAGCCTTGCCTGGGCCGCCGTAAAGGACGCTATGATCGCGCTCGCCAGAGCACTGACAGGACGCCGGTTCCAGCCCGGCGCCATCTAGCCCAACACTGGCGTGCGATGTCAGCCGCCTTAGCCAAGGATGTTAATGACGGTCATTCACGGCCTACCTGCCCACGCGTTGTTGGTGCATTTCATCGTCGTCCTCGCACCTTTGACGGCATTACTCGTGTTCGTGTGCGCCCTGTGGCCCGGCGCCCGACAGGGACACCTCGCCGGGTTCACCGTCATCCTTGCCACCGTGACGACAGTGCTGACGCCCATCACGACCCACGCCGGTGGTTGGCTTTATGACCTGCGCCGCAACCCTGACCCAATCCTGCGCCAGCACGCAGAATTGGGCTCCACCATGATCTATTTCGCTGTCGCCCTGTTGATCGTCGCTTTCGGGCTCTTGGCGCTGGGCTTCGCTGAACGGCGATCCGGGTCGCGTCACGTGGCGATAAGCGTCACCGTGGCCATTGTTGCCATCGCCGCCGGCACCGCAGCGATAGTCCAGACCTACCGCATCGGTGATGCCGGCGCGCAATCAGTGTGGGGCAATGAGATAGTCCACCTCAGACAGACCAATTCCAAGTAGGAATGTGCACAGTCACCGATCGCGATGGCGCGGCCGTTGACGTCGGTGCCTGGCCGGACCGCCTTGGCACCCACCCTTTACTGGGTACTCGTACTTCGCCCGCTGGGAACCCGAGCTTGAGCAGATAAATCGGTACAAATTTCGGTTTCTTAGACCTGGCGGTCCGCTGAACAGGGCGATCGGACTCCGCGCCGCTGGGGTGGCAGCCCGCTCGAAGGCCGGAGCCCCCGAGCTGACGGGATCGGGCGTGCCAATCTGTGAGGCCGCCGGGCCGCGCCTCGGGGTGTGGATGTATCGGTCGGATTCCGCCGATGAGTGAGGTGGGAGCGTGTGTGTTGTGGGATTCTGCTGGAATGCCCGCTCCTGCGGTCGATGCTCCTTCGGGGGTGGTGACGTTTTTGTTCACCGATGTGGAGGGTTCGACCCGTCGGTGGGAAGCCGACGCCGACGCCATGCGGAAGGCGCTGGCCGCCCATGATGAGGTATTGCGCGGGGCGATCGAGGCGCACGGGGGCTGGCTGTTCAAGCACACCGGCGACGGGGTGTGCGCCGCGTTCGCGTCGCCCCGATCCGCGGTGGATGCCGCGGTGGCCGCGCAGCGGGCGCTGGAATTGCCGGTGCGAATGGGGATGGCGACCGGCGAGGCCGAGTTGCGGGGTGCGGATTACTTCGGCGCGGTACTCAATCGCGCTGCGCGGGTGATGGCCGCGGGGCACGGCGGCCAGATCCTCGTGGGCGAGTCGACGGCGGGCCTGCTGAGTGGGGTGGACCTGGTGGATTTGGGGCCGCGGCGGCTGCGGGATGTCCCGAACCCAATTCAGGTGTTCCAAGTCCAGGCCGACGGCCTGCGGACGGACTTTCCTGCGTTGCGGGCACTGGATGCGGGTCCGGGGAATCTGCGCCCTGCGCCGACGAGCTTTATCGGGCGCGAGTCGGAGGTCGCCGAGGTGCGAGCCGAGGTTAAGGCTCATCGGCTTTTCACGCTGACCGGGGTGGGCGGGGTCGGCAAGACCCGCCTCGCCCTGGAGGTCGCCGCGCTGTTGGCCGATGAATTTCCCGACGGCGTCTGGTTTTTCGAGCTGGCCGCGGTCGCCGATCCAGCGGCGGTGCCCGATGCGGTGGCCGCGGTGCTGGGCATCACCCAACAACCCGGCAAGAGCGTGAGCGAGTCGGTGGCCGCCGCGTTGGAGGGCCGGGTGCGCTTGTTGGTGTTCGACAACTGCGAGCACGTTCTCGACGCCGCGGCCGGTTTGGTTGAGGCGATCCTGGCGGCCTCGGCGACCGTCAAGATTCTGGCGACCAGCCGCGAAGGACTCGGCATCGCCGACGAGCGGCTGTGGCCGGTGCCCTCGCTGGACGTCGGCGCGGGCGTCGACTCGGCCGCGGTGGCCTTGTTCGTCGAACGGGCGCAGCATGTTTCGCCGCGCTTCGGGCTGGGCGACCAGGGCGAGGCGGGCGCGGTGGTGGAGATCTGCCGTCGGCTGGACGGGATCCCGCTGGCCATCGAATTGGCGGCCGCGCGGATGGCGGCCATGACCGCGAGCGAGGTGCGCGATCGGCTCGATCACCGGTTCCGGCTGCTGGTCGGGTCGCGGCGCGCTCTGGAACGCCACCACACCCTGCGCCACGCCGTGGCCTGGTCCTACGACCTGCTCGACGACACCGAAAAGGCGCTGCTGGATCGGTGTTCGGTGTTCGCCGGGGGATTTGACCTCGAAAGCGCTTGCGCCGTAGTGGGTTCCGGTGATGACTCAGACGACCCAGACGCCCCAGACGAGTTCGCCACCCTGGATCTGCTGGACGCGCTGGTGCGCAAGTCGCTGATGGTGGCCGACCGGTCGGCGGGGCGGACCCGGTACTTGATGTTGGAGACGATCCGCCAGTTCGCCGAGGAACAACTCGTGGCCCGCGGCGAAGCATCCGAGATTCGGGCCGCCCACTCGCGGTACTTCGCCGGACGCGAGGCCGACATCATGGCCCTGTGGGACAGCCCCCGCCAGCGACAGGCCTACGACTGGTTCAGTCTCGAGCTGGCCAATCTGCGCACCGCGTTTCGCTGGGCGGCCGACCAGGGCGATCTGGATGTCGCCGCCACCACCGCCACCTATGCTGGGTTGCTCGGCCTTTTTGTCCAAACCTTTGAGCCGATAGCCTGGGCTGAAGAGCTGATCGAGCCGGCCGGCGCGGTCGACCACCCGCGGCTGGCGTTCCTGTACGTGATTGCGTCGCTGTGTTATAACACGGGACGGATGGAGGCGGCTGTCGGCTATGCCGACGCCGGCCAGATCGTTCTCGGCAGGAGCCGCGAGGAGCTGCCGTATGGCACCGAAGCCATGCTCGGAATGGCGTATACATTGGTCGGGCAGCCCGAGCGGTTGGCCGAGTTGTGTCGCGCCCAGCTCGCACGCCGCCGCGACACCCACGTCCACATCCGGGCATATCTGGTTGCCGCCCTTGCATTGGCCGGGTGCGGTGGAGAGGCGATGGATTCCGCGGACGGCCTAATCGAGGCTGCGGAGGCAACGGGCAACCCGTTGTTGCTCGCGTTGGCGCTCACTGCCTACGGTGCCGCTTGTCGTGACGCGG
>CAVVLC010000062.1:0-14798 GCA_963748885.1 uncultured Actinomycetota bacterium
GAGTTGAGCTTCTAGAAGCCCGGCCCGGCGGATTCGAGAACTTCCAGGGCCGCATCGATATTGGGAATCAGAGTTGCGCCGTAACTGCTGACCACCTGCCCGAGCGAGCGGGCGACGTGCGGACCCACGACGGCAGCACCCAGGACTTCTTCGGCGAGGACGATGCCGTTCACTAGGTGGGCGGCGGCCAAGCGCCCGTCAGGGGTGACCTCGTACCGCCAGTCGCCGATCTGGATCCGCTCCGGCTGCGATCGGAAGAGGCCGCGTCGCGCCGGAGTGAGAACCACTCCCGGAAGCCCGCAGAACACCTTGACAACCAGCCCGACCCCCCGGGCCCGGCCAAGGCCACCCCGACAGCGCGGCTGACCCGCTCGTGGTCGAAGGTGGTCATCAATCACTCATCGGAAGGATGAACGACGGCAGTGATGCTTTGCGCTTCGCCGATGCGGCGCACCGCCGTTCCGGCCACGTAGAACTCCACCGTGTGATGTCCCCATGCATAGTTCGAGATCGCGAAGTGCACGCCCACTACCCCGGTTGCAGCCGTCTCGTTCGGCCTCGCCTGCATCCGCGACATCGCCAACTCCCGGGCCTCGTAACTGCCCTGCGTCCATTGCGGCATCTCGGCGTTGCGTCCCATTTGGTTGAGCGTCCTCATGAACCCCTGTACCGCGACGTGGAAAACACAGTTGCCCATCACGAAAGCGACGGGTGCATAACCGGACCGCAGCAGCGTCGTCAGATCCTGGCCGGACAGGTGGCTGCTGAACGCTTGACCGTTTGGACGCCGATACGCGCCCGGCTTTGCGGTGTATCGCACCGCCGTCCCGACCGCGATGAACTCCAGGTGTTCACCCTCGCCCTGGTGACGCCATTCCAGCCGGACGCCGACCACCCCGTCTGCGCCCAGCGAATCTGCCTCGGCCTGCATCCGCGACATCGCATTCCAGCGCGCGCGGTAGGTCGCCTCGGTGAGCACGGGCAGCTCCGATTGCTGCCTTATGCCGGTGAACTGGTAGCCCACGTGGTACACCGACACGCCCATCACGAGCTCCATCGGTTCAAATCCGGCCCCATGCAGCAGCGCGAATTCATTGATCGACAGGTCAGACGTGAAGATCTTGCCGGCGTGCGACAGTCGTTCGCTGGCGACTGGGTCGAGCTGGTTCGAAGTCATGGTTCGGGCACCCTCCTGAGGTCCCCGACAGCCTAGCCGGGCGACGGCGAGCGCCGGTGCGGCGCGAGCAGAGAGCCGGGCCAGCCCGGGCCGTTGCCGGCATCGTGACCGTTAGGTCGGTAAGCCGGCTCTTGGGCTCACGAGTCCTACGAATCCGAGGGATCGACGCCTTTCCACTTGCCGTCGTCACATTCCAACAGCTCTTTGAGCGCGTCGGAGAAATCGTCTGCGATGCCCCACAGATCCGGCAGCAAGTCGGGGCAAGAGATGATGCCGATCCCCAATTCCCCGTTGAGCGACGTTACGGTGATGTTGAGTCCGGCGCCACCAAGTAGCGGGCCGAGGGGATACATCGACCCGACTTTGCAACCCAGGAAGTACAACTGGGTTTGCGGGCCGGGCACGTTCGACAGGATCAGGTTGTAGACGGGGCTAAGCGTTATAGGAATGTGCGGCAGGATCTTCATGGCGGCGCCGAACATGTTCGGGCCGCCGAACTCGGTCCAGTCGTGCAGCAGGGTGGGCCCCATGGCCGCGGTGTGGTCCTTTGCGGCGGTGTTTCCCGCTGCGATGGTGCGGATACGCTCAGCGGGGTCGCTGATCTGGCTTTCCACCCGGCAGAACATCCAGGTGGTCTGGTTGCGCCCCGGCCGATCGGACTTCTCGTGCACCGATACCGGCACGGTGGCCACCAGCGGAGCATCGGGCAGTTCGCCGCGCTCAAGCAGGAACTTCCGCAAGCACCCCGGCGCACAGCGCCACCACCACATCGTTGACGGTCACGCCGAACCGGTCCTTGACCCGCTTGACATCGCGCATATCGAGCTGGCTATAGGCGATATTGCGGTGCCGGCTTAATGGAGCCGTTGAACGGGGTCGGTGGCGCCGTGAACGGTGCGGCCATCGTCCGGCCCTCCCGCGCACGCAGAAATGTCTGCACCAACGTCTTGATCGTCGCCGGCACAACCGTGGCCAACCGCAATGGCCGCAACGCGAACCCCATCAGTCCGCTCGCGGCGATCTGCAGCGGATTACCGCCGCCCGGCGCCGCCGACACGCCTGCGGCTCCGGCGCTTCGGCTTGCAGGCTGCACAGGTGGGCCAGCAGGTTCGCGCCTGCTACCCCGTCGACTACGGCGTGATGAACCTTGAGCATCACCGTCACCGCGTCATCACGGGCGCCGCCCTCGATCACCCACATCTCCCATAGCGGGTGGTCGCGGTTCAGTGCCTGCCCCGCAATATGTCCACAGATCTCGGCCAGCTCGCGGCGTCCGCCGGGCGCGGGGACAGCAACCCGGTGTAAATGGCGGCGTAACTGAAAGTTCTCGTCGTCGACCCAAACCGGATGATCCAGGTTCAGCTGGTTGTCGGCGAGCTTCATCCGAAATTCCGGCACCGCTTTCACGTGGTTCGCCAACGCGGTGCGAAACCGGGCATATGTATAGCCGCCCGGCATCGTCGAGGTGCCCAACTCCAAGACACAGCAAACATTCAATGGTTGCGATGGCGTCTCCATGTAGAGAAAAAATGCGTCCAGACCGCTTAGTCGCTGCACGGCCGCCCCGTTCGACTAGTGAATTTCTAATCCCCGCCCCGCGAAGAAGTTTAGGCAAGAAAGACGCGGGCATCCAGTCCCCGCAAACGATTCATGCGTTAAATGTTGATGACTTAACGCTGCATTCACGGCACCGTTGCCAAGCAAATACACCACCGTGCTACCGAATGTCGTCCACCCGGCATATCGGCTGGGGTTCCCCGAAGGGCGCGAAAGCTAAACATTTTTTTCGCGCCGTCACCGGAGGGCGTCAGGGAGCGTCACACGCGGCCTTGGTCCGTGGGCCGGACCAACGGGTGAGCACCGCCGACAGTTGCGCGGTGTCCGGCACCCCGCGGGTGGCCCATGCGACGTAGCCATCCGGACGGACCAGTATTGCCGCGGGCAGCGCCGGTTCGTGGTGGACGGCGTGATCGACGCCGGGCCAGTCACCCCCCGGGGTGGCCTGCGGCCCCGTGACGAGCAGGAAACGCCCGCTGCGCAGGACCTCGTAGAAGCGGATGCCGCGGCAATCGATGTCGGGCATCCGCGTCCCACCAATTGTTGTCTCCCCGCAAGCCCGCGGGTAGGCGATGCCGATGCCACTGAGCCGCTCGGCCATCAGCCGCGACTGAGGGGGAAATGCAGGATCGTGCGGGTGAGGCAGCGTTGCAACACTCGCCGCACCGCGGATGTGGCCCAGCACCAGTTGTTGAGCGCATCGGTCATAGCCAGTACGCCGGCGCCGACGGGATGCCGCTCGGCTTCATAGCTATCCAGCAGCCAGTCTGACGGTTCCGCCCGGCAGGGTCCAGCGCACCGCTTCGAAGCGAGTTTCCAGCCCAGGTTCATCGCATCGCCGATACCGGTGTTCATGCCCTGGCCGCCGATCGGCGAATGCACATGCGCAGCGTCGCCGGCGAGGAAAACCCGGTCCGACCCGGTAGTGCCTGGCCTGTCGTCGTTCGCTGAGAAACCTTGAACTCCAACGCATCTCACTCATGCCGAAGTCGTCTCCGGCGATCCGATGGTAAGCGTCGCGCATCTCGGCCATGGTGACCGGTTCGCTGAGCGGCGCTTGCTCGCGCAGCCGGTCCCAGGCAATACCCGATACCACCCGTCGCCGAACGGGAGGGCGAGCGCGACGCCCTGGCTGTTGGTCCTGGCGAACATCAGCTCCCGCGGCGGCCGGGTGAGCCGCAGGTCGGCCAGCAGGATATGCGGTCGCGTACTGCGTACCGACGAAGTCAACGCCGACCAGCCGGCGCACCGCGCTGTGGGCGCCGTCGCATCCCACCACGTAGCGCGCCCGCAAGCTGTCGTAGTTGGCGAGCCCAATGGTGACCCCGTCGTTGTCCTGCTCGATCCGGGTCACCTCTGCGCCGCGCACCACCTCGACACCCAATTGGGCCGCTCGGGCTGCCAGCACGTGTTCGGTTCCGCTTTGCGGAACCATGAGGATCATCGGGTAACGGGTCTGCAGCTCGTCGGCCAGGGAGAGCGTCGTCCCCGGGGTGGGGGCGACCTCGAAGACCCGATGCCACGTGCGAGTTCCTCGTCGGCAAGCCCGCGAGCGTCGAGCAACTCGAGGGTGCGCGCGTGCACGGCGAACGCGCGGGTGATGTTCGGTTCGTCGGTGCGCCGTTCGAGCACCTCGACGCCGATCCCGCGCATGGCGAGTTCGCACGCCAGCATCAGACCGGTAGGGCCGGCGCCGATAACGGCGACATCGATTCTGCGCATGTTGCGGGTGGCAGGCATTGCTGACTCCTTTGTTCCTCTGTTCGTGTATCCACAGCCTGGCGCGGTCGGCGTGGCGTCGAATCAGTGAAGTCACCAGTCCGGCGACTGGGAGCCCTCCTACGATCGATGCTGTGCTGTGCGGCCGTGAGCGGGAATGCGCGCAGGTCGATCACTGCTGGCGGCCGCGTGCGTGCCGCGCAGCGCCGCGCTCGTGATGCGCGGCGAAGCCGGCATTGGCAAGTCGGCGTTGCTTGACTACGCCGCCGAGCGGGCGTAGGGACTGCAGATCCTGCGCACCGCCGGCATCCAGACCGAATCGCAGCTGCCGTTTGCCGCGGTGCACAACCTGCTGCTGCCCGTCCTGGACAAGAGTGAAGCGATCCCCGAGCGGCAAAAGACGCGCGCTGCTCGGTGCGTTCGGCTTGGTCCAGAGACGGCCGAAGACCGGTTCCTGATCTCGTTGGCCGTGCTGAGCATCCTGGCCGAGATCGCGGAAACCGCGCCGCTGTTGTGCCTTATCGACGACGCGCAGTGGCTGGACGGCCCCTCGGCCGACGCGTTGACGTTCGCTGCCCGCCGGGTCCAGGCGGAAGGCGTCATCATGCTGTTCGCGCGCGGGACGATCCAACTAAACCCTTTGTCGCACAAGGAGTACCGGAGCTATAATAGCCGGGATCGACGTACAGCTGCGGTTGGACGATGCTGCCGAACAAGCGGCGCGCCGGTGGCCGCGCCGGTTCGCGACCGCCTGGTGGCCGGTACCGGGGTAATCCGCTGGCACTGGCCGAATTGGCCAGATCATTGTCCGCCGATCAAATCACCGGGCGGGCTCCCCTGCCGGACCAGTTGCCGGTGAGCACCGACCTCGAGCGGCTTTCCTCGATCGGGCCGCGCAGAATTATCCCCGGATACCCAGACCATGTTGCTGGTAGCCGCGGCACCGATAGCGGCCGACTCGACGCGGTATTGCGTGCCGCCCAGGTGCTCGGCGTCGAGGCGGTCGCCCTGGACCACGCCCTCGAGCAAGCCGAAACATCGGGGCTGCTGCGCGTTGAGCTCAGCCGTGCGGTCGTGTCATTCGTCCACCCGCTGATGCGCTCGGCGATCTACCGCGGTGCCACCACGGCGCGGCGCCAGGAAGTCGAGCGGGCGCTGGGTGGCGTTCTCGACGCTGAAGTCGACGCCGACCGGAGGGCATGGCACCTCGCCAATGCGGCGGCGGGACCGGACGCCGAGGTGGCCTACGCACTGCAAGGCGCCGCCGAACGAGCGCGCGCCCGCGGCGGGCATGCGGCCGCGGCCGCGGCATTCGACCGAGCTGCCGCACTCACCGCCGGCGCCCGAGCTGGCGCGGCGCGGTTGGCCGGTGCCGCCACTGCCGCGTGGTTGGCCGGACAGCCGGACCGGGCCAGGGCACTGCTCGACCGGGCCGCTGCCCTGCCCGGCGCGCCGCGCGCTGCGCGCCCGCATCGAGCATCTGCGCGGGTCGATCGAAGGCGAACTGTGGGGCGCCCTCCGCGGCCTACGCCATACTGGTCGCCGGATCGGAACCGGTGATGGCGGCCGATCCCGCCCGCGCGGCCCAAATGCTCAGCGACGCAGGACTATTCGCTTGGGCGGGCGGCGATCTGGCGCGACTCAGTGACGTGAGTCGCCGGTTTGCGGCGCTGCCCAAGCTCAGCAGACGGACTGGTCGGGTTCGTCGGCGAGCAAGTCATCAATGGGCCTGTCCGGGTTGTTGCGCGGCGACACCACCGCGACCGCGGCGAGGTTGCGCAAAGCCGCCGATCTGGCCGGCGCTAGCAAGGAGCCGCGGGCATTGATGGGCGCAGCGGCGGGCGCGATGTTCCTCGGCGACGACTCCCGCGCCATCGACCTGTTCAGCACCGCGGTTGCAGCTGACGCGCGCTGCCGCCGAGGCGGCAAACCTGCCGCTCCTGCTCGCGCCCTTGGCCATGGTCGAAACGTTGACCAGCCGGTACAGCGCCGCGCTCGCGGATGCGACCGAGGGTCTGCGACTGGCCGAGGAGACCGGTCAGCACAACCCCGCCGCGCATCTGCGCAGCGTCTTGGCCTTGATTGCGGCCGTGCAGGGCCGCGCACAGGAATGCCGCGACCAAGCCGGCGGCGGCGCTGACTCAGGCGATCGGGCAACGCCTTGGGCCGCACGCAGCGATCGCTTCGTGGGCACTTGCCTTGCTAGACCTCGGTGCGGGCCGTGCCGCCGAGGCTTTCGACCGCCTAGAGGCGTTGGCCGCCGCCGGACCCGGTGAAGGCAATCGGATCGTGATGTTGATGGCGACGGCAGACCTGGTCGAGGCTGCGATCCGCACCCAACACCTGGCGGCCGCAACGGCCGGCGCCGACAGGCTTGAGTTATGGGCGGCCGATACCGGCGCGCCGTGGGCAACCGCGCTTACGGCGCGCTGCCGCGGCTTGCTCGCGACCGACGACGCCCAGGACCGGCACTTCGCCGAGGCCCTGCGGGTGCACGCCCCCGCCGGACGGCCTTTCGACACGGCGCGCACCCAGTTGCTCTATGGAGAAAGCTTGCGACGGCGTCGGCGCCGCGCGGATGCGCGCAAATACCTTCGCTCGGCGCACGAGGCTTTCGGGCGGCTCGGCGCCACGCCGTGGGCCGAACACGCCGGCAAAGAATTACTGGCCACCGGCGAGACGGCGCGCAAGCGGTATGTCAGTACAACGGCCCAACTCACACCGCAGGAGCTGCAGATCACCCGATTCGTCGCCGAAGGCGAGACCAACCGCACCATCGCGACCTTGATGTTCCTCAGCCCCCGGACCGTCGACTACCACTTGCGGAAGGTCTTCACCAAACTCGGCTTGTCGTCGCGCGCCGAATTGATCCGCCTCGCAATGACCGACGCCGCGCTTGCCGGACCAGCCACTACCGGGTCCCGCTGAGTCGGGCAGGGTCAGTGATGCGGTGTGGCCCCGATGTGGCTCGCGGCGAAAGTGGCTCGCCTGGTCGACCATCCCGTCGTCGGTGTATGCGTTGTGCGCGGCCCAGTCCCCTCCGTTTGAGCAGACCGGGTCGCCCGCGGAGCACAATTCGGTGGTTTTGGCCATATACAGCGGGCCGATGGCGATCGGCGGTACACCGACAGCGTCAGGAAATTGGACTTGACGGCGTGCCGAAGAGGACGACGGCGGCGACGTGGTTGGCAACGTCGGCTGGCATTGGCCTGGGTGCGTCTGAAGGTGCTCCATCCGGTATGGCAGCCGATGTGACAAAGCCCATGACGGCCGCGCCCTGGGAAAAGCCGCCGAGCACCATCTGGGTGTTCGGACAGGTCGCCGCCGTGTGCTCGACGTGGTTGCCCGCGTCATCGATACCGCTCATGGCGGTGGGGAAATCCATGGTCGCCGGGTAGTCGACCGCATACACCCCCAACGACTTCCCGCCGATTTTCGAGCGAAGGGAGTCCACAAACGCCTCTCCGAAGCCGCCGACACCGGGTGGCTCACCGGTGCCGCGGGCGAACACCACCTCGACGTCGGAACACGGCCCGGTGTTGCCGGATGGGGCGGCAGATGCGGATGGGACGGCTGCTATCGCGAGTGCCCACGCCGTCGCCGCCGCGGCACCCCCGAATCGGAAAAGTATTGTTGCGCTCACCTAGCAATGATGCCCGTTCGTTACATACCCCAAACGATTAAAGCGTACCTGGTCAGGTAACCAGTTTGTTTCGCTTTGTGGCTACTGGGCAGGTCCGAACGAAGGTCCAATCGAAGCCGTTGCGGCCCGCCGCCGACCAGGATGCGTTCGACCGCGCCCGGGTGCGGCTCAGGTGCTACCAAGCAACCTCGGACCGCTGTCAAAACCGGGCCCGACGGGAGCGCCACCTGCTCCGTTTCGTTGGCGCCCGCGTAGAACGACGGACATCTCGCGCAAGGATGTGCAGCCTTATTGGGGATTAGCAGTTCGAGTTGCGCGTCGGCGCGTCGCGACCGTCCGCGCGACTCACTCACGCTCGCCGCGTGGCGCTTTCAGGTGCAGGGGCGGTTTGCGCGCGAAAGAATTCCTTACTCGACCGGGTTGCCAACAGGGCCAGGATCACCAGCGCGAAGTCATACCAGGACAGCACCCAACCCGCGTGTCCAGGGCTTTCAACCACCGGCGCCACCATCTCAAACGACACCAGACCTATCGCGGCCAGAAACAGCGGCCTGGCACCCAAACCCCGCCAAGCAGCGAATCCGCCCCACAAGAGCGAAAGGCCGAATATCGCCGACATTAACAGGACAAAGTAGAAGTGCCCGCGCGAGTGGTGGGTGTGCGGCTGTATCAAATCCCAATGCTTGAGGATATCGACCGCGAGCAGCGCGACTAATACCTTGAGAATGGCGAATGCAAACGCGATGAGCGCTGCAACGGTCACGGTCCACGGCACTCTCGCCCCGCCGTCCGCCCGGAGCCCCCACGGCTGCGCGGGATTCGTCCCACAATCTGCGGGCAACGTGCACTCACCCGCGGGCCGCTGGATGGTCATGTCGGTCGCTTCCTTTCGCTGACGGGCATTCTGGTGGCCCGGCTCACGCCGTCACCTCTACGTCCGATCACAGCGTCGGCCGCGGCCCTTTCGGGAACCTCCACAAATCCTTGGCATCCGTCGCGGTGGCCGTTTCGAACCGATTCGGGCTCGGGCTCGTGTCACTGGTATCAGCTCGCTCGCGCGCTGGGCAGTGCGATCTCGTACGGGAGGATCATGTTCCGACACACCGACATCCTCGCCGGGCCCACGCACCGGCTGTTGACCATCGAACTAAGCGATGTGGTGCGCGAGTACCGGGTTGGCGGCCAAACGGTGCGTGCACTCGACGGGATCAGCCTGCGGCTCGACGGCGGGCAGTTCGTCTCGATGGTCGGCCCGTCGGGTGCAGGCAAAAGCACCCTGCTGCATCTGCTCGGCGCCTTGGACTCCCCCGATTCGGGTTCGATCACGTTCGACGGCGCCGAGATCGGCCGACTCAGCGACGAGCAGCAGTCGCAGTTTCGCCATCATCGCGTCGGGTTCATCTTCCAGTTCTTCAACCTGCTGCCGACCCTGTCGGCGTGGGAGAACGTCGCGGTGCCGAAGCTGCTCGACGGTGTCCGACTGCGCAAGGCCAAGCCGAACGCGATTCGGCTGCTGGAACGGGTCGGGCTGGGCAACCGCACCGAGCACAGACCGGCCGAACTATCCGGCGGGCAGATGCAGCGGGTCGCGGTGGCGCGGGCATTGATGATGGACCCACCGCTGATCCTGGCCGACGAGCCAACCGGGAATCTCGATTCCGCGACGGGCGCTTCGATCTTGGCGCTGCTTGCCGAGGTGGCACACGAGGACGGCCGCGGTCGGCTGGTGGTGATGGTGACCCACAACTCCGAGGCCGCGCAGAGAACCGATCGGATGATCACCCTGCAGGACGGCCGGGTTGGCTCCGACAAGCTGTCGGTGCTCTCGAGATGAGACCGGGCTCGGCGATAACCGCCGCGGCGGGCCGGCTGCGGTTGTTCAGCCTGCGCGAACTTGCGGTGCATCGTCGGCGCACGTTCGCGTCGGTCGCCGTAATGGCGGTCTCCGCAATGTATCTGGTTGCGATATTCGGCATCTTCGGGTCGATCACCGGGTCGGTCAATCGGTTGGCCGACGGAATCGCAGGCGTCGCGGCACTGGAGGTCTCGGGTATTACCGACGCGGGATTTCCCGACGCGATAACGGGCGACGTCGCCGCCGTCCCCGGCGTCGCGGCCGCGGTACCGATGATACGAACGTCCGCATCCACGGCGTCGGGACCGGTCCTGCTTATTCGGCGCCGACGCGAACATCGGCGCGTTGGGCGGGGCCCTAAAAGACGCCTTGAAAGACAGTGCGGCAGGGCTTCCGCCGGCGGGGCCCGCAGGCCCGGCGAACGGTGTCCGCGTCGGCCCGCGCTGTCGGCCACGCGAAAGGCGAGACGTTCCAACTTGGCTCGGAGTCGGTCACGGTCACCGAGGTACTCGCGGGCAAGCGGTTGGCGGATCTCAATGGCGGACACTAGTCCTTGCCCCACTTGCGCTGGCACAGCAGATTGCCGGACGCCAGGGTCAGATCGACTCGATTCTGATCACTACCAAACCAGGCGCTGACCTTGCCCAGGTTCGCGCCGGGGTTACCGCGGCGGTAAACGGTCGGGCGATCGTCGCGGATCCGGGTATGCGGGCCGACGCGGGCCGGTGACGGCGTCAAGATGATGAACTACATGGCCCTGATGGGCGCGGTGGTTGCGCTGGTGGTCGGCGCGTTCTTGATTTACACCACGATGACCATGGCGATCAGCCAGCGCCGCCCGGTCATCTCGATGCTGCGCGCGATCGGCGGCCGGCGCAGTGACAATCGTCGCGACATGCTCGGCGGAGGCCGCGATTCTCGGCGTGATCGGCGGAGCGATCGGGTCTGGCATCGGAATACTATGGGCCGCATCGCGATTGGCCGATTACCTGCGGCGATCACCCAAGGACTCGAAGCCCGGATCGAGTACTGGCTGCCCGGCTACGCGATCCCGGCGGCGGTCGCTGCAACGGCGTCTGACCAGCGTGGTGGCAGCCGGCGATGGCGGCGCGCCAGGTATACAAGGTCTCACCGATCGAGGCATTGGCGCCGGTCGGGGTTTCGGCCGCCGACCGCGTGCCGCGCTGGCTACGCATCGCCAGCGGGGTCGGAGCCGTCGCGGTATTCGTCGCGTCGATCATCCTGGTGTCGTCAACCAGCGCGGCGTTTTGGCCTTCGTGCGCGATGTATGCCGTGTTCTCCGCCGAGATCGCGCTGGGCTTCGCGCTCACCCTGCCCATCGTGCGGGCCACCGCCGCGACGGCCCGGGTGTTCGGATCGGTCGGGGCTCTCGCGGCGGCGACGATCGAGCGCGCGCCGCGGCGCGTGTGGGCGACGGTTATGACCGTGCTTATCGCGGTTGTCACGACCAGTCACGATTACCGGGACGAACACCGACATGATCCGGTCGGCGCGGGCCATGTTCGCGCCGGTCGCCGATGTCGCCGTGTGGGTCAGCGCAAATCCGCCCGACAGCTATCCCACCGACGCCCTGCCGCAAGGCCTTTCCGAAAAAGTGGCGGCGGTGCCGGGCGTGGCACGCGTCACGGAGGGCGCATTCGGGTTCGCCGAAGTCGGCGGCACCCGCGTGATGCTCGACGGGTTTTCCGCCGGAACTGCCGATCCGCTCTACCGTGCGGTCAGCCAGCAGGTGCGCAACGAGGTGCTCGCCGGTCGAGGCGTGGTGCTGTCGCAGAACCTGGGCAAGACGCTGCACGTGCGGGTCGGCGATCAACTGCGGATGAAAACACCGCACGGCGTGCAGGAGGCCACCGTGCTCGCCCTAGTGCCGTATTTTTCGACGGTTATCGGCACCGTCGGTATGGACATCAATCAAATGCGCGCGTGGTTCGACCGCCCGGTCACGACCACGCTCCAGATCGCGCCGGCCCCGGGTATGGACCCGCATCGCCTACTGAGCGACGTCCGCCATGTCGTTCCGGCGCCGAACTACGTGTACGACGGCGGCGCGGAGCTGGCCGGTCTGGAAGCCCCGCTGCATCAGAGCATGTTCATCGCCAATGCCGTATGGATCATCGTGGCTTTCGTCGCCGCGGTTGCGCTGTTGAACACGTTGACGCTCTCCGTACTGGAGCGGCGGCGCGAACTCGGCGTGCTGCGGGCGATGGGGTCCAGCCGGCGGTTCACATTACAGATGGTGCTGGCAGAGGCGGCGGGCATCGGCGTCGTCGGCAGCGTGTTCGGGCTGGCGTTCGGCCTGACCGACCAGTGGCTGTACAGCCTCGTCAGCGGGGACATGATGAATTTCCAGGTCAGCTTCCGGCCGAGCTCCATGGCGCTGATGTTCACCATCGGCGCGCTGGCGATCAGCCTGCTGGGCTCGGTGCCACCGGCGCGGCGCGCGGCAAGACTGAACATCATCGAGGCGGTCAGCGTCGATTAGAGCGCCGAATCGGAAGCGGATCAGAAGCGGATCAGAAGCCGACCGGAAGAAGTGCCACAAATAGCGGGGCTAACGGATCCGTAACGGGAAGAGTGAAGGAACTATTCAAGAACGGAAGCACAGGACTTTCCAATGTGTTTATCGTCTTCCCAGGCGCTCCCAGCCCCAATGCGGATTCGGCTCCGGAAGTGACTGTATCGGTGAAGAGTGGAGTCTTGATAATTGTCTCAACGAAATTGTTTTCGTCAGGGTCGACGATAGCCGTGGTAGAGAGCGGGCCTAAATTGGTGGTTTGACTCATTAGGTCCGGGTCGCCGGGCGCGGGGTTGGTGACGGGGCTTAGGCCCAGCAGCGCGGCGAGCTTGCTCGCCAGATTGTGCAGGGACTGCTGCCATGGCGCCAGTTGCGCAGCGGCTGCCGAGGCCCCGACGTGATATCCCGCCATCGCGGCCACATCCTGGGCCCACATGCCCTCGTACTCAGCCTCAGCGGCCGCGATCGAGGGCGCGTTCTGCCCGAAGAAATTCGACAATACTAGCTGCACAAACCCGTTCCGGTTGGCCGCCACAGCCAGCGGGTGAATGGTTGCGGCACGCGCGGCCTCAAATGAGTCGGCCACCGCTTGCGCCTGGCCGGCCGCCCCCGTCGCCTGAGTCGCAGCCGCACTCAGCCACCCCACATACGGCGCGGCCGCGGCCGTCATCGCCGCCGACGCCGGACCCTGCCACGCCTGACCCGGCCCACCCGCTAGGCCGGACGTCACCGACGAAAATGAGGATGCCGCCGTGGCCAACTCGTCGGCCAACCCAGTCCAGGCCGCAGCGGCCGCCAGCATTGGAGCCGAACCCGCCCCAGAGAACAGCCGCGTCGAATTTATCTCCGGTGGTAGTACCGAGAAATTCATGACCACAGGCCCCCTTTTAACATCTAGACCCATTGAATTTGTAGAACCGGCCGCATCACGCGGGGCCTATCCCGGTGCGATCCCCCGACCGACGACAGAACTTAAGCGTATACCTTTCCAAGATGCAATTGCAAGATATCGGCAATAAATGCGAAGACCTATTTCTCGATTAGAGTGGCGAATCCTTGCAAATGGGGTGTGCCCGGAGGCGGCATCAGGGTTCGGATGCTGCGCAGTTCCCGGGTATCGAATCCGGCCGCGGCAATCGCGTCGCCGGTTCGGCGGTTCGGCTCGCAACCCTCCGTCACCCACGACCACGGCTTTGCGATCCAGTCTTGGAACCGAGCCATCGCGCCGTGCCCGCGCACATGCTCGAGCACTACCAACCTGCCTCCGGGCACCAGCACCCGCCGGATCTCGCCGAGGGTGGCGGCCACGTCGGACACCGAACACAACACGAGTCCCACGTGTACCGAGTCGAAACTGTTGTCCGGGAACGGAATCGACTCCCCAACGCCATCGACGATGTCGACCGCGATGTGGTGGCGGCGGGCAACGCGGGAGGCCATCCGCCGGAACGCGGGCACCGGCTCCAAGGCGGTGACGGACGTCACCGCGCGTGGCAGAAACTTCAAGTCGCTTCCCGGCCCTAGACCCACCATCAGTAGCCGCCCGGTCGCGTTGCTCATCGTCGTCCGGCGGTATCGCCGATAGAACAACAAGTCGAAGCTCGCCGTGCCTGCTCGATGCATGTACGGGAACAATGGATTACGGTGCATCATCTGCTACCCAAGAAAAGTCGCAACGGCGGATCTTCCTCCCACATCAGGATCGCCGACAGCCGGCGCGCTGCGCGATGATCACTTGATTGCGTCCCAGCCGACTGAACTCGACAACGATGGCCGGGTCGGCGTGGGCGGCCAGGGCTCGGAATCCCGCTGGGCCGTAGGCGCGCAACGAGCTGATCAGCCCGTCGTGGGCGAACGGCCACACCAGCGCGAACGGGAAAAACGCCGCCAGCCGGATCAGGTGCAGCAAAGCGGGCGGCCGGCTCAGGTCGATGATGACGAGCTTGTCCGCCGCGCGGGTTCCCTCGGCCAGCACCCGGGCGGCCGGGGCCGGCGGCAGGTGATGAAACGAGAGGACGAACACTGCGAGGTCGTAGTAGCGATCGGGCACGTCGATGTCGGTGGCGTCCATGTGGCGCACGACGGCGCGCGGGTGGCCGCCCAGGTCGCCGGAGGCAATATCTGCCACCGAGATCGGGTCGATATCGGTGACCGTCAGCCGTGCGGTGGGATGCATTTCCAGGAGCTTGCGGGACAGCCCGCCGTGGCCGGCGCCCAATTCCAGGATCGTCGGGTCGGAGACGTCGGCGACGAGCTTCAAGATGCGCTCAGCGAAGTGATCGTGGTCCCGCAAGATCCGGCCCATCCGGTC
>CAVVLC010000063.1:0-6389 GCA_963748885.1 uncultured Actinomycetota bacterium
ATCGATCGAATGAGCCGCGCTATCGTTCTCTCAATTCGAACATGAAAACCCATCGGAGAGTGAGGAAATGGACGCAGCACCGATGAACGCCCACGGGCCGCGCGCCGTCGCCGACCACCGGTCGAGGGGTGTGCGCGATCGAGGCGTCCCTACAACTCACCACGGCACGGTCCACATCCGGGTCAATCAATCCGCTAAGGCGCCCACGACGGCGGATCGCCTTCAGGCCGAATACTTCATCCGCCTGTTCACCCAGAGCCGCCTCCGCATTGGCGACCGAATCGACTACTACCAGAACGCGATCTCCAGCTCCGAAGCCAACGGCGGTGCCGAAAACGTGCTCGGCTTGCGTCGCATGATGCGCGCCGAGGAACAGAACCGTCGGGCTGTCGAGGGCATGATCGAGCGCCTGCAGCGGCGATTCCCCGTCCGGACCCCGGGCGAGGCTCCTCCGATCCCTCGGCGGGCGCGGCCGGCGGTCCATTAGGACCGCCCTGGGTCTCGTGTAGCAACACCGAAAGCATCCGTTGGCGATGAGGGGTCGCACGGATGACTTGCGGGCCGGTGATTGCTGCGCGGATGTTCCGCGCCCGACCGAGCAAGCGTCGACGACCGGAATCGGCACCGCGGGTGGTCTTGACGATTCCACTCGCGACCCGCGCCCTAGCGAGGCGCCGGCTCCTGCCAAACCTTGTTGAATTTCTTTGGGTGTGTTTGCGCCGGGTGAGACTGGTAGAGCCGATGACCACCTCGGTGTGGCTCTCGATTAGGCGATTTGGGACCGGATATCTCGGCGCGGCCGAGTTGCTCGCCACCGATTTGCCGGTGTCCGTAGTTGGCGTGAGTGACACCTGGCCGCGGTGACGGCGGTGACGGTTCCGTAAGTTCCACACACCCTCCGCCGGCCCCTCCGCCGGAGACGTTCCCGAACCGGGCGTTCACGGTCGCGACCCAGGCCCGCACGGCCCGGGCAAGTTCCCGTTCGCGGCCGTAGAACCGCTGCGCCGGAACCGGCACACTGACCGCCACCATTTGGCCGGTCACCGCCGGCACCACCGCGCCCACCGCGCACACACCTGCGGAGTGCTCCTCGCGGTCGAACGCGACGCCGTGTAGCGCGACAAGCGTGAGTTCCCTGCAGAGTTGCGCGGCGTTGGTGATCGTGTTCGCGGTCAGCCGGGTCAGTCGACTCGGCAGTGCCTTGGACCGCTGCGCGGGCGGCAGGGCGGCCAGCAGCGCTTTTCCGTTGGCGGAGCAATGCAGCGGAAACGATTCGCCCACCGCGCTGATCGCGCGCAACCGGTGGCACGAGGCGACTTGGTCGAGGAAGGTAACGCGATCTCCCTCCAGGATCGAAAAGTCCACGGTCTCGTTCAGTTGGCGCGACAGCTCCTCCAAAAAGGGGTGCACATCCATGACCAGGCTGAGCCGCACCGCGTTGGCCATGCGCGTCATCTCGGGACCCAGCTGATACGGACCCCGGGTCGCGCGCAAGGTCACCAGACCCTCGTCGACCAAGGAGTTGAGCAACCGGCTCACAGTGGAGCGCGGCATGCCCAACCGCTCGCCGACCTCGGGCTGGCTGAGCCCGCCGGGGTGAGCATGCAGCAGCCGCAACAGTTCGGCGGCACGGGCGATGGCGTGGATGCCGCTGCCGCTCGAGCCTGGCTCTTCGTGGTGATCGCGCACCGTTGATTCACTCCTCTCAGTCCTGCCCACCCGGCCCGATCTCCGGAGGTTGGCTTCGTCGTTCTCGACCAAGGCGATCGGCGGGTCGAGGGGTTCGGGTAGGCGGATGGCGGTCGACTGCTGCTGTGCACTACTCACGATGCATCATTTGTTCCTGTGATACGGGATCTTTCTACCGTGATGCGGGAAATCGTAAGGCGGCCCAAATCCCTTGTCAAGCAGCATTCTTGGGATGCAGTTCTTAGCTCCCGCATCGTGGGACTATTGAGGATTCTTCAATTTGATTGCCCACTCCCACGGCTGAGCGAGCCTTGCGCCGAGCCCCCGCGACCGCGTTCCCGGCGTACATCGCAGAGCCGATGCCCCGCAAACTGCCGGACGCCACAGCGAGCATTTCTGGTTCGGTCGTCACAACAGCCGTGCGCTTCTCCTTGGACCCTGTAGGCCAACAGCCGACTCCGGCTGTTGGGGGTGTGCGGACGCGCCGAGGTTGTGTGGCCTAGCCGGACCCAACCCCGAATTTTCTGGGGCGCGATCAGGATCGCACTTAGGCCTTTAGAGATTCTTTACGCCACGTGGGGTGATTGGGGGCTCCGGCGGCTGAGCGGGACTGGCGCCGACGGCGATTGGTCGGCGATTGGTTATGTGCCGCCCCGAAGCGACAAAGCGGTCGCTACCATCTAGAGACTCGACGCGGCAATGCAGCCTTCGAGAGCTCAAGGGAGCAACGTGACCGACAACCCAGATATAGGGGACATCGCCAAATTCGACCCCGGCCTGACCCAGCGCCTCATGGGTGTGATGCGCCCGTTCTTAAAGACGTACTTCCGATCCGAGGTGCATGGCCTGGACTCCTTCCCACCGGGCGGGGCGCTGGTGGTCGGCAATCACTCCGGCGGCATGTTTCCGATGGACGTCCCGATATTCAGCGTCGACTTCTACGACAAGTTCGGCTACGACCGGCCGGTCTATACGCTTAGCCACGACATCCTCTTCATCGGGCCCGACCGGGCCGATTCTTCCGGCGTACCGGCTACATCCGCGCCAACCGCGAGAACGCGGCCGATCGCACTGCGGTCCGGCGGCGTCGTGGTGGTGTTCCCCGGCGGCGACTACGACGCCTACCGACCCACCTTGTCGGAGAACGTCATCGACTTCAACGGACGCAAGGGTTACGTCGGTACGGCGCATCGACGCCGGTGTGCCGATCGTGCCCGCGGTGTCGCATCGGCGGCCAGGAGACCCAGCTCTACCTGTCCCGCGGCACCTGGCTGGCCGAGCGGCTGGGCCTGAAGCGGTTGCTGCGCAGCGAGATCCTGCCGCTCTCGTTCGGGTTCCCGTTCGGGCTTCACGCCGTGATCCCGCCAAATCTGCCGCTGCCCACCAAGATCGTCACGCAGGTGCTGGAACCCATCGACATCGCCGCGCAGTTCGGTGAGGACCCCGACATCGACGAGGTCGACGAGCACGTGCGGTCGGTGATGCAGCGGGGCCTGGACGACCTCGCCGCCAAGCGCCGATTCCCGATTCTCGGCTGAGTCTAAGGAGACCGGTATCGAGCGAGGCGCTCGGATCTGATTCGCACCCTGCGGCGCGCCGGATTGATCGCGCCGATGCGGCCCGACCGCTACCTGCGGATCGCCGCCGCGATGCGTCGCGAAGGCATGGGCATCACCTCGGGTTTCGCCAGCGCGGCCCAACGCTGCCCGGACCGGCCCGGCCTGGTCGACGAGCTGGGCACCCTGACCTGGCGGCAGCTCGACGAGCGGTGCGACGCGCTGGCCGCGGCGCTGCAGGTGTTACCGGCCGGGCCGACTGGGACACCGAAAGTCATCGGCATCATGTGCCGCAACCATCGCGGCTTCGTCGAGGCGCTGGTGGCCGCCAACCGGATCGGCGCCGACATCCTGCTGCTGAACACGTCGTTCGCCGGTCCCGCGCTGGCCGAGGTGGTGCGACCCGCGAGAGACGTCGACGCCGTCATCTACGACGAGGAGTTCACCGCGACGGTGGACCGCGCGCTGGCCGAAAGGCCCGACGCCACGCGGATCGTGGCGTGGACCGACGAGCCAGCACGAGCTGACCGTCGAGAAGCTGATCGCCGCCCACGCCGGGCAGCAGCCGCAGCGCGGCGACCGTAAGGGCAGGGTGATCCTGCTGACCTCCGGCACCACCGGAACGCCCAAGGGCGCCAAGCACTCCGGCGGCGGCGCCGGAATTGGCACACTCAAGGCGATCCTGGACCGCACGCCGTGGCGGGCCGAGGAGCCGATCGTGCGTCGTGGCGCCGATGTTCCATGCCTGGGGCTTCTCGCAGCTGGTGTTCGCCGCGGCGCTGGCGTGCACGATCGTCACCCGGCGCAAGTTCGACCCCGAGGCCACGCTGGACCTCGTCGACCGCCACCAGGCGACCGGGCTTGCGGTGGTGCCGGTGATGTTCGACCGCATCATGGATCTGCCCGCCGACGTCCGAAACCGCTACAGCGGCCGGTCATTACGGTTCGCCGCCGCATCCGGTTCGCGGATGCGGCCCGACGTCGTCATCGCGTTCATGGATCAGTTCGGCGACGTGATCTACAACAACTACAACGCCACCGAGGCCGGCATGATCGCCACCGCCACGCCGGCTGACCTGCGCGCCGCACCCGACACCGCGGGCCGGCCCGCGGGCGGAACCGAAATCCGGATCTGGGACAAGGAATTCAACGAACGTGCCGACCGGCGAGGTCGGCAGCATCTACGTCCGCAACGACACCCAGTTCGACGGCTATACTTCCGGCAACACAAAGGATTTCCACGGCGGGTTCATGTCGCTCGGGCGACGTCGGCTACCTCGACGAGGCCGGACGGCTGTTCGTGGTCGGGCCGCGACGACGAGATGATCGTGTCCGGCGGCGAGAACGTCTACCCGATCGAGGTGGAGAAGACACTGGCGGCACACCCCGAGGTGGCCGAGGCCGCGGTGATCGGGCGTGGACGACGAGCAGTACGGCCAGCGGCTGGCCGCGTTCGTGGTGCTGGAGCGCCGGCGCGGTCGGCCACCTCCGACGACGCTCAAAGCAACACGTCCGGGAGAACCTGGCCAACTACAAGGTGCCGCGCGAAATCGTGGTCCTCGACGAGCTTCCGCGCGGCAGCACCGGCAAGATCGTGCGCGCCGAACTGCGCTCACGGGTCACCGACTGATGGCGCCGCGGCTCTTGGCACGGCGGCGTATTCGCTCCGGGCGCCCCAGACCGCTGACCCGCGCGGCGGCGGAATTTCTCAATGCCGCCAACGGATTACGGCCGCTCACCCGCCACCCCTACGCTTCGGTGACGGTGTTCTGGTTGGGCTGGCCGACCGTCCGAGGTGCCCGAGATCTATCTGACCGCCTCGGTGCTGGACGCGATACGCCGCGGCCGTCGCGGCGACTTCGCCGGCCCCAAGGGCAAGGCGGCGCTGGCCCTGACGGCCGCGGCGTGGGCGATCCTGGCGATGATCCGCCGCCGCGGAGTGACCACCCCGGGCCCCGTGCTGGAGGAGGGGCTGCGCGAGCAGCTCGGGCCCGAATACGCCGAGGAGCTGGCCGCCCTGCCGACCGAGCCGACGCGCAGCGGGCGGCGCAATCTGCCGATGCGCTCCTACCTCTCACGGCGGCTGTACGTCGAGAAGACCAATGTCGTGCCATACGGTCCGCACGGCCGCGCCAACCTCGCCGACATCTGGCGCCGGCGCGACCTGCCCCGCGACGGCAAGGCGCCGGTGCTGGTTCAGGTACCCGGCGGCGCATGGATGCTCGGGTGGCGCCGTCCTCAGGCGTACCCGTTGATGAGCCATCTCGCCGCCCGCGGGTGGGTGTGCGTGTCGATGGACTACCGGGTCAGTCCGCGTACACACCTGGCCCGCCCACATCGTCGACGTAAAACGCGCGCTGGCCTGGGTCAAGGAAAACATCGCGGCCTACGGCGGTGATCCCAACTTCGTCGCGATCACCGGCGGGTCGGCCGGCGGCCACCTGTCCGCGTTGGCCGCACTGACCGCCGGGCGACCCGAAGTTTCAGCCGGGCTTCGAAGATGCCGACACTTCGGTGGCCGCCGCGGTTCCGGTGTACGGGCGCTACGACTGGTTTTCCACCGACGGCGAAGGTCGTCGCGAGTTTGTCCGGCTGCTCGAGATGTTCGTGGTGAAACGGAAATTCAGCGCGCATCGGGACGTCTTCGTCGACGCTTCGCCGATCCAGCAGGTGCACGCCGAAGCACCGCCGTTCTTCGTGTTGCACGGCCACGACGACTCGCTCATCCCCGTCGCCGAAGCCCGGGAGTTCGCCGACCAACTGCGGGCGGTGTCGAAGTCCCCGGTCGCCTATGCCGACTTGCCCAACGCCCAACACGCGTTCGACATCTTCGGCTCACCGCGCGCACATCAAACCGCCGAGGCCGTTGCCCGGTTTTTGTCCTGGGTATACGTGACGAACCCGCCCGTCCGCTAGGGCTAGGCGACTCGGCGCAGCAAACGTCCGCCCTACCGCGGGACCAGCGCACCGCATCGCGGGGATGGCCCGAAAAGGCATGAGAATCATGCTGAATCGCCATATCAGGCGGTGCCGCGTGGGGAGATGACGACGGTCACGCCCCGGCGCAGAATAGGCAGCCGAAACTTGTCGTACCCTCCTGCGAGGATGACGTCATGTCCTTGACCGCATCGCCTCCCGCGCCAG
>CAVVLC010000064.1:0-104628 GCA_963748885.1 uncultured Actinomycetota bacterium
CCTCGGCCAGCAGTCGTGGCATCGTGGTGCCACCGAGAGTGGTCTCCATATTGAAATCGAGGCGTTGATCAATCGCCCGTTCCAGCAGCTTTCGCCCCTGCTGCCACGCCGCCGCGTTAGCCTCGGGCTGGCCCAGTCCGGGGTTGGCCGCCATGAGCTTGCGTGCGACCTCGTCGGGGTTGTAGTACTCACCGCCCGCCGCGCGGATCGCCGCGCCGCCGATGCTGCTCTTGCCGGCGCCGTTGACGCCTGCCAACACGTACAGCCGCGCCGGTGCCGGTGTTCTGCGAGCCATCGCGGCGCTGGATCACCGCCGCCGCGCAGAACGCGCCGCCTTGACCGCGGCGGCGCCGAGTTCTTCCGGCGTGGCGTCGAACGCCTCAGCGGCGCCGGCTTTGGCTTTCGGTGTCTGCATGGTGGCCAACAGCTCGTCGAAATGCTCACTGAGGTCATTGAGTGCCGGTGTGGCCGATTCGATCAGGGCCATGAACTCGGCGTACGCCAGCAGCACCGCCCTGGGGGTGTCGTGCTTGGTGATCACGACCGCCCCGCCGAGTGCGGCCTGCTCGAAGACCGTGCCGAACTCGTTTTTGAGGCGCGTGGCGGCCACCGTCGGACATCGACCAACTTGCCGTCGCGGTTGCGGTACGTGACGGTGGACATGGCGCTCCCCCTCGATCGTGATCCGGACACTAGAGTCATTTTAGCCATTTTGTTCCTTTTGGGTGAAATAGACATTTTGCGCTCAGCGCGCAGGTTGGACCCTGGGTCACAGCTTGGTCCTTGGATCACGCGGGGCGTAATCTCAGCAGCTATGCGCTCCAACGGCCGTAGGTGGCTGCCGATCGCCGCCGTGACGGTGATGGCCGCTGGCTCCCAGTTGATTCCGGGCATTTCCGCCATGGCGCGGGCGGACCTCCACAACATCACCTACCGCGCAAGGGTCGACGCGCTGACGACCGGTAGCCAGGCCACGTTCGTGATCAACGGCGGTCAGACCAACACCGCGGGCCTTCCCTCCATGCCCGGCAAGGTATTCGAGGCAAACACGGTGCTGCCCGACCCGGGACAAGCCGGTATGCGGATAGTGCTTCACTTTCCCTACTCTGGCAACGTGCACTGCGAGATCGACGTGGACGACAACGTGTCGCCCAGGTAGATCAGGTGGTCATCCGGCCCCCGGAAACACCGACCCCATGACCGGGGTGCTGCAATGCGGCGCACCACTAACCAGCTAGGGCCGGGCTTGGGCTAATCTAGGGCCGCCAGCCGGTCGCGTCGGCCCATTCCCAGGCCCGCCGGTAGGCGTCGGGAAACCACGGCTCCTTGGCGGCGACATAGTGCGCGATTTCCCCGCGCCCATCGCTTTCGGCCGCGCGCTTGACGGCCAGATAGTCTGCCCGCACGTCGGGATTGGCTTTCAGCCAGTCGACGAACAGCAGCGCGAACTGCTGGTTGGGCCAGCCGTCGACGCGGAGGTGCACGTTGGTCGGCCGACCAGGATCGGCCGAGCCGTGAATTCGCTTGTGCCACAACGCCGGATCGTCGCTGTGGTCGTAACGCTGCACGGTGCTGCGGGCGTCGGGTTTGGCCGACGTCGGCGGTGATGTGCTCGAGGCGCGGATAGCCGGCAGACAGCAACGGCTCGGCGAGTTCGTCTGCCGATCGCAGTGATTCGACGGTGACCTGGATGTCGATGACGTCCTTGGCGTCCAAGTCCGGGCACCGCGGTCGACCCGATGTGGTCGACGCGCAACGCCCGGTGGCCGCAGGCCGTCTTCAGGCGGTTGACGATGCGCCGCGCCTGGTCCGGCCAGCTCGGATCGGCCGGCACCAGACCGCGCCGGCGCACGGGCGATCTCGCCGCTGCTCAGGTTGTGGGCGAACGGCATGATCCGGTGGTCCCACACGTCGCGGGCGCGCTCGACCAGATCCTCTCGGCGTACCCGAGTTGTCCAGCCAGATGTCGGCAACGGCGCGGCGCTGCTCGTCGGTGGCCTGCGCGGCGATCCGGGCGCGGGCGTCTTCCTCGGACATGCCGCGGTGCTCGACCAGCCGTCGCACCCGCACTTCGACGTCGGCGTGCACGATGACCACCAGCGGGAACAACGGCGCCATACCGGATTCCACCAGCAGCGGGATGTCCTCGACGACGACGGCATCGTCGTGCACGGCGGCGATGAGCTCAGCGCGCCGCTTGCCCACCAGCGGGTGAACGATCCCGTTGAGCTTCTGGCGCGCCTCGTCGTCGCGAAAGCCTTGGCCGCCAATGCCGGCCGGTCCAGCGCACCGTCCGGCAGCAGGATGTCGTCGCCGAACGCGTCGACCAGCGCGGCCAGCCCCTCGGTGCCGGGCTCGACCACCTCACGCGAGATGACGTCGCCGTCGACGATGATCCCGCCGCATTCCGAGAACGTGGCGGACACCGCCGACTTGCCGGCGCCGATGCCGCCGGTCAGCCCGATGCGCAGCATCTACGTGAATGCGTCCAACGAGAATTAGGCGCTGCCGGCGAGCTTTTCCCGCAGCGCGGCCAGTTGCGCGTCGCTGGCCAGCGACCCGCCTGCGGCCTTCTCCGAGGAGCCGCGCTGCTGGACGACGACTGGTCACCACTGACTTGCCCGGCGGCCTCGGCTGCGGCGAACTTCTCCATCTGCGCGGTGTGCATCTTGTGCCGGCGCTCGGCCTCGGCGTAGCGGGCCTCCCACTCGTTGCGCTGGGTGTCGAAGCCTTCCAGCCATTCGTTGGTCTCGGCGTCGAAGCCCTCGGGGAAGATGTAGTTGCCCTGCTCGTCGTAGCTGTCGGCCATGCCGTACTTCGCCGGGTCGAACTCCTCGGTGTAGTCCTCGTTGGCCTGCTTGAGCGACAGCGAGATCCGGCGACGCTCCAGGTCGATGTCGATGACCTTGACCATCGCGTCGTCGCCGACGGCAACCACCTGGTCGGGCACCTCGACGTGGCGCTCGGCCAGCTCGGAGATGTGCACCAGGCCCTCGATGCCCTCTTCGACGCGGACGAACGCGCCGAACGGAACCAGCTTGGTGACCTTGCCCGGCACGATCTGGCCGATGGCGTGGGTGCGGGCGAAGTGCCGCCACGGGTCTTCCTGAGTCGCCTTGAGCGACAACGAAACCCGCTCGCGGTCCATGTCGACGTCGAGCACCTCGACGGTGACCTCGTCGCCCACCTGGACCACCTCGGACGGGTGGTCGATGTGCTTCCAGGACAGCTCGGAGACGTGCACCAGACCGTCCACACCGCCGAGGTCGACGAACGCGCCGAAGTTGACGATGGAGGAGACCACACCCTTGCGGATGGCGCCCTTCTGCAGCTGGTTGAGGAACTCGCTGCGCACCTCGGACTGGGTCTGCTCCAGCCAGGCGCGGCGCGACAGCACCACGTTGTTGCGGTTCTTGTCCAGCTCGATGATCTTGGCCTCGATCTCCTTGCCGATGTACGGCTGCAGATCGCGGACGCGGCGCATCTCGACCAGCGAGGCGGGCAGGAAGCCGCGCAGCCCGATGTCGAGGATCAGGCCGCCCTTGACGACCTCGATGACGGTGCCCTTGACGGCCTCGTCCTTCTCCTTGAGCGCCTCGATGGTGCCCCAGGCGCGCTCGTACTGCGCGCGCTTCTTGGACAGGATCAGTCGGCCTTCTTTGTCCTCTTTGGTGAGGACCAGGGCTTCGACCTCGTCGCCGACGGAAACGACCTCATTGGGGTCGACGTCGTGCTTGATGGAGAGCTCGCGGGCGGGGATGACCCCTTCGGTCTTGTAGCCGATGTCGAGCAGGACCTCGTCCCGGTCAACTTTGACGATGGTCCCTTCGACGATGTCGCCATCGTTGAAGTACTTGATCGTTTTGTCGATTGCGGCGAGAAAGTCCTCGGCGGAGCCAATGTCGTTGATGGCTACTTGCGGCGAGGTGATGGTGGGACTCGGCATATTGTTGGGTTGCTCCGGACAGGTTGGGTCGTAGGGACAAAACTGGGATTTACCTGTCGAGGCTACTCGACGGGGCACACGCTGGACAAACTCGACCGGCGTGCCGAGCTCCACACTCGCCGCGTCGCCTAGTGCGCCGCGGTGTCCCAGCTGCGGCCGTAACCTACCGACACCTCCAGCGGCACATCCAGCGGGTACGCGCCGCCCATCTTGTCGCGCACCAGCGCTTCGAGCCTGCTCTCGCTCGCCGGGCGCGATTTCGAACAACAGCTCGTCGTGTACCTGCAGCAGCATCCGCGACGCCAGCCCGGCCTCTTTGATGCGCCTTGTCGACGTCGATCATCGCCACCTTGATGATGTCGGCGGCGCTGCCCTGGATCGGCGCGTTGAGCGCCGCCCGCTCGGCGGCCTCCCGCACCTGGCGATTGCTGCTGTCCAGCTCGGGCAGATAGCGGCGGCGGCCCAGCACCGTCGAGGTGTAGCCGTCCTTGCGGGCCTGCTCGACGACGTCCATCAGGTAGTCGCGCACCCCGCCGAACCGGGCGAAGTACTGGTCCATCTGGACCTTGGCCTCTTCGGTGGAGATCTTCAGCTGAGCGGCCAGGCCGTAGGCGCTCAGCCCGTAGGCCAGCCCGTACGACATCGCCTTGACCCGGCGGCGCAGCTCGGCGGTGACCTCCTCGATCGGCACGCCGAACGCCCGCGACGCCGACGAACGAGTGCAGGTCCTCGCCGGTGTTGAACGCCTCGATCAAGCCCTTCGTCGCCGCGACAGGTGCGCCATGATCCGCATCTCGATCTGGCTGTAGTCGGCGGTCATCAGCTCGGCGTAACCGTCGTCGCCGACCACGAACGCGTCGCGGATCTGGCGGCCGGCCTCGGTGCGGATCGGGATGTTCTGCAGGTTGGGCTCGGTCGACGACAGCCGGCCGGTCGCCGCGATCGTCTGGTTGAACGTGGTGTGGATGCGGCCGTCGGCGGCCACCGAGTTCAGCAGCCCGTCGACGGTGACCTTCAGCCGGGTGGCGTCGCGGTGGGCCAGCAGATGCTGCAGGAACGGATGCCCGGTCTTGTCGAACAGCGACTGCAGCGCGTCGGCGTCGGTGGTGTAGCCGGTCTTGGTGCGCTTGGTCTTCGGCATCTCCGAGTTCGTCGAACAGCACCACCTGCAGCTGCTTGGGCGAGCCCAGGTTGATCTGCTTGCCGATCACCGCGTACGCCGCTTCGGCGGCGTCGCGGATCTGGTCGCCGAACTGGCTTTGCAGCTCGCTCAGCTGGTCCAGGTCCACGGCGATGCCGGCGGCCTCCATCTCCGCCAGCACCCGCTGCACCGGCAGCTCCATCTCGCCCAGCAGCGACGAGGAGTCGATGCGGGCCAGCTCCTCGTCCAGCGCGTCGGCCAGGTCGACGACCGCCGCGCGCCCGCAGGATCAGCGGTCTGGACGGCCTGCTCGTCGGCCCCGTCGATGATCGTCGAGCAGCGAAAGCTGTTGCTGCTCAGGGTTTCCGCGCGCAGCTCGCGACGCAGGTAGCGCAGCGACAGGTCGTCGAGGGTGAAGCTGCGCTGCCCCGGACGCACCAGGTAGGCCGCCAGCGCGGTATCGGAGGTGACGCCGTCCAGCGTCCAGCCGCGCCCGGCCAGGTCGTGAATGGCCAGCTTGGCCTCGTGCAGCGCCTTGGGCTGCCCGGGATCGGCCAGCCAGGCCGCCAGCGCCGCCTCGTCCTCGGGAGTCAGCGTCGAGGTGTCGATGTAGCCGCCGTCGCCGTCGGCGGCAGCGATGGCCAGCGCGGTGGCGTCGCCGTCGTACGGCAGGTGGGTGCCGACCACGGCCAGCCCGAACCGGCGTCCGTCGCCGAGCTGTGCTCGGCCAGCCACTGCCGCCAGCGTCGCCGGGCTCCAGCGCGCCGCCGCGCACGTCGAATCCCTCGTCGACCTCGGGCTCGACGGCGGCCAGCGTGTCGAACAGCCGGTCCCGCAGTACCCGGAACTCGAGGTCGTCGAACAGCCGGTGGATCTGGTCGCGGTCCCACGGCTGCATCCGCAGCGTGTCCGGCGTCTGCGCCAGCGGCACGTCCTTGACCAGCTCGGTGAGCTCGCGGTTGAGCACGACGCTGGCCAGATGCGCCCGCAACGCGTCGCCGACCTTGCCGCGCACCGAGTCGACCTTGTCGACCAGCGCCTGCAGCGAGCCGTACTCGATGATCCACTTCGACGCGGTCTTCTCGCCCACCCCGGGAATGCCGGGCAGGTTGTCGCTCGGGTCGCCGCGCAGCGCGGCGAAGTCCGGGTACTGCGTGGGGGTCAGCCCGTACTTCTCGACGACGGCATCCGGGGTGAAGCGGGTCAGCTCGCTGACGCCCTTGATCGGGTAGAGCACGGTGACGTCGTCGCTGACCAGCTGCAGCGAGTCGCGGTCGCCGGTGACCACCAGCACCCGGTAGCCCTCGTTCTCGGCCTGGGTGGCCAGCGTCGCGATGAGGTCGTCGGCCTCGAATCCCGGTTCGGCGAGCACCGTGATGCCCAGGCGCCGCAGGACTTCCTTGGTGATGTCGATCTGGCCGTGGAACTCGTCGGGGGTCGATGACCGGTTGGCCTTGTACTCCGGGTACCGCTCGGAGCGGAAGGTCTGCCGCGACACGTCGAACGCCGCGGCGATGTGCGTCGGCGATTCGTCGCGCAGCAGGTTGATCAGCATCGCGGTGAAGCCGTAGACCGCGTTGGTGGTCAGGCCGCCCTGGGTCTTGAAGTTCTCGGCCGGCAGCGCGTAGAACGCCCGGTACGCCAGCGAATTGCCGTCCAGCAGCATCAACGTCGGCTTGGTTTTGTCCTCGCTGGCCTTTGCGGCCGGGCTGGCACGGTCACGGCTCAACTCTAGGCATCGGGTCCGACGGGGCATGCGCCCGGCAGAACTGCAACACGTTTCAGTTTTGCGGCCGCGCTGGGTAGGCTGGCCGGGTGCCAGAGGTCACCAGCCAAGAACCCGCGATCGACGGATGGTTCGCCACCGACGACGCCGGCAAACCGCATCTGATCGGCAGTAAGTGCCCGAAGTGCGGCACCTACGTCTTCCCGCCGCGGGAGAACAACTGCCCCAATCCGGCCTGCGACAGCGACACACTAGAGGCCGTCGCATTGTCGACCCGCGGAAAGCTGTGGAGCTACACCGAAAACCGATATCCGCCCCCGGCGCCCTACCCCGCCCCGGATCCGTTCGAGCCGTTCGCGATCGCCGCGGTGGAGCTGGCCGACGAGGGGATCATCGTGCTGGGCAAGGTGGTCGAGGGCACGCTGGCGGCCGACCTGAAGGTCGGCATGGAGATGGAGCTGACCACCATGCCGCTGTTCACCGACGCCGACGGCGTCGAACGCATCGTGCTACGCCTGGAGGATCGCATCATCATGAGCACGCCCGAACCGCTGTACATCCTCGGCGCCGGCATGCACCCGTGGGGCAAGTGGGGCCGGGACTTCACCGAGTACGGCGTCGTCGCCGCGCGCGCCGCGCTGCGCGAGGCCGGCCTGGACTGGCGGCAGATCCAGCTGGTCGCCGGCGCCGACACCATCCGCAACGGCTACCCGGGCTTCATCGCCGGGTCGACGTTCGCGCAGAAGCTCGGCTGGAACGGCGTGCCGGTCAGCTCGAGCTACGCCGCGTGCGCCAGCGGTTCGCAGGCGCTGCAGAGCGCCCGCGCCCAGATCCTGGCCGGGTTCTGCGACGTCGCGCTGGTGATCGGCGCCGACACCACCCCCAAGGGCGCGTTCGCGCCCGGTCGGCGGCGAACGCAAGAACGACCCCGACTGGCAGCGCTTCCACCTGATCGGCGCGATGAACCCGGTGTACTTCGCGCTGCTCGCGCGCCGCCGGATGGACCTGTACGGCGCGACGTCGGAGGACTTCGCTGCAGGTGAAGGTCAAGAACTCCCAGCACGGCCTGCAGAACCCGAATGCCCGCTACCGCAAGGAATCCGCGGTCGAGGACGTGCTGGCCAGCCCGGTGGTCACCGACCCGCTGCGGCAGCTCGACATCTGCGCCACCTCCGACGGCGCGGCCGCGCTGATCGTGGCCAGCGCAGACGTTCGCCGCAAGCACCTCGGCTCGCTGGACGGCGTGCCGTCGGTGCGCGCGGTCAGCACGGTGACCCCGCGCTACCCGCAGCACCTGCCCGAATTGCCGGATATCGCAACGGATTCCACCGCCGTCGGTGCCCGCACCGGACCGGGTGTTCAAGGACCAGATCCTGGACGCCGCCTACGCCGAGGCCGGCATCGGACCCGAGGACGTGAGCCTGGCCGAGGTCTACGACCTGTCCACCGCGCTGGAACTCGACTGGTACGAGCACCTGGGGCTGTGCGCCAAGGGTGAGGCCGAGCAGCTGCTGCGCAGCGGCGCAACCACCATCGGCGGCAGGGTCCCGGTCAACCCGTCGGGCGGGCTGGCGTGCTTCGGCGAGGCCATCCCGGCCCAGGCGATCGCGCAGGTCTGCGAGCTGACCTGGCAGCTGCGCGGTCAGGCCACCGGCCGGCAGGTCGAGGGCGCCACGGTCGGCGTCACCGCCAATCAGGGCCTGTTCGGCCACGGCTCGTCGGTGATCGTCGCCCGCTAAGCCTCGCGATGGGCCTGCCCGCCGGGGCGAGCGTGCGCAATTGCACAGCCGTGACGGCGTATCGGCGTACAGATGCGGACGCTCGCGGCCAAAGGCTAGCTTTCCTTCGGGGTGTCGAGGGTTTCCAGGACGACCTCGGCGACCCGCTTCATGGTGGTCCGCCGGTCCATCGCGGCGCGCTGGATCCACTTGAACGCCTCGGGCTCGGTCATGCCCTGATTGGCCTGCAGCAGGCCCTTGGCGCGTTCGACGAGCTTGCGGGTCTCCAGCCGGTCGGACAGCGTTCGCGACTTCCTGTTCCAGCGCCGTGATCTCGCTGAACCGGCTGACCGCCAGTTCGATCGCCGGGATCAGGTCGGTGATGGTGAACGGCTTCACCAGGTAGGCCATCGCCCCGGCGTCGCGTGCACGTTCGACCAGGTCGCGCTGGCTGAACGCGGTCAGCACCACGATCGGCGCGATGCGCTTGCTGGCGATCTCCGCCGCGGCGTCGATCCCGTCGCGGCGCGGCATCTTCACGTCCATGATCACCAGGTCGGGTTTGAGCCGCTCGGCCAGCTCGACGGCCTCCTGGCCGTCGCCTGCCTCGCCGACGACGTCGTAGCCCTCCTCGCGCAGCATCTCGGCCAGATCCATGCGGATGAGAGCTTCGTCTTCGGCGATCAGGACCCGGCGCGCGGCGGCGTCGGCGTCGGCGTCGGTCGTGGGGCCGGTCATGACGCACATTGTGTCGTGGCGGCTGCGACCAGCGACCTCGGGGGCGTGAGAGGAGGCGACGACGCCGATCATCTATGGTGAGAGGCCATCCTTTAAGGTAGGAGGCCGGATCAACGCAGGCCCTCGTATCCCAACTGGCAGAGGAAACGGATTCAAAACCCGTGCAGTGTGAGTTCGAATCTCACCGAGGGCACCGAGAACTAGCAGGTCATAGCCATTTTTGGCAGTCCCCGGCAACCGATATGCGGCCAGATCGTACGCGTTTCGTACACGTCATCTCCACAAACAGAAATTGCCGCCCACCGGCAAGAGGGCGGCAGCGTCGTATTGCGCCGGCATAACTCTTTGCTTATGAGCTCAAGTCCGACGGAGCTTGATCGGCTATTCCTCTACGTCCATACCCGGTGAAGGACCGAGTCCGACCGCTTGGGGCAGTTTCGTACGGAACGAGGCCACGATTCAGCCCGTCCCAATGGCCCCCAAAGCCCGCAGACGGTCAAATAACACTTCCTGTAGAGGGAGTAGGGGGCACTGCCCGGTCATCATCACCGATTCGGGTAATCGGCCCCCATCGACCTACGGGCTATGTCATCCCGTTATTTCCGCGAACGCCGAGCAGCCCGCCGGTGCCGCCGACCCCGACGCTGCCGGCAGAGGAAAAGCCAAGTCCGCCGTTGCCGCCGTTGCCCCCATCACCAATTATCTCCGCATCGCCGCCGTTGCCGCCGTCACCGCCCCGGGACGACACGACAGTATAGGTATTTCCGCCTGCGCCACCGGCGCCCCCTGAGCCGATGACGCCAGCCTTGCCGCCCGCACCGCCGTTACCGCCAATTTGCGCGATGCCACCGTTGCCGCCCGCGCCGCCGGCGCCGAAGAGCGCACCGCCATTACCGCCGTCGCCGCCATTACCTCCCCCCGCTTGGTTCCCGCCGTTCCCGCCGCCGCCGCCCGCCCCGCCGGCGCCGAACAGGCCGGCGTCGCCGCCGGTACCGCCGGCTGCGCCGGAATCGGTCTGGGAGGAGGGGTCGCCACCGGCGGAACCGCCCGCGCCGCCCGAACCGAACAGCGTGCCACCTGCGCCGCCATTACCGGCGGAAAAGCCGCATACACTACTCGCCCCGCCGGCGCCTCCGTTGCCGATCAGGCCGGCCGCCCCGCCGCTACCGGCGTTGTACGGTGCGAAGCCGCCAGCGCCGCCGTTGCCGATCAGCCCGCCATGCCCGCCATTGCCGGCACTACCGGAATAGGCGCCGCCCCCGCCCTGGCCGCCGTTGCCGATCAGGGTGCCGTTACCACCGTTACCGCCGGTGCCACCAAATCCAGCAGGACCCCCGGCGCCGCCGTTGCCGATCAACCCGCCGTTGCCGCCGTTGCCGCCGTTGCCGCCGTTTGTTGCCCCGGCACCGCCGACGCCCCCGTTGCCGTATAGCCACCCGCCGTCGGCGCCGTTCCCACCGTTCGCGTCGGACCCAAAAGCCGCCGGTGCCCCGTTGGCGCCGTTGCCGATCAGCGGGCGTCCCGTCAACAGCTCCCACGGCGAAAACCACTGCGACTGCAACGGCGAGGCGTTCGCCAGCTCAGTGGCTGCATATGACAACGCACCGCCATGCAACGCCTGCACCAACTGGTCATGAAACGCAGCTGCCTGAGCACTGAGCGCCTGAAAGGCCTGACCGTGCCCGGAAACCAGCTCCGCAATGGCCGCCGATACCTCGTCCTCAGCCGCGGCCAGGATCCCCGTCGTCTGGGCCGCCGCGGCCGCGTTGGCCTCCCTTAGCACCGAACCGATACTCCCTAAATCCGCTGCCACCGCCGTCATCATCTCGGGCGTCGCAACCACATACGGCATGACCCACCTCCCTGGATGTTCCGGCAACGCAGCTGTCGGCTACCGGTTATTGACGAGCACATCGTGATACCGATGCGACTAGCATGCGCCCCAACCTTGCCGCCTACATCAGCGCAACCGCGCAGATATAACAGTCGGCACGCGTACGACTCCCCGGGTGCGTGCGCGAAGAAGGCCGAGCATTGGGGCGTAGCGCGTCATCGTGTCGTCCCCTCCGTGTGGACGTGAACAGGTATTGCGAAACCCAGCCTCACACAAATCGACGGGGCGGTCTTCAGTAGTCGACTACCTAAATGGGTTTGATGCAGCCTAAATGGGTTTGATGCAGCGCCGTGTTTGTCAGCGGTCGTGTTTCTCGTCGAGGCCCGCTTGGCCCCGTGTGCATTGGAGCAGCCGATATGCCGCGCAATGCGTCGCCAATGCTGCCCAATGCGACAAGATGGTCACCCACCGCGACGAGACTGGACCTACACCACCGTGATTGCCCGTGCACCCACGGCAGATATTCCACCGCGAATAATCTGCCCGAAGATGCTCTGCAATGCCTTTCGGGGTCCAAAACCCGTTGTGGCGTAGGCTTTTCTACGTCGTCACCATATGAACTTCAAGGCGTATTCGACATGAGCTGTAGCACAACACTTTCCGACAATTGGCAACGGGCCACGACATTACCGACAGAGACTTCAAACGGCCTCGCCCCATCAGCATCTCTGCACGTCAGACGTGGCATGCCGATGAGCGTAGTCACCAACTTCCCGATACCGAAACGGACAACAAGCAGCACTTATTACGCGGTGCGCCAGTTGCGTCTCCGGTCCGTCATGTTCCCCGCCTCACGACAGAAACCCGGTTTGTGCAGGCTATCATCCGAATTACACGGCGCTCGCGGCAAATGGCCAACCCGACAGGCGATGTCTTGCCTCAGGTAGATCGGCGATCGCCTAAATCGCGAATTTCATGCGTGGGTTCCTATCCGACAATTTGTGAGTTGCGGGGTGCAAATAAGGCCAATCGGAGGTGGCGGCTTCGGCGGCGGGTTGTCGCCGTCCCAAATCGTTTTCGCAACATTGCCATACGGGTAGGTGTAATAGTAAGTGTGACAAATCGTCATATCCCAGCGCAGTGGGTCAGTGACACTATTACCGGTATCCGGTAGGGGTTGCCCTGGGCACCAATGGTGCGCTGGACCCCAATCGCCGTTGTCGGTGGCGAACGGGCCGGGATAAAGCGGCGCGGGACCGGGTTGGGCCTGGGAGGTCCCTGCGGCTAAACCGGCTACGGCGAGGCCGCCCGACAGCAACGCCCCGCCGATGATTCGCTTCAGGTTGTGAGGGGTGTTCACGGTGGTTCCTTTCGCTCGGGCAGTAAGTTACGGCCGCTCACTTGCGGAATTCTTGCGTCCGCTTTGGGCTACCGATCCCAACGAATAGTGACCCACACCGGGCCGTCGTGGAACTCGAGGTCGGCCGCGCCCGCTTCGCCTAGGAGCTCAACGAGCCACGGACCGCGAGCCTGGCTGGAAAGGCGCTCCGATAGCCGCGGGCGGTTGATCCCGGAATGCGGCAAGCACCTCGTCTTCCACCGTCTTCATTGGGACACCGCGGCGACGAGCGTCCAACCAGCGCCAACCCTGGACAAACATCGTCAGCAACAGAACCATCGCGAGAATCGCATACATCCTGGTCGTACTCCTTCGTCGTCGATCGCCTTGCGGCGGCACAATTCAGTGACGATCAAAGGTTGGGCCGTGGCCCTTTTCGGATTCTCAACAGATCCTTGCGAGGTACAGATTCGGCTCACGGTTCCCGGTGACGCGATTGAGCCCAAGGTCGCCCCAGTCCATCGCCGCGGTCAGACGGGCTGGTGGCACTTCCTTCCTCTAGCCAGGCGGTGATCACCTCCCGCTTGTTGGGGTCCCGTGAGTCGACATCGCGGCGCATTCCCTCGCGCGACCACTCGGCGTGCCAGATGGCGCCGGTATGCAGATAGCGAATCTTGATGGTGACGTCCCCCTTGCGGTATTCCTGCATGACGGACGACGACCCGATAAGTTCCCACCCGCGTTGCACTGCGGTGCGAGCGATGATATTTCGCAAAGCCAACATTGCCCCCAATAGCTCATCCACCACAACGTGCGATCTATTTAAGGGGTCGTCGCGGCCATTTTCACGTACTACCCGTCTCGTAACTACCCCGCTGCAGACCGGCCCACACCTTCTGCGCGCACGCTCGTCGCGGTGGGCTCGCGCCGCTGCGGGCGATGACTGAGCAGGGCAGCCTGCGAAGATGCCGCGAATCAGTGCTGCACACGCTAGATAGCGAACTCAGCGGTTAGGCTTTGACCGTGGGCGCTAAGAAGTGCGGTGCCTCGGCTGCACGAATGGACGGCCAGGAGCGCCGCCCAGACTGTGTCGCGGCCGCACGCGCGCAAGCCGGCAACCCCAATCAGCATTACGCCGAAAGAGTCGCGCGGCGGCAGCGGGTGCTGACCATCGCCTGCTGGCTGGCCGTGATGGTGAGCGCAAGCTTCGTCCTGGTGCAGGTTGCGACCGACACGTGGTCCTGGCACATCAGCACGATCAACCTGACCGGGGCGATGATCTTCGCGTTTGTTCCACGGCTGCACCGCTTCGGAGATTTGTTAGCACCGCTTACGTTTGTCACCACCGCCTATGTTTCGGTTTTCGCCAGCTGCTGGGACGTGGGTACCGACTCGGGCGGTCAACTCTTTTTCCTAGTGGGCGCCTGCCTGGTGGTGCTGCTGCTGGGCATTGAGCACATTGTGTTGGCGGCGGGGCTGGCGGCGCTCGCCGCCGCGGGGATCATCGCGCTGGAGTTCCTGGTCCCGCGCGACACCGGGCTTCAGCCGGCCTGGGCCACCCATACGGGTTTCGTCCTCACCACGGTCTCCTCCTGCGTGATGGTCGTTGTCACGGTCTCGTTCGCGCTTCGCGACACCGCACGGGCCGAAGCTGCCATGGAAGTCGAGTACGACCGCTCCGAGGCCCTGCTGGCCAACATGCTGCCCGCCAGCATCGCCGAGCGGCTCAAAGACCCGCAACGGGGCGTCATCGCCGACAAATACGACGAGGCGTCTGTTCTGTTCGCCGACATCGTCGGGTTCACCGAGCGCGCCAGCAGCACCGCGCCCGCGGACCTGGTGCGCTTCCTGGACCGCCTATACAGCGCTTTCGACGCGCTGGTGGACAAGTACGGGCTGGAGAAGATCAAGGTCAGCGGGGACTCCTACATGGTGGTCAGCGGGGTTCCGCGGCCGCGGCCCGACCACGTCCAGGCGCTGGCAGACTTCGCGGTCGACATGGCCGATGTCGCTGCCGGACTGAAGGATCCGCACGGCCACTCGGTGCCGCTGCGGGTGGGCATGGCCACCGGCCCCGTGGTCGCGGGTGTCGTCGGTTCGCGCCGGTTCTTCTACGACGTATGGGGCGACGCGGTCAATGTTGCGTCCCGGATGGAGTCGACCGACTCGGTTGGGCGCATTCAAGTGCCTGAAGACGTCTACCAGCGCCTCAAGGACGAATTTGTGCTGCAGGAGCGTGGTCGCATCGACGTCAAAGGCAAGGGATTCATGCGCACCTGGTATCTGATCGGCCGCAAGACGGCCACCCGAAATCACAAGGACGCGGGCGAGTTGCTCGCCGAGGAATCGCACACAGCCCACGTCTGAACCTCGACGGGTATGGCGCCGCCACGCCCCAGCTACTACACTTCGTCGTAGCAGACTAATTCGCCCCGCAGTCCCGGGAGATGACAGATGAATGTCGTCGACATTTCGCGGTGGCAGTTCGGTATCACCACCGTCTACCACTTCATCTTTGTGCCGCTCACTATCGGTCTGGCTCCCCTGATCGCCATCATGCAGACGGTGTGGGTGGCCACCGGCAAGACCACTTGGTATCGCCTCACCAAGTTCTTCGGCAAGCTGTTCCTGATCAACTTCGCCATCGGCGTGGCGACCGGGATCGTGCAGGAGTTCCAGTTCGGCATGAACTGGAGCCAGTACTCCCGGTTCGTTGGCGACGTCTTCGGCGCACCGCTGGCGATGGAAGGCCTGATGGCCTTCTTCTTCGAATCCACCTTCCTCGGGTTGTGGATCTTCGGCTGGAACAGGTTGCCCCGGCTGGTGCACCTGGCATGCATCTGGATCGTCGCGGTCGGGGTAAATGTCTCGGCGTTCTTCATCATCGTGGCGAACTCGTTCATGCAGCACCCAGTGGGCGCCCACTACAACCCCGCGACCCACCGCGCCGAGCTGGATAGCATCGGCGCGTTGCTCAGCAATAACACTGCGCGAGCTGCATTTTCACACGCGGTCACCGGTGCGCTGCTGACCGCGGGGACGTTCGTCGCCGCCGTCAGCGCCTGGTGGCTGGTTCGATCCCAGAAATCCGCCGATCCAGACGTCCGCACCATGTACCGCCCGGCCGCCATCCTGGGGTGCTGGGTTGCATTGATTGCCACGGCCGGGTTGTTCTTCACCGGTGACCACCAAGGCAAGTTGATGTTCCAGCAGCAGCCGATGAAGATGGCGTCGGCCGAATCGCTGTGCGACACCGAAACAGATCCGGACTTCTCCGTCCTGACGGTCGGCAGGCAGAACAACTGTGACCACCTCACCCGCGTCATCAGGTGCCCTACGTGCTGCCATTCCTCGCCGAAAGCCGATTCAACGACGTGACGCTGCAAGGCGTACGCAACATCCAGCAGGACTACCAACAGAGATTCGGGCCAAATGACTACCGGCCCAACCTGTTTGTCACCTACTGGTCGTTCCGCATGATGATCGGGCTGTTGGCGATTCCGGTGCTGTTCGCGTTGGCCACGTTGTGGTTCACCCGCGGCGGCCGCACCCCCGATCAGCGGTGGTACTCGTGGTTCGCGCTGCTGACCATTCCCACGCCGTTCCTGGCCAACAGCGCCGGGTGGGTATTCACTGAAATGGGCCGCCAGCCATGGCTAGTCGCCCCCAACCCGACCGGCGACCAGCTGGTTCGACTCACCGTCCGCGAGGGCGTCTCGAGCCACGCCTCCGGCATGGTCATCACCTCCCTGGCTACGTTCACCCTCGTCTACGCGGTGCTTGCGGTCGTCTGGTTCTGGCTGCTCAAGCGCTATATCGTCGAAGGGCCGCTCGAGCACGACGCGGAACCGGCCCCGCCCCCGGCACCGGGCGACGACGAAGTGGCGCCGCTGTCTTTTGCTTATTGAGGCCTGTTACGGCCGAAGGGAGCTGACCGATGGGACTGCAAGAGTTGTGGTTCGGCATCATCGCGGTGCTGTTCCTCGGTTTCTTCATCCTGGAGGGCTTCGACTTCGGCGTCGGCATGCTGATGGAGCCGTTCGCTCGCGTGGGCGCGGGCGACCGGAAGCGCACCGCCGCGCGGCGCTCAACACCATCGGCCCGGTGTGGGACGGCAACGAGGTCTGGCTGATCACCGCGGGCGCGGCGATGTTCGCCGCGTTCCCGGGCTGGTATGCCACCGTGTTCTCCACGCTCTACCTGCCGCTGCTGGCAATCCTTTTCGGCATGATCGTGCGCGTCGTGTCCATCGAATGGCGCGGCAAGATCGACGACGCAAGGTGGCGAGGCTGGGCCGATTTCGGTATCGCGGCCGGGTCCTGGTTGCCGGCGCATACTGTGGGGCGTTGCGTTCGCCATCCTGGTCCGCGGACTGCCGGTGGACGCCGACGGTCAGGTGCACCTGTCGATCACCGACGTGCTCAACGCGTACACACTGCTGGGCGGCTTGGCCACCGCCGGGCTGTTCCTGTTCTACGGCGCGGTGTTCGTCGCGTTGAAGACCTCCGGATCGATTCGCGACGACGCGTACCGGTTCGCCGTGCGGCTGTCGCTTCCGGTGACGGGATTGGTTGCGGCCTTCGGGGTTTGGACGCAACTGGCGCATGGCAAAGCACTGGACCTGGGCTGGTGCTGGCCGTCGCGGTGGTCGCGCAGCTGGCCGCGGTGGTATTGGTGTGGCGCCGCATGTCCGACGGCTGGGCGTTCGCGTGCACCGCCGTGGTGGTGGCCGCCGTCGTGGTCCTGCTGTTCGGCGCGATGTATCCCAACCTGGTGCCCTCGACCCTGGAACAACGCAATGGAGCGTGACGGTCTACAACGCCTCGTCGACGCCCGTACACCCTGAAGATCATGACGTGGGTGACCGCCATTCTTCGCCCCGCTGACGGTGGTCGTACCAGGCATGGACGTATTGGGTGTTCCGGCAACGGATTTCGGCTGACCGGATACCGCCGCCGATCGGCCTGGCAAGGCGTACGCTCCTGAGCACGAGAGCCTCGCGGGCGCCGCTGGATCCGCGACTGTGGCGGGCATCGACGGCATTGCGCCGTTTCTTGGTTGCCAGCGGTGGGCTGCGGGGTGGTGATCTCCGGTTGCGCGATCGGCTCGGCGATCGTGCTGGCGCACATCGTCGCGCGTCATCACCGACCCTGCGGCACGCACCTGCGCGCCTGGCTGGGGCCGCTGTCGATCCTGTTGTCGCTGTGGGTGGTCCGCGCCGCTGGCGCACTGGCTTCAGGCACGCCTGGGCCAACGCGGGGCCAGCGCGGTGATCGCCGATCTCGGCGGCGAGGTGCTGGAGGCGGTGACGGCCCGGCAACCCAGAGAAGCTGGCGGCGCAGCGCGACGCCGCCGCGGTGGTGGTCACCCGCGGCCTCGACGGGCTGCGGCCGTATTTCACCGCGGTACCTGCCCGCGCTTGCTGCTCGCCGCGATCCTGACGCCGGCCACCGTCGCCGTGATCGCCGGTCTACGACCTGAAATCGACTGTGATCGTGGTGATCACGCTGCCGCTGATCCCGGTCTTCATGGTGCTGATCGGCCTGGCGACCGCCGAGCGCTCGGCGGCGGCGCTGGCCGCCATGACGACCCTGCAGGCGCGGTTGCTGGACCTGATCGCCGGAATCCCCACGCTGCGGGCGCTGGGCCGCGCCGCCGGGCCCGAGCATCGCATCGCCGAACTGGCCGCCGCCCACCGCCGCTCGGCGATGGCGACGCTGCGGATCGCGTTCCTGTCGGCGCTGGTGCTCGAGCTGCTGGCCACCCTCGGGGTGGCGCTGGTCGCGGTCAGCATCGGCCTGCGGCTGGTGTTCGGCGAGATGAGCCTTGACCACCGGCTTGACCGTGCTGCTGCTGGCGCCCGACGTGTACTGGCCGCTGCGCCGCATCGGCGTGGAATTCCATGCCGCGCAAGACGGCCGGGCCGCCGCCGACAAGGCGTTCGAGCTGATCGGCGAGCCGTGCCCGAACCACGGCCGGGCACCGCGACGGTCATGCGCACGCGGGCGCCGAGATCCGCCTCGACAAGCTCAGCGTCGCCGGCCGCGACGGCCGCTCGCCGCACGACTCTCAGCGCGGTGATCGAGCCCGGGCCGGGTGACGGTGCTGACCGGGCCGCAACGGCGCGGGAAAGAGCACCACGCTGCAGGCGATCGCCGGGCTGACCAGCGCCGACCGCGGGCCGGGTCACCGTGGCCGGAGTCGACGTCGCCGAGCTGGAACCCGCCGCGTGGTGGCGGCAGCTGTCCTGGCTGCCGCAGCGTCCGGTGCTGATTCCCGGGCACCGTCGCCGAAATCTGTCCTCCTCGGCGACCTTGACGACCTCGAGACCGCCTGTGCCGCTCCGGGTTTCGACGACGTGCTGGCGGAGCTGCCGGACGGGCTGGACACCGTGACTCGGGCGCGGCGGCGTCGGGCTGTCGCTGGGGCAGCGCCAGCGGCTGGGCCTGGCCCGGGCGCTGGGATCCGCCGCGCCCGTGTTGCTGCTCGACGAGCCCACCGCGCACCTGGACGCGGATACCGAGGACCGGGTGTTGCGGGCCATCGTCGAGCGGGCGCGCGCCGGCGCCACCGTGGTGGTCGTCGGTCACCGTGAGCGCGTCGTCGCGATCGGTGACCGTGTCGTCGAGGTGTGCTCGGATCGCGCGGATCGCGAGGTGCCCTATGCGCCCGTCTGATCCCCTCCGGCCGCCGCGGGCCTGCTGCGCCCGCGGCTGTCCCGCCTCTCTGCGGCGATCACGCTGGGGGTGCTCTCGCTGGGCAGCGCGCTGGCCCTGGCCGGGGTTTCGGCCTGGCTGATCACCCGGGCGTGGCAGATGCCGCCGGTGCTGGACCTGTCGGTTGCGGTGGTGGCGGTGCGGACGTTCGCGATCTCGCGGGGCGTGCTTGCACTACTGCGAGCGACTGGCCACCCACGACACCGCGCTGCGTGCGGCCGGCACCGCCCGTGCGCGGATCTACCACCGGCTGGCCGAGCGGACCGGCCGACGGGCGCCGTCCGGTTGCACAGCGGTGAACTGGTGGCGCGCGTCGGCGCTGACGTCGATGAACTGGCCGACGTGCTGGTGCGCGCGCTGGTACCGATCGGGGTTGCGGCGGTGCTGGCGATCGGCGGCCACCGCGGTGGTCGCGGCCATTTCGCCGCCGGCCGCCGCCGTGCTGGCGGTCTGCCTGCTTATCGCCGGGGTTGTTGCACCTTGGCTGGCCGGCGGAGCCGCGGCTGCACAGGAGGCCATTGCCCGGCAACATCATTCCGAGCGCGACACGGCGGCGATGATCGCGCTGGAACACGCGCCGGAGTTTCGCGTCGCCGGCGTGCTGCCCGACGTGATCGTGGAATCACAACGCCGGCAACATGCCTGGGGTGCCGCCCTGGACGCCGCCGCCAGACCGGCCGCGATAGCCGAGGCGATGCCCACCGCGGCGATCGGGGTCAGTGTGCTCGGCGCGGTGGTAGCCGGGATCGCGATGGCGCCCACGATCGCGCCCACCACCCTGGCCGTGCTGATGTTGTTGCCGCTGTCCGCATTCGAGGCGACGGGTCCGCTGCCGGCCGCCGCCGTCCAGTTGACTCGGTCGCGGATCGCGGCGCGTCGCCTGCTGGACCTGGCCCCGCCGCTCCGCCCGGCTGAACCCGCGGTGGCGGCGTCACTACCTAACGGCACCGCCCGGCTGTGTGCCGATGTGTGTTCCGGTCACCCCGAAGCGGCACGAGCGAATGCGGTGACGCTGGACCTAGAGCCGGCCGCCCGGCTGGCGGTCACCGGCGCGAGCGGCTCCGGTAAGACGACGCTGTTGATGACCCTCGCCGGGCTGCTGCCGCCGCTGAGCGGGCAGGTGAAGCTCGACGGAACCGACCTGGCCCGCTTCGATGAGCACGAATTACGCTGCGCGGTAAACTTTTTCGCCGAGGACGCACATATTTTCGCCACCACGGTCCGGGATAACTTGCTGGTCGCCCGGGGCGACTGCCCGGACGACCAACTGGTGGCCGCGCTGGACGCGGTCGGCCTCAGGGGATGGCTGGCCGGTCTGCCCGAGGGTCTGTCGACGGTGTTGACCGGTGGCGCGCACGCGGTCTCGGCCGGACAGCGCAGGAGGCTGCTGCTGGCCCGCGCGGTGATCTCACCCGCCCGGATCGTGCTGCTCGACGAACCCATCGAGCACCTCGACGCCACCGACGCCGACCTGGTTCTGCATGATCTACTGGCGCCGAATTCCAAGCTGATAGGCGCGGAGAGAATCCTGGTGGTGGCTACTCACCGCTTACCGCAAGGGATTCGCTGCGCCGAACTACAGGTGTCGGCGACGCGGCATGAACTCCAGCGACAGCAGCACGAGCACCAAGGGAATGATCTGAGTCATTGAGATCAGCGCGTAGCGCCGGGCGTCTAACGCGTGGAACTTGCGCACACATCGGTACAACGACTCGAGTGCGATCAACGGGTCAAGCATATGGATCAGCCGGTAGAAGATGCGATCCAGCCGACCCGACCGCGAGCCGTCGAACAACTCCGGGAACGCTGCGAACGACAGCGATACTCGCCGCGCGCCAGCGTCTTTGGCGGCCGCGATCATGTCGATGCTGGGCCGTTCGTCGATGCCGTGAGGGGCACCGCGACGACGCCACGGCACATCCAAGGTGACATCGCTACCACCGCCCAAGGTCGCGTACCGATGAAAAGCCCTGCACCTGCCCCGCGGCATCCCTGGCGATTATCAGCAGTATTCCGGGAAATCGGCCCTCCAGCACGCCGTCCAGGTTCATGTAGAACCCGCGATCGGTATGGGCCCCGCTCGGCGACGCCCGGACGACGTCAGTGAGCTCGGCCAGCAACTTGTCGTCGAGTTCCTGCTCCGACACGATCTCGGTCGTGATGCCGGAGTTGCGGGTGCGCTGCACTGCCTGACGCAGGTTGCGGAACCTGCGCCCCGCCATGTCGAAGCTGGACACGTCGACGACGACGTCGCGACCGATCGGTATCGCCCGCAGCGATCGCCCGAGCACCGCGCGGTCAGTCCACAGACTGAGCCGCCGCTCGCTGCAACCCACCACCGCAATCCGCCAGCCGCGGGTGTGACACATGGCCGCGAAATCAGCGACCAACTGCGGGAATTGCCGCTCGTCGCCGAACGGGTCACCGCCAACCACCGCGTACCCCAGCCGAGCCCGATAGGCCAGCGCCGCGGTCCCGCCCGGAGCGAAGTGATAGCTCTTTCCCGTCTGCATCGCGAACGGGGCCAATGGATCCGCGGTGGTGGCGTCGATCAATCTCCACGCCCGCACACCTGCCGCTGCTGCATCGAATACGCCGCTATTTCGACGTTACGCCGACTATCCGCCAGAGGGCGGGAAGTATTTCAGCACGCCTTCCTGCACCACTGTGGCGACGAGTTGCCCGGAGCGATCGAAGAAATGCCCGGTGCCCAGCCCGCGCGAATCGGCGGCCACCGGAGACGACGTCGAATACAACACCCAGTCGTTGAAGTTGACCTGCCGGTGAAACCACACCGAATGGTTTGCCGAGGCCGCGAAGATGCGGTCGAAACCCCAGGACAGGCCATGCGTGGTGATGACCGAGTCCAGCACCGTGGTATCCGAGGAGTAGACCATTGCCGCGGTGTGCAGCACGGGGTCGTCGGGCAGCACACCCAGGGCCTTGAGCCAGACCCGGTTGTGAGGTAAGCCGCTCGCCCTTATCCCGCATCACCCATGCCGGGTCGTTGGTGTAGCGCCATTCGATCGGTTGCAGTGCATTGACGAAGTGCGGGACGGTCTCCTCGTAGCCGCGCAACAGCTCGCCGATCGACGGCATGGTCTCGGGCTCGCCCACCTCCGGCGGTTCGACGGCGTGCTCGAGACCGGCACCGCCGGACATGTAGGAGATCATCGCCGAAGACAACAACACGCCGTCCTGCACGGCGTCGACGCGCCGGTTCGCGAAGCGGCGTTCGTCGCGCAGCCGCACACATGGAATTCGATGTCCTTGGCGGTATCGCCGCCGTTGATGAAGTGCACCGAGAGTGCGCTGGGCGGCAGATCGTCGCGGACCAGCGTGCGACTGCTCGCGACAAACGATTGCGCCATGAGCTGGCCACCGAATGTCCGCATCGGGTTCTTGCTGGGATGGGACCCGATGAAGAGATCATCGTCGACGCGGTTGAGGTCCAGTGCCGCCAGCAGTTCCTCGAAGTCATGCGCGTTCGGTTGGTCGCCAGCCGGCACAGGCCCTACTCCCCCGGATTATTAGACGTCGTCCTCCCCGATCCGGTGCACATGGATCAGGTTGGTCGAGCCTACTGTGCCGGGTGGCGCTCCTGCGACGATGACCACCAGGTCGCCGCGCTTGTAGCGGCCGAGTTCGAGCAGCGACTTTGTCGACCTGGCGGATCATGCCGTCGGTGGAGGTCATGACGGGGACGATGAACGTCTCGGTGCCCCAGGTCATGGCGAGTTGACTGCGCACCTCGGGCCAGGCGGTGAAGGCGAGCAGCGGCAGCGGGGTATGCAGGCGTGCTAGTCGCCGCACGGTGTCACCGGATTGGGTGAACGCGACCAGCGCCTTGGCCTCGAGCCGCTCCCCGATGTCGCGGGCGGCGTAGGAGATCACTCCGCGCTTGGTGCGCGGCACGTGGGTCAACGGCGGTGCGGCCGTGGAATTCTCCTCGACCGCGCAGACGATTCGCGCCATCGTCTCGACCGCCTGCCAGCGGGTACTTCCCCACCGAGGTTTCCCCGGACAACATCAGCGCGTCGGCGCCGTCGAGCACGGCGTTGGCGACGTCGGAGGCCTCGGCTCGGGTCGGCCGCGAGTTTTCGATCATCGAGTCGAGCATCTGGGTCGCGACGATGACGGGTTTCGCGTTCTCCCTGGCCATCTGGATGGCGCGCTTCTGCACCAGCGGAACCTCTTCCAGCGGCAGCTCGACTCCCAAGTCGCCGCGGGCCACCATCACGGCGTCGAACGCCAAGACGATGGCTTCGAGATTATCGATGGCTTCCGGCTTCTCCAGCTTGGCGATCACCGGTACCCGCCGCCCGACCCGATCCATCACCTCGTGCACCAGCTCGACGTCGGACGGCGAGCGCACGAAGGAGAGCGCGACCATGTCGACGCCGAGGCTCAGCGCGAATGTGAGGTCCTCGATGTCCTTCTCCGACAGGGCCGGCGCGGAAACGTTCATCCCGGGCAACGACATGCCCTTGTTGTTGCTGACCGGGCCGCCTTCGGTGACGGTGCAGATCACGTCGTCGGCCTCGATGGCGCAGACCTCCAGGCCGATCTTGCCGTCGTCGACCAGAACCCGGTCGCCGACCACGGCGTCCACGGCCAGCCTCTTGTAGGTCGTCGATACCCGGTCGTGAGTGCCTTCGCACTCGCACACGGTGATCCGTACCGTCTCACCGTCGGCCCAGTAGGTGGAGCCGGTGGCGAAGCGCCCCAGCCTGATCTTTGGGCCCTGTAGGTCGGCGAGCACACCAACCGCGCGACCGGTGACGTCCGAGGCGGCACGCACCCGTTCATAGGCGGCTTTGTGATCGGCGTAGTCGCCGTGACTGAAGTTCATTCGGGCGACGTCCATTCCGGCTTCGACCAGCGCCAGGAGCATCTCGTCCGATTGAGTTGCAGGACCAAGGGTGCAGACGATCTTTCCGCGTCTTGTCACGACGACTCAGCATAGTCGCGGTTGCGGGTCATCGGGGTGAGTCGAAGCCAGCGGTTCGCGTGCGCCGGCAGCTACCCGCTGAGAATGGTCGGAATTAAGGGGAAGCCGGGCAAGTTGCGCACCACGGTCCACGCAATCGACGCGACCACGACCGTCAGCACCACGGGCGTCAGCCGCGTCGAGAGGCCAAGGCGGCGGCGCATCACGAACCACCCGACCAGCAACGGGATGCCGACCAGCGCAAAGACGTTGTCGTTGATGCTGGCCACCAGGTCGCCGTGCAGCAGATCGTGGGTCATTCGGAGGCCGCCGCACAAGGGACAGTTCCAGCCGGTGAGGAACTTGAACGGACACTGCGGATACAGCGAGTGCGGGTTGTGCGGGTCGGCGAGCCCAACGTAGCCGAGCGCACCGGCAAGCAGCACGCCCGAGCCGATGGCGCCGAAGCGACGGCCACGATGTGGTTGGTGCTGATGCTGGCCCGGGGCAAGCTGCGCGTTATCAGGTTCCATCGCGCAAGGGGCGCCCGTACGGGTCGGTGACCTTGTCGGTCAATATCAGCAGGGCATCGATGCAACCCCAGATCACGGCGCCTAGTCCGCATGTCACCAAGCCCACGAGCAACTGCGCGATACCCAACCCGGTCTCACCGAGGTAGATGCGGCCGATGCCGGCGATACCGAAAAGTCCAAGCAGCTGCAAAAGTCCCGCGACGGTCTTGGACTTGTCCGACAGGGGTAGCCCCGAGAACGGATGACGGCCATAGGGTGCGGCAGGGTCGTGGTAACCCGCGGGGGCCGCGTATTGCCCGTACGGTGGCGGCGGATAGCCCGATGGCGGCGGTTGCGGCGGTGGCGGCGGTGGCGGGGCGCCGTCCCCAGCCGGTCCTTGCCATGGCTGGTCAGTCACATTGTCAGCATGCCAGATCTACCGGGCTTCCGCCGTTGCCGCGCAACGCGGTGCATCATGCAACTGGTGTCGCGAGTCGTTAATTCACGAGCTGGTCGTCTGTTGCGACGACGGTTCATCGAGATCGACGTCGGCGCGAAAAAGTCCCGAGAGACCAGCACGCTCGCGTAGATCTCGCTGGCCGAAACACCCCGTTGCTAGCCGCCCGACCGCGGCACCCGGTTTTTGCGGCGGAAGCTCCATCGCCGCCGAGTTGACGTTTCGTGGTCACCCGCGTGATTTTCCGCGCCAGCCGGCTCGGCAGCGGATCCGTCGGATTCGGTGGCGACGGCGGGTGCATCTGCGTCCGGCTCAGGTTCCTTGGCGACACTTTCTGGCTCCGCCGCTTCAGTCTCCGGTTCTTCGGGCTCAGCGGCCGCTGGCTCGGCTTCAGGCTCCGCAGTCCCTTCGGCTTCAGCCTCGGCGACCTCCGCCACCGGGATAGCTTTCTCGGGCTCGGCCTCGGCGACCTCAGGCTCGACGATCTCCGCCTCCGCAGCCACCTCTTCGGGCTCGGGCTGTGGCTCGGGCTGTGGCTCTGGCTCCGCGGCTTCTGGCAATGCGACCTCGGGCTCGGCCGGCGCTGTGTCCTCGGCCGCAGCCTCCTCGGCCGCAGGCTCGGCCACGTCCGCCTCCGCGGCAGCTTCTTCGGGTTGAGCCTCGGCAGACTCCGATTCGACTTCCGCGCTATCCGCTTCGGGCTCCGCGGCTTCGGGCTCCGCGACCGCAGACTCGGCCTCAGGTTCTTCGGCCTCGGGCTCTACGACCTGCGCCTCCGGTGCCACCTCCTCGGCCTCTGGCTCCTCGGCCTCTGGCTCCTCTGGCGCCGGCTCTGGCTCCGCATCCGAGCCCGCCTCCGCGACTTCTGGCTCTGGCGCAGGCTCGACAACCTCCGCCTCCGGAGCCGCCTCCGCGACTTCTGGCTCTGGCTCAGGCTCGACAAACTCGGCCTCGGGAGCCCCCGCTTCAGGCCGCAGCATCCCGGGCTTCAGCTTCGACGACCTCCGCCTCCACAGCCACCGCCGCGGCGATGAAGCCTCCGCGGCATCGGGCTCCGCGACCTCAGCCGGCGCGGCTTCCGGCAAAGCGAACTCAGGTTCGGCTGGCTCCGCCTCCGCGGCGGCCTCCTCGGCCTCAAGCGCCGCGAGCTCCGCCCCCTCCGCCCCATCAGCCGCCGGCTCCTCACCTGCAGGCTCCTCACCTGCAGGCTCCTCAGCGGGATGCTCCTCAGCCGCAGGCTCCGCGACCTGGGTTTCCGCAGCAGCCTCCTGGTCTTCGGGCTCTTCGGCTTCAGGTACTGCGACCGCAGCTTCCACGGTTTCCGGCTCAACAGCCTCCTCAACCTGAGGCCCGACGACCTCCGCCTCCGGAGCGGCCTCTTCAGCCGGCAGCGTCGCGGGCTTCAGCTTCGGCGACCTCCGCCTCCGCAGCCACCCCCTGCGCCCTGAAGCCCCCTCGGCCTCGGGCTCAGCGACCGCCGCCTGCGCGGCTTCCGGCAAGGCGACCTCAGGTTTGGCTGGCTCCGCCTCCGCGACGGCCTCTTCAGCCTCAGGCGTGGCGACCTCTGCCTCCTCAGCGGCAGGCTCCTCAGCCGCAGGCTCCTCAGCCGCAACCTCCTCAGCCGCAACCTCCTCAGCCGCAACCTCCTCAGCCGCAACCTCCTCAGCCGCAACCTCCTGAGCCGCAGGCTCCGCGGGCTCCACAGGCTCCGCAGGCTCCTCGGTCTCCTCGGCCGATTCATCACTCTCTGCCGAATCGTCTCCCGTGCCGGCGGCCGCTGCCGCCTGTGTGGCGGAGGCCGAAGCCACAGCCACGAGCTCAGTTTCTGGTTCTGGTTCTGGTTCTGGCTCTGGTTCTGGTTCTGGCTCTGGTTCTGGCTCCTCTTCGTAGCCGACGCCGCCGAGGGTTTCCGGATCCTCGCGGCCCTTCGGCGCCAGAATGATGTAAACCACCGCCCCGATGAACACGAAAGTCGATGTGAACGAGTTGATTCGGATCCCGGCGATCTGGGTGGCGGTGTCGTCGCGCAGTAGCTCGACGCAGAAACGCCCGACGCAATAGAGCGCAACATAGCTTGCAAACAGTCGTCCGTGCCCGAGCGTGTACCGCCGGTCAAGGTAGATCAGCGCAACGAATACCAGGACGTTCCATATCAATTCGTAGAGAAACGTCGGCTGTACGACGAGCGCCACCTGTCCCGTCGAGACACCGTCTAGCGAATGCGGGTCCACATATCCCGACGGATCCTGGCGGTAGAAGATCTCCAGGCCCCACGGCAGCGTGGTTTCCCGGCCGTAGAGCTCCTGGTTGAAGTAGTTCCCGAGCCGGCCGATCGCCTGTGCTAACACAATTCCGGGAGCGATCGCGTCGCCGAAAGCCGGCAGCGGAATTCCGCGACGCCGGCAGACGATCCACGCCCCCACCCCGCCGAGCGCGACCGCGCCCCAGATGCCCAAGCCCCCGTCCCAGATACGCAGTGCCGCCCAGAACCCGGCGCCGCCCGGGCCGAAATACGTCTGCCAATCGGTGGCCAGGTGATAGAGCCGGCCACCGATCAATCCGAAAGATACCGCCAGCACGGCAACGTCGTATATGACGCCACGCTCGCCGCCACGAGCCGTCCAGCGCCGGTCGCCGATCAGCAACGCAACCAAGATTCCGATGATGATGAAAAACGCGTAGGCGCGAATGGGCAACGGTCCGAGGTGCCAGACCCCACGGGGCGGGCTGGGGAAATAGGTAGGCAGCATCGTCATGACTTGGACGCCGCCCTTTGGCGGACGCCGACAGCAAGTTCCTCGGTCAGCGCGCGCAACGCAGCCAGACTCTCGCCCAGCGCCGACACCAACGCCGAACCGACAATGACACCGTCGGCGTAGCCGCCGATCTCCGCGGCCTGCTCTCGCGACCGCACACCGAGGCCGACGCCGACGGGTATGTCCGACACCGCCTTCACCCTGCTCACCAGTTCGGGCGCCGCGTGCGACACCGCGTCACGTGCCCCGGTCACACCCATCGTCGACGCTGCATAGACGAACCCGCGCGACGCTTCGACTGTGTGCACCAGCCGCTGCGGCGTCGATGACGGCGCCACCAGAAAGATACGATCCAAATGATGCTCTTCGGACGCAGCCAGCCACTGTTGCGCTTCGTCGGGGATCAGGTCCGGAGTGATCAGGCCGTGCCCGCCCGCCGACGCCAGGTCCCGCGCGAATGCATCAACCCCGTAGCGCAGCACCGGATTCCAGTACGTCATCACCACCGCGCGTCCGCCGGCCACACTGATCGCTTCGACCGCGGTCAGCGTATCCCGCACTCGCACTCCCCCACGCAGCGCGGCTTCGGTTGCCCTCGCGATGGTTGGGCCGTCCATGCCCGGGTCCGAATACGGCACACCGACTTCGACTATGTCACAGCCCGATTCGACGAGCGCCGTCATGGCGCCCACGGATGTCGGCACGTCGGGGTATCCGGTGGGCAGGTAACCGATCAGTGCCGCGCGATTGTCCGCGCGGCACGAATCGAAAACGGGAGCCAGTCTGCTCGTTTCGCTGTGCTCCACAGTCATTGCGCGCCCTGGTCGTCCAGCAGGCCGAACCATTTGGCGGCGGTCGCGACGTCCTTGTCGCCGCGACCCGAAAGATTCACCACGATGACCGTCCCACTTCCCATCTCGATGCCCAGCTTGAGGGCACCGGCCACCGCATGTGCGGATTCGATAGCCGGGATGATGCCTTCGGTGCGGCAAAGCAAACCAAACGCGTCCATCGCCTCTACGTCGGTGATGGGCCGGTATTCGGCACGTCCAGTTTCCTTCAGCCACGCGTGTTCTGGACCCACCCCCGGGTAGTCCAAACCCGCTGAAATGGAATGGGACTCGATGGTCTGACCATCGTCGTCTTGCAGCAGGTAGGAGAACGATCCCTGGAACGCCCCGGGTGAACCTCCGGTGAATGTCGCCGCGTGCCTGCCGGTTTCGACGCCATCGCCGGCCGCCTCGAATCCGATCAACCGCACGCCGGGATCGTCGAGAAAGGCGTGGAAGATCCCGATGGCGTTGGATCCTCCGCCGACGCAGGCGGTGACAGCGTCGGGCAACCGGCCCGCCTCTCGCTGGATCTGCGCGCGCGTCTCCAGGCCGATGATTCGCTGAAAATCGCGCACCATCGTCGGGAAGGGATGCGGGCCGGCCGCGGTACCGAAGCAGTAGTAGGTGTCATCGGCGTTGGTAACCCAATCCCGGAACGCGTCATTGATGGCGTCCTTGAGCGTTTGCGAGCCGCTCTTGACAGAGACAACCTCGGCACCCAACAACCGCATCCGCGCGACGTTAAGCGCCTGCCGCGCGGTGTCAACCGCGCCCATGTAGATGACACAGTCCAGGCCGAACAACGCGCAAGCGGTGGCGGTGGCCACCCCGTGTTGACCGGCCCCGGTCTCGGCGATAACCCGAGTCTTACCCATTCGCTTGGCCAGCAATGCCTGACCGAGCACATTGTTGATCTTGTGAGAGCCGGTGTGGTTCAGGTCTTCTCGCTTCAGGAAGATGCGCGCCGAACCGGCGTATTCGCCCAGCCGAGTGGCCTCATACAGCGGCGACGGCCGGCCGGCGTAGTTCGCCTGCAACTTATCCAGGGTGTCCAGGAAGTCGGGATTGACGCGTTCTTTCTCGTATGCGGCGGTGACCTCCTCGATCACCGCCATCAGCGCTTCGGCGACGTAACGGCCACCGTAGACGCCGAAGTGCCCACCCGCATCGGGGTCGTGGTGGGTCGGCTCGGAAATGGCCGCACTCGGACGCGGAAGATCGCGCGACGGATCTACCATCACCATCGCTCAACGGGCGGACGGCTGATTGGGTTCAACGTTTCACGGCCACGGCCTCGGGGAACGCCTAGCGAGCCGGTTTCGGACAGGACGGATGGGTGCCCGCGGTGACGAGATCGGCAACCGCCGCACGTGGATCACCGCTTTTGACCAGACCTTCACCGACCAACACGGCGTCAGCCCCTGCACCGGCATACGCCAAAAGATCCGCGGTGCCACGCACACCCGATTCGGCGATTCTGATCACGTCGCTGGGCAATCCAGGAGCGATCCGCGAGAAGCAGTCCCGATCCACTTCCAGCGTGGTGAGATCGCGGGCGTTGACCCCAATCACTTTGGCCCCGGCCTTCAACGCCCGGTCGGCCTCTTGTTCGGTGTGCACTTCGACAAGTGCCGTCATACCGAGCGATTCGGTGCGGTCCAGCATCGATACCAACGCCGACTGGTCCAATGCGGCAACGATGAGCAACAACATGTCGGCACCGTGCGCGCGCGCCTCGTGGATCTGATAAGGCTGCACCACAAAGTCTTTGCGCAAAATCGGCACCGAAACTGCTGCCCGCACCGCATCAAGGTCGTCGAGCGAGCCGTGAAAACGTCGCTCTTCGGTCAACACGCTGATGATGCGAGCGCCGCCATCTTCGTAAGCCTGGGCCAGCTTTGCCGCATCCGCGATGGGGGCCAGTGAGCCCGCGGACGGGCTGGCGCGCTTGACCTCGGCGATGACGCCAATACCCGGCTCGCGCAAGGCGGCCATCACATCAAGCGATGGCGTCGCCGCGGCGGCGGCGGCTTTGATCTCCGACAGGCTGATCAGCGCTTCACGCGCGGCAACGTCGGCCCGGACTCCTTCGAGGATGGAGTCGAGCACGCTTGCCGGACACATGCCTGTCGTTCCTTTCCAGTCTCACCCACCGTCGTTACGGTTACCCGGACAATCCCCAGCCGACATCGACGATGTTTATGAAGGGTAGCGACCGTCGGCTCGCGGTCCGTCACCGACCCTCGGTGTCAGACTCATCGGGCCGATCGGTCGGGTCGCGGCCCTCGTCAAGCGCGTCCCAGATCATCCGCTCCGAAATCTCGGGTGCCGCCGCTTCGGCGTCGCCGCGCCGAGCCATCGAACGGCGCGCGGCGGGCGCGACATATTTTGTCGCGCCTTCACGAGCGGGCCCGCGCATTGAAGCCGAGCGTATCAACAAAACGGCAGCGACCAGGGTGCATACCGCGGCCAACAGCGCGACCACCGCGCCCGGGTAGCGCCGCTGGCTTCCCACCAGGGACAGCAGCGAGACGTGCGCCAACTCGGCTCCGCGCGCCGCCACGTCCGGAAGCACCCACAGGCTGATGCTCAGATAGCCGACCGCAAAGCTGGCCACCGCCAGCAGCCCGGCCAGCGCCCGCAGCGGCCAACCGCGCACCGCGATCGCGGCGAGCGCGGTAACCAGCATGAGAATCGCCAACGGCAGCAGCGCCGTCGACCACGACGCGCCATTCAGGGTCACGTCCCTGGGTGGACCCAGCCCGTCAAACGACCGCACGACCACCCACGGGAGCCGCGACGCCGTCCACAGCGCGCCGGCGGCAACCACCAGCAACAACTGGGCTACCCCGATCATCAGCCGGCTTTTGCGATCAGGCCGGGCCGGCCGGGACTCAGCCATTTTCGCCTCTCATCCGGCCTCATCGGGTGAGGCCAGCGTCTCGGCCGCGGCGATCGCGCTCAGCACGGCTCGTGCCTTGTTGGAGGCCTCGGTGTATTCGTACGGGCCGTTGGAGTCGGCCACTACCCCACCACCTGCCTGCACATACGCGGTGCCGTTACGCATCAGCGCGGTGCGGATGGCGATCGCGAAGTCCGCGTTGCCGGCGAAGTCGAGGTAGCCGACGACACCGCCGTAAAGGCCGCGGCGCGTCTTCTCCACCTCCTCGATCAGCTCCATGGCACGCACCTTCGGCGCACCGGAGAGCGTGCCGGCCGGGAAGCAGGCCGTTACGGCGTCCAGGGCGGTGTAGCCCGGGCTGAGCAATCCCGTCACCGTGGAGACCAGGTGCATCACGTGGCTATAGCGTTCGATGTGGCTGTAGTCCTCGACGCGGACGGTGCCCGGCGTGCAGACTCGGCCGAGGTCGTTGCGGCCGAGGTCGACCAGCATCAGGTGCTCTGCTCGTTCCTTTTCGTCGGCCAGCAGATTTTTCCCAGCAGCTGATCCTCTTCTTCGGTCTTGCCCCGCCACCGGGTTCCGGCGATCGGATGCGTCGTCGCACGGCCGTCGCTGACGGTGACGAGGGCTTCCGGACTGGATCCGACGATCGAAAAGCTAGTTGCGCCATCGCTATTCGGTACATGCAGCAGATACATGTATGGGCTTGGGTTTGTCACCCGCAGTATGCGGTACACGTCGATCGGATCGACATCGGTATCCACCTCGAAGCGCTGCGAGGGCACCACCTGAAAGGCTTCACCGGCCGCGATCTGTTCGACCAGGTAGTCGACGATCGCACCGTATTCCTCCGCCGTGCGCTGCGCTCGGCGCCGCGGCTCGGGCCGGCTGAATGTCGCAACGGTCGACGGCAGCGGCTGGCCCAGTGCCGCGGTCATAACGTCCAGCCGCGCGATCGCGTCGTCGTAGGCCCAGTCGACCCGCTCGTCGGTGCCGTTCCAGTTCACAGCGTTGGCGATCAGCGTGATGGTGCCCTCGTGGTGGTCGACCGCCGCTACATCGGTGGCCAGCAGCATCACCATGTCCGGCAGTCCAAGGTCATTGGCGGCCAGTTCGGGCAGGCGTTCCAGGCGCCGCACCAAGTCGTAGGCGAAGAAGCCCACCATGCCACCGGACAGCGGTGGCAGCCCCGGCTTGATCTCTTCGGGGGCCGCGGTGGCCAACAGCTCGAGGGTGGCCCGCAGGGCATCCAGCGGGTCGCCCCCGGTGGGCGCGTCCTGCGGCACGGTACCCAGCCAGACCGCCTCGCCGTCATGCACGGTCAAGGCCGACGGGGCCCCAGCGCCAATGAACGACCACCGCGACCAGGATCGGCCGTTCTCGGCGGACTCAAGCAAGAAGGTGCCGGGGCGATTGGCCGCGAGCTTGCGGTATGCCGACAGCGGCGTCTCACTGTCGGCCAAGACCTTACGGGTCACTGGAACCACACGGTGCTCCGCCGCGAGCTGGCGGAAGTCCTCCCGTGACGTGGTGGCGGCGAGGTGGGCAGGCACCGGACCATCCTCGCAGACGCGCTGATCGCCTCGTCAGGAATGCCGACCGGGAAATGCACGGATCAACCTGCACAGCAGTTTTGAAATACCGCATCACAGGAATATCGAGCGTTAGAGCGACAGTCCCGCGATATCTTAGCCCAAGCGGCGTTTAGCAAGTTCTACGGCGATTTGCTGTACTCACGCCCTCTGAGCTCCGTCGTCGACCGTCGTTGTCCTGGATGCAAGACATAGCCCCATAACTGACCTTCTTGTTGGGCGTGTCGTTCCGGTGTGTGCGTTTGCTGGTGTAGTAACACCGCAAGAGATTAATGGTTACCGCCGCAATTGGACTAAGGAGCAGCGCCGCAATGGATTTTTGGACTCTCCCTAGCGGCCGGGGCCCCGGCGGCGGCCGCAGTGGCGCCGCGCGCGCCAACCACGCCGACCGTCACATCCAGCCCCACGGGCGCGATGCCGACGGACCTCGCCACCACCCTGGCAGCGATGCCCGGGGCGACGGTCATCGTGATTCCGCCTGCGCCGAACGGGAACTGAGCGGAACCTTGCACTCAGCTAACGACGCGGGCGTAGCCTGACGCCTGTGGAACTTGGTGGCACCGTGGCCGGCTTCGAACTTTCCGATCAGAGCACAAAGCCACGTAAGCTCGGCGACCTGCTGTGCACCGATCGCGTGCTGGTGTTCAGAATCCCGTGATGTCTGAGCATTGGCCGTTTGTTCAGCGTGATTCTGAATTCGCGGCGCTTCGCGCCGCCGTGGTAGGGCAAACCGACGCCCATGGCATCGTTGTGGTCGGCGAACCCGGTGTGGGAAAGACAACGTTGATCCGCCAGGTCACGCAGTCGCTAGACCGTCACGTGCACTGGGTCGCGGGAACGGAGTCCGCGCGCACCATTCCGCTGGGCGTATTCGCTCACCTCGTTGACGAGTCCGCGGGACGCAACCCGCTGGCCTACATGGCTCACGTGCGTCAGGCGCTGCTGGCCGAGGCCAACACTGTGCTCGTCGTCGATGACGGGCATTTGCTCGACGGGTTGTCTGCGACGGTCCTGCATCAACTGGCGCTGGACGGCGCCGTGCGCATCGTCGCGACGCTGCGAACCGACGTGCCGGTGCCCGACGCGGTCATGGCCCTGTGGAAACGGCTACCTGCAGCGCCTGCATTTGGCGCCGTTCACCGAAGAGCAATGCGGTGGACTCATTGAAGCAGCGCTTGGCGGCCCGGTCGAGGAATTGAGCGCCAACGTGATGTGGCAGGAGTCCGGCGGTAATGCCATGTACGTCCGGCAACTCGTCGAGGGCGCCTTGGATGCGGGCACGTTACGGGAGATGCGCGGAGTCTGGCAGCTGCGCGGGCGTCCCGCGGTAACCGCCGAGCTGGTTGCGCTTCTTGGTGCCCGGATCGATCAGATGTCCGGGGATGTGGTGCGGGCGCTGCGGTTGCTGACCTTCTGCGAGCCACTAGATCTGAGCGTGATGATTCAAATGGTGGGGGACGACGCCGTCGAACAAGCCGTAGCGAATGGACTGATCCGGGTTGTCGACGCGGGTGGTCGGTGCGAGGTCCGGTTCAATCACCCGCTTTTTGCCGAAGTGATGCGGCGGCGTCTTGGCGTGGCGGCGGCGCGTAGGGTGCGCGGGGAACTGGTACGAGCGTTGCGGGCCAACCCGATTCGCGGACCGGCCGAGCGCATTCGGTTGGCCGAGCTCATGCGGGAAAGCGACGTGGCACCGGATGTCGAGTTGATGGTGGCGGCCGCCACGGACGCGATAGAGCTGACGAACGTCACCCTCTGCGAGCAATTGGCTCGCACCGCGGTCGACTGCGGCGGCGGGCTTCCCGCCACCCTGCTTTTGTCCAGGTCGCTGGCGTGGCAAGGCAGAGCGGCCGAAGCCGAACAATGCCTGGATGTGTTCAACCCGGATACGATGACCGAGATCGAGCTGCTGTGGTGGGGGGCCGCGCGTTTGATCAACTTGCAGCTCTCGATGGGCGACGCCGACAGCGCCGAAGAGGTCCTCGGGCTGCTGCCCGCCCGGGCGAGTCAGAGGCTGTCGGGAGTGGTGGATGCCCTGGCCGCGGCTTCGCTGGCGGTGGCAAACCGCCTGACTGAGGCCGCGGAATTGGCATGGCGGGCAATAACGGATCCGCTAACGGTGCCGCCCGCGGTAGGGGCGGCGGTTTACGGCGGTGTGATGGCACTGGGGTTGATGGGCCGCGGCGATGAAGCCTTGGCTGTGGCCGGCCGCGGCCGCGTGGTCGCGAACCAGACCGACGGGATGATGCGGTACTCGATGGGATTTGCCGAGGTGCAGGCACTCGTGCTGCGCGGGGACTTCGATGCCGCTGAGGAACGGTTGGAAGACACGGTCGGGATCACGTCTTCAGGGCAATACCTGGCGTGGGATGGCCAACCTGATGAAAGCCACGGTCGCACGCGCTCGCGGCCGGTTTGCCGACGTGGTGTGGCGCATGGAGCAGACGGTCGCCGCGATGACCACCGAGTCGGCCGCGTGGTGGAGTTACCCGCGACTGGTGCTCGCGCAGTCAAATTGCGCACTGGGCCGCAGCGATGCGGCCGCGGCATTGATCGCCGAATTGCGATCCCGCTCAGTCGGTGGCCATAACGCGGTCTATCGACCGCAGTTGCTGATCGCCGAGGCGTGGCTTGCCGCGGCGCAGGGTGCGGTCAGCGTGGCTGTGGCTACTGCGCTGCAGGCTGCCGATCTGGCCGAGCAGTGTGGTCAGCGGGCTGTCGAGATGCTGGCCCTGCACGACGCGGTGCGGTTCGGCGACCGCACGGTATTGCAGCGTCTGGTCGAGGTCGCGGGTGGCGTCGACGGCCGGCTGGCTACCGCGTATACGGCGCATGCCATCGCACTACAGAATCGTGATGCTGCGGCGGTGTTTTCGGCGGCTCACGGGTTCGGGCAAATGGGAGCGCAGCTGTCGGCCGCCGACGCGGCCGCCCAGGCGGCGGATATGTTTGCGGCACAGGGGGAATCAGCATCTGGCCTTGGAGGCCGCCGCCACGGCTGAGCGCATCAGCGCCGAGTGCGGTGGAGTCCAAACCCCGGCATTGATATTGGCCGCCTAGCCGTTGCCGTTGAGCGCCCGCGAACGCGAAATAGCCAGCCTGGTGGCGCAGGGGCTGTCGAATCGGCAGATCGCCGAGCAGCTTTCGTTGTCCACCCACACCGTCGAGGGCCACATATACAACGCGTGCAAGACGTTGAGGGAGGCCAACCGCGACGCATTGGCGGCCAGTATCCGTGCCACCGGGAGCTAACCGCACACCGCTACCGGGAGCACAACTGGGCCGGGCGCTCAATGCCAAGCCGACGTGATCCTCGGGTGCCATCGAGCGGACGTCCGTCCCGGGCCGCAATTGCACCCGCCGCCTCGGCCGCCCAGCTGGCCACCCCCCCTGCACAGCGCGAACCTCAACCACCAGCCAAGCGGTCTGGGGGTGCGGTTGCCACGCTCGACGATGCACTTGAAATACCAACACGCCACAGATGATCCACCGATACAGCTCCAAAACTACTGCACCACTGCACATTCCAATTGACGCGAGCGTGCCCGATTGTCTGCCCACCGCGTCGCTGCTGGGTGCACCCGCGTCGGGGGCCGATCCCAACAAGAAGCGAATGCGTGACGCGCTGGCGGCCGCGCTCACCTGGCCTTGGCGCCGCACGGATTCACCCTCGCCCAGCCCCGAAGATCCGCGCACTGACGGGCGCATTCAGCGCTGAATACACCACCCGAAAACCGGGCCGGGACCTACGGGAACTTCCCGGCAGACGAGTCTTTGATAAGTCTGCATGCCCCCACCGCGACCAGACCCGCAGTTTGCGGCGCGCACCATCAATGGGCCACTCACGCTGCGCGACCAGGCCATCGCGCCCGTCCTCTCGGGAGTTCGCGGCTCAAGCGCGGATCGGAGCCCAAGCCCTGCAACAGAATCGACTGCTACCACCATGTCGACGCTTATTTGTTGGCCGAGTGCGACTGGAGTCCTCAAGCGGCGAGCGGGTGCCCGGGGGTAGAGAGAACTGGGCCGCCAGCACAACGTGTAAGCATCGGCCCTTGGACCGCACAAAGGTTCAGCGGGCGACGGAGACTACAGCCCACGCAGTGGCCGGTGATCTCGACTACGCAGCGGTGGCCCTGGTGTCGCGCCTGACATCCGTACTTGCGTTTACACGAATCGTTGATACACAACCACTTACGCTTCCGCCACAATGATCCGCGGGCGGTCCGGGGCCGAGCTTGAGGTGTTTCTGACTTAACCGCAGCGATGCCGCGCGACATTACCCAACGCTTGCGCCTCCCGGTGGGGTGCTGGTTGGGCGATGGTAGGCCAGGCGGCCTTGATGCCTGCCAAAACCGACGCTTTGCAAGCCTGTATGTAGGGGCGGTGTGGCCGCCGTCGGCGGCCAATCGTTCACACGGTCAGCAGGATCGGGCCGGCGGGGAACGTCGCGATCCAGGTCGAGGCACTCGGCGGTGAGCGGTTCCGCCCCGGCGGCGTGGTTGCCGGCCCTCCGACCGCGAAGCACAACGCCTGCTTAAGACCCATCCATGCCGTACGTACCTTGGTGAGGTTTCGACAACCGCTGGAATTGCGTTACCCACGACCACCGGCCGCACCGTCTGAGCCATCGGTGCCATCGGCGCCGCTGCGCGTGCCGCCGGAGCCTGCAGTGCCGGCGGCGCCGCCCGATCCCCCGATGCCACTGGTCGGGGACGGCGGGGACGGCGGCAGCGGCGGAGCCCGGCGGCGACGCTACCGGCGGCACCCATCAACCACGCAGTACCACCGGCACCCCCGGCACCACCGCTCCCGAACAACCCCGCCGACCCGCCGGCCCCACCGGCCTGACCATCTGCCCCGGATCCGCCGTTGCCGCCGTTGCCGAACAGCCATCCACCGTCGACACCAGCTGACCTACTACCAGCCGCAGCGTCCGAACCGTTACCGACCAACCGACGACCAAACAAATCCTCGAAGGGTGAAAAAATCGCGCCATTCGTCGCCTGCACACTCGCTAACGACGAGGCACTCGTCGCCTCAACGGCCCTATACGAGTCCCGTCGTCTACTGCGCGCGACGACATCACGCGGTATCGAATTGGAGTGACAAGCGCGACAACCCTTTCACAACAGCAACGCCAAGCCGTCCACGTAGAAGCAAGCGACAACCACAGAATCGACAACACCATTGCCCCAAGGCGGATTCAGGTCGTCCATCGCGGACCCCGCCCAGCGCCCGGCCAGCACCTGCACGTCTCCCGATCGATCTCGGAGTCGACCATGGCGCTGGCCCCGCTGACTGGACTCCCGGCCCGGCGTTCTTGGCTCGTGGAGCGCTGTTGCGGGAGCTGTCAACCCCTCTACTTCACTTGCGTTGAACGCAATATTGTGTTCGGGATTGTCTGCTAGACGCCGATTAGGTGGCTGCCTAGCGTCTGCACTGTGATCAGGATGTCTGAGGGCTTAATCACCAATGCTTCGACGGTCGACGACATCGCAATGCCAACCCATCTGCCGCACCACTGCTCGCATACCGACGCATTTAGCTCCCCGGTGCGGCCCGCGCCGGTGCGCATCGTCCGTACGGAGTACCTTCGCTCTGGACCGCTCGAGCCCGCGCAGTTCTCTGCGCTAATGGATCAGCTATACGACGTCTACTCCGAGACCGTGCATGGCTTCACGCGCGAAGAACTCGCCGTCCATATCGCCGCCGACAACGCTCGCCTGGCGATCTGTCATGGCACCAACGATGAACTCGCTGGTTTCTCATGCGCCCGGCTCGAGCGCGTGGAACAGGCGGGCCGGACGCACGCCGTGTTCTGGGCGGTCGTGTATTTCCGTCCGGGCTACCATGGCGGACTATCGAGTGCGTTTTTCGGCCTAGGTGAAGCTCTGCGCTTCAAGGTCCGCCACCCGCTCACGCCCATCGCGTACTTCACCCGCGCCTCATCACCGGCGGTCTACCGCCTGCTGGCGTCGACCATGCCCCGGCTTTACCGAGCCTCGAAAACCAGGCTCCAGATGAGGTCGAGGGTCTTGTTCGTGAGCTGAGCGCGCGGTGGCATTACGTGCCGGTCGGCGATGACCCGTGGATCGTGCAATCGCGCGCCGTGCCACGCGACCCGTCGCGACTGCGTGAGCTCAGCACGGACCCCTATGTGCGGTTCTGTACCGAACTCAATCCTCGCTACGCCGAGGGCGAAGCGCTGTTGACCTGGTTACCCCTGGACATGATCAACATCGCGCGGGGCCTTGTTCGCGTGCTGCGCAGGCGGTTCGCATCATGAGTATTGCGGTCGGCACAACCGGGTTGCAACAGTTCGCTCGGACGATGCTGATCGCCCTGGTCGCCGCGGGAGCGTATGGCAGTTGGGCGGCGTTAGCCCACTACAATAATGGCCTGGACGTGGCGCTACGCGCGGGGCTGACACTGGCAGCGCTGACCTTTACCGCGACCACAATGCTGGTATTCGTGCTCGAACGCCTGTTTCGCTTGTCGTCCAATCCTTTGCATGGCTTCTGGCTCGCCTCCATTGTCACCTCGACGCTGTCGGCGGCTTGGCTGGCCACAGGCCACATGTTGATGGGAACGCCGCGCGTTGTAGCCGCGGTCACGCCGTCCGTGCTCATCGGCACCACGCTCTACTTCGCCTACGCGAGCGGGCTGCTCGCCCGCGCAAGGCGCGCACAAGTCCCGGACCCGGGCCGCGTCGTCGTTAGCGCGGGATCTCGCAGTCAGCCGACGACGCGGGCGTAGCCTGGCGCCCATGAAACCTGGTGACACCGTGGCCGACTTCGAACTTCCCGATCAGAGCGGAAAGCCACGCAAGCTCAGCGACCTGCTTTCCACCGGTCCCGTGGTGCTGTTCTTCTATCCGGCGGCAATGACGCCTGGGTGCACCAAGGAAGCCTGCCACTTCCGCGACTTGGCCGCGGAGTTCGCCGCTGTCGGGGCGAACCGGGTCGGCATCAGCACCGATCCCGTCAAAAAACAGGCCAAGTTCGCCGACACACAGAGTTTCGACTACCCGCTGCTGTCGGATAGCGAAGGCACCGTCGCCACCCAATTCGGCGTCAAGCGCGGTCTGCTCGGCAAGCTGATGCCGGTCAAGCGCACCACCTTCATCATCGACACCGACCGCACGGTGCTCGACGTGATCGCCAGCGAGTTCAGCATGGACTCCCACGCCGACAAGGCATTGGAGACGCTAAGGGCGCGCAAGACCGCGTAGATCGGCGGCGCCGCAAGCCCGTTCGGCGCTACGGGACGATTGCGAGAAACACGTAGGCGGCGACCAGCACCAGATGCAGTTCGCCCTGCAGTCGGGTGGCCCAGCCGGGCACCACCGTCAGCACGCTGATCGCGACGGTCAGCACCAGCAGGACCAATTGGGTGGGGCCGAGACCGAGGACGAGCGGTCCTTTGAACCATATGGAGGTGAGTGCGATGGCCGGGATCGTGAGCCCGATGCTGGCCATCGCCGAGCCGTAGGCCAGGTTGAGGCTGGTTTGGATGCGGCCTTGCCGTGCCGCACGCGCCGCGGCGAGGGTCTCCGGCAGCAACACCAGCGTGGCGATCACCACGCCGACGAAAGACGGCGGGAATCCGGCCGCCGACACCAAACGCCCGATGGGTTCAGACTCCTCCTTGGCCAGACCCACCACCGCGACCAGCGCGACGAGCAGCAGCGCGAGGCTCGTCAGCGCAGACCGGGTGCTCGGCGGCTCCGCGTGGCTCTCGTCCTCGAAATACTTCTGCCCCTTTTGGGTTACCGGCAGAAAGAAGTCGCGATGCCGCACGGTCTGCGTGAACACGAACAGCAGGTAGAGCCCCAGTGAGGCCACCGCCGCGAAGGCGAGCTGACTCGGTGAGAACTCGCGCGCCGGGTAGGTGGTGGTGAACGTCGGCACCACCATGCTCAACGTCGCCAGCGTGGTTACCGTGGCCAGTGCGGCGCCGCTGCCGTGGGCGCTGAAGACCGTCACACCGTAGCGCCGGGAACCGAGTAGCAGCGACAAACCGGCGATCCCGTTGGTGGTGATCATCACCGCTCCGAACACGGTGTCCCTGGCGAGGGTCGCCGCCTCGCTCCCGCCGGACGCCCGGAGCGTGACGATCAGGGCGACCTCGATGATCGTGACCGCGACTGCGAGCACCAGCGACCCGAACGGCTCGCCGACCCGGTGTGCGACCACCTCGGCGTGGTTGACTGCGGCCAGAACGGCACCGCCTAGCAGCACCGCCACCAGCAGCGCCGGCACCGTTCCGATGTTCTCGCCCCACGCCGCTGCCAGCGCGACGAGGGCAAGCAACGGCACCGCTAGGGTCCAGGAGCTCCAGGACACTCGTTTCAACATCGACCGCCATTCTCATCGAAGCCGCTCGGCTGTCCCGCAGCGGCACCCGGCGGCGATCACCCGATTGCCACGCTGACGCGCTCAGTAGCATGCTCACATGCCGCAAAGTGATGGCCTGACAGAAGGACAAGTGTTTGCCGGGTACACGATTCTTCGGCGGTTGGGCGCCGGCGGCATGGGTCAGGTGTATCTGGCGCAGCACCCGCGCCTGCCCCGCAACGATGCCCTCAAAATCCTGCCCAGCGACCTGACCGAGAACGACGAATTCCGCCAACGCTTCAACCGAGAGGCCGACCTGGCCGCAAGCCTGTATCACGAGCACATCGTCGGCATCCACGACCGCGGCGAATACGAAGGGCAACTGTGGATCTCGATGGACTACGTGGAGGGAACCGACGCCGCGAAACTCTTGCGCACCGAGTACCCGTCCGGGATGCCGCAAGCAGACGTCGTCGCCATCATTTCGGCCGTTGGCGACGCGCTCGATCACGCCCATTCGCGCGGACTGCTGCATCGTGACATCAAACCCGCCAACATCCTCTTGGGCTCGACTTCTCAGGCCAGCCCCCGGCGGCGGATCCTGCTCGCCGATTTCGGCATCGCCCGTGAGCTGGGCGAGATCAGTGGTCTGACCGCGACGAACATGCTGGTGGGGACCACCGCGTACTGCGCGCCCGAGCAGCTGCAGGGTTTTGAGCTCGACGCGCGAGCCGACCAGTACGCGCTCGGATGTACGGCGTTTCACCTGCTGACCGGGACCGCCCCGTTCGAACACTCCAATCCGGCGGTGGTCATCGGCCAGCATCTGAACGCGCCACCACCGCTGATCGGGAACAAGCTACCCGAGTTGGCACGGCTCAACGACGTCATTACCAAGGCAATGGCCAAGGACCCCAACGAGCGCTATGCGACGTGTGCGGATTTCGCGGAGGCACTGGCCGGTCATGCTGACACCGTCTCGAACGCGGTCGCCGGCCCCACGGAAGTGATCTCCGGACCGACGCAGGTCATCGCCCCGCCGCGGGCCCCGGCCGTCGCAGCGCAGAAATCGAGCGGCGGCCTGCGCAATATGGCAATGATCGCGGTGGGGCTACTTGCGGTCGCGCTGGTTGCGGTCGCCGCGGTCGTCGGCGTGCGCATGCTCGGCGCGCGTGCCAAACATCACAGCAACAGCAGCACGCCCTCAGCGTCGGTGTCGGTGGTACCCCCCAGCAGTGGCAGCGCGCCCAAGTCAGCGCCGGCGATTAAGCTGACCAGCCAGATCACCGATGAATCGGGCGTGCTGGGCCCGGTCGAGCGCGCCGCGGTCGAAACAGCCCTCACCAGGCTCTACAACCAGCGCGGCACCAAACTGTGGGTGGTGTACGTCAAAAACTTCGGCGGCCTTATGCCGGCCAGGTGGGCCGAGGACACCATGCGCGCCAACGGTTTCACCGATAGCGACGCCATCCTGGCCGTCGCCACCGACCTGCCGGCCTACGCCTTCCGGGTGCCCGGCGCGGTAACCAACGGAAAAGCCATCGACCTCGAGGCCATTCGCATCCAGCGGATACACCCGGCGGTGGCCCGCCACGAGTGGGCCCGCGCGGCGATCGCCGCGGCCACCGGACTGGACGTCGCACCAAGCTAAAGCGGTCTATCCCTCAGGATCCAGCAGTACCGCCGTGTCGAAGCAACTGTGGTTACCGGTGTGGCAGGCCGCGCCGACCTGGTCGACCGTCAACAGCACGGTGTCGCCGTCGCAGTCGATGCGCACCGAGTGGACATACTGGGTGTGGCCCGATGTCGCGCCCTTGACCCACTGCTGCCTGCGGGATCGCGAATAGTAGGTGGCCTCACGGGTTTCCAACGTGCGCGCCAGTGCCGCGTCGTCCATCCACGCGACCATCAACACGTCGCCGGTGCTGCGCTCCTGCACGACGGCGGTAAACAATCCGTCCGCGTTGCGCTTCAGGCGCGCCGCGATCTCCGGGTCCAGCGTCATCGCACCGCGGTCCTTACCGTGATCTGTTCTGCGGCCATCGCCGCCTTCACCTGCCCGATCGTCAGCTCGCGGAAGTGAAAGACGCTGGCCGCCAAAACCGCATCGGCGCCGGCCGCCACCGCGGGGGCGAAGTGTTCCACCGCCCCGGCGCCGCCGCTGGCGATCACCGGCACCGTGACCGCGGCGCGCACCGCCCGCAGCATCGGCAGGTCGAACCCGGCCTTGGTGCCGTCGGCGTCCATGGAATTCAGCAGGATCTCCCCCACCCCGAGGTCGGCGCCGCGGGCCGCCCACTCGACGGCGTCTATACCGGTGCCACGACGACCGCCGTGGGTGGTGACCTCCCAGCCCGACGGTGTCGGCGCCGAGCCGGCGGGCACAGTGCGGGCGTCGACGGACAACACGATGCACTGGGAGCCGAACTGGGTTGCCATTTCTGCCAGCAGATCTGGGCGCGCGATGGCGGCGGTGTTGACCGAGACCTTGTCCGCCCCCGCGCGCAGCAACGTGTCGACGTCGGCCACCGCACGCACCCCGCCACCGACGGTCAGCGGGATGAACACCTGCTCGGCGGTGCGACGCACCACCTCCAGCATGGTGGCCCTGCCCGACGACGATGCGGTCACGTCCAGAAAGGTCAGCTCGTCGGCGCCCTCGGCGTCATAGGCCGCCGCAAGCTCAACCGGATCACCCGCGTCGCGCAGATTCTCGAAATTCACTCCTTTGACCACCCGGCCGTCGTCAACGTCCAGGCAGGGGATCACGCGTACCGCAACGCCCCCACGACCCGGAAGGTCACCGTCCGCATACATCAGTAGTCCTCCGGTTTGCCGGTGCTGCGCAGGATGTCGAGAATCTGGCCGTGCGCGCCGGGCGCCGCGGCCAGAGCGGACCGCGCCGCGGGGGTCCAGGGTTCGCCGGCGAGGTTGGTGACGATGCCGCCGGCGGCCTGAACCAGGGCGACCCCCGCGGCATGATCCCACACGTATCCTCCGAAACTTATTGATGCACCGAGGATTCCGTCGGCAACGTAGGCGAGGTCGGTGCCGGTAGACCCGTGCATGCGCAGCCGCGAACAAACCCGGCTCAGATTTTCCAGCACCGCAACCCGATAGCGCCCGGGAAACCGACCGCGCGAGTCGGCGTTGAACGTACCCACCCCGACGAGCGCGTCGGCCAGCTGGGCGGAAGCCAGCGGCGGCCGCGGCACACCGTTTTTCAGCAGCGGTCCACCCGCGATCGCGGTGTAGCGCTGACCCGTGAACGGCAGCCAGGTCAGACCGGCCACCGGGTCGCCATGGTGCAGCAGGCCCAACAGAATCGCCGCCATCGGAGAGCCGGCGGCGTAATTGAACGTGCCGTCGATGGGATCCAGTACCCATACCCACGGCGAGTCGACGGCGGCGCCACCGAATTCCTCGCCATGCACCTCGATTCCGGTAGCCTCTGTCAGCGCGGCGACGACCTGGCGCTCGATCGCAAGATCGACCTCGGTGGCAAAGTCGTTACCTTTCTTGCGAACCGCCGAATCGGCGCGGTGGCCGACCAGGAACGGCTCCGTCGCGGCATCGAGGATGGCCGACGCCGTTTCAACCAACGGGGCCACCAGTGCGTCCAGCTCCACTGGTTGTCTACTCTCGCACCGCGGCCAGCGCCTGCGGCAGGGTGAATCTCCCGGCGTAGAGGGCCTTGCCCATGATGGCGCCCTCGACGCCACGGCCGGTCAGCGTCGCGATAGCGCGCAGGTCGTCCAGGCTGGACACGCCGCCGGAGGCGATCACCGGGGCTTGGGTGCGATCGGCGACCTGGGCCAGCAGGTCGAGATTGGGACCCTCCAGCGTGCCGTCCTTGGTGACATCGGTGACCACGAACCGCGAACATCCTTCGCTGTCAAGGCGTTCCAGCACCTTCCATAAGTCGCCGCCGTCGGTTTCCCAGCCGCGTCCGCGCAACCGGTGTTCGCCGTCCGGATGGCCCTTCTCGATCTGCACGTCCAACCCGACGGCGACCTTGTCTCCGTGCTCGGCGATCACCCGCGCGCACCACTGCGGGTTCTCCAAAGCGGCGGTCCCCAGGTTGACCCGCGCGCAGCCGGTGGCCAGCGCCGCGGCCAGGGAATCGTCGTCGCGGATGCCCCCCGACATCTCGACCTGCACGTCGAGCTTGCCCACCAGTTCGGCGAGCAGTTCGCGGTTGGAACCACGTCCGAACGCGGCGTCGAGGTCCACCAGGTGGATCCACTCGGCGCCGTCGCGCTGCCAACCCAACGCGGCGTCCAGCGCCGAGCCGTACTCGGTTTCACTGCCGGCTTTCCCCTGCACCAAACGCACGGCACGACCATCGACCACGTCAACGGCAGGTAACAAGATCAGTGTCATGTCTATAGTCCTTCGACCCAGTTGCTCAGCACGGCCGCACCCGCGTCCCCACTCTTCTCCGGATGGAACTGGGTGGCGGCCAGCGGTCCGTCCTCGACCGCGGCCAAAAACGGTACCTGGTGGGTGGCCCACGTCAGCAACGCGCCGGGCGAGCCTTCCCAGCGCTGCGCGGCATAGGAGTGCACGAAATAGAACCGGGTAGTCGGCGTCCAGGCCCTTGAACAGCGCGCTGCCCGGTGCGGAATCCACCACGTTCCAGCCCATGTGCGGGACCACCGGCGCATCCAGCCGCGTGACGGCACCCGGCCACTGCCCGCAGCCTTTCGTCTCCACCCCGAACTCGACGCCGCGCGGCGAACAGGATCTGCATGCCCACGCAAACCCCCAGCACCGGGCGTCCGGCGGCGACCCGCTCGGCGATGATCTGCTCCCCCGCGATCTTGCGCAGGCCGGTCATGCACGCCTCGAAAGCGCCGACGCCGGGCACCACCAGCCCGTCGGCGGCCGCAGCGGCGCTTGCGTCGGCGGTTACTTCCACCGAGGCGCCGACCCGCTGCAGCGCGCGTTGGGCCGACCGTAGATTGCCTGATCCGTAATCGAGGACTACAACCGACTTCTCCGTCACAGAACACCTTTGGTGGACGGCACACCCGACACCCGCGGATCGGGCTCGACGGCCTGCCGCAACGCGCGAGCGACGGCCTTGTACTGCGCTTCGGTGATGTGGTGCGGGTCGCGACCGTACAGCACCCGCACGTGCAGCGCGATGCGGGCATTCATGGCCAACGACTCGAACACGTGCCGGTTGATGACGGTGTGGTACGGCACCGAACTTCCGGCAATGGTGCTGTGCTGCAGATGATCCGGCTCTCCGGTGTGCACACAGTAGGGCCGGCCGGACACGTCGACGGCGGCGTGGGCCAGGGTCTCGTCCATGCGGGATGAAGGCGTCGCCGAACCGGCGGATGCCTTTCTTGTCGCCCAGCGCCTCGCCGAGCGCCTGGCCCAGCACGATCGCTGTGTCCTCGATGGTGTGGTGCCCTTCGATCTCGACATCGCCCTTGGTGCGCACGGTCAGGTCGAAGCTGGCATGAGTGCCCAGTGCGGTCAGCATGTGGTCGTAGAACGGCACACCGGTGTCGACGTGGACCTGCCCGGTGCCGTCGAGGTCCAGCTCGATGACGATGTCGGATTCTTTGGTGCGTCGCTCGATACGCGCGCGGCGGGTCGCTTTGCCTATTTCGGTGGCGGTCACGGGGCTCCTACGGGGGTGACGGGGGCCAGTTCGGTGGCGGCGATCCGGGCGCTGGCCTCCAGGAAGGCATCGTTCTCTTCGGCCAGACCCGTGGTGGCGCGCAGGTAACCCGGAATGCCGACATCGCGAATCAGCACTCCCGCGTCCAGATAACGTTGCCAGGCGGCCGGCGCGTCGGCGAATTGACCGAACAGCACAAAATTCGCATCGCTGGGGACGACCCGAAACCCCATGCGGCTCAACGCCGTTGTCACCCGTTCGCGTTCGGCGACCAAAGTTGCGACACTGCCCAGGGTGTCGTCGGCGTGTCGCAGCGCGGCCCGGGCCGAGGCCTGCGTGACCGACGACAGGTGGTAGGGCAGCCGAACCAGCAGCATCGCCTCGACCAGCGCCGGCGTCGCGATCAGGTACCCGAGCCGGCCGCCTGCGAAGGCGAACGCCTTGCTCATGGTGCGGGTGACCACGAGCCGAGTCGGATACTCCCGGACCAGCGCCACCGCGCTGGGCTGCGAGGAGAACTCGCCGTAGGCTTCGTCGACGATCAAGATGCCCGGCACCACATCGAGCAAACGCCGCAGATCGGGCAGCGAAACACTCTGCCCGGAAGGGTTGTTGGGGCTGGCGATGAACACGACGTCGGGCTGGCGGTCGATCACGGCGGCGACCGCCGCGTCCACGTCGAGGCCGAAGTCCTCGGCGCGGGCCGTCTCGAGCCACTCGGTGTGGGTGCCGTCCGAGATGATCGGGTGCATCGAATAGGACGGGACAAAACCGATCGCGCTGCGCCCCGGCCCCCCGAACGCCTGTAGCAGCTGTTGCAATATCTCATTCGAACCATTTGCGGCCCAGACATTTTCGACGCCCAGTTGAGTACCGGTCTGCGCGGTCAGATACGCGGCCAGGTCACGGCGCAGGTCCATCGCGTCGCGCTCGGGGTAGCGGTGCAAGTCGACGGCCGCCGCCCCTACCGATCGCACCACATCGTCGACCAGCGCCTGGGTGGGCGGGTGCGGATTCTCGTTGGTGTTCAGCCGCACCGGAACCGCCAATTGCGGCGCGCCGTAAGGCGATTTGCCGCGCAGGTCGTCGCGCAGCGGCAGGTCCTCCAGCGTGGGCGGGCGCCCGGATGCCGTCATCGCTCGAACCTCCGCCGTACCGCCTCACCGTGCGCCGGCAGGTCTTCGGCCTTCGACAGTGTGATCACGTGTCCGGAGACGTCCTTGAGGGCCGCCTCGGTGTAGTCGACGACATGGATGCCCCGCAGGAAGGTCTGCACCGACAGGCCGCTGGAATGGCGGGCGCAGCCCGCGGTCGGCAACACGTGGTTGGATCCGGCGCAGTAGTCACCCAGGCTGACCGGCGCCCAGGGGCCGACGAAAATCGCCCCCGCCGAACGGATCCGGCCGGCAACCCGGGACGCGTCGACGGTCTGGATCTCCAGATGTTCGGCGGCATACGCGTTGACGACCTGAACGCCGGCGTCCAGGTCGTCGACCAGGATGATCGCCGATTGGCGTCCACTCAGCGCCGCCGTCACCCGTTCGGAGTGAACGGTGGTCCGCAGCTGGGCGGCCAGTTCGACGTCGGTGGCGTCGGCCAGGTCGGTGCTTGGAGTCACCAGCACACTGGAGGCCATCTCGTCGTGTTCTGCCTGGCTGATCAGGTCGGCCGCCACATGCGCCGGGTCCGCGGTGTGGTCGGCGAGGATAGCGATTTCGGTAGGCCCGGCTTCGGCGTCGATGCCGACCTGTGAGCGGCACAGCCGCTTGGCGGCGGTGACGTAGATGTTGCCCGGCCCGGTGATCATGTCGACCGGCACCAATTCGGTGCCGTCGGTGTCGGTGCCGCCGTAGGCCAGCAATGCGACCGCCTGCGCCCCGCCCACAGCCCACACTTCATCGACGCCGAGCAACCGGGCCGCGGCCAGGATCGTCGGGTGCGGCAATCCGTCATAGCTGGTTTGGGGCGCGCGCTGCGGCGGGCTGGCCACCACCAGCGAGTCGACACCGGCGGCCTGCGCCGGCACCACGTTCATCACCACGCTGGACGGGTAAACCGCATTGCCGCCGGGGACGTACAGGCCGACCCGCTCGACGGGAACCCAGCGCTCGGTGACGGTCGCTCCCGGGCCGAGCGTGGTGGTGACGTCGGTGCGGCGCTGATCGGCGTGCACCGCGCGGGTCCGCTCGATCATCACCTGCAGCGCGTCCCGGACGTCGGGATCCAGTTCGGCCAGGGCGGCGCTCAGCGCGGCCTCCGGCACCCGGACCGCCGGCGGCCGCACGCCGTCGAACGAGGCCCCGAATTCCAACGCCGCCAACGCGCCGCGCTCGGCGACGGCCTGCACGATCGGGCGCACCTTCGGCAGCACGCTCTCCACATCGGAGCCACCACGTGGCAACGCGGCCCGCAACCGGGCAGCCGTCATCGCCGTGCCCCGCAAGTCGATGCGGGCCATGAGCGGTGACTCGACGGGATGGGAGGTGGTCACGCCAGCCATTGTCCCAGAGCAGCTCAAGTCAATATCCGACCGGTACAGTGCGGTCATGTCCAAAAAGGATCATCCCAACAACGCCCCCGGCGTCCCGATGGTGTATCCGCCCTGGTTCGAGAACATTCAGGTCAAGTACCTCAACCCGGCGCTCAAACCGATTGCGCGGTACCTGCCGGGCACGGCGACGATCGAGCATCGCGGCCGCAAGTCCGGCAAGCCGTACAAGACCATCGTGACCACCTACCGCCAGGGCAACACCCTTGCGATCGCGCTGGGCCACGGGAAGACGGACTGGGTCAAGAACGTGCTCGCCGCGGGCGAGGCGGACCTGCGCTATGCCCGCCGCGAGGTGCACATCACCAACCCGCGGATCCTGCCGGCCGCCTCCGACGGCCCGGACACTCAGGGGCTGCCTCGGTTGGCCCGGTTGCAACTGCGACGCATGGCGGTATTCGTCGCCGATATCGCCTGAGGGCGCCGCTCGGCTACAGCAACAACTCGACGTTGGCAGGCTCGCGAAAGCCGTTCAGCCGTGAGCGTCGGCCGGGACGTCGATCACCAAGTCCGCCTCCCATGCCCGCCCGAGAAGGCCGGTCACATCAATATGTAGTGCCGCTTCGAATTCGGGGCTGCGAATCAGGTCGTTGACGTACGTGAGTACCTGGTCGGCGACGATGTCGTCGATGCCTCCCAACCGCCCGACGATGCGGGCCGAAACGCCGATCCCCTCCAGCGCCGTGGTGATGTTGCGTGAATGGACGTCCTCGACATGGACGACGACGTCGCATGGCTGCTCGATCTGCAGCCGGATGCGAGTCTGCACCTGCACCGGGCCCTGAAACCTCGCGATTCCGCCGGCCACCTCGACCAGGACCGATAGGTCGATTGGGATGGTCACGATCTGGTGCCACACCGCGTCGTCGCACAGCTCAGCATGCACCGCACCCGGCACCCCGACCGCGTTCGCCGACGCCGCCTCGCACGGCCCGGCCGAGATGGGCCCAATCTTGATTTCGTCGCCAACAAGTCGGGCGACAACTTCGCTGACCCGCTGTGGGGGCGCCGCAGCAGCCAGGGCACGACGGACGAATTCATCGGAGGTCAGAATGCTCATTTGGCGCCGCCTTGCGGGTACCACAGCCAGATCGCGGTGGTACCGGCCCATCTCGGCGTCGGTGTGCCGGAACCCAGGAGATTGGGCGTGATGCGCCGAACAAGAGTCAGACGCTGATAGGAAGTCTATCCGACCTTGATTAGCGGCTTGGCTGCGATGTTTGCTGGACGGGCCTCGGGGTGGCCCACAGCGCAAATGTCGGGCAATCGATCGCCCCACTTGGCGGTGCGTCGTGGGTTCGTCCTACATTGCATCCTCGCGGCAAAAGACGGTCTTGCCGGTCATCGTCGGCCACGCCGACGGGGCGTCCTCCCACGCACGACGCGATCGACGGCCGGCGACAGGTCCAATCCGGCGGCCAGCAGCTCCAGCACGTGCGGGATGACGACCCGCGCGTTGACCCGGCCGGTGACGAACTTCACACCGCGGGTGTACATCGACAGCAACGGCATCTCGACCTGGGTTGGAAATAGATGCCGGTGTCGGTGCACACGCCGTCCGGCCAGGTCGCGCGCAGGGTCGCCGCCAGCAGTGCCGCGATCGGCGGACGTGTGCGACGGTGACGGGATACTGATCCCAGGACCTTGTCGGGCTTGGCGACGTCGTGGGCCGTCGCCCCGAGTTTCTCGGCGGCCGCCAGCCGCTCCGCGTCGGTGTCGACGTAGTCGACGTGGGCACCCAGGGCGACCGCGATGGCCGCCGCATACAGCCCGATCGACAGCCGGCCGACCACGAGGACGCGGCGCTCGACTGCATCGAGGCCGGCCAGCTCGGCCGCGAAGGGCCCGACGGCGCGCCAGCCGTCGGGGATGTTGTCCGAAAGCGAGGCGATGGCGATCGGGTCGACGGCGTCGGGGATCGGGATCAGCATCGCGTCGGCGTAGGGCACGAGCACCAGATCGGACATGAAGCCCCCGCCATCGAGGCCGGCAATCGGGGCCATCCCGTACATCGCCATCAACGGCAACGGAGCCGCACGAACCGGTCACGCCACGGCGGCATTCGCGGCAGGTTCCGCAGCTGATCTGAAAAGGCACGACCACCCGGTCGCCCACTTGGACGCTGCGTGACCTCGTCGCCTACAGCGACGACCTCGGCCAGTCCCTCGTGACCGACCGCGTGTCCCGGGCGGCATCGGCAACCGGCCGTGGCTACCACCGACGTCCAGGTCGCAACAGGCCACCAGTCAGCGGCCGAACCAGAGCCTGCTCCGGCGCGGTGATTTCCGGGTCGGGTACCTCGCGCCATGCGTATCGGCCGGCCTCTTCGAACGTCAACTGCCTCATCTCAGCATTCTTGAGTGATCACTCAAGTATTGTCAAAGCGTGCCGAGACCCGATCGCAGCCGCCCAGCGTTGATCGAGACAGCCGCCACCCTGTTCCGCCGCCAGGGTTACGCCGCGACCGGGCTGAACCAGATCCTCGACGAGGCCGGCGTCAAGCCCGGTTCGCTGTATCACCACTTTCCGCAGGGCAAGCAACAGCTGGCCGCCGCGGTCGTCGACGAGCGCCGGGGCCGCCATCGAGCAACTGCTGCGCAGATTCCTGGCCGCCGGCCGGCCGGTGGCCGACATCGTCGATCGGTGGATCGACCTGCTGGTCGCGGGGCTGGCCGGCGACCAGCGCGACGGCTGTCCCATCGAGCCGATCGCCACCGAGTCGGTGAACGCGAGTCCGCTGGTGCGCGCGGCGTCGGCGCGCGCCTTCGGCGGCTGGTGCCCGGCGATCGAGGAGCGGCTGCGCTCCGAAGGCTGGCCGGCCGAGGACGCGGAAAGGTTGCCGTGGCGGTGATCTCGTTGATCGAGGGCGCGCTGATCCTGTCCCGGATCGCCGGCGATGCGGCCGCGCTCAACGCCGCCAAGCCCGCGGCGCGGTTACTGCTCGGCGGTCAGTGGTGATCGTGTGGCCCAAAGTCTTTGCTGTGCTGAGGTCAACCGGGTTCCTCGTCGTCGCGGTCGCGGAGGAATCGTTCGGGGTGGTGATAGCGGTTCGTTCGGGGTTGGCCGCGGTCCAGGTGGACCGGGGGGAGCCATTCGGTTTCGCTTTTGGCGTTCTTGCGGGTGGTCCAGCCCTTCTCTTCGACGAGGCGGTTATTCGGGGCGCAGGCCAGGGTGAGCGTGGTGATGTCGGTGCACTGCGTGGCGGCCCAGCGCTCGACGTGATGGACCTGGCTGTGGTAGGCCGGGGCATCACAACCGGGATTCGTGCAGCCTCTATCCTTGGCGTACAGGACAATCCGCTGCCCGAGTAGCCCCGCTTGCGACGTGCCCAGCGCCGACTGGGTCGCCCGGCATGGTTGATCGACAATGATCTCTAGGACGACAGCGTCGGCATGCCGCCCGAGATGTACGACCGGCAGCCGACACGCCGCGCCCAGACGACGAGACACACCACTATCGAGATTCGATCACCGACACCGTGCCGTCTGCGGAGGTGAGGGAGACGGTGTGGATGACGTAGACGGTGTGGGTGCCCGGATCCACCGCCACCCCGAACGCACCGTTCGGGTTCTCGCCGACGGGCACGGTAGCGACGACGTGCGCGTCGAGGCGTCGATCACCGACACCGTTTTGTGGGAGATCGACACCTCGGAGGTGACGTACACGGTGTGGGTGCCCGGGTCCACCGCCACCGCGTTCGGGCGCCAACCGACGGGCACGGTGGCAGTCACGGTGCGCGTCGAGGCGTCGATCACTGACACCGTGCCGTCGTCGGTGTTGGCGGTGCCGTAGACAGTGTGGGTGCCCGAATCCACCGCCACCCACAACGCGCCCACGGGCACGGTGGCGGTGACCGTGCGCGTCAAGGCGTCGATCACCGACACCTGCTCGCCGCCGACGTAGACGATGTGTGTGCCCGGATCCACCGCCACCCCGAACGCGTACTTGCCGACGGGCACGGTGGTGGTGACGGTGCGCGTCGAGGCGTCGATCACCGACACCGTGCCGTCGCCGGTGTTGGTGACGTAAACGGTGTGGGTGCCCGGATCCACCGCCACCCCGGTCGGGTTCTTGCCGACGGGCACGGTGGTGGTGACGGTGCGCGTCGAGCCGTCGATCACCGACACCGTGTTGTCGGCTTGGTTGGTGACGTAAACGGTGTGGGTGCCCGGATCCACCGCCACCCCGGTCGGGTTCTTGCCGACGGGCACGGTGGTGGTGACGGTGCGCGTCGAGGCGTCGATCACCGACAACGTGTTGTCGGCTTGGTTGGTGACGTAAACGGTGTGGGTGCCCGAATCCACCGCCGCACCACGCGGGTTCCTGCCGACCGGCACGGTGGCGCCAACCCTGTACGTCGGACCAGTCGACGGCGCAGCCGAGCCGGAACTCGCCGCCGGACCCGGACCTCCCGACGGACCCCGACATCCAGATAGGAAAACGGCCAACAAGACGGCACCGATGACCGCCAGCACGCCAGTGAGCTTCGGTATCGGCACCAGCCGCCAGCGCCTTCGCGTTGGTTGATCATCGCCGCTGACGGCCATATGCGCTCTCCTGATCATGGTTTGCAGTGTGCGCCTGGCACCTACCCGCCGTATGCCGAATTCGTCGAGTTCGTTGTCGTCGAGCACTCGGAACAGTCGGTGCACGTGCCCGACCGCGTCGCTGCTCAGGGTTCACGGGCGGCGGGGCGGCCGGGCGGCGGGCGGCGGGCGGCGGGCGGCGGGCGCGAACCTGCGCTGACCGGCAATGTTCACAGCAGTGCATTACCTCGATCGTCTTTGGCGTACAACATAATCCGCTGCGCCGGGGAGCGCAAGCCGCTTCGTGTGGTACAGCGTCAGGGGTTTGCGTGATCGAAAATTGCCAAGTAATGGTGAGCGTGGCTGGCCATGCGGATCAGATCGGACATGGGTAGCTGGGAGCCGCCACCGGTGAGCCGTTACCGGCGGCGGCTTCCAGATCCTCCAGCTTGGTAGTGACCACGATCGACACGGCAGCCCGTTGTGCTGACCCAGCTTTCCTGAGGCGATCAAGGCCCGCAGCCCGGCGAGTAGCCCATCATGATTGCGTTGCGCCGCGCTGCGGATGTCGCGCCGGACGGCCTCGTCGTCGGGTGTCTGGTCGACGACGGGTTTGTCGTCGTCGGGGTTGCAGGCACCCGGGGCGCCCAGCTTGGCCAGCACGGGCTCGAACGTGACCCGGGCTTCGGGGGTCAGGTAGCCGCTGATGCGTGACATGCCGTCGTATTCCTGGCGGCCGAGTGTGATGCCGCGCTTGCGGGCGCGCTGTTCATCGCTGAATTCCCCGTCGGGGTGCAGCCAATCCATGACCCGCTGGGCGTATTTGGCCAACTCATCGGGTCGGTACTCGCGGGCATAGGCGGCCAGATCGGCGTCGGCGGCTTCGCGAGTCGAAAGGTCGACCTCGGCGGGCAAGTGGGCGAAAAAGCCGCGGATCACCTTGATGTGCCCATCACCGATCGCGCCGTCGCGTTGGGCCTCCTCGGTCGCCGACAACCGCGGCGCCAATGGCTCCCCGGTCAGCGCCCGGCGTTCCCCGAGATCCGCGGCTTCCTCGACGCGGCGGCCGGCCTCGGCTTTGGTGATCCGCAGCCGGTCGGCCAGCGCGCAGCGCAACGTGCCGCCGAGTTCTTTGGGCCGGCTTGGGCATCAAGTTGGTTGATCAAAGGGTGTTGGGGGGCGCGCAGTTGGCGTGCCATGCTTTCCAGCTCTTCGAGGGCCCACAGTCGTTCCGGGGTGGTCAACACGTCAAAGGTCAACCCGCACGCGCGTTTCAGGTTGGCACGCAGCGCGCCGAACGTCTCGACGATCTCCTCGCGACTGCTGGCACCCATGCTTGAAATTGTATGAAGCCCCTCCGACAACAATCGCCGATTTGTGACCACTGAAACCACAGTGAAACAAGAGATTACACGGATCGGATGGCTGCCTCTACTTTTCAGACTCGGACCAGTCGGAACAACAGGCACCAGCGATTAACGTTGCGGGATGTGATGTACACCGTTGGTGAGTTTCTCCGCGTGATCGACCTCGCCGGAGTCTTCGGCAATGCCCTGCTCGGCGGAATCGTGGCGCGCGAACAGCGTTTGGATCCCGTCGGATTCGTCGCGCTGGCCATCTTGTCCGGTCTCGGCGGGGGCCTCATCCGGGACACCCTGCTGCAGCACGGCCCTCCGGTCGCGCTGACCGACTACCTGTACGTGATAACCGCGCTCGCGGGCGCGATCGTCGCATTCCTTGCGCCGGTGCACGATCGGGTCTGGGCGGTGACCTTCCCGGTGGTCGATGCCTTGGCCCTGGGTTGTTGGGCGGCCGCCGGCGCGCAGAAAACTCTGGACGTTGGCCTGGGCTGGCTGCCTGCAGTGCTGTTGGGCACGATCACCGCCGTCGGCGGCGGAGCCTTGAGGGACCTGACCATCCGCCGGATCCCACAGGTCTTCGGCGGCAACACGCTCTATGCCACCTGCGCCGTTGCGGCCAGCCTGGTGACGGTGGCCTTCACCTATAGCGGACATGCGCCGGGCGGCACCTTGGCCGCGACCGCCGTCGGTGCCGCGTTGTGCCTGCTGGCCCGCTGGCGCGGTTGGCAGCTGTGGCAGGGGTTGGCATGGGAATACGACGTCGAGCGACCGCCGGGCAAGCGGTGTCCGCGGATCAGGGTGCGGGCAAACCGGACGCCGGCCCTGCCGGAGGAGCAATGAGCACCGGAGTCGTCCGGGTCCTATCAGACGCGAGTCCTGGCGGGCGTCGGGTTACTCGCCGGCAGGCGCGCGATGGTCGTCGCGGGAGACTTGGGAAAGCCTTGCCGGCGAGGCGGCGTCGGCTCCGGTGTGTGCCTGACCTCGGTATTGATCTCGGTGTCCAGCGCCGCCATCGTTCGGGCCATCCCACGCTCCAGCGCGGCGACGATCCTGGGGCGCAATTCGGCCGCCGGGATGACGGCATGGACCGACCCGATCCGCCGGGCGCGCTCGATGTTGTGCACGGCTTCATACTCCGCGGCCACCTCGCCGTGCTTGGCTGACCGCACCGCCGCCCGTATCTCCGCGAGCTTGAGTTGTATGTTCGCTCTGGCCGCGGCGTCGGGGCACGCGGCCAGCTGCGCTTTCAGCTCTCCCACAGCCGGATCCGCTTCGGTGCGGGCGTCGACCTCGCGGGTGAAAACCACGGCGGCCGCGGGGGCGCCGCCGATAACCGAGGCGAATGAGCCGCTCGACCGCGAGCACCTCCATGTTGTCGTTCAGCACATTGGAGAAGACGACGAAAGCACCACCGTGGAAGCGCGAGATCACGCTGAACACGATCGGACCATCGAAGTTGACGATGGCTCGGCCGATTTCGGCGCCGTACTCGAGCTGAAGTCTGCGCAGCGACTCCGGCGAACCGTCGAAGCCCGAGAGGTTGGCCAGCACCACCAGGGGCCGGTTGCCGCTGGTGGCGTTGATCGCGCGGGCGGTCTTCTTCGAAGACTGCGGGAACAGGGTGCCAGACGTCCACTGGTCCGGCCCGTCGCTCGGCCGCCACCTTTACGCGGGATCGCCCGCGACTCGATGCCGATGACGCACACCGGGTATCCGCAGCGAGGTGAGCATCGCAGACCACGGCGGTGTCGGCGTCGGCCATGTCGGCCCAGCGCTCGAGAACCGGGTGGTCCTGGTCGACAACCGAGCGCATCACAGCCCGAATGTCGAACGGCTTTTTGCGGTCTTTGTTGGCAATGGCGGAGAAGATGTCGCCGACGGTGCCGAAGTCGCTGACGGGTGCGCGTGCGGGTAGGAGCGCACATCCCGGTCGATCGGGTCGGAAGCTCAGCGCGGCGCGGGAAGCGTTCTCCCGGTGCAACATACGCGTGCTCGTAATGGGCAAACAGCACGTCGCAGGCGGCCTGCAGGTTGGGCGCCCAATACTGCGCCTGACCGTTGGGTCCCATCACGCGGTCGTAGCCGCCGATGCCGAAGTTGTCCTCCGCCGAAACGCCACCGGAATAGTCAAGGGACTGCTTGCCGGTCAGCACCATCGCGCTGTCCGGCGTCATGACCAGAATGCCCTTGGTGTGCATCAGCATCGTGGCTTCGGCGTTCCAATACGGCTGGGCGCCGACGTTGATTCCGGCGACGACGATGTTGATCTCGCCGCCGTCTTGGGTGAACGTGATGATTCGGCGAAGCGCACGGGCGATCCAGTCCATGTTCTCGGTGCCGCTGTCCATCGAGATGGTTGCGCCCGAGGACAACGCGAACCACTCGACCGGCACGCGACAGCCTCTCGGCCAGGTCTATCGCCGCAACCACGCGTGCGCACTCGGCTTCGGCTACCGTGCCGAGCGCTTTCGTCGGGTCACCGAACAGCGCGACGCGGGTCATGCCCTCCGGGTACCGCTCCGTCGGTCGTGACACCGTGCCCACGATGAGTCCAGCGGTATTGCGCCCGTACGGGCGATCTACTGGAACAAGTTCGCCTGCCTCGTCGAAGTCATACTCGGCGAACGCGCCGTCGCCGCCGGTGAGAAATCCGATCAGCTCGTACGGGTAGACCAAGCCGCGCGCCCGGCAGCGCCGCACATTCTTCGTGTACTCATCCAGCGGGCGCAGCGGCTCGGTTGGCGGCGGCGTCACCTTAGCGACAATGCCGGCGCCCGGCTTGTACGAAAAGCGAATCGCGACCCGGCGGGGCTGCGACATCTGGCTGTCCCGGACGGTTGCCAGAATTGTCACTTCTTCCAGCCCGGCATCGATAGTCAGCGGCGCTATTCGCCGCGCCATCGCAGAAACCCAGTCGGCGGAGATGTCCAGAACGGGCCAAAGGTAGAGAGCGACGCGGTTGTGGTCGAGCCGCTTGTTGCCCTGTCGAGCGCGACGAACGCCGTCCAGGCACACGGTCAGCGTGCGCTCAATGGCCGGGACCCCCATCACCGCGCCCGCCTTGTCGAAGTGGGGGGTGACATCACGAACCTCGGCCACCGCGACAAGTCGCTCGTCGGACCGATTTTCTTTGGCCGCCACTCCGAACAGGCACGTTCCGGCAGCCGCGGGCAGGCGCGTGGCGTTGAAGTTCTTCAGCCGCCACAAATCAAAGCGGTGCACGATGAGCGGATGCATGTCACGGATCATCGGGTCTTCCGTCATTGCGCCGTCTTCGTCGCGGCGGAATGTGAACTGATTCAGGCCACACCCGAGCACCGTAACCGTGACTCGGCGACACTGCGCGACGCTCGGGTGCGCGGCAAGTTCGGTTCGCAACGCGAGGGATAGCTCATCGGCTTCGGCGGGTGCGTCCGGCCAGGCGAGATGGATGTCGACAACAAAGCTGTCGGGGTGGAGCCCGGCAGGTACCTCGACGCGGTTCAGCGTTGCGGACAATCGGTCACGGTCCGTCGCAGCCGACAGCAGGTGCAGCTTCGTCCGTCCATCTGATAACGGCCAGTGACGAATTGACCGTCCGCGTGTTGGAAGGAGTTGACGTCTTCCAGCGTGCAAATCGCGTAATACTGGCGGGTAATCACCTCGAGTAGCGGTCCGGGACAAGGCATCCGCTCGGCAAGCAAGTCGATCAACAGGTGCGGTGCTGCGACGAGGCCGTCGATGCGTGACGCGTAGTCCGGAGCATCCGGATTGTCGCTGAGGTATTGCAGATCGCGCCTGACGTTATGGTGGATCGCCTCTCGCGCCTTAATGATCTGCGGCTCGTCGAACAACTTGAACTGGAGCTCGCGTGCCAGGTCACCGATGACGGGGTAGCGCAGCTGCGTTGTCGCGATCAGCCGTTCGAGCACCTCTCCCATCGCATCGGTTGGGGCCGTCGCCGCGTGATCGGCGGAAAGCCAGCGCTGAAGCAGCGCGGTAACTACGGGCACCTGGTTTTCCATCCGCTGCACCGCCAGGAAAAGCCGGTATACGGCCTCTCCCAACCCGGTGCCCGGCTCAAGTGTGTTGATGTCGTAATGGCGCAGTGCGCGAATGAGTTTGGCGCGGAACCCGGGCGGCAGCCCCTCCAGGTCGGCGTCGAGGGAATGCAGGAAACGGTGGAAGAATTCGCGCGGGCTGTGCACGGCGCCGTCGAATTGTTGCTCATCGAGCGTGGGACGGTCGCGGGAAATTTCGCAGATGTCGTCGAATGCGCCCAGCAGCCCAAGCTCGGCCTCGAGCAATTCCCGAGACAATTGGTCGTCGCGGCACGAGCCGTCGCGCAGGCTTTCGTACTCCGTCAGCAGGATGCGTGCACGTGCGACGCCCACGTCGTAGCCGATGATCAGACTGCGCAGTTCGCCGAGCCGCGCGAGGGCCTGGCTGCGCGGGCCCGCTTCCTCGTTTGGCCGGGCGTGCAACCGAAGCCGCGCCCTCGTTTGGGCGGTGCGTGCGCTCTCCGGCCTGGTCGATGCTCAGCAGTGCGGCGCCGGCATCGACTTGGCTGTTAAGGGTGGCAAAGACTTCACGAACACGTCCCGCGGATGGGGCGCGCACGGCGGTCTCCATCTTCATGCATTCCAGCACCACGAGCGTGTCGCCCGCCTCGACGACGTCACCGACCGCCACCGGCAGAGCGACGACGACAGAGGGGGCCGCGGCGCGGACGATGCTGGCTTGGTCCGGGTCGATGCGGTGACTCACACCGTCCACTTCCACGAGCAACCCGGCGGGGTCCGCCAGCGTGACGACGTGGAAGCGGTGGCCGCCAAGGATGAGGCGGCTCTCGAATTCGCCGAACCGTTCTACATCCACCACGAGTTGGTCGTTGTCGTCGGCGATGCGGTATCGATACGGGCCGACCTGCGTCACGGTCAGCTGGTAGTGCTGGTCGGCGTAGCCGAGTTCGACGCTACGACCGATCGCGTGGCTGGCGCGCGGACGACCACCATGCGCGGAGGCGAGAAACGCGGCGCATTCGTCACTTTCCTCGGCGTTGTAGGCGTGGATCGCGGCTGCGACGAGCGCGATATCGGCGGTCGGAGCGGGGCGGGTCCCCGCCGCTGCGGCGCCGGCGCTGTCGATCGAGCCGGCGCCAACCGAACCCGAGATGTCTTCGAGGGCAAGCAAATCGAGCAGGAACGACTTGTTGGTCGTGCCGCCGTCAATGACCACGGTGGTGTCGCGCAACGCGGTGCGCAGCCGCGCCAAAACCTCGCTTCGGTTGCGGCCCCACGCGATGATCTTGGCCACGGTCGAGTCGTCATCGGGCGAAAGGACGTCGCCCTGCGCGACGCCGGTGTCGACGCGCACGCCGGGGCCGAGCGGGAAGTTCAGCAGCCGCACGGTTCCGGCCGCGCGCGCCGGACCTACAAAACCGCCGTCGGCGTGCTGCGCGTTGAGCCTGGCCTGCACCGCGTGACCGAACTGGAGGGGCAGTCCGTTTCCAAAGACGCGCCCGCGGCGACGAGAATTTGCAGCTTCACCAGGTCGATGCCCGTGGTCATCTCGGTGATGGGGTGCGTGCGCCTGCAGGCGGGTGTTGACATCCAGGAACGTGAAAATCTCCTGATCCGGTTGATAGAGGTATTCGACGGTGCCCGCGCTGCGGTATCCGGCGGCGCGGACGAGTTCGATCGACACGCTGCGAATGTGGTCGATCTGGGCGTCGGTCAGCAGCGGCGGACCGGATTCCTCGATCACTTGTGATCGTCGCGTTGGATTGGGCGCACGCGCACGTCCAGTGCCCAGACATTGCCATGGCCGTCGGCCAGGATCTCGACCTCGACGCGGCGCAGGTCGGTCGCAAAGGGCGCGTCCTCGGGGTCGATGACCGGACTAAAGCTCGCCGGGGAGCTCGCCGGGGAGCTCGCCGGGGAGCTCGCCGGGGCGATTTCGGCGCCCACCTCCTGCGCCAGGAGTTTGGCTTCGATCGTGTCGCGCAGTTTGCGCATCGCCACAAGCGGCGGCCCGATGAACGTGAGGTTCAGGCGCACGCAGAGTTCAGCTAAGGCGATGTCGTCCGCGGCATGACCCCAACCCACCCACAGCGCGTTAGCTCCCGAGTCAAGCAGCGCCTGGCGCAGCTCGGCGTACTCGAGGTGTTCGATGCCCCCCGACGTTGGCCGAAGCCGTACCGATTCGTCAGCTTGGCGGACAAACATCGCCCGGCGCTCAGCGTCGGTATGAAACGCAATCGTCCTTATGCCGCAGCTGAATTCGATGTTCAACTCACGAACCGCACGCATCAGGCGAACGGCGGCCTCACCGCGGTCTAGCACCGCTATGCGCGTCGGAAATCTCACCGTCAATTCCCCCTCGAGCCCCCCTCGAACAGCGGCTAGTTTAGTCTGACGACGAGCTTCGGGGGCTGAATCGTTGCTATTGGCAGCAAACGATCACCAAGCGATCCCCCGTGATGGGATCGTCGGGGCTACATATCCAGGCCGATGTCGAGGACGCGCACCGAGTGCGTGAGTGCGCCCGACGGCGAGATAGTCGACACCGGTTGCGGCGTAGGTCGCCGCGGTCTCCAAGCTGAGCCCGCCGGACGACTCGAGCAGCACGGCGGGTGCGCGGGTGTCGCGGCGCTGCACCGCGATTTGCGTCTGCCACACCGGGAAGTTGTCCAGCAGGATCAGCTCGGGCTGTTCGGCCAGCACGGCGTCGAGCTGCTCCAGCGAGTCCACCTCGACCTCGCACGGCAGCTCGGGCGCGGCCTCCCGCACCGCTCGCAGCGCGTCGACGACCGATCCGGCGGCCGCTACGTGGTTGTCCTTGATCAGTGCGGCGTCCCCCAGCCCCAGCCGGTGGTTGACTCCCCCGCCGACGCGCACCGCGTATTTCTGCAGTGCACGCAGGCCGGGCAGGGTTTTGCGGGTATCGCGGATCTTTGCTTTGGTCCCACTGACCGCGTCGACCCAGGCCGCCGTTGAGGTGGCGATCCCGGACAGGTGGCAGACCAGGTTGAGCATGGTGCGCTCCGCGGTCAGCAGACCCCGGGTGTCGGCCTGCAAGGTCAGCAGCGGCTGGCCCGGCTGCAACCGCGCGCCATCCTCGACGCGGTCCAGTACGTGATAGCCGTCGGCGCCGATCACCTCGTCGAGTACCAGCAGCGCAACGTCGATCCCGGCGATCACGCCGGGCTCCCGGGGCACCATCGACGCCTTGGCTACCGCGTCGGCGGGCACCGTCGCCAACGTGGTGACGTCGGGCCCGTAACGCAGATCCTCATCGAGACCACAGCCGGATGATGTCTCGGGCGGCGGTCAGCTCACTGTCGGACAGTCGCATCGGCGCCATCAACCCACCGCCGCCAGCGCCTCCACGCACACCGTGTTCTGGTCTTCGGCCAGCCGGACCACGCTGCTACGCGCTTGTTCTGGGTCGGCATCGGAGTGTTCCGCACGGTGGTGACATCCTCGGCTTTCGGTGCGGGCCAGGGCCGCGCCGGCCACCGCGCGGGCGGTCAGCGCCAACGCCACGTCCTCGAAATTCGCGACGGCCGGCCACGGTCGCGGACCCGCGCACCCGCCAGCGTCTCGGGCAACCGGCGCAGCCCCTCGTCGCGTCGCGCACCACCGAGGCGTCTCTGCTCATCGCGCGCTGCAATTCGGCGCGCCGAGGCGCGGTGTGAACGATCGGCTCGGGCCAGCTCGCGCGCACCTGCCCGACCGTCGCCGCATGCGCGGCCGCGGCCTTTCCGGCGCGGCCGCCTACCACCAAACCTTCCAACAAGCTGTTCGAGGCCAGCCGGTTGGCGCCGTGCATCCCGGTGCGGGCCACCTCACCGGCGGCGAACAGCCCGGCGAGTTCGGTTTGGCCGTACACGTCGGTGACGACGCCGCCGCAGCTGTAGTGCGCGCCGGGCATGACCGGGATGGGTTGACGGACGGGGTCGATGCCCGCGGCGCGGCAGGCGGCGGTGACGGTGGGAAACCGGGTCTCGAAGCCGTCGATGCCGCGGGCGTCGAGGTAGACGCACGGATCGCCGAGTGGCCTTCATCCGCGCGTCGATGGCTGCCGCGACAACGTCGCGCGGCGCCAGATCGCCCATCGGATGAACGCCCGCCGTTACCGAATCGCCTTCCTATCAAGCAATATCGCACCCTCACCGCGGATCGCCTCGGTGACCAGCGGCCGCCGCCGGCCGGTCTCTCGGCCGGGACCGGCAGAGTAGAGCATCGTCGGATGGAACTGGATGAACTCGAGATCGCTGACCGGCACGCCGGCCCACAACGCCAACGCGATTCCGTCACCGGTGGAGCCCTCGGGATTGGTCGTCGCGCTGTAGAGATGCCCGAGCCCCCCGGACGCCAGGATCACCGAGGGCGCGCTGATGATGCCGTGTCCATCCGGGCTGATCACGGAAACCCCGTTCACCGCCCCTGTTCCCAATGCGCCGTCGTACAGCACTCGCACCGCCACATGACTGGTGCGGATGTCCAGCACGTCAGCGGCATGGTCCAGGGCCCGCTGTACCTCGGCGCCGGTGGCGTCGCCACCCGCGTGCACGATCCGTCGCCGCGAGTGTCCGCCTTCGCGCGTCAGCGCCCAACGGCCGGGAGCTGATTCGTCGAAACGCGCTCCGTCACCGACTAATTCGCTAACCGCACGGTAGCCGTCGGCGACGATCGAGTACACCGCGTCGGGGTCGCACATGCCCGCCCCCGCGGCCAGGGTGTCGGCGACATGGTCGTCTATCGAGTCCTGATTTCCGGGTTGTCCGGCAACACCACCGCGATGCCGCCCTGTGCGTAGTGCGTCGCGGTCACCCCGTGGCGCTGGTCCGCCTTGCTGAGCACCACGACGTTGCGGCCGGCGCGATGGGCGGCCAGCGCCGCGGCCAAACCCGCCACGCCGGTGCCGATCACGACGACGTCGGCCGCGTCCGTCCATTGGGGACCGGACATCATTCGCCCCCGCCCGGCTGCCCGATTTCGATCATCCGCTGCACGCTGCGGCGCCCCGCCGCCGCGATTTCCGGGTCGACGTGGACTTCGTCGGCACCCTCGACCAGGCAGCGCAACAGTGCCGCGGGGGTGATCATCTTCATGTACTTGCACGACGCGCGGTCGTTGACGGCGCGGAAGTCGACCTCCGGCGCCGCCTTGCGCAACTGGTACAACATGCCGACCTCGGTGGCCACCAGAACCTTGCGCGCGTGCGTCCGGTTGCGCCGCCTCGAGCATGCCCCCGGTGGACAGGATCTTCACCCGGTCCGCCGGGAAGGCGCCTTCGCCCGCGAGGTACAACGCCGAAGTGGCACAACCACATTCGGGGTGCACGAACAGTTCGGCATCGGGATTCGCGCGGGCCTGCTCGGTGAGCTCGTCGCCGTTGATCCCGGCGTGCACGTGGCATTCGCCGGCCCACACATGCAGGTTCTTGCGGCCGGTCACCCGACGCACGTGGGCGCCGAGGAACTGGTCCGGGCAGAACAGCACCTCGCGGTCGGGGTCGATGGACGCGACCACGTCGACCGCGTTCGACGAGGTGCAGCAGATGTCGGTGAGCGCCTTCACCGCCGCCGTGGTGTTGACGTAGGAGACGACGACGGCGCCGGGGTGCTCGTCCTTCCAGGCGCGCAGTTCGTCGGGGGTGATCGAATCGGCCAGCGAGCAGCCGGCCCGCTGATCCGGGATCAGCACGGTCTTGTCCGGGCTGAGGATCTTGGCGGTCTCGGCCATGAAGTGCACGCCGCAGAACACGATGGTGTCCTCGCGGCGCGTCGGCGGCGATCCGCGACAGCGCCAGCGAGTCCCCGACGTGGTCGGCCACGTCCTGGATGGCGGGCAGCTGGTAGTTGTGCGCCAGCACCGTGGCGCTGCGTAGCCGCGCCAGGCGGCGAATCTCGGCCGCCCACTGCGCGTCGCGATCGACGCCGCCGTACCCGGTGGGTGAGTCCGTGATGCCGGCAATCATGTCGTCCGCGAGCGTGTCCATGCGATTCAAAATCGTCATGGCGAGCTCCTTTCGCGTCCAGGAGGTTTTCGACTTACAATCGAAAACATGCCCAATGGTAGCACCGCCCACGAAGTGCTTGCGGTCGTGTTCCAGGTTCGCCAAGTTACAGGCGACCTCGCGAACAGAAAAACCGCAGCTTAACGTGCTGTTATGGCAGCGTGCCCGGGATCCGCGAACGCGGCGCGTGGTCACTGCCGGGCGGACGGCTACGCAACGACGAGGACATGATCACCTCGGTCCGGCGCCAACTGGCCGAGAAGGTCGACCTGCGCGAGGTGGCACACCTGGAACAGCTCGCGGTGTTCTCCGAACCGGACCGGGTGCCGGGCACCCGGATGATCGCGTCGACGTTTCTGGGCCTGGTGCCCTCCCCCGCCACCCCCGAGTTGCCGCCGGACACCCGCTGGCACCCGGTGAACGCGCTGCCGCCGATGGCCTTCGATCACGGCCCGATGGTGACCCACGCCCGGGCCCGGCTGGTCGCGAAGATGTCCTACACCAACATCGGATTCGCCTTGGCGCCAAAGGAATTCGCGCTGTCCACACTGCGTGACATTTACGGCGCCGCGCTGGGCCATCAGGTCGACGCGACGAATCTGCAGCGGGTGCTGGCCCGCCGCGGAGTCATCACCCAGACCGGCACCATCGCCCAGTCCGGCCGCAGCGGCGGGCGTCCGGCCGCGCTGTACCGATTCACCGACTCCCAGTTGAGGGTCACCGACGAATTCGCCGCGCTGCGGCCACCGGGCCCGCCCAGCCAGCTCTGAACCGGGTGTGAACCGGCTAACAATCCAGCCCCCCCAAACCCGCTTCTGGGCCGCTCACCTGGGCAAACGCCGCGCCCGCTTGACGCGTCGGCAAATTAATTCGCCGACACGAGCGCAAATAAGGCAACGGTAAGATATCTTTAAGACTCGAATAAGGTGCCGATGCTGACTGCCAACTGCGGACCGGCGCCTCACGGTTTGGTCACCGGCCGTTCATGCGCAAGAATGCCGAATGGCCACGAAGGGAGCCTCAATGGTTGAGCTCGGCAATCTGGCAGGAACAAGCGGTGCGGAGTGGATAGGCCGCCCGCTGCACGAGGAAGCGCAGCCCAAAGCACGCCCGTTGCTGCCGCCGGACGATCCCTTCTACCTCCCGCCGCCGGGGTATCAGCACGCCGCAGCCCGGCACCGTGCTGCGTTCCCGCGATGTCGAGCTGGCGTTCCTGGGCCTGATACCACAGCCGGTCACCGCTACTCAGCTGCTGTACCGCACGACGGACATGAACGGCCAGCCCGAGGCGACTGTCACCACCGTGATCGTCCCGGCGGAGCTTGCTCCGGAGCGGCCTTGCCCGTTGCTGTCCTACCAATGCGCCATCGACGCGATGTCGTCGCGCTGCTTTCCCTCCTATGCGCTGCGGCGCAGGGCCAAGGCCCTTGGTTCGCTGACCCAGTTCGAGCTCCTGCTGATCACCGCCGCCGTCGCCGAAGGCTGGGCGGTGTCGATACCCGACCACGAAGGTCCCCGCGGCCTCTGGGGCACGCCGTACGAACCCGGCTACCGGGTCCTGGACGGCATCCGCGCCGCCCTGCAGTCGGAACGCATCGGCCTGTCCCCCGAGGCGCCGATCGGGCTGTGGGGTTACTCCGGCGGCGGACTCGCCACCGCGTGGGCCGCCGAAATGTGCGGCGGGTACGCACCGGAGCTGGACATCGTCGGGGCGGTGCTGGGATCGCCCGTCGGCGACCTCGGCCACACCTTCCGGCGGCTCAACGGCACCCTCCTCGCCGGTCTGCCCGCGATGGTCGTCGCTGCGCTCACACACAGCTATCCCGACCTGGACCGCGTCATCAACGAACACACCAACGCCGAAGGACGCGCACTGCTGGACCGGCTCGAGAAAATGACAACGGCCGGCGCGGTCATCAAGATGGCCGGTAAGGACATGGGCGACTTTCTCGACGAGCCGCTCGAGCAAATCCTGTCGACACCGGAGGTCTCGCACGTCTTCGACGACATCAAGTTGGGTGCGGTGGTGCCGGCACCGCCGGTCCTGATCGTGCAGGCCGTCCACGACTACCTGATCGATGTGCACGACATCGACGCGCTGGCCGAGGCCTATTCGGCCGGCGGTGCCAAGGTCACCTATCACCGGGACGCGTTCAACGAACACATCTGCCTGCACCCGCTGTCCGCCCCGATGACGCTCCGCTGGTTAACCGACCGGTTCGCCCGCCGACCGCTGAGCGAGCACACGACCAGGACCAAGTGGCCGACGATGTTCAATCCGATTACCTACATCGGCATGGCGCGCCTGGCCAGGATCGCGGCCAAGGTCATCACCGGCCGAAAGTTGCACCGCCGTCCCCTGTGACGCCCGCCGCCACGGGCTGCGCGCCAGGCGGCCAAGGGGCTCTCAGGCGCCCGAGATCGTCGTGGGCATTGGCCGCCGCAAGCACGGCATAGACCAGCGTCGCAGTAAAGGCCGGCCAGATGAGCGTGACCAGCACCAGAATTGGCGCTTGGGAGAAGAACACCGGCGGCGCCTCGATGACGTAGGCCACCCGGTGTTCGGTCGACAGCGGCACCGCGTCGAAGTTCAGCGCCCCGTAGCGCAACCGAACCAAAAGAACGCCCACCGCCGCGGCAGCGGCGGCGCCGGCTACCGAACCGATCGAGAGCCCAATCACCATCCCCGGGCCGCGCTGCTCGCGCCACTGCCACACCAGCACCGCGGCCACCACCCCGACCACGCTCAATAGGCCCAGCATCAGACAGGGTGCGACGAAGAAATGCTCGGAATCGTTCCCCAGATAGTCGTGCACCCGCTCACCGCTGCGTGCCAGCGCCGCCACCGCATGGATCGGCGGCGCAATCCACGCCCACAAGCCGCCGATCAACACCCCGGTCACCGAGAGCCACAGCGCCACAACCATGATCGCCCGCGCCGGCGCGAGCGGTCCGGTGCGGGCAACCCCAGCGGGCTCCGACACGAAGTACTCGGTCACCGCCGCTCCTCCACGTCTGCCGAGTCCACCTGGCCGTGCCGCGCGCATTTCGCCCGCCAGCCGTCGGGCCGCACCTGCACCACCATCCGACGTCCGCATTCCGCACAGAATCGAGGGGGTTCAAGACCCAGCCGCGCCGCTATTGGCTCAGCTGGCACCGACGTGCCCGCCAACTCCCCGGTGTAGACGTTGTAGACGCCGGCACCGACCGGAGCCGGAAGATCCCGAACCACGATTCCCAATTTCTTACCGGATGGCATTTCTACAGGGTGGCATTTCTATAGGGTGGCATTTCTACACGGTGCATTTCTTACAGCGTGGCGTTGAGCGCCTTGATCGGCATCTGCAGATCGTCGAGCAGTTCCAGATCGGCCTCAATCGCCCGGCCGAGCGTGGTCAGGTAGTTGCCGACGATCACGGCGTTGATGCCGCCGAGGATGCCCCGCTTGGCGCCGAGGTCTCCCAGGGTGATCTCGCGGCCACCGGCGAAACGCAATATGGCGCGCGGCAACGCCAGCCGGAAGGCGGCCACCGACTTCAGCGCCTCGCTGGCCGGCAGCACCTCCAGGTCGCCGAACGGGGTGCCGGGCCGGGGGTTGAGGAAGTTCAACGGCACCTCATCGGGGCCGAGCTCGGCCAGCTCGGCGGCGAATTCCGCGCGTTGCTCCAACGTCTCCCCCATGCCAAGGATGCCGCCGCAGCACACCTCCATGCCCGCGTCGCGCACCATCGACAACGTCTGCCACCGCTCTTCCCAGGTGTGGGTGGTGACGACGTTGGTGAAAAACGAGCGGGCAGTTTCGAGGTTGTGGTTGTAGCGATGCACGCCCATCGCGGCGAGCTGCTCCACTTGCTCGACGCTCAGCATGCCCAGTGAGCAGGCGATGTTGATTTCGACTTCGTCGCGGATCGCCTCGATGCCGGCCGCGACCTGGGCCATCAACCGCTTGTCGGGTCCGCGTACCGCGGCCACGATGCAGAACTCGGTGGCACCCGACTTCGCCGTCTGTTTGGCCGCCTCGACCAGGCTGGGAATGTCCAGCCAGGCACTGCGCACCGGCGAGGCGAACAGCCCGGACTGGGAGCAGAAATGGCAGTCCTCCGGGCATCCACCGGTCTTCAGGCTGATGATGCCCTCGACCTCGACCTCGGGGCCGCACCAGCGCATGCGCACCTCATGGGCCAGCGCCAGCAGCTCCTCGAGCCTATCGTCGGGCAGCTGCAGCACCTGCAGCACCTGGTCTCGGCTCAGGCCCTCGCCGCGCTCCAGCACCTGCCCCCGGGCCTGCCCCAATATGTCGGTGCTGTCGCTGTCGGTGGTTGTCCTCGTCGCCGCCTGCGTCACCCAGCACTCCTCTACGTCTTATCTAAGTCTTAAGCGGTGTTCACGTTAGGGTAGCCGTCCGCACGCGACCAAACCCGCGCCGGCATGCGGTGGGCGATTCAGTCGGACGCGTCGCCGTCGAGGCCGGAAGTCGGGGCCTGGAGGGTTGGGGCCAGACCTAGGGCCTGCATGGTGCTCGCCAGGTGGGCCCGCACGGCCGCGCGAGCACGTTTGCGGTCGCCGTCCCGCAGTGCTTCGGCGATGCCCCGATGCTCATCGATGATGGTGCTCAGCCGGTGCGGGTCGCGCAGTGCCGATTCGCCGATCATCCGCATCTGACGGTCCCGAAGCGACGAGTAAAAGCCGGCCAGTATGCCGTTGCCCGCCGCGTCGAGGGTGATGTTGTGAAAGGTGCGGTCGGACTCGAGGAACGCGCGCATATCGGATGCGGCGGCGGCGTCACGCTGGCGGTCCAGCTGGGCCGAAAGCTGCTCGAAGGCCGTCGCACAGCTGGCGGGCCCACGCCCGATCACCGCGCCCGCCGCGAAGTCTTCCAGCACCAGCCGGGCTTCCATGACCGCGCGGACCTCCTCGGGGGAAACCGGCACGACCAGGGCGCCACGCTGCGGATATAGCCGTAGCAGCCCGGCGGCCTCCAACTGCAGAAAGGCCTCGCGCACCGGGGTTCGCGACATCCCCAGCGCGGTTGCGACTTCACCCTCGCTGATCAACTCCCCACCCGGAAATCCGCCGGTGAGAACCTTGGTCTTGACGTAGTCCAGCGCCCGATCCTTCGCAGCGGCCCGGCGTCGGGTTGCCTCCGTCCCCATCGCGGCCTCCTTGCGGCTAAGTCGTATCTGAACGGTATCCCCAGCTCTCCGAAAACCCGGCCTAGCCGCACCGCGTCCGGTTCGGGTTGAAACTTAGATACAAGTTAGATATTATTTAGATACTAATGATCCGAAGCTTTGTTGGGAGTCTCAAAATGTCCATTGCGCAGCAGCACACAGCCGAGCGGGCGAACCTCGACCCGACGGTTCCCGCACCCATGGCGAATGTGGCGAAGTACGGATTCGAGGGCCGCTTTGAAGACTGGGCGGACGACGCCCGCTACTTCGAGTACACGAAGGCCGCGAACCCGATCGGCTCGGGCCACGTGCCGCAGGTGCCGATCGTTGCGTTCGGCCCGGAGATCTACCTCGACCATCCGACCGGCGTGATCCCGCTGGATTTGTCGAAGGAGCTGGGCATCAAGACCGGTGTGGCGACCAGCCCGGGGTTGTCGGCCAATTTTGTGCGCATCCGCGCGGGTGAGCACATCGACACCTGCCCCAATGCCACATCCCAGCTGTACTACGTTCTTTACGGGCGCGGCTTTGCCGCGGTCGACGGCCGGCTGGTCCAGTGGGAAAAGGGTGACTTCTTGACCCTGCCCGCCGGTGCCCGCACGCGTTTCTACGCCGACGCCGACGCCGAGACCGCTATGTACTGGGTGCACGATGGGCCGTTGCTGAGCTACCTGGGCGCCGAAGCCACCCGGCCGATGTTCCGCGCCACCAAATTCCACCGCGCGGACGCGGTCGCCAAGCTCGAGGACATCGCATCCCGCCCCGGCGCCAACGAAAAGAGCCGGGTCAGCGTCTTGCTGGCCAATGCCGAGGAGGAGCAGACCCTGACGATCACCCACGTGCTGTGGGCGATGTTCGGCGTGCTGCCCGCGGGCCAGGAGCAGCGTCCCCACCGTCACCAATCGGTCGCGCTCGACTTGATACTCGATGCCGAGCCCGGCTGCTACACGCTGCTGGGCAGCCGCCTCGACGAGCGCGGCGAGATCGTCGACCCGATCAGGGTGGACTGGCAGGCCGGCGGCGCCTTCACCACCCCACCGGGCATGTGGCACGCGCACTACAACGAATCCGGGGCGCCGGCCCACCTGATCCCCGTCCAGGACGCCGGGCTGCAGACCTATCTGCGTAGTCTCGACATCAAGTTCACCCAGCGCCGGGACCTAGCTGCCGGCTGATCGCGGGTATACCAGCACCCATGGCACTCATGGCCGATCCGACCAATCCGCACGTCGAGCTTGTGGCGCACCACTGGATCCTGCTGGCGGGGCCCGCATTCTTGCCCGCGGTGATCGTCGTGGGCGTTGTCCTGTACGTGGCGATCCGGGACCGTCGCGCCGGCCGAAGCGCTGGCACCGGCGCACCGGACAATCCGAAGCAGCCAACCGACGCGACCGGCGAAAACAAGGATTGACGAGGGCTGAAACGGGGCATGTCAAGCTCGATCGCGACCTTACCTCGAAGTAAGTAGCGGACGTCGGATCAATCTCCCCGGGCGGCCGGGCGCAATTGGGAGGACACCACGATGGAGACGATGGAGTCGACAGCACTGCGGCTGCTGGCCGAGCCGCCGGCACGCGGTGCCGGGCTGAACCAGGTGATCGGGCTTTCGGTCGCCGCGGCGGTCATATCGGTAGTGATGCTGTGGATCGGGTACGCGCACCGAACTCATCGGATCGCCTGGCTGGCCCGGATCGGGGACTGGATGGGCGAGAAATTCCACCGACCCCCCTGGGTGGCGCTGCCAGTGCTGGTGTTCACCACGTCGCTCATCTGCGCCCTGTTCGGGTTCATCTGGGACGTCAGCTGGCACATCGGCAACGGCCGCGATCCCGGCCCGTTGGCCAACCCGGCGCACTATTTCATCATCATCGGGCTGTTCGGGGTGTTCGTCGCGGGCATGTTGGCGATCGTGCTGCCGTTCGACAAGCCCGGCCCAGCGCCGGTCCGCATCACCGGCAACTGGCACGCGCCGGTCGGCGGCGTCCTGATGGCGGGCTGCGGCCTGTACGCGATGATCGGGTTTCCGCTCGACGACATCTGGCATCGCATCTTCGGCCAGGACGTCACGCTTTGGGGCCCAACGCATTTGATGATGATCGGCGGGGCCGGGCTTTCCCTCTTCGCGGTGCTGATGCTGGAATACGAAGGCGGGAACCCGACGTCGGAACGTCCCTTCGTGAAGTTCCTGCGCTACCTGTCGTGCGGCGGACTGCTGATCGGGTTGTCGGTCTACCAGATCGAATACGACTTCGGCGTCGAGCAGTTCCGCCTGGTGCTGCAGCCGATGATGATCGCCTGCGTCGCGGCGCTGGGACTGGTGGTGGCCCGCATGACGATGGGTAGGGGCGCGGCGATCCTGGCGGCGCTGTTCGCGCTGGCGCTGCGGGGCGGCGTTGCGCTGCTGGTGGGCCCGATCCTGGGGGCCCCGACCAACTGGTTCCCGCTTTATCTGGGCCCCGCGGTGGTGGTCGAATTGTTGGCGCTGACGCCGCTGTTCAAGAACCCCATCGCCTTTGGCGCCGTCGCCGGTCTCGGTGTGGGCACCGTGGGCCTGTGGGTCGAATCGCTGTGGATCGGGGCGGTGTATCACTATCCATGGCCGACCGGCATGTGGGGCGAGGCGCTGGCGATGGCGGTGCCGGTGGCGGTGCTGGCCGGACTGTGCGGGGCGCTGATGGGAATGGTGCTCACCGGGCAGCGGCTGCCGAGCCGGGCGATCGGCATCTCGGTGGTCGCGGCGACGGTGTTGGTGATCGGCGGCGCGGTGGCCAATGGGTTGCACATCGTGGTGCCGCGGCAAGACACCGCCAAAATCACCCTGACCGACCTGCCCAGCCAGCCCGGCCAACGCATGGTGTCGGTCGATCTGCAGCTCACCCCGAAGGACATGGTTAGCGACGACCCGGACTGGGTGACGGTGCTGTCCTGGCAGGGCCGAATGGAGAATAATCGCGGCCTGGTGATCGACCGGCTGCGAAGGCTCGATGCTGGGCACTACGTCTCCACCCAGCCGGTGCCCGTCTGGGGATCGTGGAAGACGCTGATGCGGATCCAAGACGGCTACACGATGACGGCTGTGCCAATCTACGAACCGGCGGACGACGCCATCCCAGCAGCCGAGGTGCCGGCCGTGTCAACCACCCGGCCGTTCGTTCAGGAGGTCACCATCCTGCAGCGCGAGCGCGACCAGAATGCCCCGACGTGGTTGTTCAACGCCGGCTCGATCGTGGTGCTGATCTTCACGTTGATGGTCATCGCCGGCCTGACATGGGGTGCGGGACGAATCAATGGCGAGACCTCGCCCCAGCGGGCAGCCGAGGAGCGGCACCCCCTGCCCAGAGCGGCGTGAGGCGATGGCGCTTCGCGGCACCCTGATGACGACGGGCGCGGCGGCGCTGGTGTGCGGGCTGGTTGCCTGCGGCGGGTCGCCGAGCCAGCCGCCCGCCGCCGGCTTGGACGTCGCCGTCACCATCGCCAACGGGCAGGTCTCCCCGACCAACGCCACCCTGCAGGCCAAAGTGCGCCAGCCGATCACCATCCACGTCACCAGCGACGCCACCGACGAACTGCACGTGCACTCCGTGCCCGACCACAAGTTCCAAGTCGCGGCCGCGCCCAATCAAACCTTCCAGTTCAGCGTCGACGTTCCCGGCAACGTGGAAGTCGAGCTGCACCACCTGGACCGCACGATCGCGACCATCCAAGTGCAGCCGTGAACCCCGATGGCGCGACAGTGGTTCTCGCGCACGGTCTTGGCGGGTCGAGCGATCTTCCGGTGCCCTACGCCTATGCCATGGTCGGAGCTGCATGGGCGTTGACGTTCACGTTTGCCCTGGTTGCCTTCGCGTGGCGGCGGCCGCGGTTTGATCCGGACAAGCCGGGCCACCCGCTGCCCGCGGCGGTCACCACGCTGGTGGACGCTCGGGCGACGCGGTGGACCGTTTCCGCGGTGGCGCTGGTTTTCGCGGTGTGGGTAGTGCTGGCCGGAGTTTGGGGTCCGCAGACGCAGGCCAACGGCCTGCTGGGGGCGTTCTACGTGCTGTTGTGGGTTGGGTTGGTGGCGCTCTCCCTGCTTTTCGGCCCGGTGTGGCGAGTGATATCCCCGGTGCGCACGGTGTACCTGCTGCTGCGGCGCGGCTTGCCACGACGCAGCAGTAAGCCCAGCTGGGCCGGGGGGCGGGCCTACCCCGAAAGCTGGGGATATCGCCCCGCCGCGGCGGGCCTGTTCGCCTTCGTCTGGATGGAACTTGGCCAGCCCGAACTCGGTGTCGCTGCCCTGGGTGCAAACCTGGCTGGTGGTTTATGTCGTGGTGTTGCTGGGCGGGGCGTGGGTGTGCGGGCAGCGCTGGTTGGCCAGGGCGGACCCGTTCGGCGTGTACAGCATGGCAGTTTCGCGGCTCTCGCCGTTTCGCCGCAACCCGGCCACCGGGAGAATCGCGATCGGTAACCCGTTCGACCATTTGCCCTCGCTGCCCGTGCGGCCCGGCATCGTCGTGGTGCTGGCGGTGCTGCTCGGGTCGACGGCATTCGACAGTTTCTCGTCGTCGCCGACCTGGCGCGGCTTCGCGGATCGGCTGGCGCGCGCGGCCCATGGTGTGCCGTCGACGGTTTCGTCGTCGGTGCTGCGAACCATCGGGCTGCTGGTGTTCGTTTCTGTTGTCGCAGTGACGTTTTCGCTTGCGGCACGGGCAACGGGCGGGGTGGACCGGGAGGGGCGTCGCGCGTTGCCGGGTCAGATGGCGCACTCGCTGATCCCGATCGTGGTGGGATACATCTTCGCGCACTACCTGTCGTACCTGGTCGAGCGCGGACAGCAAGCCGTCTTCAGCCTGGCCGATCCGCTCGGCCGCGGATGGAACCTGCTCGGGTCGGCGCACCTGCACGTCGCGTACGTGTTGTCCCAGCATCCCCCGGTGCTGGCGGCGATCAAGGTGACCTGCGTGGTCACCGGGCACATCGTGGCGGTGATCGCGGCTCATGACAGGGCGCTGCGGCTGCTGCCGGCCGGCCATCAGCTCACCGGGCAGCTCACCATGATGCTGGTCATGGTCGGCTACACCTTTACCGGCCTTTATTTGCTCTTCGGCGGATGACCGAGCGGCGCGACGTGGTTCTTGAGACTGTGTTTGTCGCGTCGTCCTGACGGGCAGGCCCGACAATGATCGCAACCACCGCAACGGCCAGGAGGTCAACCAGATGAGTTCCGTCCCGTCGATCACGCTCAACGACGGCAACACGATCCCGCAACTGGGTTTCGGCGTCTTCCAGGTCCATCCCGATCAGACGGCCGCGGCGGTCCGTTCGGCACTTGACGTCGGCTACCGCCACATCGACACCGCCGAGATGTATCAAAACGAGAAGGGAGTCGGGCAGGGCATCCGCGATGCCGGGCTGGAGCGCGGGCAAGTGTTCATCACCAGCAAGCTGAACAACGGGTATCACCGGCCCGACGACGCGCGCCGCGCGTTCGACGGCACCTTGAGCGCGCTGGGTTCGGACTACGTCGACCTGTTTTTGATCCATTGGCCGCTGCCCACCCTGTACGACGGTGACTTCGTCTCCACCTGGAACGTGTTGGAGGAGTTCGCCAAGGACGGGCGGGCCCGCAGCATCGGCGTGTCAAACTTCCAGGTCGCCCATCTACAGCGACTGGCCGTGGGTTCGCGCACGGTGCCCGCGGTCAACCAAATCGAGGCGCACCCGTACTTCACCAACGATGAGGTGCGCGCCTACGACCACGAGCACCGGATCGTGACCGAGGCCTGGTCGCCGATCGCCCAGGGCAGGGTGCTCGACGACGAGGTCATCACCCGCATCGCCGCCGCGCACGGCAAGACGCCCGCTCAAGTGGTGCTGCGCTGGCACATCCAGCGCGGCGACATCGTGATCCCGAAGTCGGTGCACCGCGAGCGGATGCAGTCGAACTTCGACATCTTCGATTTCGGCCTCGGCGACGATGAAATGGATGCCATCACCGCCCTCCATCGCGGCGAGTCCGGCCGCACCGGTCCCGACCCCGACAAATTCGCCTTCATCCCCGACTGATCGGATACTCGGCGCGCTTGTTGCCGTCCCACCGGCGTAAGCCCGCGAATCGGCCGTCGATCTGCGATGGCCGGCCCGCGATGCGCAGCGCCCGGCCGAGTTGGCTGCCGCCGACCCGGCGCGCCAGCGTGACGTGCGCGGTCCACTGACCGGGCCGGCTGTTGGACATCGGCCTCGGGCACCAGATGCGGGAGGCAAAGCCGGTGCACCTCGGCGTGCAGGGCCAACAGCTCGCTCGTCGGCACGATGAGTCGCGCGAACACGACGTTGGCCCGGCCGAACAGCACCGGCGCGCCGATCGCGGCGACCAGCGGCAGGGTCCGGCTCACCGAACCCAGCAGCTCGTCGACGTCCGCGGCGATGCGTTCGGCGACGGCCAGCGTCACGTGCGGACGGCTGGCCGGCGCCTGGCTGGGTATTCCGGCGCCGGCCAGGTCGTCCCAGATGCGACGCATCGCCGCCTCGGTGTCGGGGTCGAAGACCAGCTCGATCGAATGCACCATCAGCGGACCAGCCCGGCTACCCAGGCACGGTCGAAGGCCGCCGCGCTCATGGCCGCGAAGGCGGCAGCGTCCATCGAACCGGCCCCGGCGGGCAGCGCGGCCCGCACCGGAGCCAGCTCGGCCAGCGCGGCCCGATTCGACGTCTCCACCAGTCCGGGCCGCTGCGGCCAGCTGCCGATCACCAATCCCGCGCACGCAAATACCTTGTCGCGGCAAGTCGATTCCAGCGTCAACGCGGTGTGGTTGAGGGTGCCCAGTTCGGCGCCGACCACAACCAGCGCCGCGGCGCCCAGGTCAACGGCGAGGTCACGCAAGCGTGACCCGGTCGCCGCCGAGTTCGACGAGCAGTCCCCCGGCGCCTTCGACCAGCGTCAACCGCCCCGGGCGGTCCAGACCGCGGATGACCTGCAACAGCTCGATCGCGGGTGGGCAACGCTCATGCCGGCCAGCTCGGCAGCGGCGGCCGGCGCCAGCGGCTGCGGATAGCTCGCCAGGCCGGCGAGCTCGGTCACCCCGGACAGCCGGCCGACCTCGGCGAGGTCGTCGTCGCCGTCGATCGGTGCCGGTCTGCACCGGCTTGCACACCGCGACGTCGATGCCGGCCTGCCGGGCGCGGCAGGCCAGCGCCGCGGTGGCGACCGTCTTACCGACCCCCGTCCCGGTCCCGGTGATGACCAGGACGGTCAACGGCGCGCCCAGGACCAGCTCCCGAAAGCACGTGCGTCAGCACCCGGCGCGCGAGGTCCAGCTCGGCGGCATCCAGGGAGGCGCGCGCGGTCAGCCGCAGCCGCGACGTCCCGGCGGGCACGCGTCGGCGGCCGGAAGCAGCCCACCCGCACGCCGGCGTCCAGGCAGGCGGTCGCGGCGGCCAGCGCCACCTCCGGATCGCCGAGGATCACCGACACCACCGCGGACTCCGGCACCTCGAGCACGCCGCAGACCTCGGCGAGTTCGCCGAGCATGCCGCAGCACCGCCTCCGGCCGCCACGGCTCGGCGTTCAGCACGCGCAGCGCGGCCAGGGCGGCGCCGACCGCCGCCGGCGCCAGGCCGGTGTCGAAGATGAACGGGCGGGCGGCGTCGATCAGATGCGCGCGCACCGCGGCCGGGCCCGAGCACCACGCCGCCCTGGCTGCCGAGCGCCTTGGACAGCGTCGTCGTCACCACCACGTCGGGCGCACCCGCCAGGCCGAGCTCGTGCAGCAGGCCGCGGCCGCCGCCACGCACGCCCAGCCCGTGCGCCTCGTCGACGATGCAGCAGCGCGCGGTGGCGGCGGCACACGTCGTGCAACTCGCGGAGCGGGGCCAGCGGTGCCGTCGGCGCTGAACACCGAGTCGGTGATCACGACGGCGCGCTCCTCGTCGCGCGACGCCCAGCGCGGCATCGACGGCGGCGACGTCGCGGTGCGGCGTCACCACCACCCGGGCCCGCGACAGCCGGCAGGCGTCGACCAGGGAGGCGTGCGAGTAGGCGTCGGACACCAGCAGCGAACCCGGACCCGACAGCCCGACGACAGCGCCCAGGTTGGCGGTGTACCCCGAGGAGAACACCAAGCCCGCTGCGGCGCCGATGAACTCGGCGAGCTCGGACTCGAATTCCTGGTGCAGCTCGGTGTCGCCGGTGACCAGGCGCGAACCGGTGGCGCCGGCGCCCCAGGTGCGCAGCGCCGCGACACCGCCGTCGATGACGTCGGGATGCTGGGACAGACCGAGGTAGTCGTTGGACGCCAGGTCCAGCTCGGTGGCCGACGGCGGGCCGCGGCCGCAGCGAGCGGCGCAGCCCGGCCTCGCGCCGCTGCCGCTCGACCTCGTCCAGCCAGGCCAGCGGTGACGTCTCGATGGAGGCCTCCATGGGAGTTCAGCCTGACGAGCCGGTGCAGGGCGACCTCGACCATCGCCGAGGTGATCTGCGCGATCTCGTCGGGCGGGCAGATGAACGGCGGCATCGCGTAGACCAGGTTGCGGAACGGGCGCAGCCAGACGCCGCGATCCAGCGCCGCGGGGGTGGCAACGGCCAGGTCGACCGGCCGGTCACACTCGATGACGCCGATGGCGCCGCACACCCGCACGTCGGTCACCGCCGGGCAGCGCCCTGGCGGGCGCCAGCCCGGCGGCCAGCCCGGCTCCGATTTCGGTCGACCCGCGACCGCCAGTCCTGGCCGAGCAGCAGCTCGACGCTGGCCACCGACACCGCGCAGGCCAGCGCGTTGGCCATGAACGTGGGCCCGTGCATCAGCGCACCGGCCTCACCGGCGCTGATGGTGTGCGCGATGTCGGTGCTGCACAGGGTGGCGGCCAGGCTGAGGTATCCGCCGGTCAGCGCCTTGCCGACACACATGATGTCCGGGCTCGACCCCGGCGTGGTCGGCGGCGAACAGCTCCCCGGTGCGGCCGAACCCGGTCGCGATCTCGTCGAAAATCAGCAACACGCCGGTGCCGCCGGCAGGCCTCGCGCACGTCGCGCAGATAGCGCGGGTCGTGGAAGCGCATCCCGCCGGCGCCCTGCACCACCGGCTCGACGACGACGGCGGCCAGTTCGGCGGCGTGCCGCGCCAGTTGCGCCTCGAATGCGGCGCTGTAGGCCGGGGTCGTAGTCCGGTGGCACCTGCGGTGCGAACACCTGCGGCGCCAGGACGTCCGTCCACAGCGAGTGCATGCCGCCATCGGGGTCGCAGATGCTCATCGGCGTGAAGGTGTCGCCGTGATAACCGCCGCGCCACGTCATCAGCCGGTGCTTGGCGGGCCGGCCCGCGGCTGCGCCAGTACTGCAACGCCATCTTCACCGCGACCTCCACCGACACCGACCCGGAGTCGCTGAAGAACACCGTCTCCAGTCCCGCCGGGGTGATCTGCGACCAGCAGCTGGGCCAGCCGGGCCGCCGGCTCGTGGGTCAGCCCGCCGAACATGACGTGGTTCATCGCGCCCAGCTGCGGCAGTCAGCGCCGCGTCCAGCACTGGATGACCATGACCGTGGATGGCGGTCCACCAGGAGCTCATCGCGTCGAGCACCTCGATCTGCCGGCCGCCGCGGACCAGCGTCAGCCGGGCGCCCGGGCGGCGACCGCGACCACCGGGGCAACGGCCGCGCCAACGTTCGAGGCGCCGATGGTGCTGTAGGGATGCCATAGATGTGCGCGGCGTCGATCGCGCTGATCTGCTCGGGCGTCAACCCGGGAGTCGCCCCTCGAATCGGCCCTGGAATCGCCCTAGCCACGGACTTCGACACTAGTGGTCTCGCTCGTGAGTTCGCCGGGGGTCTCTTGGTCTTCAGGACGCGCCGAGATCGACGTTACCGCGACAAAGTTCGAGTAGATCGCGCGCTAATGTCGATCTCGGCGATAGCCGCGGCGGACGAGGGCCTCATGCACACGGCGAACGATGTCGTCAGGTCGATGCTCGGCGACGACCCGGATCACGATCCAACCCAAGTCCTGAAACGTCGCCAGCCGGCCGATGTCCTTGACGAATCGCCTTCGATCCGAGAAGTGTTGGTCGCCGTCATACTCCGCCGCGACCAGGTAATCCTCCCAGCCCATGTCGAGCAAACCCACAGCTCGCCAGCCGTCATTGACCGGTATCTGCGTTGTCGGTTTCGGCAGGCCGGCGTCGATGAGAAGCAGCCGCAACCAGCTTTCCTTCGGCGACGCTGCGCCACCGTCCACCAAAGGCAGCACCCGCCCTAGCCGGCGCAGACCACGGGCGCCGCGGTACCGCTTCGCCAATACGGCGACGTCTTCGACAGAGAACGGCGTGGCGTGCATGAGCGCGTCGAGTCGCGCCACCGCCTGACCGCGCGGCAGGTGGCGGCCGATATCGAACGCAGTGCGGGCGACGCCGGTAACTGGAAGCGTCACCGGTAGCCGCCTGATGGCAGTCAGTTCGTCGCAGCCGAGCGTTTCGTTGCGAACGACCAGTCCGGGCTGGCGTCGGGCGCTCTTCGCGACGAGTTCAATCGCGGTGGCCGCGTCAACCCACTGCGCTCCGTGCAGCGCCGACGCCGCAACACCCGCGATTACCCCGCGCCGGCGTGACCACAACCAGGCACCAACCGTGCGATCGTCCAGCGACGGCTCGTACCGCTTCGGTATGTAGACGTCACGGAAGATGGTCCGATGCCACCGGCGCAGCTGGTAATCATTCAACGCGGCGGCAGCGATCGCTTCGCTGCCAAGGAATACCTCGCCCATGATGGGATGGTGGACTGGACCACCGACATACGCGTCGAGATCGACGCCAGCGCGGAAAAGTTCGAGAACAGGTCTCGCTAACGTCGATCTCGACGCAAGGAGGCCAACCCTGCCCCCGACGAACTTACGAGCTCGACACTAGCCGTGGGTCGCACAAACCCCGACGATCGGGGACCATTGGACCCCATGGCCTCGCCGCACCAGCCCAACGAGTCGTTCACCGGCCCCCTGTCCGGCACCGAGGTGGACTACCCGCCCGAAGCTGACGAGGTCCCTTCAGCCGATCCCGATGCCGCGCCTGTCTCCGACGACGGGCCACCACCGGTGCTTCGGCTGCGGGTGGCCGTCTGGGACGTGCTCTGCACCGTCGCACTGCTGATACTGCTTCTCCTGCTGGCCACGGCTACGACGTGGCCGACAAAGCTGTGGGGCTTCCTCGGGAACGTGTGCACCGGGGACCAGTGTGGGCCGGTGCCATTCGGGGTCGATATGTATATCTATCCACTGGTGTGGGGCGGCATCGGTGCCGCGATCGCCGCGGCCGGAATCGGGCCCTTCGTGTCCATGCTGAAGGGCTGGTACATGTCGTTCTGGCCGGTATTGGCTCTCACCATCCTGATGGTCAGCTCGATGGCCGGCTTCATGTTGACCACTTACAGCGAACGCTACTGGGGCTAACCAACGCTACTGGGGCTAAACAGCCTGGCGCCGCCGCGGGGCGACGGACACGGTCCGGCCACGGCATGAGACCGAAATCACAACTGCGCATACAAGATTGAGCGCGCCCGTCACTGTCCGGTCACGGTACGACAAATAATCCTTTCCGGACCTGTCTAGCCCTGTGCCACCGCCAACTTCTGTTGTAAAAGTGTCTGTAGTGACTGGTGTGACTCACCATGCAGCGGCGTTCGGCTCCGACGTGGAAGCCATCGCGTGCGCCAAGGGACAGCGGCCTATGCGCGAAGTCACCGCGCGGAGGTCGACCAGCCCGAGAGGGCCCAGAGAGGGGCGGAACCCAAATGAAGCGCATCTACGCCTTCGTGATCGGACTGACGATGCTGGTGACCCCGATGGTCACCGCCGGTATCGCGGCAGCTGACCCGGGCACTAGACCAATGGACTACCAACAGGTGACCGACGTCGTGGTCGCGCGTGGACTTGCCCAGCGTGGCGTGCCGTTCTCCTGGGCCGGCGGCGGTGTCACCGGCCCCACCCGCGGCACCGGTAGCGGTATCAACACCGTCGGATTCGACGCCTCGGGCCTGATGCAGTACGCCTACGCCGGCGCCGGGCTTAAGCTGCCGCGCTCCTCAGGCCAGATGTACAAGGTCGGCCAGAAGATCCCGCCGCAGCAGGCACGCAAGGGCGACCTGATCTTCTACGGCCCAGAAGGCACCCAAAGCGTCGCGATGTTCCTCGGGAACGGACAGATGCTGGAGGTGGGCGACGTCGTACAGGTCTCGCCGGCGCGCAGCAGCGGCATGGCGCCCTATGTGGTCCGGGTCCTGGGGGTTCCGACGACGCCGGCTCAGCAAGCGCCCACACAGCAGGTGCCCTCGCAGCAGATGCCCACCCAGCAGGTGCCCACCCAGCAGGTGCCGACGCAGCAGGTGCCGACGCAGCAGGCGCCAACCTTGCAGGCGCCCTTGCAGCAGGTGCCGACGCAGCAAGCGCCGGTGCAGCAGGTGCCTGCCCTGCAGGTCCCAGGACAGCCGGTGCCCACGCAGGCGCCAGTGCAGCTCGCTCCCCTGGCCACCGTGCGCTAACCTGGCCGGTTTCCAGCAGGTTTCCAGCCTATTTCAAGCGTTTTTCCTACCTGATTCCTAGTTCCTTCCCAGTTCCCCAGCACCCGCCACCTGCCCCGTCGCCGATCGCAAGCGACGCTTGGCAGGTGGCGGATTGGGTAGATTGACTGTCAATATGGTCAGCCTGTCACCGCCCCGCACGCCGGCCTCCAGCCCGGAGCCGGTCGGGCGGGCGACCCCGCCGACGGGCCTTTATCGTTACGATCTGGACGGCCTACGCGGCATCGCGATCACGCTGGTCGCCGTCTTCCACATCTGGTTCGGCCGGGTTTCCGGCGGCGTGGACGTGTTCCTGGCGCTATCGGGGTTCTTCTTCGGCGGCAAGATCCTGCGCGCTGCCCTGGACCCGGCTCAAACGCTGTCCCCGGTATCGGAGCTGATCCGGCTGGTCCGTCGGCTGCTACCGGCACTGGTCGTGGTCCTCGCCGGGTGCGCGCTGCTCACCATTTGGGTGCAACCGCAAACTCGCTGGGAGACGTTCGCCGACCAGAGCCTGGCCAGCCTGGGCTACTACCAGAACTGGGAGCTGGCCAGCACCGCGTCCGACTACCTTCGGGCGGGCGAAGCCGTCAGCCCCCTGCAGCACATCTGGTCCATGTCGGTGCAGGGTCAGTTCTACGTCGCGTTCCTGCTGCTGATCGCCGGCTGTGCCTACCTGCTGCGCGGCCCGCTTCGGGCCTCCCCAACGGGCCCAACTGGTGGGCGCCCGCACCCTCGGACCGTGTTCGTGTTGCTGCTGAGCGCGTTGACGATCGCGTCGTTCGGCTACGCGATCATCGCTGCGCAGGCCGACCAGGCGAGTGCCTACTACAACAGCTTCGCGCGGGCATGGGAATTGCTGCTGGGAGCCCTCGTCGGCGCGCTGGTCCCGCACATCCGCTGGCCGATGTGGCTGCGCACCGTCGTCGCCACCATCGCGCTGGCGGCGATCCTGTCCTGCGGGGCCCTGATCGACGGCGTCAAGGAATTCCCCGGCCCATGGGCACTGGTACCCGTCGGCGCGACGATGCTGATGATCCTTGCCGGGGCCAACCAGCAAGGCCACCCCGACACCAACGACGGGTTGCCGCTGCCGAATCGGCTGCTCGCGGCCGGGCCGCTGGTGGCGTTGGGGGCGATGGCGTACTCGCTGTATCTGTGGCACTGGCCACTGCTCATCTTCTGGCTGTCCTATACCGGGCACGCGCACGCCAACTTTGTCGACGGCACGGCACTGCTGCTGGTGTCCGGGTTGCTGGCTTACCTGACCACCAGGCTGGTCGAGGAGCCGCTGCGGTACCGCGCGCCCGCCGGCGGCGCTGAGCCCTCGCCGCGGTCACCGATCCCGGCGAACCCCTGGCCGGCGTGCCTGCGCCGGCCCACGATGGCGCTGGGTTCGGCGGTGCTGCTGTTGGGCGTTGCGTTGACCGCGACGTCATTCACCTGGCGCGAGCACGTCACCGGGGAACGCGCCACGGGCAAGGAGTTGAGCGGACTCAGCGCCCTGGACTACCCGGGTGCGCGCGCGCTGACCGCACATGTGCGGGTACCGACGCTGAAGATGCGGCCCACGGTCCTGGAAGTCAAGGACGACCTGCCGGCGTCCACCCGGGACGGCTGCATCAGCGACTTCGTCAACCCCGCGGTGGTCAACTGCACCTACGGCGACGTCTCGGCCAGCCGTACCATCGCGCTGGCCGGCGGATCCCACGCCGAACACTGGCTGCCCGCGCTGGACCTGCTCGGGCAGCTGCACCACTTCAAAGTGGTGACCTACCTCAAGATGGGCTGCCCGCTGTCCACGGAGCAGGTTCCGCTGATCATGGGCAACAACGCCCCCTATCCGCAGTGCCGCGAGTGGGTGCAGACGACGCTGGCCAAGCTGGCCACCGACCGCCCCGACTACGTGTTCACCACCTCGACCCGCCCGTGGAACATCAAAACCGGGGACGTCATGCCCGCGACCTACATCGGGATCTGGCAGACGCTGTCCGACAACAACATTCCCATCCTCGCCATGCGGGACACCCCCTGGCTGGTGAAAGACGGCAAACCGCTCATTCCCGCCGACTGCCTGGCCAAGGGCGGCAACGCGGACTCGTGCGGAGCCAAGCGTTCCGACGTGTTGGCCGACCACAATCCCACCCTGGATTTCGTTGCGCAGTTCCCACTGCTCAAGCCGCTTGATGTGTCCGACGCGATATGCCGCCCCGACATCTGCCGTGCGGTGGAAGGAAACGTGCTGATCTACCACGGCGCTCATCACCTGTCCCCCACCTATGTGCGCACCCTGGCCCCCGAGCTGGGCAGGCAGATCGCCGCGAACACGGGTTGGTGGTAGCCCCACCCGTCGCACGCGGGCACGGATAAGGTCAAGTGATGTCGACGAACAATCCAGCCGCACCTTCGGGCACGGCCTCATTCAACGCCGACGGTCCCGATCCCACGCTGCCTACCGTGTGGCCGGGCAACGCCTATCCACTCGGGGCCACCTATGACGGTGCTGGCACCAACTTTTCGCTGTTCTCCGAGATCGCCAACAAGATCGACTTGTGCCTGATCGACGAGCACGGAAGCGAGTCGCGCATCCCCCTCGACGAGGTGGACGGTTACGTCTGGCACGCCTACCTGCCGAACATCAGCCCAGGCCAGCGCTACGGGTTTCGGGTCCACGGGCCATTCGATCCGCCGGCCGGCCACCGGTGTGACCCGAGCAAGCTGCTGCTCGACCCGTACGGAAAAGCCTTCGATGGCGAGTTCACCTTCGGGCAGGCGCTCTTTTCCTACGACTTGGACGCCGTTGGCCCAGAAGGCGACTCGGCAGACCCCGGCACTCCCCCGATGGTCGACTCGCTCGGCCAGACCATGACCAGCGTGGTCATCAACCCCTTCTTCGACTGGGCGTTCGACCGCGCGCCACTCACCCCGTACCACGAGACCGTCATCTACGAGGCCCACGTCAAGGGCCTGACCCGGACCCATCCGGGCGTCCCCGAAGGACTTCGGGGCACCTACGCCGGCCTGGCCCACCCGGCGATCGTCGATCACCTCAAGTCGCTCAACGTCACCGCACTCGAGCTGATGCCGGTGCACCAGTTCCTGCACGACCAGCGGCTGCTGGAGCTCGGATTGCGAAACTATTGGGGCTACAACACATTCGCGTTCTTCGCTCCGCACTACCAGTACGCGTCGAACCGGCAGGCCGGCAACGCGGTCACCGAGTTCAAAAGGATGGTGCGCAGCCTGCACGAAGCCGGCATCGAGGTCATCCTCGACGTGGTCTACAACCACACCGCCGAAGGCAACCACCTGGGCCCGACGATCAACTTCCGCGGCATCGACAACAAGGCCTATTACCGGCTTGTCGACGAGGACCTGCGCCTGTACAAGGACTTCACCGGCACCGGCAACAGCCTCAACGCCCGTCACCCGCACACCCTGCAGCTGATCATGGACTCGCTGCGTTACTGGGTGCTGGAAATGCACGTCGACGGGTTCCGCTTCGACCTGGCCTCCACGCTGGCCCGCGAGTTCTATGACGTCGACCGATTGAGCGCGTTCTTCGATCTGGTGCAACAGGATCCGGTCATCAGCCAGGTCAAGCTGATCGCCGAGCCGTGGGACGTCGGCGAAGGCGGCTACCAGGTCGGCAATTTTCCAGGTTTGTGGACCGAGTGGAACGGGAAATACCGCGACACTGTGCGTGACTACTGGCGGGGCGAGCCCGCGACCCTGGGCGAGTTCGCCTCCCGCCTGACCGGCTCGTCGGACCTCTACGAGGTGAGCAGCCGTCGCCCCAGCGCCAGCATCAACTTCGTCACCGCCCATGACGGGTTCACGCTCAACGACCTGGTGTCTTACAACGAAAAGCACAACGAAGCCAACGGCGAGGACAACCGCGACGGAGAAAGCCATAACCGGTCGTGGAACTGCGGCGTCGAAGGGCCGACCGACGACCCCGACATCACCGCGGTGCGGTGCCGCCAGATGCGCAACTTCTGGGCCACCCTGATGATCAGCCAGGGCACGCCGATGATCTCGCACGGCGACGAGATCGGCCGCACCCAACGAGGCAACAACAACGTCTACTGCCAGGACTCCGAGTTGGCCTGGATGGACTGGTCGTTGGTCGACAAGAACGCCGACCTGCTGGCCTTTGCCCGCAAGGCGACCCGGTTGCGCAAGAGCCATCCGGTGTTTAAGCGGCGCAGGTTCTTCGAGGGCGAGCCGATCCGAACCGGCGACGAAGTCCGTGATATCGCCTGGTTGACGCCGAGCGGCCGGGAGATGACGCATGAGGATTGGGACAAGAGTTTCCATCACAAATGCGTGGCGGTGTTTCTCAACGGCGACGCGATCACCGCGCCGGATGCCCGTGGCGAGCGGGTGGTCGACGACTCATTCCTGTTGTGCTTCAACGCGCACGACCAAGAGGTGGAATTCGTCACGCCGCACGACGACTATGCCCAGGAGTGGACCGGGGAGCTGGACACCAACGATCCCGTTGGCGACACCGACCTCGTGGTTTCGGCCGGAGCTACGGTACCCATGCCGGCACGATCAATGCTGGTTCTGCGTAAGACCGCCTGACACATGACTTTTCCGGTGCTTTCCACTTACCGGTTGCAGCTGCGTGGTGCGTCAAGTGGATTCGCGTTCACCTTCGCCGACGCCGAGAAGCTGGTGGATTACCTCGATGACCTCGGGGTGTCGCATTTGTACCTATCCCCCATCCTGACCGCGGTCAGCGGGTCCGGCCACGGATACGACGTCACCGACCCGACGACCGTGTCTCCGGAGCTCGGCGGTCGCGACGGTTTGGCCCGCCTGTCGGCGGCGGCACGAGCGCGTGGCATGGGCCTGATCGTCGACATCGTGCCCAACCACATGGGGATCGACAAGCCCGACCAGAACGCGTGGTGGTGGGACGTCCTGCGGCACGGCCAGTCCTCGGACTACGCAACATATTTCGATATCGACTGGGACCTTTCGGGCGGACGAATTGTCTTGCCCCTGTTGGGTTCCGATGACGACGTCGCCGACCTGACGGTCGACGGAGACCTGTTGCGGCTGGGCGGCCTGGCACTGCCGATCGCGCCCGGCACTTCGGCCGGCACCGGCGCGGAAGTGCACGATCGCCAGCACTACCGGCTGGTGGGCTGGCGGCGCGGACTGTGTGGCTATCGCCGTTTTTTCTCCATCACCTCACTGGCCGGGCTGCGCCAAGAGGATCGCGCGGTGTTCGACGCGAGCCACGCCGAGGTCGCGCGCTGGTTCAGCGAAGGGCTGGTCGACGGCGTGCGCATCGACCACCCCGATGGGTTGTCCGATCCCGCCGGTTATTTGGCGTGGCTGCGCGAATCGCTCGGCCCGCAAGCGTGGATTGTCATCGAGAAGATCCTGGCCGTCGACGAGGCGCTGGAACCCACCCTGCCGGTCGCCGGCACCACCGGGTACGACGCGCTGCGTGAGGTGGGCGGACTCTTCGTCGATCCGGCCGGAGCCACGGCGCTCACCGAACTCGTCGAGTCCGCCGGCGTGGATTATCACGCCATGCCGCAAATGCTGGCGGAGCTCAAGGTCCGCGCGGCCACCGACGCTCTGGCCAGCGAGCTGGCCAGGCTGCGGCGCAGCATCGCGGCAGCCGCGGGCACCGATCATCCGCTGCTGCCCGAGGCCGTGTCGGCGCTGCTCACCCACATCGACGTGTACCGCTGCGACTATCCCGGGCTGGCCGCCATACTTCCCACCGCGCTAGCCGAAACACAAGCGGCCAAACCGGAATTGGGACCGGCACTGCAGGTGATCACCGCCGCGTTGGCCCACGGCGGCGAGCCCGCCACGCGGCTGCAACAGCTGTGTGGCGCGGTGACCGCCAAGGCGGTCGAGGACTGCCTGTTCTACCGCGATGCCCGGCTGGTTTCGCTCAACGAGGTGGGTGGTGAACCGCACCGGTTTGGCGTCGGCGCCGCGGAGTTCCATCACAGCGCCGCCACTCGCGCCCGGTCGTGGCCGCAGGCGATGACGACGCTGTCCACCCACGACACCAAACGGGGAGAGGACGTACGCGCCCGCATCGGGGTGCTATCGCAGGTGCCGTCGCTATGGACCGAGTTTGTCACCCGCTGGGAAATCCAGTGCCCCTCCCCCGACCCGGCGACCGCACAGTTTCTGTGGCAGAACATCTTCGGGGTGTGGCCGCTCAATGGAAAGATCACCCGCGAACTGCGCGACCGCTTGCACGCGTACGCCGAGAAGACGATCCGCGAAGCGGCCTGGCACACGTCCTGGACCGATCCGGACCCGGCTTTCGAGGACGCGGTGCACCGGTGGCTGGATACGGTTCTCGACGGGTCGGTTGCCTCCGCGCTCACCAAGCTTGTCGCCCAACTGAACTCGTATGCCGAAAGCGACGCACTGGGCCAGAAGCTGCTCGCGCTCACCGTGCCGGGCGTGCCCGACGTCTACCAGGGCAGCGAGTTGTGGGACGACAGCCTGGTCGACCCGGACAACCGCCGCCCGGTCGACTACGCCGCCCGCAGGGCCGCCCTCGACGAGTTGCAGCATCCCAAAATTCGGGTCGTCGCCACGGCGCTTCGGCTGCGACGGTCCCATCCGGATAGCTTCCGGCACGGCGAATATCGTCCCGTGCTCGCCACCGGCGAGGCCAGCGATCACGTGGTGGCTTTTCGGCGCGGCGACGACATCCTGGTCGCGGTGACCCGCTGGACGGTGCGGCTGCGCGCGACGGGCTGGGGCAACACCGTGCTGCCGCTGCCCGACGGCGCCTGGACCGACACGCTCACGGGTGCCATGGCGAGCGGACCGATGTCGGCGGCCGAACTGTTCGCGGACCTGCCCTGCGTCCTTCTGGAGCGAGCATGACCGAATTCCGCGTGTGGGCACCCAAACCGGAGCGGGTGCGGCTCGACATTGACGGCGGCGTGCGCGCGATGCGTCGCTCGGACGACGGCTGGTGGCACGCGTCCGTCGAGGCGGCACCGGATGCACGGTACGGATACTTGCTGGACGACGACCCCGCCGTGCTGCCCGACCCGCGGTCGGCCCGCCAGCCCGACGGGGTGCACGCGCGCTCACAGTTGTGGGACCCCACCGGCGCCACCTGGACCGACGCCGACTGGGCCGGCCGGCCCTTGCAGGACGCAGCGGGCGCGGTGATCTACGAGCTGCACGTCGGCACCTTCACCGCGACCGGAACTTTTGACGCCGCCGTCGAAAAGCTGGACTACCTGGTTGATCTCGGAATCGACTTTGTCGAGCTGATGCCGGTCAATTCCTTTTCCGGGACGCACGGCTGGGGATACGACGGCGTGCTGTGGTACAGCGTGCACGAACCCTACGGCGGCCCTGACGGCCTGGTCCGGTTTGTCGACGCCTGCCACGCCAGGGGTTTGGGCGTGTTGATCGACGCGGTGTTCAACCACTTCGGGCCGTCGGGCAATTACCTGCCGCGGTTCGGCCCGTACCTGTCGTCGGGCAGCAACCCGTGGGGCGAAGGCATCAACATCGCCGACGCCGACTCCGACGAGGTGCGCCGCTACATCATCGAATGCGCGTTGCGCTGGATGCGCGACTTCCACGCCGACGGGCTGCGGCTGGACGCCGTGCACGCACTGGTGGACACCACCGCGGTCCATATCCTGGAGGAGCTGGCCACCGAGACGGATTGGCTTTCAAGGCAGTTGGAGCGTCCGCTATCGCTGATCGCCGAAAGCGACCTCAACGACCCCCGACTGATCACCCCGCGCGCTGACGGCGGCTACGGGGTGACCGCGCAGTGGGACGACGACATCCATCACGCCATCCATACCGCGGTATCCGGTGAGCGACAAGGCTACTACGCGGACTTCGGTGCCCACTCTCGTTCAATGGCCACACTGGCGCACACGCTGCGCCACGGCTTCTTCCACGCCGGCACCTATTCGTCGTTCCGGCGGCGCCGCCACGGCCGACCGTTGGATACCGCGCGGATCCCGGCCACCCGGCTGCTCGCCTACACCTGCACCCACGATCAGGTCGGCAACCGCGCCCTCGGCGACCGCCCGTCGCAAAACCTCGATGCGGGCCAGTTAGCGGTCAAGGCCGCTCTGGTTCTTGGATCCCCCTACACGGCAATGCTTTTCATGGGCGAGGAATGGGGTGCGTCGACCCCGTTTCAGTTCTTCAGCTCGCATCCCGAACCGGAGCTGGCCCGCGCCACCGCCGAGGGACGCAAGGCCGAGTTCGCCGAGCACGGCTGGGATGCCGACGAGATTCCCGACCCGCAGGACCCGCAGACATTCTTGCGCTCCAAACTGAGCTGGGATGAGACCGGTTCCGGCGAACACGCCAGGTTGCTCGCCCTCTATCGCGATTTGATCGCGTTGCGACGCACCGAGGCCGACCTGGCCGACCCTTGGCTGGGCGACCTCATTGTCGACTACGACGAGGACCGACGCTGGATCATGATGCGCCGCGGCCGTCTTGTGATCGCCTGCAACCTGGGTGTTGCGGCCACGAGTGTGCCGGTGGTTGGTGAGGTGGTGCTGGCCTGGGATCCGCCCAACATCGGCGAGACGGCCACCGAGCTACCCGCGCATTCGTTCGCCATATTGCGGGGCGGGCAGGCGTAAAGGCGCCCACCGTTCCAAGCGTTCGCCAAGGATCATCCAACCGTTGTCCGCGAAACTATTCTCGATCGGCCCGCCAACAACGATCGGCACACCTAACCGTGACCAGATCAATACCCGCCGGGAAGGCGGCCGCGACTTCGCAATCGCGGCCCTGGTGCTGTCCGGGATTCACACCCTTATTTACGGTGTGGTTTTCCTCGTACTGCTCAGCGGGTAGGTCCCTCTTGCCGGTTGGACCAGCCCGAGCAACGTTGGATCTTCACCCAACAAAGCCGACCCGAGGCTGGTGATCGGGCGATGACCAGGTAGCTTAATCTTTTAATCTTCTGGCTCTATGCTGTCGGAGATTTTTTTGAATTGCCGCCAAGATGCCTGCAAAGCCGCGAAATCGGTAAGTGTTTTCAGGTTGCTATCGTCTACTCTGACATGCCGGATACCGGCTTCTTTTAAGTCTTCCTCACTAACTTTGGCAGCATATTCGACGAAAGATCGTTTATCTTCGATAAAGATCTCAGCGTCTTTGTCTTTCTTGGGCAGTGTCATCTCCCTTCAAGGATTTAAGCCTTTTCCCTCTCGCCGGTACTGTACCGGTTCTGCCGCGGTCACACGCTTAGTTCGTGCGCACCCTTCCGGTCACCCGCGGCAACGCCGACCGATATCGACGTCAGCGACGCCGGGGCGAGCACCTCGCCGGCGCGCAGCCCGCACAACGGCATCAACACCGTGCGTTGCTTGACTGATTTCCGGTTGTTGGCGTCAAGTAGAGCTGGCCAAGCGATGACTGGTCGACGTGTTGGTGCCTGCGGGATTGTGGGGATCGGGCAGTATTTGGCGCAGCCAGCGCCGTCGTGTGCGGCGGCGCCATTCGCGGGGGTAGCCGACGGAGACTTCCTCGAACCGCACCCCGTCGTGCCAGGTGGTTCGCGGGATGTGCAGGTGGCCATAGACCGCGCACGCCGCGTTGTAGCGGGTGTGCCAGTCGGCCGTCTTGGTCGTGCCGCACCAGAGCGCGAATTCCCGGTACCGCAACACGTTGCAGGGTCGGCGCACCAGCGGAAAGTGGTTAACCAGCACCGTCGGTGTCCTCATATTCAGCTGCTCAAGGCGTGCCTGGGTGTGGGCCAGCCGGTCCTGACACCAATCCTCGCGGGTGGCGTACGGCTGTGGTGAGAGGAGGTATTCGTCGGAGGCCACCACGCCGCGCTGCAACGCGAGGGCCAGGCCCTCGGCTTTGGTGGTCGCCCCGCGCGGCAGGAAGGTGTAGTCGTAGAGCAAAAACATCGGCACGATCGTGACCGCGCCACCGGTATGTGTCCATACCGGGTAGGGGTGTTCGGGTGTGATGATGTCCATCTGGTCGCACATGGTGACCAGCCAGTCATAGCGGGCACGGCCTACGAGCTGTATCGGGTCCCGGCCGTTGGTCCATAATTCGTGGTTGCCGGGCACCCAGATTACCTTGGCGAACCGGCGGCGTAGCAGTTCCAGCGTCGAATGTATGTCGTCGGTGAGTTCGGCGACGTCCCCGGCGACGATCAACCAATCTTCGGGCGAGGAGGGGTGTAGTGATTCGACGACTGGCTTGGCACCGTGATGACCGGTGTGCAAGTCCGAGACCGCCCACAGCGTCGGCTCCGGGCTTCGCGTGGATTGCTGGCTGGCCACGAGTACCCACCCTAAAGGAACCGACCCGGCTCGGCTTGGGCTGGCAGTGGGCTTCGCACTCGTTGCGACGCGTCGATCGTGATTACACGCTGGCGCGGCCGGTACCGTGCACGGCATCGGCGACCGCGTCGGCCAGCGGCCCGATCTCGTCGTCGCGCAGGTCGGCGATGGTGATGCGAATTCCCGGCAAGGTGCGAATGCGGAACCGGCTTCCCGGCGCCGCGGCCCAGCCCATGTTGAGCAGTCGGGTGATCGCCACCGTCTCGTCGGGCACCGGGATCCACACGTTGAGCCCGGATCGGCCGTGGCCGGGCACGCCGCGCTCGCCCAAGGCGACACGCAGCCGGGTCCGGTTTTCCGTGTACTGGGCCTCGGCCCGAAGAATGAGACGCGTCGCGGCGTCATCCGACCACATGCCGACCGCGAGGTCTTGCAGCAGGCGGCTCACCCAGCCCGGCCCGAGCCGCAGGCGTCCGTGCACCCTCTCGACGGTGCGGCGGTCTCCGGCCAGGACGGCGACCCGCAGGTCGGGGCCGTACGCCTTCGAGGCGGATCGCACCAAAGCCCAACTGCTGGTCGAGCCCGCCAACGTGTGCAGCGACGCACCGGATATGCCCGCGCAGTGGTCGTCCTCGACCACCAGCACGTCGTCTGCCCGGCCGGCCAACAGCCCGCGCAGCGCGCCGGCCCGATCCGCCGACAGCGCCGCCCCGGTCGGGTTCTGCGCGCGATTGGTGACCACCAGCGCCCGCACGCCGCGACCCAGTGCCCGGGCCAGGTCATCCGGCCGCGGCCCGTCGTCGTCAACCCGCACCGGCTCAACCGAAAGGCCCAGCGCCGCAAGAAGATCGAGCAAGTTGGCCCAGCCCGGATCCTCGACGGCCACCCGGTCCCCCGGACGCAGGTGTGCGGTGAGCGCCCGCTCGATGCCGTCCAGTGCCCCGCTGGTCACCGCGAGATGATCGGCTGGGACGCCGTCTGCGGTCAGGGCGGCGCGGGTGTATTCGACCAGTTGGGGCGACATCGGCGCCTCCCCGTACAGCAGCGGCGGTCGGGAATTCGGCCCGGAATTGCGCCTGGGCAATTCGGCGGCCGCAATGGGGAGCAGCGCCGGATCCGGGTTGCCCGTGGAAAGGTCGCGCGCACCCGCGGGAACGCCCAGCCCGAGCAGCGACCGGGGTGTGGTCGCAGGCCGGTGCCGAACCCGGGTGCCGCGCCGCCCCGCGGTTTCGACGGCCCCGCGATCGCGCAGCAGCCGATAGGCCGCGGCGGCGGTGTTGGCGTTGACCCCGAGCTGGGCGGCCAACTCCCGGACCGGGGGCAACCCGTCGCCGGGTGCCAGGGCGCCTCGGGAGATGGCCTCCTCGATGTTGGCGGCTATGGACTCTGCGCCGGTCCCGGCTATCATGTATTGTACTGGCACGCTAACTATTATGTACTATTACAAACACGAGGGCAATCCGTTGCAAACCGCATACCACCCCACGCCGCGAACGACGCCGACCCGGTACCGAGACCGCGCTCGTTACGACCGTGAGACCGTCCACCGCATCCTCGACGAGGCGCTGATCTGCCACCTCGGCTACGTCAGCGATGGTCGACCGGTGGTTTTGCCGACGACGCACGCCCGCCTCGGCGAGACCCTATACCTGCACGGTTCCACCGGCAGCGGCCCGATGCTCGCGGCCAAGGTAGGGTCGGGTCTGCCCGTCTGCGTGACCGTCACCCTCGTGGACGGGCTGGTGCTGGCCCGCTCGGCGTTGCATCATTCACTGGTCTACCGCTCGGTGGTCGCGATGGGCGACGCGCGTGTTGTCGAGGATCCGGCGGAGAAGCTGCGGGCGCTGCACTGCCTGATCGATCACGTGGCTGCGGGTCGTGCCGACGACTGCCGGGCCCCGAATGCGCGGGAGCTCGCAATGACGACGGTGCTCGCGCTCGATCTCGTCGAAGTTTCGGCCAAGGTGCGAACCGGTGGCGCGGCCGACGATCCGGAAGACCAAGCGCTGCCGCACTGGGCCGGTGTGATGCCGCTAGCCGTAACAGCCGGAACGCCGGTACCGTCCGACGACCTCGATCCCACCACCCCGGTGCCGCCGTATCTCACTCGTTACACGCGTTGACGACGCTCGATGGCCCCTACAGCAACAGGTAGCGGTAGGCCGGCGAACCGGGATGCAGGGTTTCGACGTGAATCTCCGTCGCCCGAATCCGGGCCAGCAGACCGTCCAGGTCCGCGGCCGAGCCCAGCTGGATACCGACCAGCGCCTCGCCGGTCTCGCGGTTGTTGCGCTTGACGTACTCGAACAGGGTGATGTCGTCATTGGGGCCGAGCACCTCGTCGAGGAACCGGCGCAGCGCACCGGGCTCCTGCGGGAAGTCCACCAGGAAGTAGTGCTTGAGGCCCAGGTGAACCAGCGAGCGCTCCAGCACCTCGCCGTAGCGCGATACGTCGTTGTTGCCGCCCGAAATCAGGCACACCACGGTCGACCCGGGCTCGATGTCGGCTTCCAGCAGGCCGGCGACCGACAGCGCGCCCGCGGGCTCGGCGATGATGCCCTCGTTCTGATACAGGTCGAGCATCGCGGTGCACACCGCGCCCTCGTCGACCGTGGTGATCGACACCATGTCGCCGGCGGCGGCCAGCGCGGCATAGGTCAGCGTGCCCGCCCGGCGCACCGCCGCGCCGTCGACGAACTGGTCGACATGCTCCAGCGTCACCGGCTCCCCCGCGGCCAGCGCGGCCATCATCGCGGCGGCGCCGGCCGGCTCGATACCCAGCACCGCCGTGTTGCGTCGTCCGCTCGGCCAGGTAGGTGGTGATGCCGGCGATGCAGCCACCACCGCCCACCGGGACGACCACCAGGTCGGGCTCACCACACCAGCTTGTCGAGTTCGTCGAGCACTTCGACGGCGATGGTGCCCTGGCCGGCCATGGTGCGCAGGTCGTCGTACGGCGGAACCAGCGTGGCGCCGGTGCGTGCGACGTCGTCCAGCGCGGCCTCGGCGGCCAGGTCGTAGGTCGACCCGCCCACGATCAGCTCGATGAACTCCCCGCCGTGGTAGCGGATCCGGTCACGCTTCTGTTTGGGCGTCTTGGCGGGCACGTAGACGCGGCCGTGCACACCCAGCGACCGGCACGCATAGGCGAAACCCTGCGCGTGGTTACCCGCCGATGAGCACACCACGCCGGCGGCCAGCTCCTCCTCGGAGAGCTGCACCAGCAGGTTGTAGGCGCCGCGCAGCTTGTAGGAGCGCACCACCTGCAGGTCTTCGCGTTTGAGGTAGACCTGCGCGCCGGTGATCGCCGACAGCCGGTCGCTCAGCTGCAGCGGGGTGGGCGTGACCACCGGCGCGATCCGCTTCGCCGCCCCGTCGATGTCAGCCGCGGAAAGCGGCGACAGCGGTGATCCGGGCTCTGGCTCAGTTCGGCGGACACCGGTCAATGGTGCCATGCCGACCCGGCCGAAGTTCAGCTCACCGGGGTCAGCACGAACAGCGGGATCTGGCGGTCGGTCTTTTTCTGGTAGTCGGCGTAGTCGGGGTAGGCCGCGACGGCGCGCTCCCACCAGGTGGCCTTCTCGTCGCCGAACACCTCGCGGGCGTCGTAGTCGCCGGTGACGCGCCGTCTTGCAGCTCGACCCGCGGGTTCTTGGCGACGTTGTAGTACCAGACAGGGTTCTTCGGGGCCCCGCCGAGTGAGGCGACGACGGCGTACTCGCCGTCGTGCTCGACCCGCATCAGCGGCGTCTTGCGGAGTTTGCCGGTCTTGGCCCCGATCGTGGTCAGCAGGATGATGGGCATGCCCTTCATGTCCGCGCCCTCGGCTCCACCGGATTCGGCGTACTTGTCGGCCTGCTCGCGGGACCAATCCCAGGGGGACGGTTCGTATTCTCCGGTAAGCGGCATGACAATGACTCTAGACCCGTTGCAGGTCAACGCCTTTGCGGGACGTTCACTGTCTGCACCCCCAAAGTGACGTCGGTTGTCGGCGCGCCGACTTGAGTCGAACACACGTTCCCGTATCGATGCGCGGCTACGAGACAACGCCCGCAATGGCTGCCGGCATCACCAACCGCATCTTGACGCTCCGCGACATCGCCGCCCTGCTCGACTGAATGCGGGGCCTACATTGGGGCCGCATGCGAGTTGGGATCGGTAGCTGCGAGGTCGGTGCTAGCGTGCATCAATGCTGTCGCAGCTCGCCTACCACGATAGCGGCGCTAAACCCCAGTCGCCGTGGTGGTTGCTGGGGTTGTTGCCCGTTTGCCTCATTTGGGGTCTTGTAGTTTTCACTCACAGAAGACGCCGCAAGAACTACGGAGGGCCGCCCAAATTCTCGGGGCCGCCACTGGCGGGGACTGCGCAGATTCTGTATGTGCCACGCGAGGGGAGCCGGACCCCGGCTGACAATTCTCGCAATAGGAGGTATCCGCCGATTCGCCGGATTCGGCTGAGAGTGGAAATCCCAGGCCACGAACCGTACAAGGCGAGCGCCTACCAGGAGGTCCCGGCGCCAGTGTTGAGGCGTATCGAATACCTCCAAAGTGGGACTGTCGCGGTACAGGTTGATTCCGCCAATCCCAACTACGTCCGGATCGATTTCAACCAACCGATCAGTTAGCGTCCCGTGCGGCGCCAACCGTCGCAGCAAGACTGACCCATAGGCCCACCGGTTTAAATGGCGCCGTCCGAACATTTCAGCACCCTCAAGGTGACCTCGCTTCAATCCCAGGGGCTGGGTGCATATTCACCTGTCAGGGGCACGCGCACAACTCTACGGCCAGCGGGATAACGGCCACCACCAGCAACTATGAGTTGGCCCACATTGATTTTTTCGGCTACCCGAAAAGTTGAACCAGGGTTAGGCTTAAACCTATGACCGGCCTGATGCCCCGTACGCCCATGCACGGGACAGACGTGCTGGTAGCGGGTGTTCCCTGGCCGCGGCACAAACTGTTCGCCGTGCTCGCGGGGTTAGTCACGCTGCTGCTGGTCGGGGCTATTCACCACCAGCGCGGCACCGTCGGTGCTGGGCGCTGCCGCCGTTGCGATCAGTGGTCGGGCTGCGTGCTCAGGCGCATCACCGCTCTAGGCCTCACGCATCAGGCCTTAGCGCAATCGGGACGCAACGCCGGAGCTAACCGCCGGTCAGCGCGATCTGGCCAGTTCCGCGATGACGTTGACTCGTCGGGTCGCCGTCGCGATCTCGTCGGCGAACTCCTGCCGGCGCTTGGCGATGTGCCGGGTCGTCGGAGCCGTCGACCAGCTCGCGATGCCGCGCCAGCCGCAGCGCGGTCTTGAACAATTCCATCGACCTCGACTCGGCGCTGGCGATCCGGCGCTGCAGCTCCCACTGCTTGCCGACCTCGAGGCATTCGGTCAGGAAGCTGTCCTCGTCGAACGACTCGTCCTCGGCAGCGGCCAGCCGGTCGGCGACGATGTGGTAGGCGTCCAGGAACGGCCGCAACACCAGGTGCGCCAGCAGTAGGTCGGCCGTTTCCAGCAACCGGCGCACGCTCGCCCGCGGCAGCGGGCTTGGTGGTGTCGTCCACCGCGCCCGATCAGCAGCACCTCGTCGGCGAGTTCCTTCTCGAACTGCGCGCGCGCCGAGAACAAGAACTCGAACTTCAGCAACTCGCGAAGCCGCAGCGCCTCGTCGCGCACGGTTGCCGGCGGCACCGAGCCGGTCTCGGACACCTCCGCCGATTCTCGACGCGGCCAGCAACGCCATCTCGGCGATGGCGCGGTCGACCAGGATGTGGATCGCGGTGTTGCGGTAGAACGCGGCCACCAGATGCTGGTGGGCCCCGATACCCCAGACCGGCTTCGGTGCCGGCGTCGTAGACGCTGACCACGCCGGAGTCGACGAGCTGGTGCAGGGTCCAGCGGATCGTCGAGCGATTCGTCAGGTCCGCGGCACCGGCCACCGCCCAGTTGCGGGCCGCGATGTAGCTGGCCAACGGCCGCACCGTCGCCAGCACCTCGCTGATGGACAACGAGCGGTCCGCGCCCAGCAGCGCGAGACTGACCACCGCGGTGGGCGTGACCGGTGTGGCGCGGTTGATCCGGTGTTCCACGTCCAGCGCGATGCGTTCGATCTCGGTCCCGGTCCCGGATTGTTCGGCGCGCAACTCCTCGAGGCGCTTGCGCAGCGGCAGCGGTTCGCCGAAGTCGAGGTAGGCGCGGCCCAGCCGCTCGCCCTGCTGGCGCGCGAGCCGGACCAGGAACCGAAGGTCTTCGGGCCGCTTCGCCGCGCCGTAGGCCTCGGCGGTCATGGCTTCCACCTCGTGCAGCTGGTCGTACACGATCGAGGTCGGCACCAAATACACTTCGGGACCGTCGATTTCGTCGACCGCGTCGGTGATGTAGCGCAGGATCCCGTACACCGGAGGCCGCAGCTTGCCGGTTCTGGTGCGGCCGCCTTCGATCGACCAGGTGAGGTTGACGTGGTTTTGCACCAGCTGCGCGGTGTAGGCGCGCAATACGAACCGGTAGACGGGGATGTCTTTGGTCTGGCGCCGGATGAAGATCGTCCCGGTGCGCTTGGCCAGGCCGCCCATCGGGAAGAAGTTCAGGTTGGCCCCGCCGAAGGTCAGCGCCGGTGAGAGCCGGTTGGCCGGGATCACCTCCGGCAGCAGCAGGCCGTCCAGGTAGGAGCGATGCGAGAACGCGAACGCCAGCGTCGCCCTGCGGTCCAGCTTGCGCAGCTTGGCGATCTGGTCCTCGTCGACCAGCACGTCGTAGGCCCGCATCAGCCAGCGACTGAAACCGCGCCAGGCCTGCACCGCGCGCTCGTCCAGCGAGGCCGACACCTCACGCAGGTAGCCCGCGGCCTCCGCGCGCACACTGTCCGGTTCGCGCCCAGCTCGTCGGCCAGCCTGCATCAGCCGCTCCCGATACCACGGGCGCCCAGCAGCTGGCCACCTCGGCCGGGTCGGTCGCCAACGGCGTCGTCGATTCGTCGATAATTCCGGTGCGCTGCAGCATCTTTCGCACCCCGACCCGGCCAGCTCGCGCGCGGTCACCGCCGATCCCCGCTTCACGCCGGTTGCACCGTCGGGGCGGCTTAGCTGCTGGGCTCGTGGACTCGGATGCAGACTCGGCTCCGTCGTAGAGTTCCTCGATCTCGCCGGCGTACTTGCGCGATGATCGGGCGGCGCTTGAGCTTCATCGTCAGCGTTATCTCGTCACCGCCGGGCTCCCACACGGTGGGCAGGATGCGGAAGCGCTTGATCTGCTCCACCCGGGATAGCTTCTCGTTGCCCTCGGCCACTCCCGGCGGCGATCCGGGCGATCACCTCTGGGTCGGCGGCCAGGGCCGCCGGCGAGGCGTCCAGGCCGTGCTGGGCCGCATACGGGCCGACCGAGTCGGCGTCGAACACCAACAGCGCGGTGTTGTACGGGCGCGCCGTCACCGATCGCGAGCATCACGCCGACCATCGGGCAGGCGGCCAGGATGGTGTTCTCAATGTTGGCCGGCGACATGTTCTTTCCGGCCGCGTTGATGATCAGCTCCTTCTTGCGGTCGACGATCCGCAGATAGCCGTCGGCGTCGACGTCGAAGATGTCGCCGGTGTGCAGCCAGCCGTCGGCGTCGATCGCCTCGGCGGTCTTCGCCGGCTCGCTTGCGATAGCCCTTCATCACCAGCGGACCGCGGACCAGATACTCGCCGTCGTCGGCGATCTTGCCCTCCAGCCCGGGCAGCAGCTTGCCGACGGTGCCCAGCCGCGCGTCGCGCGGATGGCTCGACGGTGGCGGCGCAGCTCAGCTCGGACATGCCCCAGACCTCGGCGATCGGGATGCCGATGCCGATGAAGAAGGCCAGCGTCTCCTTGGGGATCGGCGCCGCACCCGAGACCGCCCAGCGAAGCTCACCGAAGCCCAGCTTGCTCCCGCAGCTTGGACAGCACCAGCTCGTCGGCCTTGGCCCATTCGGCCGCCAGCTCGTCTGACATGGCTTCACCGGCCAGCAGGGCGGCGGCGCGTTTCGCGGCCACCGACATGCGCCCACTGCATAGCCTGCCGCTTCGCCTCGTCCTGCTCGTGGCTGACCGTGAATTCGATTGCGGCCTTGAGCTTTTCCCACACCCGCGGCACCGCGCCCCACACGGTGGGCCGCACGTCGGGCAGCGCCGCCGCGATCGCGCGGCCGTCGGAAACCACGGTGACCTGGGTGCCGAACATCTCCTGGGTGTACAGGCCCATCATCCGGTCGGCGATGTGCGCCGACGGCAGAAACGACGTGATCCGGTCGCCGAACTCGAATGCCGAGCACGGCGTCCAGCGCCGTAGCCCTCGAACAGCAGGTTGGTGTGGGTCATCTCCACGCCCTTGGGGTTTCCGGTGGTGCCGGACGTGTAGATGAGGGTGACGATGTCGTCGGGTTGCACCGCCCGCCAGGTCGATTCGAAATCGAAATCGTCGCGGCCGGCCGCATACAGGTCGTCCACGCGACAGAGGCGCCGGCCGGGCGAACCGTCGATGCAGACGATGTGCTCGATGGGCGCGCCGCTGGCGCGAATGCGGTCGACGTACTGCTCCTCGCAGATCGCCACCTTGGTGCCGGCGTTGTCGAACAGGTAGGTCAGTTGCTCGGCGGGCAGCGTGTTGTACACCGAAAACGAAGTGGCGCCGACATGCTGGGCACCCACTTCGAGCGGGTAGAACTCGATCCGGTTGGCCATCATCAGCGAAACCGTGTCACCCCGCTTGACCCCCAGCCCCGCCAGGCCGGCAGCAACCTTTCGCACCTGCGCCGCATACTCCCGCCAGGTCAACGTCTGGGTTCCGCCCGGCGTCCGCAGCGCGACAGCGTCCGGATCGATCGCCGCGGTGCGCTGGAATGCCTCGCACATGGTGGTCGGGCGCTCGGTTGAGGTCATTTCCGTACTCCTTGATTTGCCCACATCGCTTCGGTGAGCGTACGTCCGCGATCACGGGGCGTGAAAGGCCGCGCCTTCCGCGCCGTCGGTCCGGTCAGCGCCGAGTACGTTGGCAACCATGGGAGCCGGAGCCGAACCGGGTATCGACGTCACCGGGCTGTCCCGCTTGAGGGGACCGCGTTGCTCACCCAGTACGCCCGAGCTCTGGACAGCCGTTGGTCCCGGCCGATTCTCGGCGACACACTCGCCGACGACATCGTCGCCAAGATCGACTATGACTTCGCCGCGCTCGGCGTGCCGGCGAGCGTCGTGTGCCAGTCGGCGCTGCGCGCCAAGATGCTCGACGATCGGGTACGGACGTTCACAGCCGAGCATCCGGACGCCGTCGTCGTCGACCTGGGCGCCGGGATCGACACGGGCTTGTTCCGGGTCAACCCGCCCGCCACGGTCGGCTGGTACAGCGTCGACTTGCCGCGTGTCATCGCACTGCGCGACCAGGCGATGCCCGCCAGCGAGCAAGCCCGCTCGGTTGCCGCATCGGTGGCCGATGACAATTGGCCCGACATCATCCCCGCCGATCGGCCCACGATGGTGATCGCCGACGGGCTATTCGCATTTCTCTCCGAGCCGGTGATTGTCGGCGTCTTCCGCCGCGTCACCAAGCATTTCGGGTCCGGGGAGCTGGCGTTCAACGACTACGGACACATCGGCTGGCTCAGTCGGGTCGCGGTGAAGCTCGCGCCGCAGCCGATGTTCGCCCAGGTCGGGATCCAGTGGGGCTATGCGGGGTTCAAAGACGCGCGAGTGCCCGAGGCCTGGAATCCGGAGTTGAAGCTCGTCGAAGAGACCAGCCTGGCGCACGCGCCCGAGGTGGATCTGTTTCCGGGCTGGATCCGGTTGGCCACCAAGGCATCCGGGAAGTTCGAGGCCGGGGCGCGCAAGGCGCGCATCCTCCGCTATAGGTGGGGCCCGTAAGGCCGTATGGCCGCAGGTACATCGGCGATGTACCGGGCGTGTTGGCACCCGTTGAGCATGCCGACTTTGCAAAAGGGGCCGCGACGCCGCCCAAATTGTCATAGAGTCCGTCCGATCGCGCCGCACTGCGCGCCAATGGGGGACCGCGCGAGTGGGCCGCACTGGCTGTCGGACACCATTCAAGCGTTCCGTTGCGAACGGCTGCGACTGGAAGAACCTGAGCAATGTTGGCTTCTGCGACCCTGCAGTTATCGCGCCTTTCCAGCACGCGGTCGGTGTCGGCAGTGTTATAGGACCGTTGATGTTTTTCGGCAATGATAGCGGCCTTTGGCGCAGCACCGATGGAGTCAACGAGCAGCCGTCAGCATGCACGGCGGATTTCCAGAACCTGAACGGTGCTCTCGGCTCACTGGCTGAAGTTACAGCCCTGGCCCAATCGTCGGACAGTAGTAGTGTAAACGCCTCGGCTGTCCGCCCAGATCGAATTGCCCACGTGATTGGCCGCGTCCGATTCCTTCACCACCCGGTACACCCGTCCAAACCGGTCGATCACGTAATGATAGGAGCGGTCCTGGCGCACCCACTCCATCAAACCACGCCCCAGTTTTTCAAAGTGACGGTTCTCTTCCTCCTCGAACGGAACCAGACTGCTTTCGGTGGTGTGATACACAATACCCACCGGCTTACTCCCCTCCACTCGTGGCTCCGCGCCCCCGGTCAAAGAGAAAATCGGGAATCCGTTTCTAGGGCGATTGGACACGGCAAACGTCAAATCGATGCGGAGCCCGTTGCTATACAGTTCCGTCGAATCCGATTTATCCACCAGCCAGACCCGCCCCGCGCCGTCTACGGGCTTCGTTTCCACAGCGGGTGCCTCCAGCCTTTTCTCCATGGCGAACGTTTCCGCCGTGCCCGTGGGCAGAGGAACAATCGCCACCATCGCCACCAACCCCGCAATCAGAAGCGCCGCGCGCCCGCGATGCTTCTGGCGAGGCTTCCTTCGCATCTCGCGACGCAGAAATCGCAACCGTTCCACCGGATCCGCTATCCGGGCGGCACGCCGTTCCACCTGCGAGGGTGGTTCGAGGATGGGAGATCGCGCCATCTTCTTTAGTAAGGAGTGCATTCCCTGTGGGAAACCGCTCTCTTGCTAAGAATCGGCCGAGCAAGGGAAAAACCTTAGTTCTCCTTAGCCGGGGCGCTGGACGAGGCTCGTGGAGCCCCGT
>CAVVLC010000065.1:0-73362 GCA_963748885.1 uncultured Actinomycetota bacterium
GGACAATGCCCGTCGGCACCAGACCCTGCAGCGGTCTGGGGAGCGGCGTCAGGGCCGACGCGACCGCCGATGCGCCGGAATGATAACCCAACATCGCGGCCACATCCTGGGCCCACATCTGTTCATAATCAGCCTCGATGGCCGCAATCGCCTGGACGTTGAGCCCCAACCAATTCGATTCCACTACCGAAGCAGCTGAGCACGATTGGCCGCCACCGCCAGCCGGATGCACGGCGGCAGCCAACCCGACTCAAACGCGGCAGCGGCCGCCCGGGCCTGAGAAGCCGTTCCCTCCGCCTGGGAAGCGACCGCGCGAGCCAGCCCACGTACGGTGCAGCGGCCGCGCAGCATAGCCTCCGATGCCGCGCCTCGCCACGAACCATCCACCAGCCCTGAAGTTAGCGACGCAAACGACGCAGCCGCCGAGCTGAGCTCGGCGGCCAACCCGTCCCAGGCCGCCGCTGCAGCAAGCAACGGCCCCGGCCCGGCACCCGTATGGATAAGCGCCGAATTGATCTCCGGCGCCAACATCAGGAAAGTGCATCATTCCTGCAGCCTTTTCCGGTGGCCTTGCTTGTTTCACTTCGGTAGCCACTCGCCCCTCGACGCGCAGAAATTATCACGTATGGCAGCGGAACATGAAGCATTGGTCAGGAATCCGAGGTCCAGCATGGGATGTTCCCGTGATACGGTTTAGGCGTCTCGCAATCGGGTTCGACCAAACCGGTTTGAGCGGAAAGACTGAAATGTGCAACGCGCGGCGATATGGTCCCGGATGCTAGACGATCAAGTGACTATGAACGGGTGTGGCAGCAATGCTCAATCTGACGGTGGGTCCGGAGGCGTTGGCGGCCGCTGCGGCAGATGCGCAGGCGATCGGCTCAGCACTTTCGACGGCGAACACTGCGATGGCCCCGACCACGACAGGGGTGCTGGCCGCCGGCGCAGACGAGGTGTCGATGGCCATCGCGTCGGTGTTTTCCAACCACGGCCTGACCTATCAGTCCATCAGTGCCCAGGCGGCGACATTTCACAGCCCAATTCGTGCAGGCACTGCATAGCCAGCTAATTCATATGCGGTCGCCGAGGCGGCCAACGCCAGCCCATTGCAGAACGTGCGCAACGCCGTCCAGTCGCTGCTGTCACGCCCGATCATTGGCAACGGCGCCAACGGCACCGCGTCGGATCCCAATGGGGGCGCCGGGGGATGGTTGGACGGCAACGGCGGCACGGCTATAACAACAGCGCAAACGCGGGGGTGGCCGGCGGTAACGGCGGGGCCGCCGGGTTGTTCGGCAACGGCGGCGCCGGCGGAGCTGGTGGGGCCGGCGCGGTGGGCGGTAACGGCGGGTCAGCGATGATCGGCAATGGCGGGGCCGGCGGGACCGGCGGGGCCGCGGGGTCAAGTGGCAACGGCGGGGCCGGCGGGACCGGCGGGGCCGCCGAATTGCTCGGCAACGGCGGGACCGGCGGCAACGGCGGCGGCGGTGGGGCCGGCGGCGGCGGGGCTGGCGGCGCCGGCGGCAACGCCGGGGGGCTGTTCGGCAATGGCGCGAATGGTGGCGACGGCGGGGAAGGCCTGGGCCTGGCCGGCAACGGCGGCACCGCTGGCAGCGCCGGGCAGTTGGTCGGCAACGGCGGGGCCGGCGGGTCCGGCGGCCAGGGCGCGGCCGGGGCAAATGGAGGGTTACTGATCGGCAACGGCGGCCACGGGGGTGACAGCGTGAATTCCGCGACGGCCGGCGCCGCCGGTGGCCACGCCGGGTGGTTGTACGGCACTGGCGGGGACGGCGGTAGCGGCGGGACCGGCGCGGACGGTGGTGCCGGTGGCAACGGGGGCCCGCTATTCGGAAACGGCGGCAGCGGCGGAAACGGCGGCGGTGACGGCAACGGCGGCGTCGCCGGCAGTGCGGGGCAATTGGTCGGCAATGGCGGGGCCGGTGGGTCCGGCAACACGGGGGCCAGTGGCGCAAACGGTGGGCAGCTGATCGGCAACGGCGGCAACGGCGGTAACAGCTCGGCTAACGGGGTGGCTGGCAGCAACGGCGGTCACGGCGGTTCGTTGTTCGGCAACGGCGGAAATGGCGGCAGCGCAGCGAGCGGCGGCGACGGCGGCGCACCCGGCAGTGCCGGGATGTTGGGCGGGTCCGGCGGGTCCGGTGGCTCTGGCGACACCGGCGCTAACGGCGCAAACGGTGGGCTGTTCTACGGTAGCGGCGGGAACGGCGGCAACAGTTCGGCTCAAGGTGCGGCCGGCGGCACCGGCGGGAGCGCCCAGCTGATCGGCAACGGCGGCAACGGCGGCAACAGCGGTAACGGCGTCACCGGCGCCGCCGGTCAGGACGGCACGGCTGGTGTGGCCGGCGCGTCCGGCGGGGCAGCTGGGCTGTTGGAGGGCGCCGGTGGGAGTGGCGGCAACGGCGGGGCCGGCGGTACAGGCGGGGCCGCCGTTCTCGGCGTCGCGGGCGACGGCGGGGCCGGCGGGGCGGGCGGCGCCGGTAGAAACGGCGGGTGGCTGTACGGCCAAGCCGGGAACGGCGGAACCGGCGGCACCGGCGGAAACGCGGGCAACGCCGCGGCTTCCGACAGCGGCGACTTCGGCGCCGTCGGCGGTAACGGTGGCAACGGCGGCAGCGCCGGCGGCGCCGGGCTGTGGGGCAACGGCGGAACCGGTGGCGCTGGCGGCACCGGCGGGAACGGCGGCACCGGCGGGGATAACGGCAACACCAGCAATGCCGGCGCCGGCGGGGCCGGCGGCAACGGCGGTACCAGCGGCGCGGCCGGGTGGGTGTACGGCGCCGGCGGGGCCGGCGGGGACGGCGGTTTGGGAGGTCAGTCCAGCGTGGCCGGCGGCGGCAACGGCGGGACCGGCGCTGACGGTAGCCGTGGCGGCTGGCTATACGGCACCGGCGGGGCCGGCGGGGCCGGCGGCGCAGGCGGCGACAGCACTCAGGGCTACTACGGGCGCGGCGGAAGCGCCGGCGGGGCCGGCGGCGCCGGTGGCGATGCCGGGCTGATCGGCATCGGCGGGGCCGGCGGCGACGGGGGTAATGGCGGCAATGACATCACCACTAGCGAAGGCGGTGGCGGCGGCCCCGGCGGCGACGCCGGCAACGCGGGCCACGGCGGGTTGCTCTGGGGCCTCGGCGGGGACGGCGGCAACGGCGGCAACGCCGGCGCCGGCCCCGATTCGAGCAGTGGCCAACCAGGCGGTAACGGCGGCAATGGCGGCAACGTCGGGCTGATCGGCACCGCAGGCAACGGCGGCGACGGCGGTAACGGCAGCACCGGCACCTTTTCTTCGATTGCGAATGGCGGCAACGGCGGCAACGGCGGTAACGGTGGCACTGCCACCGGTCTGCTCAGCTACGGTGGCGCCGGCGGGACCGGCGGGGACGGCGGTGCCGGCAGCAGCAGCTCCGGCGGACAGGGCGGCAACGGCGGCAACGGCGGCAACGGCGGCGACGGCGGCGGGCTGATCGGCATCGGCGGCAACGGCGCGACCGGCGGGACCGGCGGGGCCGGAAATCAAGTAGGGACCAACGGGCTCGACGGTACCGGTGGGAGCGGCGGCAAGCTTGCCGGCCTATCCGGGACGGACGGGTAGCTCAGCGGCTTCTTGGTCGACCCGTGCGGTTGTCACGCCACGTGGCCGACCGCAACCGTGGACCGCGGTCACACTCAGGCATGCCAATATTGCTACGCCTGGCATGCGTGGTTTTCACTTGGCGATCACGTCCGGCTGCGGTTCGCCTGATACGACACCGACGGTATCGACGCCGACCAACGCCGCCGACCCGGCCAAGGCCGAAGTCCTGATGGCAGTCGTGCGCGACACCATGGCGCAGGCTCACCCCAAAGCCGTGATTAATCGCGCCACCATCGACGGCCAGGTGATCGTCCCCCAGTCCCGTCGGGGCTCAATGACCTGCGCGCCGGCCGCCACCGAAATGCGCTTCCGATCGGCGCAGTCGCGATTTACTAAATGTTCACGCTGCTGCTCTGGCTGGTCGACCACAAGAAACTGAGCCTTGACTTCAAAATTGTTATTAATTGGAGCTCCAATGTTGCCAGCTCAGAAGGCACTTGCTGCCCGCGGCCGGCGACGAGGTGTTGGCGCCCATCGGCGCCCCACGGCCAGGCTCATCAAGGCTCAGCGCCCCGGTAACGGCATTTCATGACCAGTTTGCGGACGCCCTCAGCGCGGGCGCGGGCTGGTATGCCGCCGGCCGAGGCCGCCAACAGGTCGCCGTTGCGGAGCGTCGAACAAGGCCTGCTCAATGCCGTCAACGCGCCCACACAAGCGTTGTCGGAGCGTCCGTTGATCGACAACGGTGCCGACGCGACCGCCGCGGGGCAGGCCGGCGGGGCCGGCGGGCTACTCTACGGCAACGCCGGTAACGGCGCGGCTGGCGCGGCCGGCCAACGCGGCGGCTCGGAGACCAAACGAGCACCCCCAGCGCAGGTGATGTGGGCGTCCCGGGCGGCGCGGGCGGAATGGCCGGCGCCGCTGGCACCACACCCGGTGAAACGAACGACGGCACCCTGGCAGCAGCGGCAGCCAGGGTAACCCCGGCGGTGCCGGCGCCAACGGCCAGCCCGGCTCAGCACGGGTCGCGGAAAGGTGGTTTCAGGCACGGTCTGCCGATCACGTCAAGTGCCATGTAGCGCGATTTTTGTGCGCCCGCCCATGGCAGACCCCGCGGTGAGACCACAGCTAAACCGCCTGTCCGACAGCTACGTCACCGCGCAGCTCGGCGAAACGGTTTGCCACAATTGAGCATCTCGGCCCGGACGCCCGCGACACCAGCGCCTGACCTACCCGCGATATGGGCGATGCCATTCCGAATCGTGGGAGTTCGCGGTATTTGATACAGAAAGCTGCTTGGTCGCAAATCCTCTGCTTCGGGACATTTTGGTGTCAATTGTGGGAATTGCCGCTAATTATGTGAAATGCCTCGGATCGCCGACTACGGCGAGCCTAGACTCGGCCACCAATTGTCGGATTATCACACACGGGGTGCCGAGTGCCGTATGTCATTGCAGCAAAGGAGATGGTATCGGCGGCGGCGACGGATCTGGCCAACTGCAGTCGCGATCAGCACGGCTGCCACGGTGTTTCGGGAAACGGCGTGGGAGGGCGCTCGGGCACCGGGCCGTAACCGTCTTGGTGGACCGTACCGCCGAGCTTGCGGTAGCCGCCGGCCACCTGCAGCAGCCGGGTGGTCAGCGCCGGGTTTTGCGCGGTGGTGGTCTTCAGCTGGCCCTGCATGGCCGCCACGTGCTGATCCACGGTGGCCACCAGCAGGCGCATCCCGGCCGGTGAGTTGGCCATCGGGACGATCGCGGCCGCCTGGGTGCGCGCCGCATCACGGATGGCGCCGGAGCCGGTCGATCCGTGGGCCGTTATCCCAGCGGCCTCCTCGGCGGGCACTGTCACGTTAGTGAGCGTCGGCGACCTGGAAGGATACGCGGCGTGAGGACCGCAACGGCGTCGTATAAGGGCCACCGCTTCCCGGTGGAGATCATCGATCACTGCGTGTGGCTGTATTTTCGGTTTCGCTGAGTTTTCGTGAGGTCGAAGAGTTGATGTTGGCGCGTGGTGTCGTGCTGAGCTATGAGACGATCCGGCGCTGGTGTGCCAAGTTCGGGCAGGCCTACGCCAACCAGCTACGTCGACGTCGTCCCCGCCCGGGCGACAAGTGGCACCTTGATGAGGTGTTCGTGAAGATCAACGGGATCACCCATTACCTGTGGCGCGCGGTCGACCAGCACGGCAACGTCTTGGACGTGTTGGTGCAGTCCCGGCGAAACGCCAAAGCAGCCAAACGGTTTTTCCGCAAGTTGCTCAAGGGCCTGCGGTATGTGCCGCGTGTGTTGGTGACCGACTAGCTCGCCGGCTACAGGGTCGCTCACCGCGAGCTGATGGCGTCGGTGACACACCGACAGTCGCAGTATCTGAATAATCGAGCCGAGAATTCTCATCAACCCACCCGACAGCGGGAACGGGCGATGAAACGCTTTAAATCGGCGCGCCATGCCCAACGGTTCCTGTCTGCCTTCAGTGGCATCTCCGCGCATTTTCGACCGCGACGGCATCGGCTCAGCGCGACCGGATGGCGAGCCGAAATGGCTGACCGCTTCGCGGTCTGGCATGAGGTCACCGCGCTCGACGCTGCCGCCTGAAATGTCAACGACCCAAGGCTGATCCATAGCCACAGCTCCAAAACCAACTGCGCCGCTATATATTCCGACTAACGTGACAGTGCCCGCGGAGGCGTTCTTCTCGACTCTCCGAAGACGAGGTGCTCTCGCGGCACCCAGCCGGACGCAGCTTCAAAGGAAGCCCCACGATTCGAGGGGAAACCCAATTGTACAAGCCGTTTCGGCCGGGCGTCATCGAGTTGGCGGGGAGATGTTGAGCTGGGCCATGCGTTCGCGGTGGCGGCACGGGCAGCGGCGAGAGTTCGCCTGATGATGCGTTGCTGAAGCGGGTAGATGTTGGTGGGGCACCGAGTCCGGTCGCACGCCAAGCTTGTTCGCCCAGCAATTCGGATAGACGCGTCTCGAGTTGTTGGCTGTGTGCGGCGACGCGCATGCAAGGTTGCTGCGCTGTGGGGAGATCGGCGTGCGGTGAGGCGTGGGTACCTAAGGGCAGATTTCGGGTTTGTTGGTGGGTGAGTTCCCGCGGAGTCTGAATTAGGTCACCAGAAGGAGGGTGATTGCTATGGAACAACTTTGACGAATACCCTGAGCTACTGATAGTCCCACCCGCTCTCCTATGGAGACGCGTCTCTCGTCGCAGCGTCAAACCGGTCCAAACCTTGTTTCCTTCCCGGCCGGACGAAAGATGACACACGAAAAACGCTGATTCGCCACTCTCATGTGGCTTGTGCGCCGCCGTAGAGGATTTGCTTGATGCTCTATGAATGATCCGTAAAGGCCTGCGTGCAATCCTGATCACACCCCAGAAAATTCGGGGGTAGGTCGGGCTAGGTCACACGACGTCGGCGCGCCCGAACACCCCCCAAGTCAGTGTCGTCCTGTGCCCTGAAGGTCTACGGAGAAGCCCATGTCTGTTGCGACCACCGAATCAGAAAACCCGGCCGTGGCGGGCAGCTTGCCGGACATCGGCCTTGCGATGTACGCCGAAAAAGTACTTATAAAAGCCAAAACATTGATCCGGACATTGATCCCCACGACAAGGCACGCACCGTTAGTGTCCGCTGGTGCGTTACCCGGCGACGCCGACAGCCCGGCGCCTCCGCCAGCGCCGCTTTTGTACCGCACTCATCCCGGGCGCATCGTCCGCCGCGAATATCTACAGTCGTCATCCCTCGATCCTGCACAGCGCTGTGCGCTGATCGACCGGCTCTACGGCGTCTACTGCGAGACGGTGTGTGGCGACTCGCGCGATGAGTTCCAGGGACTGGTTTTTGGGGCGGGCGAGGTTCGCTTTGCGCTTTTCTACGGCACACAAGGCGAACTTGCCGGTTTCTCGTACGCCGCCTTCGACCGGATAGCCAACGAGGGCCGCAGGCACGCGGTGTTTCGCGGGGGCGTGTTCTTTCGTCTCGGCTATCACAGCGGAGCATGGGCGGTGCTCTTCGCGATCCGTCAGGCGCTACGTTTCCGGTTCCGTCACCCGCGTGTCCGCATGGCCTACTTGACTCGTAGCACGACGCCGGCGGTCTACCGCCTGCTCGCCGCTACTTTTCCGCGTCATTACCCAGACCGCAGGTGCCAGACGCCCGATGAGGTCGAAGCGCTGGTACGAGAGCTCAGCGTGCGCAGACGGTATGTCCCAATTGGTGGGAACCCATGGGTCGTGACTGAGGACACCAGCCTGCGTGTTCCGTCGCGATTACGCCGACTCGAAGACGACCCTTTCGCGCGGTTTTATATCCAGCTCAACCCGCGCTTCGCGGAGGGCGAATCATTGCTGACCTGGATACCTCTCGACGCGGCCAATATTGCCGCCGGAAGCTTTCGTTCACTGCGCGCGCTATTGGCCCGATGAGCACCCGGAGCGGCCGCGGGCCGCGGCGCGAGCAGGTCAGGCGAGTGTTGATTGCGGTAGCGGCGGGCGGCTTGTATGGCAGCTGGGCGGGGTTCGTCCACCACGGCCTTGGCGTGGGCGTGGCGTTCTGTGCCGGTTCGACGCAGGTAGGGCTGAGCATCTTCACCACCCTGGTGTTTGTTGTGCTGCTCGAACGACTGTTCCGTTGGCCGAAGAAAGCGGTGCACGGCTTTTGGTTGGCGGCTTTCGGATCATCGATGCTGGGGATGGTTTGGCTTATCGTCGGCCACGCGCTGATGGGGACGCCACATATCGCAGCGGCGATTGCACCCTCAATTATTGTCGGTAGCGCATTCGACTTCGCCTACGCGGGTAGGCTGCTCGCGCTCGACAGGCGCGACGCTGGTGTCGCAGGGGCATCCAGAACGGCGAGAGCATCGCGGCGTGGCGGCGTTGTATCTGCGGCGGCGGAGGGCCGTGTCCAATATCTCGATAGTCTCTTCGCGTTAGACCCAGGATCCGCGAACAGGTGCTGAAACGCATCGCCTCGCCTGGGGCCGACCGCTTCATGATGTGGGGCGAAATCACAGCCGCTGCGGCATGAAAAATGCAGTAAGCCAATAAATCTCATCGCACACCACCCATATAGACGGCGCTACAAACACTCCCAAACAATTTGACGATGCCCCGGCAGATAGGACCTACCACGATGACCCCGGAATCTCCCGCTCCCATCGACATCCAAGGCTTCGGGCGGGCCATGGACGAGCTGCGCGCCACCATGAAGGCGTCGCTGGGCCAGCGCGACCTGGACCACTTCCGCAGGATGGAGCGCTGGGGTCGGCTCTGTTCCATCGCGGGATACGCCACCGCGTGGATCGCTCCCAACCCGCTGTCCGCATTCTTGATCAGCCAGGGGAACACGACGCGATGGACGATCATGATGCACCACGTCGCCCATGGCGGGCTCGATCGTGTGCCCAACGTTCCCGCGCGCTACACCAGCGACCGTTTCGCAAAGGGATCCCGGCGGTTCGTGGACTGGCTCGACTGGATACACCCCGAGGCGTGGCACCAGGAGCACAAAGTCCATCACTACCGCACTGGCGAGGTCGAGGATCCAGATCTCGTAGAAGACAACGTCCGGTTGATCCGCGAGTCCTCCGCGCCGACCGCGCTTAAGTATGCAGCCATCGCCTTCATCGCGCTGACATGGAAGCTCTCGTATTACGCGCCGAACACCTTCCAGACCCTCTGTGTCAAGCGTCGCCGGCGCACTGGGCTGCCGGGCGTGAAACGCGACCGGGGGTGGTTCCGCCGCATCTATCCCTGGATCGAAGCGTTCAATTTCCGCACAGACGAGGGGCGTGAGTTCTGGCGGCGCTGCGTGCTGCCCTATGGCATCTTCCGCTTCGTGCTCCTCCCGGGGCTCTTCTTGCCCCTCGGCCCCTACGCGGCGGCGAGCGTCCTCGCCAACTCGCTGCTGGCCGAAGCGCTGACCAATTTGCACTCTTTCCTGATCATCGTGACCAATCACGCCGGTGACGACGTGCACCGGTTCGACACCCGCGCACGGAATCGGGCCGAGTTCTACGCGCGCCAGGTGATGGGATCGGTGAACTTCACCGACGGCGGCAACGACCTCAGCGACTTTCTGCTCGGGTATCTCAACTACCAGATCGAGCACCACCTCTTCCCCGACTTGCCGCCGCTCAAGTACCGTGAGGTCCAGCCTCAGGTGAAGGCCATCTGCGCTCAGTACGGAGTACCCTACGTCGAAGACACCCTACTCAATCGCGTCCGCAAGTTGCTCCGCTTGATTTCGGGAGAGATCTCGATGAAGCGGGAACCGTTGCGCGAGGAGTCACCCTGTAGCCGATTCGCGGATATCGATGCAGCCTAAAATGATTCGTGTTGGAGAAGGGGTAGGCCGACGGTGGTTCCGTGCAGCCGGACACCGAGCTCGCGCTCAAACCGGGACCACCATTGATACACTGAACCACTTTGCAGGCCAAGCATTTCCGCTATCTCGGCCAGCATGCGAGCGGGATGCTGATGCTGTTCAAGGGCGCACTGAGTGCCATTCCGCTCTGCGCCTGGGCGAACGAACCCCGTGAGCCCGAAGAACTCCCGCGGGACTGGGCCCCCGACGAACCGGTGGCAGCACCCTTGCCCGACCAGCCGGCCTTCCAAGGGCCCCTCAATCAACGGCTAAGGTCCCAATCATGGCGGGACCGATGGAAGGCATGCAAAGTCATCGAACTCGGGGTCTGGGTGGCCGGACCGGCCGCGGCCGGCATCCTGGCCGACTGGGGCGCCGACGTCATCAAGATCGAGCCACCCGCCGGTGACCCGGGGCGCATGTTCGGCCGGATGCTGGGCCTGGACCTGGGTGTCAACCCACCCTTCGAATTGGACAACCGCTCCAAGCGCAGCATCGTCTTGGACCTCACCACCGATGCGGGCCGTGCCACCGCCTTCGAATTGCTTTCCGAGGCAGACGTTTTCGTTACCAATTTGCGGCCCGGCGCGCTACAGCGGCTGGGGCTCGACTACGAATCGGTGTCCACCCACCACCCGCGCCTGGTCTACGGCCTGATCACCGGTTACGGCGAAACCGGGCCCGACGCCGACCGCGCCGCCTACGACGTCGCGGCGTTCTGGTCCCGCGCCGGCGTGGCCAATCTGCTGACCCGGCCCGGCGACACACCCCCGTTCCAGCGCGGCGGCATGGGCGATCACTCGGCCGGCATGACGCTGGCGGCGGCCATGTGCGCGGCGCTGCTCGCCCGGGAACGCGACCGGCACCGGCCAACTGGTGAGCACCTCGCTGTACCGCCAGGGCGCCTACACCGTGAGCTTCGACATCAACACCTACCTGCTGACCGGCCAGCCCATCGCGATCGGGCAGCGCGAATCGATGGGCAACCCGTGCATGAACAATTACGCCGCCGGCGACGGGCGACGATTCTGGATCGTCGGGCTCGAGGTCAGCCGCCACTGGCCCCCGCTGTGTCGCGCCGTGGGTCGTCCCGAGTGGCTGACCGATCCCCGGTTCGGCGACGCCCGCGCGCCGCGCCGCCAACGCCAGGGCGCTGATCGCCGAGCTGGACGAGATCTTCGCGACCAGGTCGCTGGCCGAGTGGGCCGAGGTTGTTCGCGACCGAGCCGGATTTCTTCTGGTCGCCGGTCAACTCGATCGAGGACGCGGTGGCCGACGAGCAGTTCCACGCCGCGGGCGGCTTGGTGGAAGTCCCGTCGACGTGCCGGACGGAGAAGCCGGCGTCACGATGGTCGCCACACCGGCGGATTTCCACGGCACGCCCTGGGCGCCCCGTTCTGTGGCACCGGAACTCGGGCCAGCACACCGACGAAATTCTCGCCGAACTCGCGGCGCGCCGCGGCCCGTGATCGGCCAGCGGACCTTTACAAATTTCGCCATAAGTGTCACGCTGTCCCGGTGGGCGGCGCGGTGCAGCCCATGGACAAGCCGCGTCGGGCTTGGTGCTTTCAAGAGGAATGGATTGATGGTCACCAACTTTCGACATCAGCGGTACGGCAGACGAGCGAGAACCGCCCGGCGCAACCCGCTAGCCGACGGCGAAAACCTGCGGTATCGGCTTGACGTGCTGGGTGTCAGCGCCGTCGACGTCGTGGAAGCGGCCGGGGGTTGGCTGTACGACCGGGTGATGGCCGGATGGGAGGTGACCGTGCTGTTAGCGCAGGGCTGTGATCCCGCAAGATATCCGCGGACACCCGGCCGCTGCGGATCCTCGGGGTGAGAGCGGTGGACCTCAATCGGAGTTGGCTCGACCCCGTGAACCCGGTGGACCCGACAAACAAGCTCTGGCGGTCAGCGCCGAGGTGTTCACGGTCGGATGTGGGTGTTCGCCAGAAGGTGCTGCAAGCCCTGGATGACCGGTCGACCGAAGTCGCCTTGTGGGGCGACGGATGGCCGATCCGGGTGAATCGCGGCGTGACCAGGATGCAGCACGTACTCAGCGCGGCGGCGCGGGCGTTCAAGGGCCATGCGCTCGCCGCGGCCGGAATTCCCTGTCAGCTCGGTCGATCCCGCCGAGACCTTGCTGTGCGATCTGGCTACCTCTTCGCCGGTCGACTCAGAACTGATCCGGCTGGGCTAGCCAGGAAGCTAGCCGGCGACCATGAAAAGGTACTACGGCCACACGCTGCTGTATCTGCACGAGACGATCTCGCTGGGGTCCGGGCGGAGCGACCGCTTCACCGAGGTGTTCATCGACACCTACCAGCCGATGATGCACGAACTCGGCGCCCGACTGTTCTCGATCTGGGAATCCACTCCCTACAACGGTCACTGGCCGCAGGTGACGATCATCTGGGAGATCGACAAGTTCGCCGACTACGCCAGGATCGGTGCCGCGCAGGCGCGCGGTGGCAGCCACGAGGCCGCGGCCGGGAAATGGTCGGCGTTTCTGGCCGACATCGGGGCCTCGGGGGAGGGTCGCATCATGTACGCCGGCCCCAGCAACAGAACGCTGGCTGCGCTGCGCGAGGTCAATTTCAGTGCGACGCTGGTGATCCAGGAGATCATGCAGACCAAGCCGGGACGGCAGGACGATTACATCCGGGAGCTGGAGCGGCTCTACGTTCCCTGGTCGGAGCGCACGGGCAAGCACTGGCTGGGTTCGTTCACCACGACCTTCCGCTTCAACGAGGTTATCCACTACTGGGCGCTGGAGGGCGGCTGGGAGTGTTTCGCGAACCACTACCCCTCCTGGAAGGACAGCCCGCCCGCCGAGATCGTCACCTGGATGAGCGTGGCACCGGCACTGCGCGACGGGTGGGAAGACTCGATTTTGCAGGCCCTACCGCCTTCGCCGCTGCAGTGAACGGCTTCCGCGTGAACTTTCGGTATGACCCGTTCGACGCGGAAGTCATGGCGAAACCCGTTGCCGTACTACCGAATCCTGCGCGACCAATACCCGGTGTATTACATGCCGCAATGGGATACTTTTGCCCTGTCCCGCTTCGAGGACATCTGGCGGGTGCTGGAAGTCAACGACGGCACATTCGTCGCGACAGAGGGCACGCTGCCCCCGGCTCGGTGTTGGCGCAGCACAACACCGGGCCGGTCGAGGACCCGCCGCTGCATCCGCTGCCCTTTCACGCGGTGTTCGACACTGATCTGTACGCCGAGATTCGCCGCGCGCACTCCCAGCCGTTGCGTCCGAGGTCGGTCGCCGGCCTGGAGAAACAGGATCCGGACGCTGGCCAACGAGCGCCTCGATGAGTTGCTGCCGCGGGGTTCCTTCGACCTGACCCAGGAATACGGTGGCATCGTCGCAGCTTCGATGGTGTGCGGATTGCTGGGTATATCAATGGATCTCGCACCACAAGTGTTGGCCGCCGTCAACGCCGGCAGCCTTTCCGAGCCCGGCGAGGGCGTCGACACCGCGCAGGCCCGGCCCAACTACCTGGAATATCTCACACCGGTGGTACAGCGGCGCCGGGCCGACGCGTCGGGGGCAGCGCTGCCCGTGGTGGACGGACTGCTGGGCTACCGCTTGCCCGACGGCAGCGCGCTCGACGACATCGAAGCCGCAACCCAGATGCTGTGCATCTTCATCGGCGGCACGGAAACGGTGCCCAAGATCGTCGCCCACGGGCTGTGGGAACTCAGCCAACGGCGCGACCAGTTGGCCGCGGTGCGCGCTGACCCCGTCGCCAATGTGCCGGCCGCGCGCGAGGAGATGATCCGGTTCTGCGCGCCGGCGCAGTGGTTCGCCCGAACTGCGCGGAAGCCCTTCACTATTCACGACCAGACGATCCGGCCCGGCCAGCGTGTCATCACGCTGCTCGCGTCCGCCAACCGCGACGAACGGGAGTACCCCGAACCCGACGACTTCATCTGGAACCGGCCCATCCGTCGTTCGCTGGCGTTCGGCCGTGGCCAGCACTTCTGCATCGGCTACCACCTGGCCAGGCTGGAAATCGATGTGATGCTGGCCGAGTGGCTGCGGCGGGTGCGGGACTTCGAAATCCAGGGCGATACCGCCACCCGGCTGCCGTCCAGCTTCCAGTGGGGATGGAACAACATCCGGGTTGAGGTCTGACGTGTGGTCCTACCGGATCGTCGCGCCGTATCTGTTCGAGCGGACGTCGATCGCCGACAAGACGCCCGAGCAGCTGGCCGATGGTCAGGTGCTGCTGCGGTTCCTGGCTGCGGGCGTCTGCGGCAGTGACCTGCCGGCTTTTCGCGGCACCAAGGGCCGGCTGCCGGGAGACGACGGCCGCAGCGCCGCGGAAAAGGACGGCTTCCCGATCCACGAGGTGGCCGGCGAGGTGATCGCCAGCCGGCATGCCGAGCACCGTCCTGGCGATCGCGTGGTTGGCTGGGCCTCCGGGTTCGACGGGCTGATGGAGCGGGTGATCAGCGACGGCGACGGATTGACGCCGTACGACCCGGGGTTGACCCCGGCGCAGGCCGTTGGCCTGCAACCGCTGGCGTGTGTCCTCTACGCCTGCGAGCAGTTGCCGGATCTGGCGGGCCGTCACGTCGCGATCATCGGCCAGGGATCGATCGGGCTGTTGTTCGCCTACGTCGCGAAAGCGGCCGGCGCCCGGCACGTCACCGGAGTCGATCCCGTCGACCGCGAAAACCTTTCGTCGACATACGGCGTCGACGACGCGGTGCGCGCCACCAGCGACCGGTGGGTGAGCCAGCTGGCGGCCGGGGATCGCGCCGACGTGGTCATCGAGGCCGTCGGTCACCAGGTCGCCACCCTGGGCCATGCTATCGGTGCCGCCGCGCCCGGCGGCACCGTCTTTTACTTCGGGGTTGCAGATGACGAGGCCTACCCGATTAACATGCGCCTCATGCTGCGCAACAACCTGACCCTGAAATCCGGTGTGACACTTGACCGGCGCCGCGTGCTGGAGCGAGCCTCCAAATTCGCCGCCGAACATCCCGCGCTGCTCGGCACGTATCTCACCCACAGCTTCGGCGTCTTGAACGTCGATGGGGTGCAGGCCGCGTTCGAATTGGCCTGCCGCCCAGACCCAGAGCGCGTCAAGATCGCGGTCGCCGACTGAGTATGTCCCAGGTATCCCAAATGTCCCAGATACCACAGAGCAACCTGCAGCAGGCACTGGGCAGAGGCGCGCCGATTTGGGGGGGCTGGATCACCGGCCCGACGCTGATCGCGGCGGAGGAGTACGCCAATGCCGGTTACGACTATGTCGGCTTCGACGCCCAGCACGGCTACCTCGACGACGCCGATATCGCGCGCATTTTGCGGCGCATCGAACACGTGCCCATCGCCACCGCGGTGCGGCTACCCAATGCCGATGCGGCACCGATCGGGCGGGTGCTGGACGCCGGAGCCGACGCCGTCATCATCGCGATGATCGAATCGGCGGGCCAGGCCGCCGCCGCCGTGGCCGCGACCCGCTATCAGCCGGCGGGCATCCGAAGCTTCGGCCCACTGCGCGCCAGCCTCGGTTATGACGCCGCCGCCCATGAATTCCGGGTGAGCGTGTTCGCGATGATCGAAACCGCCGCGGCGCTGGATAACCTGGCCGAGATCTGCGGTGTCGGTGGCCTGGCCGGAATCTATATCGGGCCGGCCGATCTGGCGCTCTCGATGGGCCTCGACCCGGTGGGAGCGACCAGACATCCCGACGTGCTCAACGCCATAGCGCGAATTCACCGCGTGGCCGACGATGCCGGGCTGGTCGCCGGGATCCACGCCAGCGAGGGCAAGACGGGTCGGGCGATGGCGCAGCGGGGATTTCGGATGATCACGCTGGCGGCCGAGTCGCAAGCACTGCGCCGCGGAGCCTCGGAGCACCTGCGCGAGGCTCGCGGGCTGGGGGAACAGTGACCCAAAACCAAGAGGCCCACGAAGCGATCCGCGAACTACTTGCCTCCTACGCGCTGACCCTTGACGCGGGCGACATTGACGCCTGCATGAAACTGTTCGTCGCCGATGCGGAATTCCTGGTTTACGGGCGGCCTTTCGCCGGACATGACAGCATCCTCAAGATGTTCCAGGGCGCGCCGCGTGGCCTGCATCTGATGGGAGTCTCGCGGATCGACTTGCGCGGCAACACCGCAACCGCCCGGTCGCAGGTGCTGTTCGTCCGAGCCGGCAGTCTGCAGCTGCGGCCGGCGCTGTACGACGACGAACTGGTGCACGACGTGGCGGGCGGGCAGTGGCGTTTCCGGAGTCGTCGGTGCCGCTTCATCACCAGCCACGGCTTGTCCGACAGTCCCGAGGTTGGGTGAGCATGACCGATCAACGGGTCGCGTTGGTTACCGGAGCCGCCGGCGGGCAGGGCTGGGCCATCACCAAACGGCTTCGTGCAGAGGGCTATTGGGTGGCAGCGTGTGACCGCCGGGCGGACGAAATCGCCGCCGCCGTCGACGAATCGGGCGACGACAAAGTGATCGGGATCGGGCTTGACGTGACGTCGCCGGCGCATTGGGAGGCGGCCGTCGAAAGGGTCATGGACCGATTCGGATCGCTGACCACGCTGGTCAACAGCGCCGGCGTGCTGCACCGGGCGTCGTTGGCGGACGAGACGGTGGAGGATTTCGAAAACGCCTGGCGGGTCAATTGTCTCGGTCCATTCCTGGGTATCCGCGCGACACTCGAGCGGCTCCGTGCGGCGCAACACCCGGCCATCGTCAACATCTGCAGCACCGGAGCGATCCTTCCCTTCCCACGGCACTGCGCCTACGGCTCTTCGAAGTGGGCGCTTAGGGGTCTGACCCAAAACGCTGCCGCGGAACTGGCACCGTTCGGCATCCGGGTCAACGCGGTGTTCCCGGGGCCGATAGCGACCGCGATGCTCGACGAGGCCACGCAGACCAGGCTGGCCGCCTCATCCGCGTTCGGGCGGATCGGCCAGCCGGGCGAGATCGCCGACGCGGTAGCGTTTTTGGTGTCCGAGCACGCCTCGTTCATCACCGGTTCGGAACTGGTCGTAGACGGTGGACAATGCGTGCAGATCCGTTGAGCCGATGACACTGGACGGCGCCGAACGGCTGCATCCCGTCCTGCGTGCCGTTGCGACGACGCGCACGCAATTCTCGCCGGCGGCAATCAAACTCATGCGTGGGTTGTTCAACGAGCGTCGCCGCGAATCGGCCGTACAGACCGCCGAGTCGGGCGTCCGCATCACAGAGGACACCGTGGTCGCCGGAACCGGGCCCGAATCCCATCCGGTGGGGGTGCGCATCTATCGCGGCGGGCCGCCGGAACCGGGCCAGTCCGCACCGGTGGTCGTCTATTGCCACGCGGGAGGTTTCGCGCTAGGCAACCTCGACACGGATCACCGGCAGTGCCTCGAGCTGGCGCGTCGCGGTCGCTGCACGGTGGTGTCGGTCGACTACCGGCTGGCCCCGGAGCACCCCTTTCCGGCCGCGCTCGATGATGCGGTCGCCGCGCTGAATTGGGTGGCCACCAATTCGACGGAGCTGAACGTCGATGCCGCGCGGCTGGCCGTCGCGGGCAGCAGCGCCGGCGCCACCCTGGCGGCGTGCCTGGCGCAGCGCGCCTCTGACGAGTCGCGCACGTCGCTGCCGCCGGTCGCGTTCCAGCTGCTGCACCAGCCGGTGCTCGACGATCGTGCCACCGCGTCCAAAACGGAGTTCCGCACCAGCCCGGCCTTCGACGGCGAGGCCGCGGACCTGATGTGGGGTTATTACATGGGCCCGAACCCGGCATCACCGGAGATCGCGCCGGCGCGGCGGAGCCGGTTAGCCGGTCTGCCACCCGCTCTGATCACCTGCGCGGAGATAGATGCCTTCCGCGACGAGGCCATCGAGTACGCGAAGCGGCTGCTGGATGCGGGAGTGTCCACCGAGCTGCACGTGTTCAGCGGCACCTGCCACGGCTTCGACTCATTACTGCCCGACTGGTCGGTTTCCGGGCGGCTGTTCACGCTGCAGGGAGATGCCCTGTTGCAGGCCTTCTACGGAGATTGAGGGAGATCACCATGGCGTCAGGTCCGTCGGTCCCGTCAGTTCCGCCCGCACCGGACGGGCTGACCAGCCAGGACTTCCCGGTGCTGTGGCCGGTTGGAACCCGGTGGGCCGACAACGACATGTTCGGCCACCTCAACAACGCCGTCTATTACCAGCTGTTCGACACCGCGATCAACGCCTGGATCAACACCACCACCGGGGTCGACCCGCTCACGGTGCCTTCGCTGGGCATCGTCGCCGAATCAGGATGTCGCTATTTTTCCGAACTGCACTTCCCGGAGAGCCTCGTGGTGGGCCTCGCGGTGACACGGTTGGGCCGCACTAGCGTCACCTACCGGCTTGGCATGTTCCGGGCCCCCAGGGCACAAGACCTAGCACAAAACTCAGCACATGACGCGCAGCAGGCAGAACCGGCCACTGCGCTCGGACACTGGGTGCACGTCTACGTCGACCGGACCAGCCGCAAGCCGGTCCCGATTCCCGACGCCATCCGCTCCCTGCTGTCGACCGCGAGCGTCAACCAATAGGTAAACCGGCACTTATGCCGAGCCCCGTCCCGGTTATGCTTCGTCAATGCCAGCACTGAGCAAGACCATTGAGGTCGATGCCGACGCAGCATCGATCATGGCCGTCGTGGAGGATTTCGAGGCGTACCCACAGTGGAACGAAGGGGTAAAGGGCGTTTGGGTGCTGGCCCGCTACGACGAGGGCCGTCCCAGCCAGCTGCGGCTCGACACTGATTTCATGGGCATGTCGACCACCAACATTCTGGCCGTGTACTACCCGGGGGAGAAGCAGATTCAGACCGTCATGCAGCAGGGCGCCCTGTTCACCAAGCAGGAGCAACTGTTCAGCGTGGTGGAGACCGGGGACAAATGCCTGCTGACGGTGGACATCGACGTCGAATCCAGCATGCCGGTGCCCGCGCCCATGGCGAAGATGTTGATGGGCAACGTGCTAGACGCCCTCGCAGAAAAACTCAAGCAGCGCGCCGAGGAACTCAAGGCGAGCTAGGAACGTCCTAGCACGCCTTAAAGCACGCCTCCGCCGACGCTTGCCGACCTGTTCCGGTGGTCCGCGAGCCGGCGCGCTGCGTCCGTGAACTGCCACAGGGTGTGCTCGATGGCGGCCGTCGCGTCGCGGCGGCGTAGCGCGTCGATCAACTGCCGGTGATTGTCGACCGCGGCCGCGCCCCATTTCGGGTCGGCCGCGTACAGCAGCGCCGGCATGTAGCGAGCGGCATTGAGCAGGAACCAGGACAATTTGATCCGCTGGCTCGCCTGGTTGAAGACACGATGGAATGCGAACTCGATCGCCGCGATGGTCTCGGCATCGCGGGTGCCAACCGCTGCGGCCAGCGAATCGTTGATCCGGTCGAGCTCGTCGATCTCGGCGTCGGTGATGCGAGCGGTGGCCGAGACGGCAAGTTCTCTGGCGATCGTCGCCTGCAGCCAGAAAATGTCGTCGATGTCCTTCCGGGTCAGGGGCAAAACGACATGGCCGCGGTGCGGTTCCAGCTGCACCATGCCCTCACCGCGCAGCTTCAGCAGCGCCTCACGCACCGGCGTGACGCTGACGCCCAGTTCGGCGGCGGTCTCATCGAGGCGGATGAACGTGCCCGGCCGCAGTTTCCCGGACATGATCGCCGCCCGGAGGTGGGCCGCGACCTCGTCGGACAACTGTGCCCGGCGCAGGGCGTCGCGCGGCGTGCGCGGGTAGTGCGTTCACGTGATCTGCGGTGCGTTCACGAGTCGGTTGCCAGGACTTTTAGGGGCTTGTCTTTCGGGCCCCTACACGCCATAGTGTGACCCAGACAACACCAGGTTTTATCAAATATCAACCCGGCGCAAGCGGTGCGGGAGTGAAGGGAAGCGATAGTTGACCGCGCAATTGGCCAGCCACCTAACGCAGGCAGCCCCGGGCTCGACACAGCTCCCTGAGCTCAGCAGACGAGCAGCCCTACCTGGCGCGGCGGCAGAACTGGGTCAACCAGCTCGAGCGGCACGCGCTGATGCAGCCAGGCGCGACGGCGCTGCGGTTCCTGGGCCACACGGTGACATGGGTCGACCTGCGGCGACGGGTTGCTGGCGCTGGCCGGCGCACTGAGCCGCCGCGGAGTCGGTTTCGGCGACCGGGTGATGATCCTGATGCTCAACCGCACCGAGTTCGTCGAGTCGGTGCTGGCCGCCAACATGCTCGGTGCCATCGCGGTCCCGCTGAACTTCCGGCTGACCCCGGCCGAAATCGCCTTCCTGGTCGAGGACTGCGAAGCGCGGGTGATGATCACCGAAGCGGTGCTGGCTCCGGTGGCCACCGGCGTCCGCGACATCCGGCCGCTGGTTGAACACGATCGTCGTCGCCGGCGGCGCCACCGACGACGACGTGCTCGGTTACGAGGACCTGATCAACGAGGCGCGGACGATGCCGCGCGGAGCCGGCGGACATCCCCGAACGACTCGCCGGCCCTGATCATGTACACCTCGGGCACCACCGGCCGGCCGAAGGGCGCGGTGCTGACCCACACCAACCTGACCGGCCAGACGATGACCGGCGCTGTACACCAACGGCGTCGACATCAACAACGACGTCGGCTTCATCGGCGTCCCGCTCTTCCACATCGCCGGTATCGGCAACATGCTGACCGGGCTGCTACTCGGCCTCCCCACGGTGATCTATCCGCTCGGTGCGTTCGACCCCGGGCAGCTGCTCGACGTGCTGGCGGCGGAGAAGGTCACCGGCATCTTCCTGGTGCCCGCGCAGTGGCAGGCGGTCTGCGCCGAGCAGCAGGCGCGACCCCGGGACCTGAGGTTGCGGGTGATGTCCTGGGGGGCGGCGCCGGCGCCGGACGCGTTGCTGCGCGAGATGTCGGCGACCTTCCCCGGCACCCAGATCCTGGCCGCGTTCGGCCAGACCGAGATGTCGCCGGTGACCTGCATGCTGCTCGGCGAGGACGCGATCCGCAAGCGCGGATCGGTCGGCAAGGTGATTCCGACGGTCGCCGCCCGCGTCGTCGACGAGAACATGAACGACGTGCCCGTCGGCGAGGTCGGCGAAATCGTCTACCGCGCGCCAACATTGATGAGCGGCTACTGGAACAACCCGGAGGCCACCGCCGGAGGCGTTCGCGGGCGGCTGGTTCCATTCCGGCGACCTCGTCCGGATGGACGACGAGGGCTACGTCTGGGTGGTCGACCGCAAGAAGGACATGATCATCTCCGGCGGCGAGAACATCTACTGCGCCGAGGTGGAGAACGTTCTGGCCGGCCACCCCGCCATCGTCGAGGTCGCCGTCATCGGCCGCGCCACGAGAAGTGGGGCGAGGTGCCGGTCGCGGTCGCGGCTGTAACGGACGACCAGCTTCGACTCGAACGAACTAGGTGAGTTCCTGACCGAGCGGCTCGCCCGCTACAAGCACCCCAAGGCGCTCGAGATCGTCGACAGCGTTGCCCCGCAACCCCGCCGGCAAGGTGCTGAAAACAGAATTGCGTGTGCGTTACGGGGCTGCCAAGAGACGACCGTGATGAAAGTGTTCTGTGTCAATGGATTTAAGCGACATTGAGAGAGAGTGGATGCAGTCTGTAACGTTTGCCAGCTGTTGACGAAGGGTTAATTGTGGGGATGCGGTTCACACCTGGGCGGCCATCGGGTACATTCCTGTGGTCTCCGTTACTACCTGCGTAGGTAGGGAGCCGATGGATCACACGACGTAGGGTCGGGGCAAGGAGGAGGCGTGCGACACGATCTGCTGCCGAGGCGCCGCGACACCGCGGCATCCGCTCTGAGGGGGCAGCGGTGACGACGTCGACACGCCCGAGCTTGGTCGGTTACGTCCGCGACCAAGTGCAAGACGCCCCTGACGATCATCGGTGGGTTCTTCCGGATGTGCGTGCTGACCGGAAAGGCGTTGTTCCGCTGGCCGTTCCAATGGCACGAGTTCATCCTGCAGTGCTGGTTCATCATGCGGGTCGCGTTCCTGCCGACCATCTTTGTCTCGATCCCGCTGACGGTGCTGCTGATCTTCACGCTCAATGTGCTGCTGGCCCAGTTCGGTGCCGCCGACCTCTCCGGTGCGGGTGCGGCGATCGGCGCGGTCACCCAGCTCGGCCCGTTGACCACGGTGCTGGTGGTCGCCGGCGCCGGCTCGACGGCCATCTGCGCCGACCTGGGCGCTCGCACCATCCGCGAGGAGATCGACGCGATGGAGGTGCTCGGCATCGACCCGATCCACCGACTGGTGGTGCCCCGGGTGATCGCCGCGACCTTGGTCGCCACACTGCTCAACGGCCTGGTCATCACCGTCGGCCTGGTCGGCGGCTACCTCTTCGGCGTCTACCTGCAGAACGTGTCGGGTGGCGCCTACCTCGCCACCCTGACCACCATCACCGGCCTGCCCGAGGTGATCATCGCGACGGTCAAGGCCGCGATCGTTCGGACTGATCGCCGGGCTGGTCGGCTGCTTCCGCGGGCTGACCGTGCGCGGCGGCTCCAAGGGGCTGGGCACCGCCGTCAACGAGACCGTGGTGCTCTGCGTGGTCGCGCTGTACGCGGTCAATGTCATCCTGACCACCATCGGCGTGCGATTCGGAACGGGGCACTGACATGTCGACCGGTGCGGTAGCTCGCGCCCGCTTCCCGCGGGCCTCCGAGACTTCAATCGCTATGGCGGTGCCGCGGGCCGCGGGCTCGACGACATCGGCCAGATGGCCTGGTTCGCCCTGGCGGCCCTCGGGAACATCCCGCACGCGCTGAGCCGCTACCGCAAGGAGACGCTGCGACTGATCGCCCAGATCGGGATGGGCACCGGCGCCATGGCCGTGGTCGGTGGCACCGCCGCGATCGTCGGATTCGTGACGCTGTCCGGTAGCTCGCTGGTCGCCATTCAGGGCTTCGCGTCGCTGGGAAACATCGGTGTCGAGGCGTTCACCGGCTTCTTCGCCGCACTGATCAACGTGCGCATCGCCGCGCCGGTCGTCACCGGCATCGCGATGGCGGCCACGGTCGGCGCCGGCGCCACCGCCGAACTGGGCGCCATGCGGATCAGCGAGGAGATCGACGCGCTGGAAGTGATGGGCATCAAGTCGATCTCGTTCTTGGCGACCACCCGGGTGATGGCCGGGATGGTCGTGATCATCCCGCTCTACTCGTTGGCGATCATCATGTCGTTCCTGTCCCCGCAGATCACCACGGTCGGCGCTGTACGGCCAGTCCAGCGGCACCTACGACCACTACTTCCGAACGTTCCTGCGTCCCGACGACGTGTTCTGGTCGTTCCTGGAGGCCATCATCATCACGGTGGTCGTGATGATCACCCACTGCTTACTACGGATACAACGCCGGCGGCGGACCGGTCGGCGTCGGCGAGGCGCGTCGGCCGGTCGATGCGTTTGTCGCTGGTCTCGGTGCAGGTTGTCGTTTTGTCCGCCGCGTTGGCGCTGTACGGCGTCAATCCCAACTTCGCCCTCACGGTGTAACCGCCATGACGATCACCGGTAAAGATCAACAAGCCCCGGAACCCGCCGTACAAGCTGGCGGCGTTGGCGTGCATGCTGGTCGCCGCCCTCGTCTTCTACTTGGTGTACGGGCAGTTCCGCGGGAATTTCACGCGACAAGACCAAGCTGACGATGTAGCTCCGACGGGCCGGGCTGGTGATGGATCCGGGCTCGAAGGTCACCTACAACGGGGTGGAGATCGGCCGGGTCGGCGAGCATCACGGAGATCGAGCGTGACGGCAAGCCGGCGGCCAAATTCATCTTGGACATGTATCCCGCGCTATCTCAACGCTGATTCCGGCCAACGTCAATGCCCAGATCAAGGCGACCACGGTTTTCGGTGGCAAGTATGTGTCGTTGACGACGCCGCGAAGACCCGTCAGCGAAGACAGCTCTCGGGGGCATCTCAGCGAGCAGCCCGCTCGACGCGAGGCGGTGACCACCGAGATCAATACGTTGTTCGAGACGCTCACCTCGATCGCGGAGAAGGTGGATCCGGTCAAGCTGAATCTGACGCTGAGCCGCGGCCGCGCAATCGCTGACCGGATTGGGCGACAAGTTCGGGCAGTCGATCGTCAACGGCAACGCGATCCTCGATGACGTCAACCCGCAGATGCCGCAGATCCGGCGCGACATCCAGCAGCTGGCGGCGCTGGGCGACACCTACGCCAACGCCTCGCCGGATCTGTTCGACTTCCTCAACAATGCGGTGACACGGCGCGCACGATCAACGCGCAGCAAAAGAACTTGGACCAGGCGTTGTTGGCGGCGGCCGGGTTCGGCAACACCGGCGCAGACATCTTCGAGCGCGGCGGGCCGTATCTGGCGCGTGGGGCCGCCGATCTGGTGCCCACCTCCCAGCTGCTGGACACCTACAGCCCGGAGCTGTTCTGCACGGTCCGCAATTACCACGACATCGAACCCAAGGCTGCCCAGTTCCTCGGCGGGCAACGGCTACTCGCTCAACGATCACGCCGAGCTGCTGTCGGGGTTGGGGCTCTTGCTGAACCCCCTGTCGGCGGGCGTCATCCTCGGGTCCGGGGCGTTGTCGATGGGACTCGCCGCGCCAGCGGGGCTGGTCGGAGTGGTCGGCGGGGCGCCGAATCCCTATATCTGGCCGGAGAACCTGCCGCGGGTGAACGCCCGCGGTGGGCCGGGCGGTGCACCGGGTTGCTGGCAGCACATCACCCACGATCTGTGGCCGGCGCCGGAGCTGGTGATGGACACCGGCAACAGCATCGCGCCCTACAACCACCTGGACACCGGTTCGCCCTACGCGATCGAGTACGTGTGGGGCCGTCAGATCGGGGATAACACGATCAACCCATGAAAATCACCGGTACCATCCTCAAACTCGGCATCGCCTCGCTCGTGTTGCTGCTGTTCACCGTCATGATCTTCGTTGTGTTCGGTCAGCTCCGCTTCGACCGAACCACTGGCTACTCGGCGGAATTCAGCAATATCAGCGGGCTACGGGCGGGCCAATTCGTCCGAGCCTCGGGCGTGGAGATCGGCAAGGTCGAATCGCTGCATCTGGTCGACGGCGGCAAGCGGGTGCGGGTGGACTTCAACGTCAATCACGCGATCCCGCTCTACCAATCGACGACGGCACAGATCCGCTACCTCGACCTGATCGGCAACCGCTACCTGGAGCTCAAGCGCGGTGAGGGCGAAGGCTCCGAGAAGGTCCTGCCGGCGGGCGGATTCATCCCCCTTGCGCGCACCACACCCGCGTTGGACCTGGACGCGCTGATCGGTGGTTTCAAGCCGTTGTTCCGGGCGTTGGACCCGGACAAGGTCAACACCCTCGCGAACGCCATCATCACGGTGTTTCAGGGTCAAGGCGGCACCATCAACGACATCCTCGAGCACACGGCGCAACTGACCTCGACGATCGGCGAGCGGGACCAGGCGATCGGCGAGGTGGTCACGAACCTGAACACGGTGCTGGACACCACCGTTCGGCATCGCCAGCAGTTCGATCAGACCGTCAACAACCTCGAGGTGCTCATCACCGGATTGAAGGATCACGCCGAGCCGCTAGCGGCCGGGACCGCGCACATCAGCAATGCCGCAGGAACGGTGGCCGACCTGCTCGCCGAGGACCGCTCTTACCTGCATGGCACCCTGAACTATCTGGACGCGATTCAGCAGCCGCTCCTCGATCAGCACGTTCAGCTGAACGACTTCCTGCACCGGGTGCCGACCGCGTTGAACATGGTCGGGCGCACTATCGGCTCCTACGGAGACTTCGTGAACTTCTACGCCTGCGACATCTCGCTCAAGATCAACGGGCTCCAACCGGGTGGCCCGGTCCGCACAGTCCGGCTGTTCAGCCAGCCATCGGGTAGGTGCTCGCCACAATGAGAACGTTAGAACCCGAGAATCGACTTCGCATCGGGCTGATGGGCATCTTGGTGGTGCTGCTCGTCGTCGGCGTGGGTCAAAGCTTCACCAGCGTCCCGATGTTGTTCGCCAGGCCCAGCTACTACGGGCAGTTCACCGATACCGGAGGACTCCTCAAGGGCGACAAGGTCCGCATTGCCGGCATGGAAGTCGGCAAGGTAGAGGACCTCAAAATCGACGGTGACCACATCGTGATCAAGTTCACGATCGGCACCAACAGCATCGGCACCGAAAGCCGGCTCGCGATCCGCACCGACACCATCCTCGGTAAGAAAGTCATGGAGATCGAGGCGCTGGGTAACAAGCCGCTGCGGCCCGGAGGCACTTTGCCGCTGGGTCAGAGCACCACTCCCTACCAGATCTACGATGCGTTCTTTGACGTCACCAAGGCCGCCACCGGCTGGGACATTGACGCGGTCAAGAAGTCGCTGCATGTGTTGTCGGAGACCATCGATCAGACCTACCCCAACCTGAGCTCGGCGCTGGACGGTGTGACCAAGTTCTCCGACACGATCGGCAAGCGCGACGAGGAGATCAAGCATCTGCTTGCTCAGGCCAACTCGGTGGCCAGCATCCTCGGTGACCGCAGCGAGCAGGTCGACCGGCTGCTGGTCAACACGAAGACGCTGCTGGCCGCCTTCAACGAGCGCGGCCAAGCGATCGACGCCTTGTTGGGCAACGTCGCTGCGTTCTCGACACAGGTCAAGGGACTGATCAACGACAACCCGAACCTCAATCACGTGCTGGAGCAGTTGCGCCAGCTCAGCGACATACTTAATGAGCGCAAAGACGACCTGGCGAACGGGCTCGAGGAGGTCGGCAAGTTCCTGCCGTCGCTGAATGAGGCCATCGGGTCGGGACCGTTTTTCAAAGTCGTCCTGCACAACCTGGCCCAGGGTCAGATCGTGCAGCCGTTCATCGACGCCGCGTTCTCACGACGTGGCATCGACCCCGAAAACTTCTGGCGCGGTGCCGGGCTGCCGGCATACCGCTGGCCCGACCCCAATGGCACCCGGTTCCCCAACGGTGCGCCGCCGCCACCACCGCAGGTGCTGGAGGGCACGCCGGATCATCCTGGACCGGCCGTTCCGCCCGGATCGCCGTGTTCCTACACTCCCGCGAATCCCAACGGCAACATCACCGTTGGGGACGAAGGTCTGCCGCGGCCGTGGAACCCGCTGCCCTGCGCCGCTGCGACCGTCGGCCCGTTCGGTGGCCCCGCATTCCCGGCACCGATCGACGTCCAGACGTCGCCGCCGAACCCGGACGGTTTGCCGCCCACACCGGGCATCCCGTCCTCTGGGCGGCCGGGCGGTCCAATCCCGAACGTCCCCGGCACCCCGGTGCCGATCCCGGACGCACCGCCGGGAGCGCGCCACATGCCGGCGGCACCTGGACCGGCGTACGCACCGGGTCCGGCACCGGGTCCGGCCGCGCCGGCTGGTCCTGGGCCGCGGCTGCCGGCCCCGTTCATCAATCCGGGTGGAACGGGCGGTAGCGGCGTGACGGGAGGTAACGAGAATTGAGCACCGCCTTTGATATTCGCAACCTCCGGCTACCGAAGCTGACGCGCGCGTCGGTGATCATCGGGGCGCTGGTGATGGCGCTTGTCGTCCTCGCCGCATACGTCGGCTATCGGCTCGTCGAGAAGCTGACCACCAACACCGTGGTTGCCTACTTCCCCGCGGCGAACGCTTTGTACGCGGGGGACAAGGTCCAGATCATGGGCTTGGCGGTGGGCAAGATCGACAAGATCGAGCCGGCCGGCGACAGAATGAAGGTGACCTTCCACTACGACAACTCGTACAAGGTCCCCGCCAACGCCTCCGCAGTGATCCTCAACCCCACTCTGGTGGCGTCGCGCAGCCTCCAGTTGGAGCCGCCCTACAAGGGCGGCCCGGTGATGGGCGACAACGCGGTGATCCCGGAAGAGCGCACGCAGGTGCCGGTCGAGTGGGACGAGCTGCGAAACAGCATCACCAACATCATCGGCAAGCTCGGTCCGTCCTGCCCGCAGGGAGCGGAGGCGACCTGCACGGTCGAACAGCGCGAGGGGCCGTTCGGTGAGGTCATCGAGTCGTTCGCCAGTGGCCTGGCCGGCAAGGGCAAACAGATCAACACCACGCTGGACAGCCTCTCGAAGGCATTGACCGCGTTGAACCAAGGTCGCGGCGACTTCTTTGCGGTGGTGCGCAGCCTGGCGCTTTTCGTCAACGCACTGCATCAGGATGATCAGCAGTTCGTCGCGCTGAACTCGAACCTGGCGGAGTTCACCACGCGGCTTACCCGAAACGACCACGACTTTGCCAATGCGTTGCAGCAGTTCGACAGTCTGCTGACTACGGTGCGCCCGTGGCTCGCCAAGAACCGTGAGGTGCTGGCTCACGACGTCGATACCCTGGCAACCGTCACGAACAGGTTGCTGCAACCGGACTCCCTGAATGGGTTGGAGACCGCCCTGCACGTCCTTCCGACGGCGGCAGCAAACGTGAACCAGATCTATCACCCTGCGCACGGTTCCGTTATCGGCGTGCCGGCGATCACCTTCGCGAACCCGATGCAGTTCATCTGCAGCTCGGTTCAGGCCGGTAGCCGGCTCGGGTACCAAGAGTCCGCCGAATTGTGTGCGCAATATCTGACGCCGATCCTCGATGCGATCAAGTTCAACTACTTCCCGTTCGGCTTGAACCTGTTCAGCACCGCCGAGACGCTGCCCAAGGAGGTCGCGTACTCCGAGCCGCGGCTGCAGCCACCGAACGGCTATAAGGACACCACCGTCCCGGGGATCTGGGTGCCGGATACGCCGTTGTCGCACCGCAACACGCAACACGGCTGGATTGTCGCCCCTGGGATGCAAGGGCAGCAGGTGGGGCCGGTCACGGCGGGCCTGATGACGCCCGAATCGCTGGATGAACTGATGGGTGGTCCCAACATCGAGCCCGTTCAATCGACGCTGCAGACCCCGCCGGGACCGCCGAACGCGTACGACGAGTACCCGGTGCTGCCACCGAATGGCTTGAACGCCCCGGTGCCCATCCAGCCGCCGCCGCCGGGGCCGGAGGTTGTCCCGGGCCCCGTCGCTCCGACGCCCGCGCCGGTGTGCGCGCCGGCACCGAATGCCGGTGGCCCACCGCTGCCCGCTGAGATGGGAGCGGGCCAGTGAGCGCGACGCGCATGAATCGGGTGACGCGGGTTTTCCGCCGCGGGGTCTGGCAGGGGCTGGTGCTGCTGGTGGCCGCGGCGGTGTTGAGCTCGTGTGGATGGCGCGGCATCTCCAACGTCGCGATTCCGGGCGGTCCGGGCAGCGGGTCGGGGGCCTACACGCTCTATGTGCAGGTGCCGGACACCCTGGCCATCAACGGCAACAGCAAGGTGATGGTTGCCGACGTCTTTGTCGGCTCGATCAAAGCCATCAACTTGAAGAACTGGATCGCCACCCTGACGCTGGGCGTGTACAAGACGGTCAAGCTGCCGAAAAACACCCTCGCCAAGATCGGCCAGACCAGCCTGCTGGGTTCTCAGCACGTGGAGCTGGTTGTGCCGCCCAACCCGTCGTCGGAGTTGCTGAAGGACGGCGACACCATCCCGCTGAAGAACTCGTCGGCGTTTCCCACCACCGAGCAGACGCTGGCCAGTCTCTCGATGATCTTGCGTGGCGGCGGCATCCCGAACCTGGAAGTGCTGCAGAACGAGGTCTACAACATCTTCAACGGGCGTGGCGACCAGATCCGGGCCTTCCTCGGCAAGCTGGACACCTTCACCGACCAGCTCAACCAGCAGCGCGACGACATCACCCACGCGATCGACTCGACCAACCGGCTGCTGGCCTACGTCGGGTAAACGGAACGACGTCATCGACCGAGTGCTGACCGACATCCCGCCGCTGATCAAACATTTCGCCGACACCAAAAACCTGCTCATCAACGCCGTCGATTCGGTGGGACGGCTCTCCGCAGGCCGCCGACCAGTACCTGTCGGAAGCGCGCGGGCCCCTGCACACCGACCTGCAGCAGCTGCAGTGCCCGTTGCGGGAACTCGGCCGCGCCTCGCCGTATCTGATCGGCGCGCTGAAGTTGATCCTCACCCAGCCGTTCGACATCGACACCGTTCCGAAGATGTTCCGCGGTGACTACCAGAACGTGTCGTTGACACTCGACGTGACCTACAGCGCCATCGACAACGCGTTCCTCACCGGTACCGGATTGTCGGGAGCTCTGCGTGCGCTCGAGCAGTCGTTCGGGCGCGATCCCGAGACGATGATCCCCGACGTCCGCTACACGCCGAACCCGAATGACGCGCCCGGCGGGCCGCTGGTGGAAAGGGCGGACATTGGCCAATGCTGACTCCCTTCATCAAACGCCAGCTGTGGATGTTCCTGGTCCTGACGGTGGTCTCGATCAGTGTGCTGGGTGTGTACTACCTGCAGATTCCCACCTTGGTCGGTATCGGCCGGTACGAGCTCAAGGCCGAGCTGCCGGCATCGGGTGGTCTGTACCCAACGGCCAACGTGACCTATCGCGGCATCACCATCGGCAAGGTCACCGACGTCGAGCCGACCGAAAACGGCGTCGAAGCAACGATGAGCATCGACAGCAGCTACAAGATCCCGATCGATGCGGTGGCGAACGTGCATTCGGTGTCTGCGGTGGGTGAGCAGTATCTGGACTTGGTGTCGCGCGGCAAAACCACGGGCAAGTACTTGTCAAGCGGACAGACCATGCCGCGGAAGAACACCATTTGCGGCTCTGGTCCAGAGTGCGAGAACTCGGTGCCCAGTGAGATCGGGCCGGCGCTGGACACCGCCAACCAGGGACTTTCCGCGTTGCCCAAGGAGAAGATCAGCGCGCTGCTCGACGAGACAGCCGAATCGGTCGGCGGCTTGGGACCCGCCCTGCAAAGGCTGGTCGACGCGACCCAGGCGATCGTTGGTGATTTCAAGACCCAAATCACCGACGTCAACGACATCCTCCAGCACTCCGGACCGGTCCTGGACAGTCAGGTCAAGTCGGCTGATGCAATCGAACGCTGGGCGCACAACCTGAACGTCTTGGGCGCGCAGGGCGCGCAACGGGACGAGAACCTCAGAAGCGTTCTGTCCCAGGCGGCGCCTACCGCCGACGACCTGAACGCGGTATTCAATGACGTCCGGGATTCGCTGCCACAGACGCTGGCGAACCTGGAGGTCGTGTTCGAGATGCTCAAGCGCTACCACACCGGACTGGAGCAGGTGCTGGTGTTCCTGCCGCAGGGTGGTTCCATCGCGCAGGCGGTGTCCACGCCGTTCCCGCGCTACGCCGCACTCGACCTGGCGTTGTCGATCAACCAGCCACCGCCGTGTCTCACCGGCTTCATTCCGGCATCGGAGTGGCGGTCTCCGGCAGACACCAGCCTGCAGCCCTTGCCGTCCGGAACGTACTGCAAAATCCCCATGGACACGCCGGCAAACAGCGTGCGCGGATCGCGCAACATTCCATGTGTTGATGTCCCCGGCAAACGTGCGGCCACGCCACGGGAGTGCCGCGACCCGAAGCCGTACGTTCCGGCGGGCACCAATCCCTGGTTCGGCGACCCGAACCAGATCCTGACCTGCCCGGCGCCCTCTGCGCGCTGCGATCAGTCGGTGCGACCGGGCATGGTGATCCCGGCGCCGTCGGTGAACAACGGATTGAACCCACTACCAGCTGATAGGTTGCCACCGGGTGGGCTGACGCCACCCCCGATGAGTGACCCACTGCAGCGGCCTGGTTCCGGTACGGTGCAATGCAACGGACAGCAACCAAACCCGTGCGTCTACACTCCGAGCGGGCCTCCCGCGGCGGTGTACAGTCCCCAGAGCGGTGAACTGGTAGGGCCCGACGGGGTCAAGTACTCCGTCGAAAACTCGACCAGAACAGGAGACGACGGATGGAAGGAGATGCTGGCGCCAGCCGCCGGCTGAACCCCACCGACGCGGACGATGCGTTAAGCACGAAGGCTGAGGATAAGGCCGAGGATTCGGCAGAATCCGACGCCGGAGCCGAGAAAACCAGCCCCGAGGCGTTAAGCACCAAGCCGTTAAGCACCAAGGCCGAGACGTCTGAGGATTCGGCAGAATCCGACGCCGAGGCCGACGAAACGGACGCGGAGGCCGACGAAAAGGCCACGCAGGCCGAGGCCGAGAAGACGGGCACCGAGGCGTCCGAGGATTCGGCGGAATCCGAAGACGAGCCCGCGGAGACGGATGCCGCGGAGTCCGAAGTCGAGCGCCGCACGTCACGGGTGGGTTCTGCCTGGCTGGCCGGCATTGCCGCGGCGCTCGTTTTGTTCGCGGCCGGGATCGGGGTCGGCGGCTATTTTCTGATTCGAGCCCACCATGAAAGCCTGACCATGGCGCGCAACAACGCCGCGGCGATCAAGGCGGCGATCGAGTGCGTATCGGCGACGCAGGCGCCAGACACGAGCGCGATGGTGGCGAGCGAACAAAAGATCATCGACTGCGGCACCGATGAGTTCCGCTCGCAGGCCCTGCTGTACACCACGATGCTTGTTCAGGCGTATCAGGCTTCGAACGTACATGTTCAGGTGTCCGATTCGCGGGCGGCGGTCGAGCGCGACAACGACGACGGTTCCGTCGTTATCCTCGTTGCGCTGCGCATCAAAGTGGCCAACGACCAGTCGCAAAACGAAACTGGGTACCGCCTGCGGGTGAGGATGTCACCCGTTGACGGCCAGTACAAGATTTCCAGACTCGACCAGGTGACCAAGTGACGGTGGTGGTCGAAAAAACTGAGACCCAGGTTCAAACCACGGCGGCTATCCAGGAGTCATCGCAGAATAGCCTGGCGCCATGGCGTATTCGCGCTGCCGCGTTCGCTATTGACGTCCTGCCACCCGTCGCCGTGGTGGCGACGATGGTGTTGGTCTCATTGACCTTGCCGCCGCGCGGCGTGTGGTGGTGGGTGTGCCTTTGCGTAGCCGGGGTCGTCTTTCTGCTGATGTTGGTCAACCGGGTGATGCTGCCGACGATCACCGGTTGGAGCTTGGGCCGCGCCTTTTGCGGCATCGAAGTGGTGCGGCGCGATGGGACGGCGCCCGGGGCGTGGGGGCTGCTCGTCAGAGATCTGGCCCACCTGCTTGACACCGCGTCGCTGATGGTGGGCTGGCTTTGGCCACTGGGGGATTCACGTCACCGCACGTTCGCCGACATGTTGCTGCGCACTGAGGTGCGGCGCGTCGAACCGGACGAGCGGCTGCCTGAGATTCGTCGGTGGACGGCAGCGGCGGTGCTGACCGCGGCCGGGCTGTGCCTGGCGGGCGCCGCCGTGAGCTTTTTCGTGGTGTACTCCCGTGATCGGGCTACCGATGAGGCGTCGGGCAGAAGTCGCGACACAGGGGCCGAAGATCGTCGCGCAGATGCTGACGTACGACCCGAATTCGTTGCACGACGACTTCGCGCGCGCCCGGTCGCTGGCCACGGACAAATATCGCGGCCAACTGGCCGCTCAGCAGGAAGCGGTGGAGAAGGGTCACCCGGTCATCAACGAGTATCGGGTGACCGACAGCGCGATCCAATCGGCGACGCCGGATCGCGTGACGATGCTGGTGTTCATGGACGGCCGGCGAGGTGCGGGGCCCGACGAACGGTACATCACGCGCGACCGTTCGGGTGACTTTCGCCAAGGGCCGCGACGATCGGTGGCGCGTTGACGACCTCACCGTGGTGACCAAGCCGAAAGCCGCCGGGGAACGGAAAATGAGTCCCCGACGCAAGTTTCAACCCGGCGAGGAACCGTTGCTCGTCGCCGCGCCGGTGCAGCAGCGGCAGCGACGGTGGGGCTTACCGCTGGCTGCCGCGGCCGTCGCGGTGCTGATGGCGGCCGCGATCACGGTGTCCACCCTGATGCTGATCTCCATCGAATCCCGGCAGCGGTCCGAGTCGCGGGAACACGAGGTCCGCAGCTACGTGGCATGGTTCATGGCACAGTTCACCTCCATTGATCCCTTTCACGCCAACGACTACATAACGCGGGTGCTGGCCCAGGCCACCGGCGAGTTCGGCCAGGCAGTACCACGATCAGGCAAACGAGATCCTGCTGCAGATCGCCCGAGCCGAACCGGCCTCCGGCACCGTCCTCGACACCGGCGTGGAACGGTGGAACGACGATGGAACCGTCAACGTGATGGTGGCTACCGCGGTCACCTCCAAATCGCCGGACGAAAAACAGGTATTCGAGACCACAAATCGCTGGATGGCAACGGTTACGCAGGAAGGGAATCAGTGGAAGATCAGCAACCTGCTGCAGGTGATCTGACCGCCGAAGCGGCCGTAGACACCATGGATACCAAGCACCACCGAAGAATCCGGGGAAACTGAAAGCGCCGATGCCGCAACGGTATCCGCGGAAGAGTCAGATGGCGACGCGGAGGCCGCCGATGCCGAAGCAGCCGAAGCCGGACGCCAACGCCGAAGCGGCCGAAGCTGCGGCACCGAAGCGCCCGAGACGCCGAAGCTCCGAGACCGCGGCACCCGGTCGGCGTCGTCTTCCGGACCCGACGACCGGCCGGCAAGCGGATCGCGATCGCGGTCGCGGTGGCGGCCTTGATCTTCATCGGTTCCGCGGGGTTCGCGGGGGCGGCCATGCAGCCCTACCTGGCCGACCGCGCGGTCGCCGCCACCAAATTATCGGTCGCGCGGACCGCGGCGAATGCGATCACCACGCTGTGGACCTACACGCCGGAGAACATGGATGCCCTGGCGGACCGCGCGGCGGTTTACCTCAGCGGCGATTTCGAGGCCCAGTACCGCAAATTCGTCGACGCGATCGTGGCGCCCAACAAACAGGCCAAAATAACCAACAACACCGAAGTCGCCGGCGTGGGGATCGAGTCGCTGGACGAACCGAACGCCGTCGCCATCGTCTATACCAACACCACCTCCACCAGTCCGCTGACAAAGAACATCCCGTCGCTGAAATACCTGTCCTACCGGCTGTTCATGAAACGCGCTGAGCGGGCGCTGGCTGGTGACCAGGATGACGACCATCACTTCGCTGGATTTGACGCCGCACCTCGTATAGGCACTGAGAATCCCGACTGGCCGATATAGTCGCCCAGGTGTCGGCAGTGTTTCACCGATTGACCGTCGCCGCGCTGTTGTTGCTGACCTGGCCACCGGGTTGGCCGACTCGATCAGCATCCTGGTGCTTGGGCACGTGTTCGTCGCGAACATGACCGGCAACGTGATCTTCCTCGGCTTCTGGCTCGCCCCGAAGACCAACATCGACCTGACCGCCGTGCGTGGTCGCCCTCCCGACCTTCGTGTGCACCACCATCGTCAGTGGTCGAGTGTCGCGGTATTTCGGTGCACGGACGCGGCCGTGGATCACCACCGTACTGGCCATTGAGATCGTCTTGTTGGTGGCGTTGTCGATCCTGGCCGGCACGGGTGTGCTGCACTATCACGACGACACCAAGCTCATCATGATCGGACTCCTCGCGGTGACGTTCGGTCTGCAGCATTCGAGCGCCCGCCAGTTCGGGATTCAGGAACTCTCCACCACGGTGTTGACGTCGACCATCGTCAGCCTCGGTCTGGACAGCCACCTCGCCGGCGGCACGGGTGCGCGCGAAAAGCTGCGATTCAGCGTTGTTTTCACAATGTGCGCCGGTGCCTTTCTCGGCGCGACGATGTCGCGGTTCGTCGTCGCTCCGGTGTTCGTGGTAACGGCGGCCGTGGTCGCGATCAGCCTGCTGATCTTCCGGTTCGGCCCGGCTCAACCGAAAGCCGCGCCGGCCAGCGCTAATTGAGTTCTAGTTGAAGGCCAGCCAGCTGGGCAGCGCGCGCTCATGGGAGTCGCAGAGCACCTCCCGGGTGTCGCACGACCCCTTCGGCGATCCCGCACCGGCCCACATGCCCGCCGGTGTCGCGGCGCAGCACAATGGACGACGATCCGCCCCCGTCGAGCAGGACGGCCGTATCGCTGCCCAGGCCGCGGAACAGGTCCTGCATGTTGTCCGGGGTGTAGTTGCCGCCCTCGAAGATGTACATCTCGTCCTTCTGCCTCGCGTAGGCGAGGGCCGTTCGCGCCGCGCTGGGTCCGCCGTCGTGCAGCTGCCCGGTGTTGCCGGGCGACAACAGCCCGATCCCGGACACCGCGACGAACTTCTCGTTCTTGTTCAGCAGGTCCTGGACCACCGGGGTGGCCGACGTCATAATCCTGTTTGCCCTTGGGCCGCACCACATACGGCGCGCCACCCAACGGCAGGATCATCGTCGTCAGCGCGGTCCAGCTCTCGCCGCCGCCCGAAAGCCCTTGCTTGCCGGGGTAGGCGACGGTCCCGGTGACCGCCTGGTTGGCACGGCCCTGGCCGTGGGTGTTGTCGACAAAGGCGCCCAGCGGTGAACTGCAGCCAGTCGACCGCCAGGTGCCGCCCTTCTGTGCGCGAATGTCGAAGAAGTTCGCGTTGATCGCGATGGTCGGTTCGCCCATCCGCTGCCACGCCTGCAGCGGCGGGTAGATCTCCGACGCTTGCCAGAGTCCCTCTCCGGTGCGGGCCGCGGGATTGTTCTCGCAGCGCGCCTGGTCACCTTGGTGGGTGTCTACCAATAGGTGCGGCGAAAGCCGTCGCGACGCATTCTTGATGACCATCAGGTGGCCGCCGTTGTTCATCTCGTACCAGTGGCCGCTACCGTCGAGCATCGGCGTGGGGTGACCGGCGCCAAAGTTGTAGACCAGGTATGCGCCCTTCGTGGTGGCCACGGCGCTTTCGAGCATCTCTCGCCCGTCAGCGGCGTGCGCGACGGGTTGTCCGGTGGTGGCCCCCAACGTTGCCCACACGACGACGGCGGAGCAGCAAGCCGCCAGCCGGCGCCAGCCGGCGCTTGGTGTCAGCACGGTCGCCCTCTCGGTGCCGATGGGAATGCAACATGCACAGCATCAGCCACACGAGCCACAGTGTCAACATTGATAACAATAGCGTGACGCTCAGGCGGCGCCCGAATTACGTTTGTTCGCTTGGACTTTCGGCGGCGATCTCGATGGGGCTGTCGTCCGCCTCTAACGGAGCCTCGATTGGGCTGTCATCGGCGTCCTCGGCCGTACTTTCCTGCTTGCTCAACCGCGCCTTGTGTTGCGACTGGTGGGCCTCGGCGATTGCCATCTCGATCGCCCCCGGAATCCGGTGGAAGCCGCTGCGGTCGTACAGGCGCGTGGTGATACCGCCCATTAACGCCCCGATCACCAGGCCGACCGCCGTCATCAACAACGCCTGGGACAACCCGGCATCCCAATGACCATCAAGATAGAGCAGCGACCGCACACCCAGGAACACCTGGTGCATCGGCTCGAATTCGGCCAGCCAGCGAAACAACGGTGGCACCGCCTCCAGCGGGACGGTGGCGCCCGCCGACGGTAATCCGAGGATCACGAAGATCAACATGCTGAAGAGCAGGCCCATCGAGCCCAGAATCGCGATGAGCGAACTGGACGTGACGCCCACCGCGATGATCGCGAAGACCCCGTACAGCCACAACGGCCACGGGTGCGGAATGGGCATGCCGAGCCCGTGAGCGATCGCCATGTAGATGGCCGAAGCGAGCAGCGCCAGAATCGACATCATTGCCCACTTGATCAACAGCGTGCGGAAACGCGAGATCTTGATCTGCTCGGCGAAGCGATACACCGGACCCCATTCGGCCGGTACGAAGCCGAGCATCGAGTCCACCAGCGAGCTGACCACAATGCTGCCGGTAAAGCCCGCCAGCAGGAGCAAAAGCGAATAGTAGAACGCCGAGAGCCCGTTGCCGGTGCCATTCGGCAGCGGGTTGTACACGGCCGACTTGACGTCGATAGGGTTGGCTAGCAACGTCATCGTCGCGCCGGCCAGCGGTGTACCCCCGGCTTGCGACGTGACCTGGGACGAAAGAACCTGGCCCACTTGGCCATTGGCCTGCGTCATGGCCTTGGTCAGGGTTTGGCCGGCAATGCTGGATCCCAAGGTGCCGGCTCGCGGATTGGTGAAAATCGTGACCGAGGGGCGCTCCGCCTTGGTGGGCGCAACCGCGCTCTCCCCGAAGTCGCTCAGGTTGGACGAAAAGGTGGGCGGAATGAGCAACTCGCCATACACCTTGGCCGTGTCCAGCAGGTGTTGGGCTTCGTAATGAGACACCACGCGTATGTCGAACTTGTTCTTGTCCAGACCCGTGACAAGGCCATCGGCGATCTTTGCGCCCCACGGCCCGGCATCCTCGTTCACCACGGCGATGGGAAAGTGCCGCAGGTTCGTCGTGGGATTCAAGATCCCGCCCAGATACAAGCCGGCCAGAGCGGACATGAGGGCCAACGTGACGACGATCGGCGCCCCCCAGAACCGCACCGTCCGTATCGCCTTCAGGCTGGCGTTGGGGTTGGGCGCCGCGTGGCGCGGCTCCGATTTAGACGATTTAGACATGCGGGCTCCGATCTGTCGAGCCCACTCTAAATGGTCCCCATGTGGTTTTAGCCGCCCAGCCTCGCGTGCATCTCCCAGATCAGCACCTCCGAGGGCGTGATTGCGGTCACCCGCCGGCCGTCGGCGCCGGTGAACCGGACCGCGTCGCCCTGGTCCAGATCGCCGGCTCCTTCCACGGTGAGCCGGCCGCGCGGGACGAATACGTGCAGGTAGGGCGCGGGCGGCAAGCTGATTTCGGCACCGGGCCGCAGCCGCGCGGCGTGCAATGCGGCACCGCGATTGTGCAGGGTGATGGCGGTGTCGTGGCCGGATATTCCCGATGCGATTGTGATCAGGCCACTGTTCAACAGGTCGTCGTTAATCTCGTGCTGCTGATAGCTCGGTGTGATCGCGGTCTCGTCCGGGCACGACCCACATCTGCACGAAATGTACTGGCTCCGAGGCGGAGTCGTTCTTCTCCGAATGCAGGATGCCGCTGCCGGCCGACATGCGTTGGGCCAGACCGGGATAGATCACCCCGCGGTGGCCGGCGGAATCCTGGTGTGCCAGTGCGCCTTGCAGCACCCAGGTCACGATCTCCATGTCGCGGTGCGGGTGGGTTTCAAATCCGGTCGCCGGCCCGACGACGTCGTCGTTGTTCACCACCAGCAGCCCGTGGTGGGTGTTGTCCGGGTCGTAGTAGTCGCCGAAAGAAAACGAATGCCGCGATTTCAGCCACGATGTCGTGGTGAGCGCCCGGTCTGCCGCGCGCCGGATCTCCGCGGTGGCAGTCATGATTTCAGGGTAGTGCCGCCAGCAGGTCCTTGAGCGTGCCGGAGCGCGGCGTCGAGCTCGGGAGCGGCAGGTCGACCGGGCGGCCCAGGTGGATCTCGATCTGGTATTCCGGCTGGCCGTCCCGCCCGAAGATCGGCAGCACGACGAATTCCGTTGCCGCAAGCTCTGTTTCGAGTGAGTCGGTAACCGACTGCAGCGTCACCATGGTCATCAGAGTGGTGAGCTGGCGGGTCACCTGCGCGGTCGGCTCCAGCGACGCCAGCACGCTGGTCAGCCGGTGGTGTAGCGATTGGTGGGTGTCATCGAAGCGCCACGCGCCATAGCCGCGGTCGCGGATATCGGCGAGCACCCGCTGGTGCTGCGCGATCTCGGCGCGGCGTCAGCCGCGGCGTCACCCGGCGCAGCCAGGCCTGGGCGAAATCGTCGTCCCGCCAGGCCATCGCGACCAACCCGAACGGCGGGTCGATGGGGAAGCGCTGGCCGACGGCGTGCTCGCCGTCGGTGCCATGGCCGACGGCGTCGACCGTGGTCAGGTGCCGGTCGCCGATCCTGCGACATCGAGCAGCCCGCTCCGAGGCGTGTCGTGCAGGAAGCTCAGCGCGGCACGCCCGCGATCCAGCAGCGGGAACTGTCGCCGCAGGCCGTGCACCAGCCCGAACAAGCCGCTGCCCAGGGTGTAGCGCCGGTCCTCGCGGCGCGCCACCCAGGCGGCGGTGTTCCAGCTCGGCGAGCACCAGGGCGCAGGTCGAGGTGCTGATTCCGCAGAGCTTCGCCAGCTCGGCCGATGTCCGCCCGTGCGGGTGAATCCGCCAGCGTGGCGAGCACATCCATGACCCGACCGGTGGGCGGGGACTTGGCCTTTGCCGCAACCGCTGACATGCGCCAGACCTCTTCTGTCACTAGGTCACCGGGAGGAGTGGGGTCGCCGGGAGGAGTGGGACGCTACGCATTTGATTCTGCGCCGGTGGCGGAGGTTACTCGAACGTTCCCGCCACAGCCGCAGAGTCAACCCGGTACCTGGTACCGTCTTGACAAATATAGATGGCATGAGCCAAATATTAGGACATACGCTGGCCGGGGGAGAAACGTGATCAAGGTGGGGGTGTGGGGGCCGGGCTCCATGGGCGTGATCGCCTTGCGTGGGGTGATCGACCACCCGGAGCTGCACCTGGTCGATCTCGTCGTGCACAGCGACGGCAAGGCCGGCCGCGACGCGGGAGAGCTGTGCGGAATCGCGCCGGTGGGCGTGCTGGCCACCCAGGACCCGGCGCCGATGCTGGCCGGAGAAGCCGACGCGGTGGTGTACGCCGCCGGCGCGAACCTGCGTCCGCTGGAGGCCGTCGCGGACATGGTGTCGATCCTGCGGGCCGGTAAGAACGTGGTCTCGTGTTCGGTGGTGCCGCTGGTGTTCCCGGATGCCGTCGACCAGGCGTTCACCGAACCCCTGCGGCAGGCGGCACTGGACGGCGGTGCGTCGTTCCTCACCACCGGCATTGACTCCGGATTTGCCAATGATGTTTTACCACTTGTACTTTCGGGAGTGTCCCGGGTCATCGAGTCGGTGCGGGTGACCGAGATGTTCAATTACGCCACCTACCCGGACAAGGCCGCGGTGTACGAGATCCTCGGATTCGGCAAGCCGCCGGAGTTCTCCGCGTTCGCGGCCACGCCAGGGGTGTTCACGTTCGGCTGGGGCCCGGTGTTGCATCAGCTCGCCGCCGGGCTGGGGACCAAGATCGACCACATCGACGAGAGCGTGGAACGGGTTCCGGCCACCGAGTCGTTCGACACGCCCACCGGCCACATCGCGGCCGGGACCATCGCGGCGATGCGCTCGACGTTGACCGGTTACATCGATGAAAAGGGGGAAAGGGCGACTTTCGTCGTCGACCACGTGACGCGCATGCGCGACGACATCGCGCCGGACTGGCCGCAACCGCACATCTGCATCCCGCCGAAGAACCTTGGCTACGGACTGGCTTCCGGTCGCGGTCTGTATCGCGTCGAGATCGCGGGTTCGCCCAGCATGCGGTGCGAATTCGAGATGGCCGACGACCATGACCATGATCTGGGGGCGCGCATGGCCGGGGCGTCGCGGATGGTCAACGCCATCCCCGCGGTGTGCGCGGCCCCGCCCGGCCTGCTGTCCGCCCTTGACCTGCCGTTGATCACCGGGGCCGGGCTGGTCCGTCCGGTGGCGGGGCCGTCACCGGACAGCAGGCTCTTCTAGCGCGGGGAAGGTCGCCTCGGCGAGCTGGAGGATCTCGGCACGATCGGCCGGCAGGATGAACCCGGACTGAATCGACGTGTCGAGGGCGGCGGTGAAGCTTTCCAGGTATTCGGCGAGGCCGCCCGGGTAGAGCCGGCGCAACGTGGCGGCGTCGAATGGCTCACCGCAGCCGAAGAGCCAGGCCATGACGCTTTCCGAGGCGGCTTCTGGAGGAGGACGCCGGATGTCCGCGCGGACGGGACGTCCACCCATGGCGTCCTGATGCCGCCCTGGGCCAGGCCGTTGCGATCTCGAACTGGTTGGGGCGCTTCGGTTTCGCGCACCTCGATGGTCGGGGCGCTGGGCGCGGGCTCTCCCGTTGCGGACCCAGTGGTGAGCGAGGCGATCGCGGCCTGCACCACGTAGTGATGTTGCGGCGCGAAGTTGATGTAGTGCCCGAGTTGCTGACCCAGCAGCATCTTGGTGGGCGCGTAGGCCGCCACGATGTCGTCGAATGGCGCCGAGCCGGTGTCGATCGCCGCCACTTGGATCGTGTAGTTGTCGGCATGAGCGGTGCCGGGAATCTCCCAGACCCGCAACCACTCGTTGTCGGGTTGCCTAGCGGCGTAATAGCCGGGTCGGATTCTCGCCGAAAAGGTCCGTTTCGGTAATGACCGTGACGCACCGGGACGCGCAGGTCCCGACGGAACCGGACCGCCACCTGCTGACCGCTGTCGGCCTCTGCAGTTCTTCGATCAACGAGCTGCCGTCCAGCGGGGCGGCCGGTCCGAATCGAGAATGCACCAGGAAGCCGTCGTAGACCGTGGCGAGCGGATCGACGGCGTTGATGTAGGTGGTAAGGAACACCGCCGACTGGGACTCGCCCAGGGCGACGACGTGTTGCGGGCGCAGGTCGCCGAGGAGGCCGCCGGCCCGTCTGATGAGTCGACCGACCTGAGAGAAGATGTCGTAGGCGAAGGCGTCGCCGGGGTGACTCAGGCGGCCATATCGTGTCGCATCCTGGGCTTTGAGCGACATGTCGAACCCCATCAGGCTGACGCCGCCATCCACGCCGACCTTCTGGGCCGAGACCGCGACATAGGCATAACCCGCGCGGAGCATCTCGCGATGCGCCATCATCCATACGGCCGGCGCGTCGATACCGCCGCTCACATTGAGCCATTCGACCAGTACCGTTCCGTTGAACTGCGCCTGATCGGCCGGCGTCAGCATCACCACCCGGGTGGTGAAATCAGCCGCGCCCGAGGGCGTTACCCGCCACTGACCGTCGGGACGCAGTTCTGCCTCGGGGCTGTACGACGACGCGGTTCCGGTGACGAAGAACTCCTCGGCGAGATAACCCACGCTGCCGATCTCAAACCCACCCAACAGCAGAAGTGGTTTCCCGGGCATGGGCTGGATGAGCGGATCCGCCATTTTCCTCACCCTCTTGGTGTCACAGCGAGCTGGGTAGCCCGAATTTCGCGAACAGCGTGTCGTCGAGGAACGCCACCACGTGCGATACCCCGTCGGCGGCTCACGTCGAGCACGTGCAACTGAAAGGGCACGTGCACCTCACCCGCGCGCATATACATCGCCGCGGCGGGCTGGCCGTTGGCGATCAACGGGATCAGGCGCATGTCGCCGGGAGATTCGGCGGGGCACTGCTGGTGAATGAGGGTGACGATGGCCTGCGGGCCCTGATACCAGCCGACGTATGGCGGCATCTCCCAGATCGCCTCGCTGGTGAACAGCTCCACCAGCCGGTCGATGTCGTAGGTCTCGAACGCGGCGATATAGCGAGCCAGCAGGTCCTGAGCCTCGGCCGAGTCCGGCGGTCGTCAGCCGATCGGCGCTGCTGGGCCTGGACGGCGTCCAGCTGCGACCGGGCCCGCTGCAGCAGGCTGTTGACCGCGACGGTGGTGGCACCGATCGCCTCGGCCACCTCGGCGGACCGCCATTGCAGCACGTCGCGCAGTACCAGCACCGCCCGTTGCCGGGGTGAAAGGTGCTGCAGCGCGGCGACGAACGCCAACCGCACCGACTCGCGCGACCCCACGATGACCGACGGATCCGCCGGGTGATCCGCCAAGTCCGGCAGCGGCTCGAGCCATGGCACCTCGCGGCGTTCCACCAGCTCGGCCGTCGGGTCGGAGCTCGTCGCGCCGAGCCCGGTCGGCAACGGCCTGCGCTGACGCCCCTCTAGCGCGGTCAGGCAGGTGTTGGTGGCAATGCGATGCAGCCAGGTCCGTATCGACGACTTGCCTTCGAACCGGTCGTAGGACTTCCAGGCCCGCAGAAATGTCTCCTGCACCAGGTCCTCCGCGTCGTGCAGCGAACCGGTCATCCGGTAGCAGTGCGCGAGCAGTTCCCGCCGGTACGGCTCTGCACGGCCTGGAGAAATCCGGATGGGCGTTTTCCGCGAGCACACTCACGCCAACGAGCCTACGCAGGCTCTCCGACAGCTCTCCGACAGCTCTCCGAGAGCTCTCGCCCAAGGAGCCACTACGCTGCACCGTAATGACTACCACGCGCACTGAACAAACCTTCGACGGTGTCGGCGGCGTACGCATCGTCTACGACGTCTGGACGCCGGACACGCAGCCGCGAGCGGTGGTGGTGCTGTCACACGGACTCGGCGAGCACGCCCGCCGCTACGACCACGTCGCGCAGCGCTTCGGTGAGGCCGGGCTGGTCACCTACGCACTGGACCACCGCGGGCACGGCCGCTCGGGCGGCAAGCGGATGCTGGTGCGGAGACATCTCCGAGTTCACCGCCGACTTCGACACCCTCGTCGGGATCGCCAAACGGGAGCACCCCGGCCTCAAACGCGTCGTGCTGGGGCACAGCATGGGCGGCGGGATCGTCTTCGCCTACGGCGTCGAGCGCCCGGACAACTACGACCTGATGGTGCTGTCGGGGCCGGCGGTGGCCGCCCAGGATCTGGTGCACCCGCTGGTGGCGCTGGCCGCCAAAGTGCTCGGCGTCATCCTGCCCGGCCTGCCGGTGACGGACCTCGAGGTCGACGGCCATATCCCGCGACCCCGCGGTGGTGGCGGCCTACCAGAACGACCCGCTGGTCTACCACGGCAAGGTGCCCGCCGGTGTCGGCCGGGCGCTGCTGCAGGTCGGCGAGACCATGCCGCAGCGCGCGCCGGCACTGACCGCGCCGCTGCTGGTGGTACACGGCTCCGACGACCGGCTGATCCCCGCCGACGGCAGCCACCGCCTGGTCGAGTGCGTGGGATCCGAGCGACGTCGAGCTGAAGGTCTATCCCGGGCTCTACCACGAGGTCTTCAACGAGCCGGAGCGCGAGCAGGTGCTCGACGACGTGGTCGCGTGGATCACCGAACGGCTGTAGTGCCTGGCGTAACGACCGATGTCGTACCGCCTCCCGTAGTTTGGCGCTATGACCGACGACAAGATGTTGGCCCGCATCGCGGCGCTGCTGCGTCAGGCCGAGGGCACCGACAACGTCGCATGAGGCCGATGCGTTCATGGGCGCCGCGCAACGGTTGGCGACGGCGGCGTCCATCGACCTGGCGGTGGCCCGGTCGCATGCGGCCAAACGTTCGGCCGCGCAGGCCCCGACCCAGCGCACCATCACCATCGGGAATGCGGGCACCCGGGGGCTGCGGACGTATGTCGCAGCTCTTCGTGCTCATCGCGGCGGCGAACGACGTGCGCTGCGATATCGCGACGAATTCGACGTTCCTGTACGCCTACGGGTTCACCGAGGACATCGACGCGACGCATGCCCTGTACGCCAGCCTGGTGGTGCAGATGGTGCGGGCGTCCGACGCCTATCTGGCGACGGGTGCGCACCGGCCCACGCCGACGATCACGGCGCGGCTCAACTTCCAGCTGGCGTTCGGGGCCCGGGTCGGCCAGCGGCTGGCCGAGGCCCGCGAGCAGGCCCAGCAGGAGGTCGCCAAGGACCGCAGCCGTGCGCCGGGTACCGCTATCGCGTTGCGGGACAAGGAGGTCGAGCTGCGCGACTTCTACCGCAGCGCGTCGAAGGCGCGTGGCACCTGGCGAGCCAGCAGCGCGTCGGCCGGGTATTCGTCGGCGGCGCGGCGCGCGGGTGACCGCGCGGGCCGGCGGGCGCGGCTCGGCAACAGCCCCGAGCTGCCCGGGGCGCGGAGCGCGCTGGATCGGTGACTGGCGGGGAGCCATGGCGGACGACTGGGACGCCCAGCGCGCCAAGGTTTACGCGGCCGAGGAGTTCGTCCGGACGTTGTTCGACCGTGCCGCCGAGCACGGGTCACCCACCGTGGAGTTCTTCGGTACGCAGTCTGACGCTTCCGCCGGAGGGGCGGTTCGGCTCGGTCGCGTCGGTGCAGCGCTACGTCGACGACGTGCTCGCGCTAGCCGCCGGTGCGCCGAGCAGTGGCCCGAGGTGTCGCCGCTGCGGGTGCGGGCGCGGCGGGCGGCCACCGCGGCGCACTATGAAAACCGTGACGGCGCGGGCGTCATCGCGGTTCCCGACCGTGACACCGCCGACTGGGCGATGCGCGAGCTGGTGGTGCTCCACGAGGTGGCGCATCATCTTTGCCAGGTGCAGCCGCCGCACGGTCCGGAGTTCGTCGCGACGATCTGCACGCTGGCCGAGCTGGTGATGGGACCTGAACTTGGGCACGTGCTGCGTGTCGTGTACGCGAAAGAGGGTGTGCGATGGGCCCGTTCGGCGACGATGCGGGCCCCGAAGCGGCCCGAGAAGGAGCCGGACAATTGGACCTGAGTGACGCCGACGCTCGCGCCCGCGAGATCGAGACCCAGATGACCGACGATGAGCGATTCTCGCTGCTGGTCGGGGTGATGGGGGCGGGTGAACTGTGGCCGGCGCGAGACGAGCGCATCCCGCCGGGCGTTCCGATGAGCGCGGGGTATGTGCCCGGGGTCGCCCGGCTCGGTGTCCCGGCGCTGCTGATGAGCGATGCCGGCCTGGGCGTCACCAATCCCGGGTACCGTGCGGGTGACACCGCCACGGCGCTGCCGGCCGGGCTGGCGCTGGCCGCCAGTTTCGACCCGGAGCTGGCCCGCGCCGCGGGCGGCGTGATCGGCCGGGAGGCGCGCAGCCGCGGGTTCAACGTCCAGCTGGCCGGCGCCATGAACCTGGCGCGGGACCCGCGCAACGGACGCAACTTCGAATATGTTTCCGAGGACCCACTTTTGAGCGGCGCGATCGCCGCCGAGTCGGTCAACGGGATTCAGCAACAGGGAGTCATCTCGACCGTCAAGCACTACTCGTTGAACTGCAACGAGACCAACCGGCACTGGCTGGACGCGGTCATCGATCCCGACGCGCACCGCGAATCCGACCTGCTCGCCTTCGAGATCGCCATCGAGCGGTCGCAGCCGGGCGCGGTGATGACGGCCTACAACAAGATCAACGGCGACTACGCGTCGGCAAACCATGTCCTGATCAACGACGTGCTGAAAGGCGCCTGGGGGTACCGCGGTTGGGTCATGTCGGATTGGGGCGCGACGCCGAGCTGGGAATGCGCGCTACATGGCCTCGACCAGGAGTGCGGTGCCCAGATCGATGCCGTGCTCTGGCAGTCGGAGGCGTTCGGCGAACACTTGCGCGCCGCTTATGCCGACGGCAGACTGCCCAAAGAGCGGCTGTCCAACATGGTCCGGCGGATACTGCGGTCGGTGTTCGCGGTAGGAATCGATCGGTGGGACGCGGTGCGGGCACCGGATATGTTCGCGCACAACGAGATTGCGTTGCAGATCGCACGTCAGGGCATCGTACTGCTGCAGAACCGGGGGGTGCTGCCGCTGGTACCGGGGTCTGCCGGGCGCATCGCGGTCATCGGCGGCTATGCGCAGCTCGGTGTTCCGATCGGCTGCGGATCCAGTGCGGTCGTTCCTCCCGGGGGTTACGCCGAAGTGATCCCGATCGGAGGGTCCGGCCTGACGAGCGGCTTACGCAATCTCTACCTGCTGCCGTCGAGTCCGCTCACCGAGCTGAAAAAGCAACTCCCCAACGCGCAGATCGAGTTCGACCCCGGTATCAGCCCGGCGGAGGCGGCGCTGGCCGCGCAGCGAGCAGAGGTCGCCATCGTGTTCGCGATCCGTATCGAAGGGGAGGGCCTCGACGGCGCCGACCTCTCGCTGCCGTGGGGCCAGGACGCGGTGATAGCCGCCGTCGCGGCCGCCAACCCGAACACCGTGGTGGTGCTCGAGACCGGTAACCCGGTGGCCATGCCGTGGCGGGGCTCGGCGAACGCCATGTGCAGGCGTGGTATCCGGGCCAGGCCGGCGGTCGGGCGATCGCGGAAATTGTTGCGGGCCTGGTCAACCCGTCGGGTCGGCTGCCGATCACGTTCCCGGTCGATCTCGATCAGACCCCGCGCCCCGCGCTGCCCGGCCTCGGCGCGCCGTTTGCGACACCCAACACAATCCACTACTCCGAGGGAGCCGATGTCGGCTACCGGTGGTTCGCCCGAACCGGCCAGGTCCCGATGTTCGCGTTCGGACGGCTTGTCCTACACCAGGTTCGAATATCGTGACCTGGCGGTGGCCGGCGGCCAGACGATCACAGCCAGCTTCACCGTCGTCAACACCGGCGACCGCGCAGGCGCCGACGTCCCGCAGCTTTATCTGACGGCCGCGGCGGGTGCGCAGCGGTTGCGGTTGCTGGGATTCGAGCGCGTCGAGCTGGAGCCCGGCGAGTCGCGTCGCGTGACATTGCTGGCGGATCCGCGCCTGCTCGCCCGCTATGACGGCTCGCATGATGGCGGCGCCGGAAGCTGGCGCATCGAGCCGGGCGGCTACGCGGTGGCGGTCGGCTCCTCTGCGGTCGCCCCGCGACTGACGGCCGAAGTCGAGCTGGCGGGGCGGGCGTTTGGGCGCTGAAGGCGTTGACTCAGGCGGGGTCGTCGGGCGCCAATGGCGCGGTTACTCGACAGGAACCAGCGCGTCACCGCAGGTGCAGCGATATGGCTCGCCCGCACCCAGAGCAGTGGCAAGGGACCTCGACGCGAACCCGGCAGCCGCAACCCTCGTGGCCGCAGCACAGCAGGGTTCCTTCCTCGTAAGTTGCCATTTGTGTTCCCCTCAAATCTCGATCTGTGGACTTCGGCGAAGTCGCAGGCCTGAGTTTATACCCCATACGGGTACATGGTAAATAGTCGGGAGCGCGCACCCGGGAGGTAGCGTTGGCCGCATGGCGTCCACCCCGCAAGAAGTCGACGCATTCTTGGACCGCACCGTGGTTGGTGACGATCCGGCGCTGTCCGCGGCGTTGCAGGACAGCGCGGCGGCCGGGTTGCCGTCCATCGCCGTGTCGTGGGAGCAGGGCAAGTTCCTGTGTCTGCTGGCCGGTGCTATACAGGCGCGCCGCATCCTCGAGATCGGCACTCTGGGTGGCTTCAGCACCATCTGGCTGGCGCGGGGCACCGGCCCCCAAGGGCGGGTAGTGACCCTGGAATACGAACCCAAGCACGCCGAGGTGGCGCGGGCCAACCTGAGCGGGCCGGTGTCGGCGACCGGGTGGAGGTACTGGTCGGCGCCGCGCTGGACACGCTGCCGACGCTGACCGGCGGCCCGTTCGATCTGGTGTTCATCGACGCGGACAAAGAGAACAACGTCGCCTACTTGGAGTGGGCGATAAAGCTTGGCCGCCCTGGGGGAGTCATATTGGTGGACAACGTCATTCGTGATGGGAAGGTTGTCGTTGGAATCCGACGATCCCAGGGTGGCCGCGACGCGCCGGACACTGGAGGTGATGGGTGAGGACCCCCGCCTGGACACCGCGGTGATCCAGACGGTCGGAGCCAAGGGCTGGGACGGCTTTGCGCTCGCTTTGGTCCGGTAGCGGGTGGAGCGTTAGCGCGGGGTGAGGTCTTTGACCACCTGTTCGGCCGGGGTGGACGGCTCATCGTGTTCAGCGCTGCGGGTAATGCCCTGGCCTGTCCGTCTCCGCGGCACCACCGCCGGGTGGCGGCTTGGGGACCACGCGGTGGCGGAGCGGCCAGGACATCGGAGAACAAATTGGCTTCGATCGTGTTGTCGGCGTGCATGATTCGCCGTTGATATACGGCACGGCGCGCCTGCGCGTGGGTACCGACCATGACGAACACGAATGCCGGCCTGGCGCAGCTGCTCGACAACGCCACGGTTCTCGCCGAACGCCAGTACGACGACGTCGACGTGGGCTTCGAGGCAAACCGCGACATGGCGCCGAGTTGCAAAGTGCATCAACAGGTTTGCCGCGACAGCGCGGCCTGGCGCGTTCGCGCGCACCTGGTCGATCGAATCCCGCAGTTGACGGGGCATGGCCAGGCCGAGCGTTCCAAGGCCGCCCGCTTTAGCTACCGCGGCCGCCAGCGGCGCGCCCGCCAGCCCGCCGCCCATCTCCCTCGGCAGTCGCGATGGCTACGGCCCAACGCCAGGTGGCGTCGATGCAGGGCCGGCACCTTAGCGTTTCGGCATCCACCGCCGGCGAACTTGCGCAAAATTCAGGCGAGTGAGGCGGGGTTCGGCATGTCGGGTGGAAGTACTACGGTCGCGGGTGTAGCCTCTGGCGAAACCGTTTGCTGCGTGCCGTTCCGGAGCTCTCGGCGTTGTCGGCCATCGCGTCGGATATCGCCGGGAAAGTGTTCGCTGGGCCGGACTTTGGTTCGCCTTTGCGGTTCTTCTTGACCGAAAATCTCGGCAATGTTGCCTGGCATACGTTCGCCGTCGACCGGCGGCCGTGGTCGGAATGGCCGGGCGCGAGCGCTTTCGAAGGGGACTGTCATCGTGGGTGGAGGCCGGGCATCAGACCTGGATAGAAAGACCGTGGCGGGCGCTGTAGCTGGCGCTGAGGGCTCGCCGCGCGGTGCTTCTGTGCCGGGTGGCTGCGACCAGATCGTGCGGGCGATGGGTAGCCACCGGAAGGAGTTCAGCCCCTTCGACGAGATGGCGGGCAATGTCCCTGCCGGTGCGGTGCGTCCGGCCCGTGTGATCGAGCGCTGGGGGCAGCCCGGTGACCCGCACGCGGTGATGTGGTGCCGCTGGGAGCGCGTACCCAGCCTGTTGCCCGACGCGGAGTCCGCCTGGGCCTGGAAGGAGATGGGCCACTCCGGTCGTGGCGTGAGCCATCACATCGTCAGTTATCACGAGGCCGGGGTGGCCGGCCTGCTGCCGCCGGGGGACGAGAAGACCAACCCCAAGGCCTATTGCCGTCATCCACACTGCGGCCACGCCAACTGGCAGGGGACCAACCGGCTGCATCTGCGCTCCGTCGACTGCCCACCGTTGATGTGTCCTCATCCTGTCCACCGGCCGGGCGGCCGTCTCCATAAGTGGGTCGCGGGGTGCCCGCTGCGGTGACCGCTGATCCGATGGGCAAGATCGCCAGTGCGCCCTGCATCAAACCGCTTCCTGCTGATCGCGGCGTGAACAACATCACATTCCTCGGCCGCGCCGCCGGCGGCGAAGGAAAAACCCTGCTGGCCAATACAATACGACCGAGACAGTCGTGCATCGTGAGAATCTTTCGACGATGGTGACCAGCAGCGCGGCTGGCCGGGATGTGAGCAACAAGCGGATGGGGCAATTGGTTTTGTGACGCACTTTTCGGTACTGGCGCCGGAGATCAATTCGTCGCGGATGTTTTCTGGTCCGGGACCTGCGCCGATGCTGGCCGCGGCAGCGGCCTGGAATCGGCTCGCCAGCGAGCTGCACGCGGCAGCGACCGGCTTCTCCTCGGTGACATCGGGGTTGGCAGGTCAGTACTGGCAGGGTGCGGCAGCGGCGGCGATGGCGAACGCCGCTACCTCCTATGCGGGCTGGCTCAGTGCAGCGGCGACTCGCGCCGCGGGGGCAGCGGGCCAGGCGCGGGTGATGGCCGCGATATTTGAGGCTGCTCAGGCAGCCATGGTGCATCCGATGATGTTGGCTGCCAACCGTTCCCGGCTGATGTCACTAGCATCTTCCAACGTATTGGGGCTAAACGCGCCGGCCATCGCGGCCACCGAGGCCCTCTATGAGCAAATGTGGGCACAGGATGTGGCTGCCATGGCGGGCTATCAGGGCGGGGCCTCGGCCGTGGGCGCCCAGCTTTGGCCGTGGCGAGATGGGCTGCCCTGCCTGGCTGGCCTGGTGGGTCTGCCCAGCGACAGCTTGGGCAGTGGGCACACAGGCTAGCTGCAGACCGCGCCGGTCGCGGCTGAGCCGACCAGCTTTACATACTTCGCCAGCACGCCTGTCCTGTAGCGCGGCGGGGGAGGGCTGAAATCCTTTTGCCGAGAAGCGAATTCATCCGAATCCGCCGACACGTCCAGAGTGCGGCCGGCGGCGTCGAGCCGGACCCGGTCGCCATCGCGCAGGAACGCGATTGGTCCGCCGTCGACCGCTTCCGGCGCGATGTGACCCACGCAGAAGCCGGTCGTTCCGCCGGAAAAACGGCCATCGGTGAGTAGCAGAACATCTTTGCCGAGTCCGGCGCCTTTGATGGCGCCGGTGATGGCGAGCATTTCGCGCATTCCGGGACCGCCCTTGGGACCTTCATACCGGATCACCACGGCGTCACCTTTGGCGATGGTGCCGTCCTCCAGGGCGTCCAGCGCGGCCCGTTCACCGTCGAAAACCCTGGCCGTGCCTTCGAATACGTCGGATTCCAATCCGGCCGTCTTGACCACCGCGCCGTCGGGCGCCAGCGATCCGCGCAGAATCGTGATCCCCCCGGTCGGGTGCAGCGGGTTGTCCAGCGCTCGCAGCACTTTGCCGTCCGGGTCGGGCGGGGCAATGGCGGCCAGATTCTCGGCCACGGTCGCGCCGGTCACCGTGAGGCAATCACCATGCAGCAGACCCGCATCCAACAAGGCTTTCATCATGACCGGCACGCCGCCGATGTGGTCGACGTGGGACATCACGTGGCGGCCAAACGGTTTCACGTCCGCCAGATGCGGAACCCGCGATCCGATCCGGCTGAAGTCCTCGAGCGACAGTTCGACGTCGGCCTCGTGGGCGATGGCCAGCAGGTGCAGCACCGCGTTGGTCGAGCCGCCGAAGGCCATCACCACTGCGATCGCGTTCTCGAACGCCTCCCTGGTGAGGATGTCGCGGGCGGTGATGCCGCGCCGCAGCAGCTTGATGACGGCCTGACCGCTGCGACGCGCGAACCCGTCGCGACGCCGGTCGGTGGCGGGCGGCGCCGCGCTGCCCGGCAGGGACAGCCCCAATGCCTCGGCGGCACAGGCCATGGTGTTGGCGGTATACATGCCGCCGCAGGCCCCCTCGCCGGGACAGATCGCCCGCTCGATGGCGTCGACATCCGCACGGGGCATCAATCCGCGGGCGCACGCGCCCACCGCCTCGAACGCGTCGATGATGGTGACCTCGCGCTCGGTGCCGTCGGAAAGCTTGGCGAGGCCCGGAAGAATGGAGCCCGCGTAGAGGAAGACCGACGCCAGGTTCAGCCGTGCCGCGGCCATCATCATCCCGGGTAGGGATTTGTCGCACCCGGCCAACAGCACCGAGCCGTCCAGCCGCTCGGCCTGCATGACGGTTTCCACGCTGTCCGCGATCAGCTCCCGTGACGGCAGCGAGAAGTGCATCCCCTCGTGACCCATCGAGATGCCGTCGGAAACCGAGATCGTGCCGAACTCCAGCGGATAGCCGCCGGCCGAGAACACCCCTTCCTTGACCGCCTTGGCCAATCGGTCCAGGGAGAGATTGCACGGCGTGATTTCGTTCCACGACGAGGCCACCCCGATCTGCGGCTTGGCAAAGTCTTCGTCATCCATGCCGACCGCGCGCAACATGCCGCGGGCGGCGGCCTTCTCCAGACCGTCGGTGACGTCACGGCTGCGGGGCTTAATGTCAGGGGTCATCGTCCCAGTATGCGGGGCGCAGTCGCGGCCAAAATCCCGGGTCTATACCCCGTTGGGGTATAGCGTAAACTCAGTACAACGGCCACGCCGCGGGAAGAGAGGCAAGTGACCCAGATGACCGAGACTTCGAGGCCGCACGGATACACGCAGCAGAAGGACAACTACGCCAAGCGGATGCGGCGCATCGAGGGTCAGGTGCGCGGCATCGCGCGGATGATCGACGAGGACAAGTACTGCATCGACGTGCTCACCCAGATCAGCGCCGTCAACAATGCCCTGCGGTCGGTCGCGCTGAATTTGCTGGACGAGCACCTGAGTCATTGCGTCACCCGCGCCGTGGCGGATGGCGGCAGCGAGGCCGACGACAAGATTGCCGAGGCCTCGGCCGCCATCGCGCGTCTCGTTCGTTCCTGATCGCTGAGATTGTCCTGAGCTTGTTCAAGGTGTGTTGAAACGCGCCCTTGGCTAAAACCCGTCGCTGCGGTGCGTACGGTTAGTGCAGCGTGACCGTGTCGGGGACCGTAGGGTTGCCGTGCCGAACCCGCATCGACACCATGATTGCCGAAACCGAAACCGCCAGCGCTGCCGCACGAACGTGGACACCACGGATCGCCGCGCAGCTCGCAGTGCTGGCCGCGGCGGCTTTCATCTATGTCACCGCCGAAATCCTGCCGGTGGGCGCGCTGTCGGCGATCGCCCGGAATCTGAACGTCAGCATCGCCCTGGTCGGCACCCTGCTCTCCTGGTATGCCCTGGTTGCGGCGCTGACGACGTTTCCGTTGGTGCGGTGGACGGCGCACTGGCCGCGGCGGCGGGCGCTGGTGGTCAGCCTGGTCTGCCTGACGATCTCGCAGGTGATCTCCGCGCTGGCACCCAACTTCGCGGTGCTGGCCGCCGGGCGCGCGGTCTGTGCGGTGACCCACGGGCTGATGTGGTCGGTGATCGCCCCGATCGCGACCCGGCTGGTGCCGGCCAGCCACGCCGGACGTGCCACGACGTCGATCTACGCCGGAACCAGCCTGGCGCTGGTGGTGGGCAGCCCGCTCACGGCGGCGTTGAGCCTGATGTGGGGCTGGCGGCTGGCGGCGGTCTGCGTCACCGCCGCGGCGGCCATCGCCACCGTGGCCGCGCGGGTGTTGTTGCCGCGAGATGGAGCTCAGCGCCGACCAGCTCAAACACGTGGGTCCGCGGGCGCGCCACCACCGCAATCGGCCGCTGATCATCGTCAGCCTGATCACCATGGTCGGCGTCACCGGCCATTTCGTCTCCTACACCTACATCGTGGTGGTCATCCGCGAAGTCGTCGGTGTGCGCGGACCGAACCTGGCGTGGGTGCTGGCGGCCTACGGCGTCGCGGGAGTGCTCGCGGTGCCGCTGGTGGCGCGGCCGCTGGACCGCCGGCCCAGGGGCGCCGTCCTGTTCTGCATCGGTCGGCCTGACGGCCGCATTCGTGCTGCTGACCGCGCTGGCGTTCGGTGGCGCGGCACACCGTGGTTGACGGCGCTGCGATCGGGACCGGTGCGATCGTGCTGTGGGGTGCCATGGCCACCGCCGTGTCGCCGATACTGCAGTCCGCGGCGATGCGCAACGGCGCCGACGACCCCGACGGTGCGTCCGGCCTGTACGTGACGGCGTTTCAAGTGGGCATCATGGCCGGCTCGCTGGCGGGTGGGCTGCTCTATGAGCGCAGCGTGGCGATGATGCTGGCGCTTCGGCGGGCCTGATGGGTATCGCATTGGTGGCCATGGCGGCTTACCGGCACATCGTCGATGTTCCCGGCACTCCAGGGTCAACGGCAGACGCGGAAGTAGCTGACCGGCTGCGGCGCCATGCGACACTGGGTCACGAAAGTGACAGGAGTGATCGATATGTCGCGTTCGACGAGGGTCTGGACGATGGGACGCATTCTCGGCGCCCTGGGCACGGCCGGACTGGCGTCCGTGTTGGTGATGGGTGCCGGCCCCGCCGCCGCTGATCCGGAAGACCCGCAACCCGGCGATCCTGGCGTGCCGGGAGCGGCGGCGGCACCCGGCGATTCGCCCGCGCCGCAGGCGCCACCGCCCCGGCCGACCCGTTGGCCGTGCCGCCGCCGTCCGACCCGGGGTTGCCGCCGTTGGCCGTGCCGGTTGCGGGCGGCACGGTTGCCGGGCAGGACCCCACACCGTTCACCGGCCCGCCCCCGTTCCACCCGCCGACGTTCAATCCGCTCAATGGCTCGATGGTCGGTGTGGGCAAGCCGATCATCATCAACTTCGCGGTGCCGATCGCCGACCAGGCGATGGCCGAAAGGGCCATCCACATTTCGTCGATCCCGCCGGTGCCGGGCAAGTTCTACTGGATGAGCCCGACCCAGGTGCGCTGGCGTCCGCTTGACTTCTGGCCGGCCAACACCGCGGTGAACATCGACGCGGCCGGCACCAAGTCGAGCTTCCGGACCGGTGACTCGCTGGTGGCCACGGCGGACGACGCCACGCACCAGATGACGATCACCCGCAACGGCGTTGTGGTGCAGACCTTCCCGATGTCCATGGGTATGGCGGCGGGTCACCACCAGACCCCGAACGGCACCTATTACGTGCTTGAGAAGATGCCCTCGGTGGTGATGGATTCGTCGACGTATGGGGTTCCGGTCAACTCGTCGTGGGGCTACAAGGTGACGGTGGACCTAGCCGTCCGGATCGACAACAGCGGCAACTTTGTGCACAGCGCGCCGTGGTCGGTGGGCGATCAGGGCAAGCGGGATGTCAGCCACGGCTGCATTAACCTCGGCCCCGCCAACGCGAAGTGGTTCTTCGATAACTTCGGCAGCGGTGACCCCGTGGTGGTGAAGAACTCCGTCGGTTCTTACACCCAGAACGACGGCGCGCAAGACTGGCAGATATAGGGCAGGTTCCGCCTTCGAAAGGGCCCCAGGACGTTGCCGAACCAAAATCACGCGATTCATAGCTGCGCGGGGATGAGCAGTTCAAAGTGTTTTATTTGGCTTTGGCCGGCCCTGCCCAGGTCGTCGAAGGGGGTAGCTGGCCGTCAAGCTATGCGACACTAGGTCGAGACTGTGACTGGAGGATGCATATGTCGCGCTGGACGAGGGCTCGGACTAGAAGGGGCCTATTCGCCGCTCTGAACGCAGCCGGATTGGCCGCGTTGCTGGTGCTGGGCACCGGCACCGCCCTGGCAGATCCGGACCCCGCACCCGGCGATCCGGGCACGGTTGCCGCGCCCCAGAACGGGGGGGACGCGCCCGCACCGGCCGCCGTGCCGGCCCCGGAGCCGCTGGCGATACCGACCTTCGGCGGCTCGGCCGACGGGCAGAACCCCACGCCGTTCACCGGGGTGGCGCCGTTCGGCCCACCGAAATTTGTCCCTGCTAACGGCGCGACGGTGGGAGTGGCCCAGCCGATCATCATCAACTTCCCCGGCGCGGGTCGACGACGCGGGCGCCGGCAATGAACGCCGTTCACGTCTCGTCGATCCCGCCGGTGCCCGGCAAGTTCTACTGGATGACCCCGACGCAGCTGCGCTGGCGGCCGCTGGCATTCTGGCCCCCTCACACCGCGGTGAACGATCGACGCCGGCGGCACCGTGTCGAGCTTCCGGACCGGCGACACGCTGATCGCCACGGCCGACGACGCCACGCACCAGATGATCGATCACCCGCAACGGGACCGTGGTGCAGACCTTCCCGATGTCCATGGGGATGTCGGCCGGTAACCATCAGACGCCGAACGGCACGTACTACGTGCTCGAGAAGATGCCCTCGGTGGTGATGGATTCCTCGACCTACGGGGTGCCGGTCAACTCGACGTACGGCTACAAGGTGACGGTTGACCTGGCCGTGCGCATCGACAACAGCGGCAACTTCGTGCACAGCGCGCCGTGGTCGGTGGACGATCAGGGCAAGCGCGATGTCAGCCACGGCTGCATCAACATCAGCCCGACCAACGCGAAGTGGTTCTTCGACAACTTCGGCCGCGGGGATCCCGGTCATGGTGAAGAACTCCGTCGGCACGTACAACAAGAACGACGGCGCCCAGGACTGGCTGATCTAACTCGCCGCGACGACGAAGTATCAGCCAAAAGCGCCCCCGTAAAGGTGGGCGCTTTTGTCTGTCATGGCCCAGCGTGTAATTATGTATATCGTCATACATATGCGAGGAGGCCAGAGCCCCCGCGAGCGCATGGTGGTGTCCGCCGCGCTGCTGATCAGGGAGCGCGGTGCGCATGCCACCGCGATCTCCGACGTGCTGGAGCACAGCGGCGCGCCGCGCGGCTCGGCCTATCACTACTTCCCGGGCGGGCGCACCCAACTGCTGTGCGAGGCGGTGGACTTCGCTGGCGAACACGTCGCGGCCGATCATCGCCGAGGCACAGGGCAGCCTCGAGCTGTTGGACACCCTGATCGACAAGTACCGCCAGCAGCTGCTCGACAGTGACTTCCGCGCCGGCTGCCCGGTGGTGGCGGTCTCGGTCGAAGCGGGCGAAGGCCGGGAACGGATGGCCCCGGTGATCGAACGCGCCGCGGCGGCGTTCGACCGCTGGTGCGACCTGATCGCGCAGCGGTTCATCGCCGACGGCATTGCGCCGGAGCGGGCCAACGAGATGGCGATGCTGGCCACCTCGGCTCTGGAAGGCGCAATCCTGCTGGCCCGGGTGCGCCGCGACCTGACGCCCCTCGATCGTCGTGCATCGCCAGCTGCGCGGCCTGCTCCTGGCTGCAGACTGCCGAAAGGCGGACCCGCGATGACCATCTCGACTGGCAGCCCACCGCGTGCATCCTGTGCGAATGCAACTGCGGCATCGTCGTGCAGGTCGAAGACCGCACGCTGGCCCGCATCCGCGGCGACAAGGCACATCCGGCGTCGCAGGGTTACACCTGCAACAAGGCGTTGCGGCTGGACCACTACCAGAACAACCGCGCCCGGCTGACCTCGCCGATGCGCCGGCGCCCCGACGGCAGCTACGAGGAGATCGACTGGGACACCGCGATTGTCGAGATCGCCGAGGGGTTCAAGCGCATCCGCGACACCTACGGCGGGGACAAGATCTTCTACTACGGCGGCGGCGGTCAGGGAAACCACCTGGGCGGGCGCGTACAGCGGCGCGTTCCTGAAGGCCCTCGGATCGCGCTACCGGTCAAATGCGCTGGCGCAGGAGAAGACCGGCGAGGCGTGGGTCGACGCGCAGCTCTACGGCGGCCACACGCGCGGCGAGTTCGAGCACGCCGAGGTGTCGGTGTTCGTCGGGAAGAACCCGTGGATGTCGCAGAGCTTCCCGCGAGCCCGGGTGGTGCTCAACGAGATCGCCAAGGACCCGGCCCGGTCGATGATCGTGATCGACCCGGTGCTCACCGACACCGCGAAGATGGCCGACTTCCACCTGCGGGTGCGGCCCGGTACCGACGCCTGGTGCCTGGCCGCGCTGGCCGCGGTCGCTGGTCCAGGAAAACCTTTGCGACGAGCCGTTTCTCGCCGAGCACGTGCACGGCGTCGACAGGCCGTCCGTGACGCGCTGCGCGAGGTATCCGATCGCCGACTACGCGCAGCGCTGCGGGGTGGACGAGGAGCTGTTGCGGGCCGCCGCGCGGCGCATCGCCGGCGCAGCCAGCGTCGTCGGTGTTCGAAGACCTCGGCATTCAGCAGGCGCCGAACAGCACGCTGTGCTCCTATCTGAACAAGCTGCTGTGGATCCTCACCGGCAATTTCGCGAAAAAGGGCGGCCAGCACCTGCATTCGTCCTTCGCGCCGCTGTTCAGCACCGGTCGTCCGGGCGCACACCGGTGACCGGCGCGCCGATCATCGCCGGGCTGGTGCCGGCCAACGTGGTGCCCGAGGAGATCCTGACCGACCACCCGGACCGGTTCCGCGCGATGATCGTCGAAAGCGGCAATCCCGCTCACTCGCTCGCCGATTCGGCCGCATGCCGCACGGCGTTCCAGGCGCTGGAACTGATGGTGGTCGTCGACGTCGCGATGACCGAGACCGCCCGGCTCGCCCACTACGTGCTGCCGGCGGCCTCGCAGTTCGAGAAGCCGGAGGCGACGTTCTTCAATTTCGAGTTCCCGCACAACGGATTTCAGCTGCGCCGGCCGCTGCTGCGATCCGTTGCCGGGAACCTCTGCCCGAGCCCGAGATCTGGGCCCGGCTGGTGCGGGCGCTTGGCGTCGTCGACGACGCGGACCTGCGGCCGCTGCGCGAGGCCGCCGAGCGCGGCCGCCAGGCGTACACCGAGGCATTCCTCGAGGCAATGGCCGCCAACCCGACCGTGGCGAAGCTGCTCCCGTACGTGCTGTACGAAACGCTGGGGCCGACGTTGCCGGACGGGATGGCCGGGGCGGCCGCGTTGTGGGGGCTGGCCCAGAAGACCGCGATGACCTATCCCGACGCGGTCCGCCGGGCCGGTCACGCCGACGGCAACGCCCTGTTCGACGCGATTCTGAACAGCCCGTCCGGAGTCACGTTCACCGCGCACAACTACGCGGACGACTTCGCGCTGATCAGCCACGCCGATCACAAGATCGCGCTGGAAATTCCCGAAATGCTCGACGATCTCAGGGCGCTGGCGGACGCCCGCCCCGGCTGACCACGCCGGAGTTTCCGATCGTGCTGTCGGTCGGGGAGCGCCGCGCCTACACCGCCAACGACATCTTCCGCGACCCGAGCTGGCGCAAACGCGATGCTGACGGGGCGCTGCGCGTCAGCGTCGAGGACGCCCAGGCCCTCGGGCTTGTCGACGGATGCCGGGCGCGCGTCACCACCGCGGCCGGCAGTGCCGAGGCGACCGTCGAGATCACCGAGACGATGCTGCCCGGACATGCGTCGCTGCCCAACGGTTTTGGGCTGGACTACGTCGGCGACGACGGCCGCACCGTCGTTCCCGGGCGTGGCACCCAACACGCTGACGTCCACGGAATGGCGCGACCGTACGCCGGCACGCCGTGGCACAAGCACGTTCCCGCGCGTATCGAATTTCGCGCCGGTTAGTGGCGATCGCGAGCGCGGCGGAGCCGGAGGAGCAGCGATTAGTCCTCCCGCATCGACCGGTCTACCGGCGCAGGCATCGCACCTGGCTAGACTCACCGGCGCGGCCAATGAGAGGTCGCGGCGCGCGCTGGCGGGGTGTAGCCTCAGCGATGTTGGGAACCTCAGCCAGTCCGGGATGAGGCCAGCTGTCCCGCCGCTGCCTCGTTGAGTGAACGCTCGCGCCGGACATTCGGTGAAAATCTGGCCGTCTCGGGATCATCATGAACGCTGCTCGTCCGCCGCTCATCGGCGGCCCATCTGCTCCACCCCCGCCGGTATTCACTCTCGGTTCGGCACTGCGCTGGCTCGGGCATAACTGCCCCCGTCACTGCTGCTCGGAACCGATCGACACCCTGGACGCCTCAGTGTGGTTCCTCCGGCGTGGGCAACAGTTTCCAACATTTCCACTGCAAGCGCTGGTCCTCGTCTGACCCCCCCACGACCGGGAACCCCCTGGCGGGCATCCATCAGATGATCTATCAGGTCGACTGCTGCACCCGCGGCGACGCCATCCAGGTCCGCCACCGGCCACGGACGCTGCGCGCGTACTGTGACCTGCGGGTCCATCGGCAGCCGGTGTCACTGCTGGTGAGCAACCGTCCGACGCGCTCGTCCGACCCAACGCAGGCTCACCTGCGTGCGGCGGCCGCCGAAACGAAAATCACCACACGGTGACCGAGGCCGATCGCCGCACCTGCACGACCGCCGTCTTCTGGAAAGTTCTGCCTACCGCCGGACCAGAGGGCACCCGCTTGATGACGTCGGACGACGTGGCTGCTGCTGCCCGGCGTGGCTGCCCGGCGGCCACGATAGGTGTCGGTCGATGACGGCCGACACTGCAGACGTCGTCCCTGAGGATCACAGCTTTCACGACAGCAGTGACTGCCCCCACCGCACTGGAATCACCAGCTACGATGACTCGCCCACCGTCGCGTTTCCCCGCCGATGTAACTGGTGCACCGAGCACGACCGGCCAACCTCGCCGACTCGGCCGGGGCGGTAGCCCAGGACTCAGGCGAAGGGCGGTCTCCCCGAGGCCCGCCGAAACAAAATTGTCACGGTTAGCGAAGGCGTAACGACAACGCCGACTGACTGTCTCGTCCAGTTGAAGATTGCGAGGGATGACCCGCCTTGCTGGGGTTCGCAATCTACATGTGGACAATCCCAGCGCAGGTCGTCCAGATTTACCATGCAATTTCGGTGCGCGGAGCATCCGGCCCTGGTCCGGCTGCGCGCCGACGCTTACGCCACCGGCAGCGGCGCCAACGACGTTGCCCGCGACATCCTCGACCGCCGATTGAAGCACGAGGCCGACTGATGCCCGCTTTGCGGACGGAAACAGACCAGGCAGGAGGGCGACGTGACTGCTACCTCTCGAGAAACCCGCGTGTTGGGCGCCGTCGTCTCGCTCGTCGATAGCCTGCTCGACGACTTCGACGTGGTCGATCTGCTGACCGGGCTCACCGAGCGATGTATCGAGCCCCCAAGTGCCGCAAGAACTACGCCGGAACCTCACCATTGACCATTGTGCGTCGGGCCGCAAACGCGCCGTGCTGGCCCGCCACGTCCGCAACAAACGCCTCTACGACGCTCTCGATCAATGGGCCTTCTGCGCACTCACCACCAGCCCCGGCGCCCGCACCTTCTACGACCACCACCGCGCCGACGGCGACACCCACCACCAAGCGCTACGCGCTCTCGGCAACCGACTGGTGGGCATCCTGCACGGCTGCCTACGACACCACACCCTCTACGACGAACACAAAGCCTGGGCACACCGCACCACGGCAGCCGCTTGACACTTAAAAACCTGGGATGTCTAGTTCCAGATCCGGACCCGGCTTTGCGGGTCCAGGAACAACGCGTCGTGCTCGGTCACGTCGAACGCCTCGTAGAAGGCGTCGACATTCCGGATGACGCCGTTGCACCGGAACTCCGGCGGTGAGTGCGGATCGACCGCCAACCGCCGGATCGCCTCTGCGTCACGCGATTTGGTCCGCCACACCTGCGCCCAGCCGAAGAACACCCGCTGCACGCCGGTCAGGCCGTCGATGACCGGCGCGGGCTGGCCGCTCAGCGACAGCTGGTAGGCCAGCAGCGCGATGGACAAGCCCACCCAGGTCGCCGATGTTCTCGCCGACGGTGAAAGCGCCGTTGACGTGGTGGCCGCTGTTCGAGCTCCCGGGGCGGGTACGCGTCGTACTGCTCGATCAGCGCCTTGGTGCGGGCGCCGAACTCGGTGCGGTCGTCGTCGGTCCACCAGTCGACCAGGTTGCCGTCGCCGTCGTACTTGGCGCCCTGGTCGTCGAAGCCGTGCCCGATCTCGTGGCCGATCACCGCGCCGATCCCGCCGTAGTTGGCGGCGTCGTCGGCCTCGGCGTCGAAGAACGGCGGCTGCAAAATCGCTGCGGGGAAGACGATTTCGTTCATGCCCGGGTTGTAGTAGGCGTTGACGGTCTGCGGCGTCATGAACCATTCGTCGCGGTCGACCGGGCCGCCGAGCTTGGCCAGCTCGCGGTCGTGGTTCACCGCATAGCCGCGTTGGTAGTTGCCGTAGAGGTCGTCGCGGTCGATCACCAGCTTCGAGTAGTCACGCCACTTCTTCGGGTAGCCGACCTTGGCGGTGAACTTGTCCAGCTTGGTCAGCGCGCGTTCCCGTGTCTGCGGCGTCATCCAGTCCAGATCGCTGATGCTGATCCGGTAGGCCTCCTGCAGGTTGGCGACCAGGGCGTCGATGCGTGCCTTGGCGTCCGGCGGGAAATGCCGCTGCACGTATAGCTTTCCGACGGCGTCGCCCATCAGGCCCTCCACCAGTGACACCGCCCGCTTCCAGCGGTCACGGTTCTGCTCGGTGCCGGTCAGCAGGCGGCCGTAGAAATCGAAGTCCGCGGCGACGATGGCGTCGGTCAGCCAGGCAGCGCGGGCGCGGATCAAACGCCAACGCGCCCAGCGCTTCCAGTCCTCGAGGTCATCGCTGCTCCCAAAGCGCGGCGAATGCGGTGAGGTAATCGGGTTGGCGCACAACCAATTCCGCGGCCGCCTCCGGTGTGCTGCCCAACGCGGTCACCCAGCCGATCCAGTCGAAGCCGGCGGCTTCGGTTCTCAGGTCGGCGAAGGTGCGCAGGTTGTAGGTGAGATCGGCATCGCGGCGCTTGACCACGTCCCAATGCGCGGCGGCGAGTTTGGTTTCCAGCGCCACGATGCGGGCCGCGGTATCGGCGTGGTTCTTCCGGTACGCTCGTCCCATAGACCAGGCCGAACATCCGCGCGATGTGTCCCGGGTAGGCCGCCAGCACCTCGGCATGCTGCTCGTCGCGGTAATAGGATTCGTCGGGCAATCCGATGCCGGACTGGGTGAAGTGCACCAGATACCGGGTCGAGTTCTTGGAGTCGGTATCGACATACACGCCGACGCCGCCGCCCACCCCGGTGCGTTGCAGGGCGCCGACGGCCGCGGCCAGCGTGTCGGCGTCGGCAGCGTCATCGATCGTGGCGAGTTCGTCGAGCAGCGGTTGCACGCCTCGGCGCTCGACGGCTTCCTCATCGAGGAAACTGGCATAGAGGTCACCGATACGCTGTTCGTCGGTTTCCGGGGCGGCGCCCGAGTCACTGGCTTCGACAATCAGGTCGCGCACCTGCTCTTCGGCGCCGTCGAAAAGGTGCGAAAGGCGCCGTCGGTCGCCCGGTCAGCGGGGATCTCGTACTCGGCGAGCCAGCGGCCGTTGACGTGGCCGAACAGGTCGTCTTGGGGTCGGGCATCGGTGTCTACATAGCTCAGGTCGATGCCCGAGCGGATGGCCTCTAATCGTCACCCCGCCATCCTTCCATCTCTTTTTAGATGCGACGATCGGGCCATGTCAGACCGGGAGCTAACCAAGCCTTCGCGCAAAAAAGACGCCAAAAAGAGTCCCGACGACACCGGTGACGATTCCAAGCGCGAAGCCGTCGAACCCGACGCCGACGAACACGGTGCCGAAGAACTCGACGCCGCAGAACACGACGCCGAAGAACCCGAAGGGGCGGGCGAACCAATTTTTTCCAACTACGGCATCGCGTCGACTTTTCTGGGCGTGCTGTCGGTCGCCGCGGTGGTGCTGGCCGCGCTGATCTGGTCATGCACACCGCACCGATTTCGCCGAGCGCACCTATCTGAGCCGCGTCATGCAGACCGCCGCCGACTGGACGGGCGTGCTGATCAACATGAATCCCGGCAATCTCGACGCCAGCCTGCAGCGGCTGCATGACGGGACTGTCGGGGAACTCAACAGCTACTTCGATGCAGCCGTCGCAGCCTTACCGGCAGGTGGCGGAGAAGCTGCAGTCGCAGAGCACCGGCCAGATCGAGTCGGTGGCGATCGAGGCGGTGCACCATGACCTGGACGCCAGGAACGGCGCTTCACGGCCGGTGGTCACGACCAAATTGCCATCTTTTGCCACCCGCACGGACTCGGTGATGTTGGTAGCGACGTCGGTCAGCGAGAATGCGGGCGCCAAGCCGACGACGGTGCACTGGAGCTTGCGGCTTGACGTTTCCAACATCGACGGCAAGTTAATGATTTCCGGGCTGGAGTCGATCAAATGAGAAACGGATGGCGGCTACTTGCCTTCGACTTCGTGGCGCCGCTGGCCACGATCGTCGCGCTGCTGGCGATCGGGGGCGTGCTCTACTGGCCGCTGTGGTGGGTCTCGGCGTGCTCGGTGCTGATACTGCTGGTCGTCGAGGGCATGGCGGTCAATTTCTGGCTGTTGCGCCGTGACGCGGTCACCGTCGGTACCGACGACGACGCGCCCGGGCTGCGATTGGCCGTCGTCTTCCTGTGCGCGGCCGCGCTAGTCGGCGGCGGTGCTGACCGGTTACACCCATTGGACGCAGTCCGATCGCGATTTCAAACGGGACTCGCGAGAGGTGGTGCAGATCGCCACGGGGATGGCGGAGGCGGAGGCCTCGTTTACTCCGAGCGCCCCGACATCCTCGCTCGATCGGGCCGTGGCGATGATGGTGCCGGAGCAGGCAGGCCCCTTCAAGGATTCGTACACCAAGTCCACCGCCGATCTGATCAAGCGCAATGTGACCGCGCAGGCCTCGACGCTTGCGGCCGGAGTCGAGGCCCTCGGGCCGACGGCGGCAAGCGTGGCGGTGATCCTGAGGGTCACCCAGAACACGCCCGGTCAGCCACCGAGCCAAGCGGCGCCCGCATTGCGGGTGGCATTGATCAAGCGGGGCAATGACTGGATGGTGCTCGACGTGGCGCCGATCAACTCGCGCTGAGTTCGGATTGATGCCCTGGTTGGAGCCCTAGTTGGAGTTAGCCGAACGTCCGGCCTTGACCTTGACGAACCGGTCCGACAACCGGCGCATCCGGATCATCAGCGAGGCCGACGGGCTGACGCTGCCGTCGAGGTAGGCGTTCAGATCTTCGGGTGATACCCCGAGCCGCGATGCGAATTCCGGTTGCGCCAGGCCCGAGCGTTCCATCAGGAGCCGCACGTGGCGGGCCACCTCGGCGCGTTCGTTGGCCTCCAGGTGGGTGCGGGCGCGCTCCAGCACTTCCCACAGCGCTTTGGCGATGCCAGACGGCCGGGTGCCGTCGAGGACCTCTTCCACCTGACGCGCCGTCCGCCCGTAGGGGTCGCGTTTCAGCGCGGCGGCGATGCGCTTCCAGGTGGCGATTTCGCCGCCCTGCAGCGCCGAGCGGATAGCGGCGGTGGGCCAGAATTCCACCGCTTGGTCGCGATCCAGGGAATCCTGATCCCGATGGGGGCGCTGGGGCGGCGGTGCCTGGCGTCGGTCGGCTGCCAACGTCACCTCGCCTCCTCCAGCATCGCCACAGCCACCGACAGGCAGCGCTGCCTGACCTCGTCCCAGTCTGCTCCCCAGTCTCCCGAAGGAGCATCTGGTTCGGATCCCTCACCGGCGAGGTCACTGGGATGCGGATCCGCGAGCCGACGTACCAGCTGGCTCGCCATCCAGTGCTGTTCGGGCATCCGTCCTGTTTGGGGCGCCTGGGTGGATGACAACAGTAATACCTGTCCATCCCGGCCAGCACTACGGCGGCGGTCTCGGGGTCAATCGTGTTGACCATGTCAGCAAATTCGGCGTAGTCGCGGCGAGCGTTACGGCGCATGATCAGGTAGCCCTTGAGGCGCAGTGCCTCCGCGCCGGTCGGGATCAGCAGCCGATCGCCGGTCGGCAATTGGACGTTGGTGGTTTCCACCGGGCTGCGCCGCTCATATTGTCGCCCGGCGTCGGTGTCGGCCCTTGTGCCGAACTGCTCCTCTAGCGCATCGATGGCGACGGAGAGCCGCCCACGCCACAGCGTGACCGGATGAACCGGCCGGTCGCCCCACGGAATCGCGCGGGCAATGCTGTTGTACGCCAGGCCGCCGACCAGCTTCTTGGTCCCAGAGTGACCGTTGGTGCCCGCCCCGGTTGCCCCGTCTTCGGAGGTATAGGACTTGCCGTCGGCCGGGGCCGCATTGAGCGCCGCGGCGTCATCGCTGCCCGGTGCCTGGCCCGGCGGTAAGGCCTGCCCGGGCTCTTTGCCGTTGCGCTCGCAGCCGGTGAAGGCGAGCGGGTCGGCTACGCAGATGGCGTCAGGCGCCAGGTGCCGCAGCCTCGCCGCCGACTTGAGTACCATCCGCAGGTCCGCGCCGGGAGCTATCGCCGCCAAGATGTCGTCGGGGATCATCACGATGTCGCCGAGGTCAACCATGGGCAGCGGCCTGTCGAAGTCGACCGACGGCAACACGCGGTACAGCCAGCGGGGCAGCCACCAGTTCCACTGGGCGAACATCGCCATCAGGGCCGGTACCAGAACCAGCCGTACCACGGTGGCGTCGACGGCGATCGCGACGGCGCACGCCACGCCGATCTCGGCGACCAGCGGCATGCCGGCGAACGCGAAGCCGATGAACACCGCGATCATGATCAACGCGGCGCTGGTGATGGTGCGTGCGCTGGTGCTCACGCCATATGCGACGGCATCGCGGGTGCGCCCGGATTGCAGGAAGCGTTCCCGGATCCGGGTGAGCAGGAAGATCTCGTAGTCCATCGACAACCCGAAGGTCATCCCCAGCACCAGTGGCGGAACCGTGCTGTCGATCGAACTGATCTGGGCGAAGCCGATGTTGTGCAGCCAGCCCCACTGGAACACCATCACCAGGCTGCCGTAGGCGGCGGCCACCGACAGCAACGTCATCAGCACGCCCTTGAACGCCAGGAACACCGAGTGGATCGAGATCAGAAGCATCACGAACGCAATCAGAGCCACGAAAAGCAACACCATCGGCTCGGTCGCCGTCACCCGGTCGTCGAAATCCTTGATCAGCGCGGTCGGACCGCCGACGTCCACTTGTGGCGCACCGGCGACCCGGGGTAGCTGCGTCCGCAACCACCCGACCGTTTCCCGGGCACCCAAATCCTCGGAATCGACCGACAACACCGCGGTCAGCATCGCGCTGCTGTTGTCGTCGGCGTATACCGGCGGTGCCAACGAGATGACATTGGGAGCCTGCGTCATCCGCTGCCGGATCGCGCCGATGGCCTGACTGTGGTCGGCCGCTGACGCGCCGCCCTCGGGGAAGGTCACCAGCACCTGAACCGGGCCCAGCGCGCCCGGACCGAGCGCCTGGGCGGCCGAGGCCACCCCGCCGCGGATCTCGTGCGAAGAGTCGAACTGGCGGAGCAGGCTGTTGCCCAGCACCATCGATGCCGCGGGTACCGCCATGGCGATGAGGGCGAGCGACGCCGCCAGCGCCGAGATCCACGGTCGGCGCATCACCCATCCGATCCACCGGGTCCAGAACCGGGACACGGTGCTCTCGGGCGCGCGCGACCAGTGCAGCAGGGCTGACCGCTTGGCGGCCGCCCGGCCGAAGGTGGCCAGCGCCGCCGGCGTCAGGGTGGCCGCCGTCAGCATCGCTACCGCGACGGCGAGGATCGCCCCGGTCGCCATCGAGTTCAGCGCCGGGGTGTTGATGAAGTACATCCCGGTGAGCGACGCCACGACGGTCATCCCGGACAACACCACCGCGAGCCCGGAGGTCGCCATCGCGGCGTCTGCGGCCTCCATTTGCCGGCGGCCGGCTCGCAGTTCCTCGCGGAAGCGCATCAGGATAAACAGGGAGTAGTCCACGGCGAGGGCAATGCCGAACATCGACACCGTCGACGTCACGAACACCGACATGGTGGTGTGCATCGACAACAGATAAACGAGCCCCATGCTGACGACGACCGTGCAGGCGCCGAGGGCCAGCGGGATCGCCGCGGCCGCCAACGAGCCGAACACCGCGAGTAAGACGATCAGAATGATCGGCAGGTTCCATTTCTCGGCGGCGGCGATGTCGTGCTTGGTGTTTGCCGCCGCGGCAGCGCTGAGCGCGCCCTGGCCGATGACATAGAGGCGCACTCGGCCATCGGCGGTCTGCCCGGACTGGTCGCCCTTGACGCCCACCTTTTCGCGGAGCCGCTTGGCGAGGTCGCTCGTCCCGGCGTTACGGGCGTCCATCCGCAGTGACACCACGTACGGCCGATCGGGTCGGGGGGGCGGCTGGGTGGGGTTGGGTACCTCCGAGACCCCGGGGAACTCGCCGGCAATCCGTTTCAGGAGCGCGATCGCGTCGTTCATGTCCTGGTAGCCGGCGTCGGGGCGGGGGGCCGCCACCAGCGCCAGCGACGGCGCGCCTTGATCGTGGTACTGCTCGGCCAGTTGATCGTGGACGTACAGCGACTGCGAGCCGGCGACTTCGAAACCGCCGCCGGTGAGATGCCCCGATTGGGTCAGCGCCAGATAGACTGACGGCACCAGCGCGAGCAGCCAGCCCGTGAAAACCAGCCACCGGAATCTGCGCAGGTGGCGGCTTAGGCTCATCATGAACTGCTGGATTTCGATCTCCCCGGATTCTGACGCCGTGCGTCCAGCGAGCCTACCGCAGCGCACTGTGAGTTAGGTCTCGATATGGTTTCTGAGCTGCGGCGACGCCACTACATCAAGGCCCGGTTCGAGGACGCGTTTTGACCGGATTGGCGCAGATGGCAGGATGACGGATGGCCGCGCGGGCACTGCGGGGCGCCGCAAGATCGGGGCAAGATCGGGGCAAATTCGCGCGAAATCTGGGCGAGAACCTGGGGGAAATATATGAGGCCTGAGGAGCTATCCCTATGGCGTTATCAATTAAGACAGGCACTGCGATCCGGCGCCGCCGACTCTTGGCAGGCCTGATCGGGGCCGTCGGGGTCAGCGTCCCGTGCGCCGCCGCCGTCATGGCTGGGCCGCCGGCGACGGGTGCGTCCGACCCGTGTGCGGCCAGTGAGGTCGCGCGGACGATCGGTTCCGTCGCCAAATCAATGGGCGACTACCTGGACGCGCATCCGGAGACCAACCAGGCCATGACCACAGCCCTGCAGCAGCAGGCGGGCCCGCAATCGCTCACAACGCTGAAGTCCTACTTCGACGCCAACCCCAAGGTCGCCGGTGACATGCAGACGATCGCGCAACCGCTGACCGGCCTCTCGACCCAGTGCAAGCTGCCGATCACCATCCCGCAGGCCATGGGCCTGATGCAGCAGGCGCAAGGGGCGGGTGGGTTGCCGGGTCTGCCGGGCGGTGCCGCCGCGACGCCGCCGGTGGGCAACACGGCGCCGGGTACGGGGCCGGGCACGCCGCCGAAAGCGGCGGGGCCGGTGACGGTTCCCGCACGGGGGAACAGCGCCGGCTAACCGCAATACCGTTCAGGATCGTCGGTTGTCGGATTTGGTGTCGGTAGGGTGCGACGTGCAGGAGCTGATCATCGCACGTGGTGTCCGCGTGACCCGCGAGACGGTCCGGGCCTGGTGTGACCGATTCGGTAGGAGTACGCCAACCAGCCGAGTCGGCGCCGGCCGCGACCCGGCGATAAATGGCACTTGGACGAGGTGTTTGTCTGGATAAGCGGCAAGCAGCGGTACCTGTGGCGGCGGGCGGTGGATTAGCACGGCAACGTGCTCGACATGCTCGTGCAGTCGCGCCGAAACGTGTTGGCCGCCACGAAGTTCTTTCGTCAGCTACTCAAAGACCTGGGGTATGTGCCCAGGGTAATTGTCACCGACAAGCTCGCCAGCTGCGGCGTGGCGCACCGCGAGATCCGGCACTCGGTGGAGTGTCGCCGGTCGGAGTACCTGAACAACCGCGCGGAGAACTCCCACCAGCCGACCCAAGCGCGCGAGCGTGCGATGAAACGATTCGAATCGACGCGGCAAGCGAAACGGTTCCTGTCGGCATTCAGCGGCATTTCGGCGCACTTCCGGCCCCGAAGCCTGGCGTGAAGTCACGAAGACCAGCGTCGCCGCTTGAACAGGCAACAACGGCAACGACTCTGACGCAACTCACGCCAAAGCTACTCTACAGCGGCGACTTTCAACCAACTTGACAGCACCGCCGTGGTGCGCCGCGGCTGGTTACGGGGGCGCCACGCCGGCTTCAAGGGTCGCTATCGCGATAGCTGCCCGGCGGACCTGCGGCCCGCCCCTTGACCCGGAGCTCTGCGACCACTCACCGCGCAGTGGCGCGCCAAGGGGCAGCTGCCCTTTGGCTATGTCAAGGTGGATCGCCCTGCAGCGAAGTAGACAACACTCACGGGGATACGGCACCGAGAGGGATGTAGTCTTCATCCGTTACCACGAGGCCCCCCTCACGCCGTTGCGCGAACTCAACCGTTATTGCATCGTTACCAATGGTCACTACAGCCACGCAGTTTCTAAACAGGCTCTTGAGGGTGCGAACATTTCGGATGCTGGCATGCCGGCCTAAATGCAATGCCGTTAACTTTGGCATCGTCGCAGCTCAGTGCTGTTTATCATTTAAATCTGTTGTGGCAGTGCGTGTTCGATTGATGAAACTTGTTTGATTGAGCGAAGGTGATGTGGTCGCCCGAGCTATTTGGTTGCCTCAGATTGGCTCGTAGAAGTATTGTGCTGCAACATATTCCACGTATTATTTATGCCTGTGGCCGACAATAACCCGGGTGGTGAACGCGGTCCAGAGGACCGGTTGACCGACCGGATCGGCCTGGGCGTGCTGACCAGACTGGTGCACCGCGATCTCGTCGATGAGGTCCTCGCCGACACCGGCCGCACCGAGCGTCGCCGTCGCCTGTTGCCGGCCCGAGTGGTCGTGTATTTCGTGCTGGCGATGACGCTGTTCTTCGACGACGCCTACGAAGAGGTGATGCGCAAACTCGTCGAGGGGCTACGGTTTCTAAGGTCCTGGGACGACGACTGGCAGGTGCCCACGGCCTCAGCGCTGTGCCAAGCCCGCGCTCGCCTGGGAGCCGAACCGCTACGTGAGCTCTACGCGCGGGTCGCCCGGCCGTTGGCCGGGGCGGGCACCCCTGGTGCCTGGCTTGGGGATCTGCGGGTGATGGCCATCGACGGTGTCCAACTCGACGTCCCTGACACCGCTGACAACGAGGACGAGTTCGGTCGCGGTGTCAGCCTCGGCCTCGATGCCCCCTACCCGAAGGTGAAGGTGCTCGGGCTGGGCGAATGCGGTACCCACGCCGTGATCGACGCACACTTCGGCGGTGTGCGCGTCGACGAACGCGAACTCGCCCGCCCACTGCTGGCCAGCTTTGAGCCGGACATGCTGGTGCTGGCCGACCGCGGGTTCTACAGCCGAGAATTCTGGGACGAGGCCGCCGCCACCGGCGCGCAGCTGCTGTGGCGGGTGCAGTCGGCACTGACGTTGCACGTGGTCACCGAACTCGCCGACGGCTCGTATCTGAGCGTGTTGCTCACCACCATCGAACGTCAACGCCTCCGTCGCCACCAGACCCGCGGCCTGCACACCGTCCCGCAAGGACCCACGGTGCGCGTCATCGAGTACGACATCACCAACCGCGAGGCCCACAGCGGCACACCCATCCGACTGATCACCACCATCCTCGACCCCGAGCTGGCCTCAGCCGCTGAACTCGCCGCGGCCTATCACCAGCGGTGGGAATTCGAATCCAGCCTCGCCGAGATCGAAACCCGCCAGCGCGGCAGTTACCGAGTGCTGCGCTCACAGAGCCCCGAAATGGTGCGCCAAGAGATCTGGGCCCTGCTGTTGACCCACTACGCGATCCGCGCGCTGATGTATGAGGCCGTCGACCCCGAAGTGCTCGACCCGCTACGCATGTCATTCATCCGCACCCTGCGCATCGTCCGCCGCCACGTCACCGGGCAGGCGGGTTTTTCCCCCTAACCGCCTCGCCACCTGCCTACGCCACGCCATCGCCGAGATCCTCAAACGTCCCAACCCGGCCAGACGCCACCGCACCTACCCCCGCGTCACCAAACGAGCCAGCGGCACCAAGTTCCCACGAAAAACCCTCGACCACAAGAACATCAGACATCGAGGGCCTCCCGACATCCGACTCACCCGCCTGCAAAGTTAACGGCATTGGGCCTAAATGGGGAGTTCGTCCTTATGCTTGAGTACGGTTCGCAGTCGGACGTGTTGGGGCCGTTGACTGCTGCGCAGCGGCCGATATGGGCTGCTCAGTTATTGCGGCCGGAAGCGCCTTATGTTTTTGCGGCGTTTGTGGCGATTGATCATTGTGTGGATGCTGAGAGGTTTTGGGTTGCTTGCGAGGCGGCGGCTGCGCGGTTTGGGACGTGTGTGCGGTTGTCGGTTGTTGACGGCGAACCGGTCTTTATGGTCGATCGTTCGTTTCCGCGGTCCCTGCGCTGTTTGGATCTGCGGTCTGAGTGTGACCCGGTGGTTGCTGCTCGCAGTTGGATGGAAAATGATTACCGCCGACCGGTTGATCTGGTGGGTCGACAGCCATGCCAGCCCCATCGGGATGCCATTGGCGCATCTCGGCTTTTTTGTGCTGGATGGGTGGTTGCGGCCGGTGCCGACCGGTGTGGTCGGGGAGTTGTATGTGGCCGGCGCCGGTGTGGCGGTGGGGTAAGCGGCTGCGGGCGCACCTACGCTTCTTCAAGTTGCCGGCGGTGCTCGAGGCGCGGCTGGGCGACCCGATGCTCGCCGCGGCGGTCTTAGACCGTCGTCTGCACACCGGGATCGTGGTCGCCATCGATGGGCCCTCGTATCGGATGCGCGCCCAGCAGCGCCGCAGCGACGCGCAGCGACGCGCCTTACATCCCGAGGCCCGACCATGACCACCAACGGCAACTGTGTCACCTTCGGCACCGAGATCATCATCACCACCCGCAACCCCAACCGCCGCTACTGC
>CAVVLC010000066.1:0-28408 GCA_963748885.1 uncultured Actinomycetota bacterium
GGGGCTAGTTCCTCAGTGCCTGCAGTTCCGTGTCAAGGCATTCCGATGGACGGGGGTCACCCCAGCGCCGATCGATCGCCCGCATCGGATCCGCATGGATGCCGGGAAAACCACGATATGGCGAGCGCCGTCTTAGGTACCAGCGCAAAGCGGGTCCGAGCAGCGCCACCGGCCAGCGCCGCCAACCCACCTCTTTTCGGGTCTGGGCACACATGTCCGGTATCGAATGACGTTGGTAAGCAAGAATCTCCTGGGAGCGGTCGGTGTCCATCCAGTCCGTTGCGTACCAGGCCAGGTCGTCGTCGGGGTCACCCCGTCTGCCGGCCGGCAAGCCGCCCACCAAACCCAGTGCGGAAGTCAACGCCGATCCCACGCCGGCTTGCGTGACGCGATGGGTGTTGTCGCCGCCGATGAGAAATATCTCGCGGACATGATCGGTGACGGTCGCTGCGGTGAATGCCTGGGCGACATCACGCACGTCGACGGTGTGAATGCGTCCGTCGGCGGGCAGTACGCTTCGAAGAAGATCAGATCGCGGTCGATGGTCCAACGCGGCTCGGCGGTGAGCACTCCCCCGAGCCGCAGCACCACCCAGTCCAGGTCCGACGCCGTCACGGTCCGTTCGGCCAACGCCTTTTGGGCGCCATACAATTCGGTGGGCCGCACGGGTGTCGATGCCGTCAGCAACTCATGGGTGCGAAACGGATTGCGTGCGCCGTAGACCGCAATGCTCGACGCCTGCACGAAACGCGGCGGATTGGGCAACGCCGACGCTGCCTGCACCAACCGCGCGGTGGCGTCGACGTTGACCGCCTGCGCAAGCCGGCGCCGCGCATAGCAGAACGGCGGAATCATGGCGGCCAAGTGGACGATGGCCTCGGCGCCGTCGCCGCGAGCAGGGCCGTGACTTCCTCCGGCGACGTCAGGTCGGCCCACCGCACGTGAACCCCGGGAAGCGCGGTAAACGCCTGCGCACGTTTATGATTCGCGGGCAGGTCGAGGTCGGTGGCCACGACCTGGCGGCCCTGATCGGACAGCGCGGCCACCACAGCCGAGCCGACGAGCCCGAATGCACCGGTGACGAGCACACGTTCAGCGGTCACCCCATTCCCCCTTTGCGCGGCAAGCCAGCCAGTCGCGACTTTTCTGGACAACTGTCCATAACTTAATTTCGAGGTTAGCGGTTCCTAGTCCGCCGAGCAACACTGTGTTGGGCTTGAACCAGCCCCGAAATCCGCTAATCATCAGCTCAGCGCACGTTTTGCGACGGAGTTGTCCGTGCTGCATCCGATTTCCTACACTGGACGGGTGTCTAGAGAAGCGGCGCCTCCCTTGGGACCCGTCAGCGCCTCGCAAGCCAGCGGCCGCCGATCGGATCGCCGGCCCGGACAGACGATCCGCAAGGTCCTCGACGCCGGGTTGGCAGAACTGCGCGAATCGTCATATGCCAACCTGACCATGCGCGCCGTCGCCAGCCGCGCCGGTGTCTCGCCGGCCAGCGCGTACACCTACTTCCCGTCGAAGAGTGCCCTGGTCGCGGCGGTGTACCTGCGTTTCCTGCAGGCACTTCCGCTCCACACCGACGTCAACGACACCACCAAGACGCGGGTGAGCGCGACGATGCGGGACATGGCCGTGGTGGTCGCCGACGAGCCCGAGCTGACCGCCGCGTGCGGCGCGGCCCTGATGGCCGACGATCCGGCGGTCAAGCCGCTGCGCGACCAAATCGCCGAAGAGGTGTCCAGACGCATCGGTGCTGCACTGGGGCCGGGTTGGCCGCGGGCGGTGAAGTCCACCCTGCAGATGACCTTCTCCGGTGCCCTGATGGCAGCCCGGTTCCTGTCCTACGACGAGATCGCCGGGCAGCTCGACGAGGCGGTCAACCTCATTCTGGGAGCGTCGGTTGCCTGAAATTGCGGTAGTCGAAGCGGAGGAGATTCATGGATAGCAGCGGGTTCAACCTCTCCACCGTGTTCGCGACGCTGGCCAAGGCGATTCCCGATCATCGGGTACTCATCTGGCGAGACCGGCAATGGACTTACGCCGAAATGGACGCCCGCGTCGACGGTGTCGCGCATTACCTCGCGTCCCTGGGTTTAGGTTGTCACACCGAACGGGACCGGCTGCAGGGTCATGAATCCGGCCAGGATCATGTTGGGCTGTACCTGCGCAACGGCAACCAGTACTTGGAAGCGATGATCGGCGGTTACCGCGTCCGGGCGGCACCATTCAACGTCAACTACCGCTACGTCGCAGCAGAACTCGTCTACCTACTCGCCAATGCGAAGGCCCGGGCGCTGGTTTACAGCGCCGAATTCGCGCCGCGGGTCGCGGCCATCCGCGACCAATTACCCAACCTGGAGTTCCTCATCCAGGTGGCCGACCACAGCGGCCAGCCCCTGCTGCCCGGTGCCGTCGACTATGAATCCATCATCGACACACCGGCGCCCGCAACCGGAATGCCCACTCCCAGCGGTGATGACCTGTACGTGCTTTACACCGGCGGCACCACCGGAATGCCCAAGGGGGTGCTGTGGCGGCAGAACGACATATTCGTTTCCTCAATGGGCGGACGCTATTTCGGCACCGACGACGCGCTGAGGTCCTACGACGAGGTCGCCGCAAGGGCGGCGCAAAACCCCGGTGTGGCCTCGGTGCTGCTCATCCCACCGTTCATGCACGGCGCGGCTCAATGGGGTGCTTTTCAAATCATGACGATGGGCGGCTGGGTGGCGATTCCCGACGATGTCGAAAGCATCAGGGCGGACCAGATTCTGGCGCTGGTGGAACGCGAACGGGTCATGAGCATCCCGGTCGTCGGCGACGCGATCGCGCGCCCCCTCGCCGATGAACTGGAGCGCGGGCGCTACGACCTGTCCGGGCTGGTGTCGATCAGCAACGGTGGCGCCCCACTGACCCCGAGCGTCCGAAAGCGCCTCACCGCTGCGCTACCGAACCTACTGATCATCGACGCTGTCGGGGCGTCGGAGTCGGGCATGCAAATGAACACGATGTCCACCGCATCCGCGCCGGGCGCGACCGCAACTTTCCACCCGGGTTCCGAAACCGCTGTCGTGGCAACCGATTTCAGTCGGGTCATGGATCCTGGGGACGGTGAAGGATGGCTGGCACGTCGCACACTGATCCCGCTCGGCTACCTGGGCGACGCCGAAAAGACGGCCCGCACCTTCCCGGTCATTGACGGTGTCCGCCAGTCGGTGCCGGGTGATCGGGCCCGGTTCCTCGCCGACGGCAGCATCGAACTGCTTGGGCGCGACTCGGTCACCATCAACTCCGGCGGCGAGAAGATCTTCGCCGAGGAAGGGAAGCCGCGATGGCCGAACACCCCGACGTCTACGACGTGGTGGTGGCCGGGCGCCCATCCGAACGATGGGGCAACGAGGTGGTCGCGATCGTGCAGATCCGCGAGGGGCGGGATCCCTCGGACGAGGAGTTGCTGGCCACTTGCGGGCAGCATGTCGCTCGCTACAAACTGCCGAAGGCCATCATCCGCACCGCCAAAGTGCAGCGGTCACCCGCCGGTAAGGCCGACTACCGATGGGCAAGCCAGATCGCGGTCGAAAGCCTCTCCGGCGCAGCGGAATCCAATCGCTGATCCGCGCCGGCGCAAGGCCCCGGAGATGCTTATCGCACGATTTTCACCGCACGGACGTTATGATCCAGCCATGCCGATGACCGACAACGGGTTTACCGACTCACTGACGATGCGCAGTCACGGTTGGGCAGGAAACACGCCGGCCTCCGACGAGGAGGCGATCGAGCGCATCCTGGATGCCGCGGACAACATCATCAGCGAACACGGCTCGGCGATGCGGATAGCCGATGTGGCGCGGACCCTCGGTGTGACCCGACAGACCGTCTACCGCTACTTTCCCGGAACCGAGGCGTTGCTCTTGGCAACGCAATGCGATCGGCCGACGGCTTTCTGGCCCATCTGGCAACCCATGTCAAGGGGATCACCGACCCGGTCGTCGCGGTGACCGAGGGAGTCGCTTTCGCGATCGAACAACTGGCGTCCGACAACCAGGTCGAATTCGTGCTCGATCAAGCCGCGCGGCCGCTCGCGGTTCCATCATGTCGGACACCGCCGTGACGTTCGGGCGGTCGATGCTGCATCGCTTCGACGTGGACTGGGCGCAGCAGGGTTTCGACGAGGCGGCCCTCGACGAACTGGCGGAGTTCTGCCTTCGGGTGCTGCACTCCTTCCTCGCCGACCCGGGCCGACCACCTCGCAGCGGCGCCGATCTGCGCCGTTACCTGGCCCGCTGGATTGGGCCCGCGATCGCCTATCCGCAGCTGGCCCGTGCGATGGACCCGCTGCCGGCCCCCAGCGCCACGCGCCCGGCGCCGCTCGCCGGCGGCCTCCTGATTCCTGGGAAAGACCTGCGGATCAGCGGCAATTCGCTGCTGACTCGCGGCGAACGACCGTGGCCGTGTTCGCCACCGCGGCCGTGGTTACCCGTGTGGTCGGATCCGGCTCACACGAGGGTTTGACCACGCCGCCCGCAGCGTCGTCCGCGTGGCGGCCACGCCCACACCTCCACCAAACCCCAGGGGGCCTCGCGACGGCGCCTTTCCCGCGCAGCGCGTTCGCGACGGTTGCATAATCGGCCTCAACTGCGGCGGATGCATCCCCGCATCACCTGTCCCACCCCGCACCGCCACCCGTCGTCGGCGGGCACGATGATGCTGCGGGCACGCCGAACCCCTAGCGCTTACGAGCGTCAGGAGTGGCGGGCCACTTCCGGCACCAGCTGAACGCGCTACGCGATGCCGGGCTTGGCGAGATGTAGAAGCCATCGCTGCATCAGTGGTGGCAGCGATGGTTTCTACGATCACGTCTTGGCTGGTCAGTGGGCTACGGTCGCAGCAAGCCCATAGTGTGATTAGGGGCTGCCATTTAAGCCGGGGGAACCGTTTGGACCACCGGGAGCGCCCGAACCCCCGGAGCCGCCGATGCCACCGGTGGTGCTTCCGGTTCCGTGGTGGCCGCGTCACCGCCGTTGCCGCCGTTCCCGCCGCCGGTGCCTGCGCCGCCGTCCCCGCCGTTGCCGCCGGTAGTGCTAGCTGTCGAAGCGGTGTTTCCGATTGTTGCTCCCCAGCCGCCGTCCCCGCCGGCGCCGCCGGTACCGGTGGTCCCGGCGCCGCCCACGCCGCCGCTGCCGCCGATGGCGTTTCCGAGTCCCCAGTTTTGCGCGCCGTAGCCGCCGAGGTAGGGGCCGCCGCCGTTGGGGCCGCCGCCGCCGCCGTTGCCGCCGGCCCCGCCGGTGGTGCCGTCGCCGCCGGCCCCGCCGTTGCCGCTGGTGGCGGTAGCCGTGGAAGCGCCGTTATAGATTGCTCCGTAGCCGCCGTCCCCGCCGGCCCCACCGGTGCCCGTGGTCCCGGTACCGCCCGCGCCGCCGTTGCCGCCGGTGGCGTTTCCGAGTTCGCTGGTCCCCGCGCCGCCTCCGTCGCCGCCGGCCCCGCCGGTGGTGCCGTCGCCGCCGGCCCCGCCGTTGCCGGCGGTGGTCGTACCCGCAGCGCTGGAGTACTCGCCTTGAGCCCCGCCGCCGTGGCCGCCGGCCCCACCGGTACCGGTGGTCCCGACGCCGCCCACGCCGCCGCTGCCGCCGGTGGCGTTTCCGAGTCCGTCCATGATGTCCGCGCCGCCGCCGGCGCCGCCGGCCCCACCGATGGTCCCGCCGCCGCCGGCCCCGCCGTTACCGCCAGTGGCGTTAGCCGTGGAGTAGATGTACTGGACTCTGGCGCTGCCGCCGGCCCCGCCGGCCCCGCCGGGGCCGGTGGTGCCGCCGCTGGCGCCGTCCGCGCCGTTGCCGCCGGTGGCGCTTCCGGTTCCCTCGCTGACCGCGTCACCGCCGTTGCCCCCGGCGCCGCCGCCCGCGGACCCGGTGCCGCCGGCCCCGCCGGCGCCGCCGGTGACATTTGCGGACCCGGAGGTTATCGCAAGACCGCCGGAGCCGCCGGCCCCGCCGGTGCCGCTGGTGCCGGCGCCGCCGGCACCACCTGCGCCAGCGACGGGGGTAACCGCCGAAGAACTGCCAAAGAGTGCCGCCGTGCCGCCGTTGCCGCCGGCCCCGCCGGAGGCGCCGGCGCCGCCGGCGCCGCCGTTGCCGCCGACAGGGGTTGCCGTGGAGGCACCGTTGTCGATCCACGCCTCACCGCCGTTGCCGCCGGCCCCGCCGTTGCCGGTGGTCCCGGTGCCACCCGCTCCGGCGGTGCCGGGATTGACATTTCCGGTTCCGTAGGTACTCGCGGCCCCGGCGTTGCCGCCGTCCCCGCCGCTGGTCCCGGCGCCGCCGGCCCCGCCGTTACCGCCCGCGGCGGTAGCCGTAGAGGCGCTGTTCTGGACATACCCGTTGCCGCCGCTGCCGCCGGCCCCGCCAGGGCCGGTGGTGCCGCCGCTGAGGCCGTCCACGCCGTTGCCGCCGGTGGCGTTTCCGGTTCCGTAGGCGGTCGCGTCACCGCCGTTGCCGCCGGCGCCGTTGCCCGCGGGGCCGGTGCCGCCGACCCCGCCGTTGCCGCCGGTGACGTTTGCGGTGCCGTAGGTTACCGCGGTACCGCCGGTGCCGCCGTCCCCGCCGGTACCGGTGGTGCCGGTGCCGCCGTCCCCGCCCGTGCCGGCGACGGGGGTGGCCGCCGAAGAACTGCTATCGATTTGCGCGACACCGCCGGCTCCGCCGATGCCGCCGGAGTCACCGGCGCCGCCGGCTCCGCCGGTGCCGCCGACAGGCGTAGCCATGGAGGCACTGTTATCGATTTCCGCCTCGCCGCCGCTGCCACCGGCCCCGCCGGCCGCGCCGGTGCCGGCGGTTCCGGTGCCGCCCACTCCGCCGGTGCCGCCGGTGACATGTCCGGTTCCGACGGTGTACGCGTCCCCGCCGTTGCCGCCGCCCTCCCAGTTATACTGAGGGCCATACTCTCTGACCATCCAGGGGTCCCCCGGGTTGGTCCCGCCGCCGCCGGCCCCGCCGGTGCCGCCCGTTGCGTTACCCGCAGAGGCGCTGTTATAGATATGCGCGCCGCCGCCGGCCCCACCTATTGCGCCTGGGCCCGTGGTCACCGTGCCGCCCGCTCCGCCGTTGCCGCCGGTGGCGTTTCCGAGTCCGTAGTTGTCCGCGTCACCGCCCGTGCCACCGTTTTCGCCGCCGCCGCCGGCCCCGCCGTTGCCGCCCGTGGCGTTACCCAAAGAGGCACTGTTATCGACATACCCGCCGCCGCCAGCCCCGCCGGACGAACCGTTGCCGCCCGCTCCGCCGTTGCCGCCGGTGGCGTTTCCGGTTCCGTAGTTGTACGCGTCACCGCCGTTGCCGCTGGGGCCGCCCGTGGGGCCGGCCCCGCCGTTGCCGCCGGTGGCGTTTCCAGTTCCGTGGTTATACGCGTCACCGCCCCTGCCGCCGCCGCCATCGAACACGGAGCCGTTGCCGCCGGCCCCGCCGTTGCCGCCGGTGGCGCTACCCGTAGAAGCGCTGCCATCGATTTCCGCGGCGCCGCCGCTGCCGCCCCACCCGCCTGCCCAGCCACCTGGGGCGTTGCCGCCGCTGCCGCCGTTGCCGCCGATGGCGCTACCCGTAGAAGCGCTGCCATCGATTTCCGCGGCGCCGCCGTTGCCGCCGTAGCCGCCGTAGCCGGGGCCATCGCCGCCGTTGCCGCCGTTGCCGCCGGTGACGTTTGCGGTTCCCCCGCCGACCCCCGCGTCGCCACCATTCCCGCCGTTACCGCCGCCTCCCCACTCGACGCCTGCACCGCCATCACCGCCGGCCCCGCCGTTGCCGCCATTGCCGAGCACGAGGCCGGTGCCGCCTTGGCCACCGTTGCCGCCGTTGCCTCCGTTGCCGCCAAAGGGGTCGTTGCCGTTGCCGTCGTAGCCGTCGTAACCGGGGCTGCCGGTGATCGCGTCTTCGCCCTGGCCGCCGTTACCGCCGTTGCCGCCGTTACCGCCGTTGCCTACCGTCCCGCCGACGCCGGTACCGGCCGCCCCGCCTGCCCCGCCGTTACCGCCGTTGCCACCAGCAGCGCCGTTGCCACCATTCCCGTAGGGGTCCGCAGTGCCAACCCCGCCGTTTCCACCGTTTCCGCCGGCGCCGCCAGTGCCGCCGGATCCGGAGTTGCCCGCCGCCCCGGCGGTGGAGCCGGCCCCGCCGGCCCCCGCGTTACCGCCGGTGCCACCTTGGCCGCCTTGCCCGCCGTCACCGCCGGTTACACCCGGGTTGCTCGTGCCGGCAACCCCGGCCCCGCCGGCCCCGCCGGCACCGCCGACGCCGCCATTGCCACCCTGGCCGCCGACGCCCTGGATGCCACCAGGCCCACCGGCCGCACCACCAGCACCACCAGTGCCACCGGCCCCGCCGGCCGCGCCCTGACCGCCCAACCCACCATCAACATGGGTGTCATCCAGACCGGCACCACCCCCGCCGCCGCCGCCGCCGACACCGCCGACACCGCCATTACCGCCCAGGCCATTTGCGCCGGCAGTGGATCCCGTACCACCGTGGCCGGCCGCCCCGCCGACCCCACCGGTGCCCCCGATACCGCCCTGCCCGCCCGCAGTGTTAGCTGCGCCGGCAACCCCGGCCCCGCCAACCCCGCCGACGCCGCCGACACCGCCATTGCCTCCCTGGCCGCCGGCGCCCTGGCTGCCGGCGATGCCGCCCCTGGCGTTGCCGGCCGCCCCGCCGGCGCCGCCCGTACCGCCGGTGCCGCCGGCCGCGCCCTGGCCCCCCTGAGCGCCGCCGGCGTTGCTGGCGGTGCCTAGCCCGCCGTCGCCGCCGGCGCCGCCGGTGCCGCCTTGGCCGCCGTCCCCGGCGATGCCCGACGCCGCCCTACCCCCGAAGCCGCTGCCGCCCGCCGGCGTTGCCGCCGGTGCCGCCCGTGCCGCCGGTGGCGCCGGCCCCGCCTGTGACCCCGGTGTTGGTGCTGCGGTCGGCGCCCGTACCGCCGTGCCCGCCGGTGCCGCCCTGGCCGCCCGCGCCGCCCTGGCCGCCGGCGCCCTGATGGGCGGCGGTGCCGCCATTCGCTTGACCGGCCGCCCCGCCGGCCCCACCGACCCCGCCGGCCCCACCGGCGGCACCGTGACCGCCCTGCGCGCCGGTGTTGGCGGTGTTATCCACACCCACACCGCCCTGACCGCCGGTGCCGCCCGCACCGCCGGCGCCCCCGTTACCGGCGACACCATTGGCCCCCTTGGTCGAGCCGGTCCCCCCATGGCCGGCCGCCCCACCGGAACCGCCGGTACCACCAATACCACCGGTACCACCGGCGGTCTTGGTCGCACCCGCGATACCGGTGCCGCCATCGCCGCCAACACCGCCGACCCCGCCAACCCCGCCGGCCCCGCCAGCACCCACGCGACCGGCAGTGCTGCCCTTGGCCGCGGTGCCGCCCAGCCCACCGTTGCCGCCGGTGCCGCCTCCCCCGCCGGCCCCACCGGTAGCGCCTTGCTGGCCGTTCGGCTCAGAGGTGGCCCCATCGACGCCGGCACCACCGGCCGCACCGTTCCCGCCGTTGCCGGCGGCCCCGCCGGCCCCGCCATTGCCGCCGCTGCCGCTGTGGGTCCCACCCGCGCCGCCGGCCCCGCCGACCCCACCGGCCCCGCCGGCCCCGCCGGCCGAGCCAACCGCGCCCACCGTTGGGGCCGCCGCGGCGCCTCCGCCGTTGCCGCCGTGCCCGGCTGCCCCGCCCGCCCCGCCATTGCCGCTGGTGGCCAAGGCGCTTCCGCCGACCCCGCCGTTACCGCCGGCCCCGCGCGCTACCGCCGGCCCCGCCGTTGCGGTTGCGTCGCCCCGCCGAGCCCACCATCCCCGCCGGCCCCGCCGATGCCGCCGGCCCCACCGTTGCCGCTTTGGGTCCCGCCCGCGCCGCCCGCGCCGCCGAGCCCACCAACTCCGCCGGCACCCCCGCCGACCCCGCCAACCCCGCCGGAACCGCCGACCCCGCCGGCCCCGCCGTTACCGTTGACCCGCCGGCCCCGCCAGCCCCACCAGCCCCGCCGGCCCCACCGGAACCGCCGTTGACCGTCGACGTCCCCGGCCCCGCCGGCCCCGCCGTGCCGCCGCCCGCGGCCCGCCGGCCCCGCCGGCCAGTTGAGTCGTCCCGTTAGCGGCCGCGCCGACCCCCCCGGCGCCGCCGGAACCGCCGGAACCGCCCAGCGAGCCGGCCCCACCGGCCCCACCGGCCCCACCGTTCCCGCCGTTGACCCCGGCCACCCCAGCCGCGCCGGCCCCGCCGGAACCGCCGTTACCCCCGAGCAGCCCGGCGTCACCGCCGGCCCCACCGTTCCCGCCGTTCACCCCGGCCACTCCCGGCCGCGCCGTTGCCGCCATTACCGAACAACCACCCGGCAGATCCGCCGGCTGCGCCCGACGTGGTCGCGCTGGCGCCATCGCCGATCAGTGGACGCCCCGTCAGCATTTGCGTGGGCGTGTTGACTGCGTTCAGCGCCGCCTTGTCGATCGCCTGCAACGGCGCAGCGTTGGCCGCCTCGGCGGCCGCATAGGCGCTCCCCGCCGCGTTCAAAGACCGCACGAATTGGGCATGAAACGCCGCCGCCTGAGTGCTGACCTGGTGAAACGCGTCACCGTAGGCAGAGAACAACGACGCGATCGCCGCCGACACCTCATCCTCGGCCGCCGCGATCACCGCGGCCGTCGAGCCCGAGGCCGTCGAAGTGGCCGCGCTCAGCGACCGCCCAATACCCGTCGCATCCGCGGCCGCCGCCTCCAACAACTCCGGGATTGCAATAACAAACGACACGGCGCACTCCTATCCGACCAGCTGGTGACTGGCGCGCGGCTGATGTACCTCGGGCATCCAGGACAATACAGATGACTTTTTCCCGATACAAGTGCTTTTTATACTAAACGTCTGGCTTGTTAGCAATACATCTGTATTGGCACGGACGGATCGATCCGCCCGGCGGACTAGGGAACCCAGCTGGGCACGGCGGTGATCAACGCGGGCCGCAGCGGGCATCTGCTCGGGGTGTTTCTCCCACAGCCGCGTCGACCCTTCGCATCGGCCGACAGCGACGCCACCGTTCCGGTCGCCAGCTCGCTCACACCAAGATCGCCCGACTAAGTCGCGCTCATGCCGGCCGCGTGCGGTGCGCAGATCGCAAAAGATCAGCTAAACGGTCTTTGGTTGCCGCGACAATGCCTACGTGCGCCCCGACCGGTAAGTATCAGGCGTTGCGGGCCGCTTCCTGCACCAGTTGGACCCGAGATGCGATGCCGAGCTTGGTGTAGATGTGCGTGAGGTGGGCCTGCACGGTCCGCGGGGACACGAAAAGCCGCGCGGCGATGTCCTTGTTGGCCAGACCTTCACAGACCAGCCGCGCGACGTCGCGCTCGGCCGGTGTCAGCGACGGCCAGCCGCTGGCGGGCCGTTTGCGTTCACCCCGGCCGCGTTGCGCGTAGGCGATCGCTTCCTCGATGCCCAGCGCCGCGCCCTTCTTCCCAGGCGGCGTCAAAAGCTTGTTCGCCCATGGCATTTCGCAGGAGGCCAGCGAGGCGTCGACACTCGGCGTCGTAGATCCGATAGCGCACCAAGCCCATCGCGTTGGCGAAGCGCGTCGGCCGCGCCGAACACGGCGTCCCGCGAACGGATGGTTGCCATCCGTTCCGGCCACGTCGGCCAGGCAATCGAAAATTCCGGGGCGGTAGAGATACGGCCTTTTGCTGGCCGCACAGGTGAGCGCCTCGTAGGCGTCACGTTCGCCCGCTTCCATGGCGCCTCCTGGCGATGGCGACCGGGCACGGGCCGAGCAGCGCGATCACCAGGTGCCAGCCCGTCGCCCTCGCGACGGCGGCGTCGGCCAACTCGTCGCGCCGCGGCGAGATCGCCCCGAGCCAGGGCGACCTCGACGGAGTTGATAGGCGCGCTGCGCGACAGCCAACTCGGGCACGGCCACACGCAAGCGCTCCCAGGCCGCTTCGGCTGGCATCGTGCGCCGCCGCGATGTCGCCCGCGCGCCAGGCTTCGCCTGCGCAGGACTGGGCGTAGCCCATCCCGACGAAGTACTCGCCGAGATCGGCTGCCTCGTCGAAGCGCCACGGCGGCTAGCGCGCTGGCCGCTTCCACTTCGCCCTGATGCGCCAGCGCTATACCCAGACCCATCAGGCGAGGCGGTCTAAGAATGTCGTCGTGCGCCTCCTCGCACTCGGCGCCAGGGCGCTCAATTCGGTAATCGACCCGAACGACGTTGCCCTGCAACAGATGTGCCCACCCGATTCCCTGCCGGCAATCCGCGAGTTTGATCGGTCGCCGATCGCATCGGCGACCGTGCGGCCTTCCTCGCCCGCCGCGCGTGTGACTGTCGGGTCACCGGCGACCGCCCTGACGTTGGCCTGCCAAGCGAGGGTCTGGCTCAATATCCACCGGTCGTCGAGTGCCCGGGCCAAGCTGGATCGCCTCCGCGAAATGGGCCGTCGGCCGTGTCGGGTGTCGTAGCGGTTGCCCGCAATGTAGCCGCAGGCGGCACCGTCCGAAGGCAGCAGGGCCGGATCATCGAGTTCGCGGGCAATGTCCAGCGCGCGTTGTGCGCGATTCATCTGCTCACCGACGTACACGTTCAGCACGGCCTCGTCGCATAGTGCCCGCGCTTGCACCGCGGGTGCGGATTCCAGGCCTCGTCGGGGTCCCGGCCGTAGTCGGGAAGGATGACGTGGAACCAGGCCGGCCTTCCAGGACGCGGCCTCTGGTCATCCACACCGTCTGCAGCGACGACGCGAGCGTCAAGGGCGCGCTGAGCGGTGTCGTCGGTTTTCCAGGTTCCAGCCGAGCGCATTGCGCAGGTTGTCCATTTCGAGTTCGGCCCGATCGAGGTATTGCTGCGTACTCAGCGCCGGTCGGCTTGTCCACGAGCGCGGCTATCGACGTGTAGTGATCCCGATGGCGGGACCGGACGGCATCGGCTTCGCCGGATTCGCCGAGTTTTTCCAACGCGTACTGGCGCACGGTCTCGAGTAAGTCGGTATCGCGTACGGCCACTGCTCTCGTCCGCGACGACCAGCGACTTGTCGACGAGCAGGGTGAGCTGGTCCAAGACCTGATACCGCTCGACGCCGCTATCGCCGCATACGGCTTGCGCCGCCTGCAGGTCGAATCCGCCGAGAAAGACCGCCAGCCGTGCGGAACAGGATTCGCTCGGTTTCGGTGAGCAGCGCGTGCGACCAGTCCACCGAGGCGCGCAGCGTCTGCTGGCGGCGCACCGCGGTGCGCGAACCGCCCGGTCAGCAACCGGAAGCGGTCATGCAGGCTGTCGACGATCTCGGTCAATGACAACGCGCGCACCCGCGCGGCGGCCAGCTCGATCGCCAACGGCATGCCATCCAGGCGTCGGCAGATCTCGCCCACCGCCTTTGCGGTTGTCGTCGGTGATGGCGAACTCGGGCCGGGCCAGGCGGGCACGCTCGGCGAACAGCTCGATGGCCTCGTCGGCCAGCGACAGCGACGGTACCTGCCAGATCACTTCGCCCGTCACGTTGACGGGTTCGCGGCTGGTGGCCAGCACGGTCAACCGGGGCGCCGCGCCGAGCAGCGGACCGAGCATCGTTCGGCGCAGGCGTCGAGCAGGTGCTCGCAGTTGTCCAGCACGATCAGCAGGTGACGGTCGGGAACGAACCGCAGCAGGGTGTCCATCGTCGAACGGCCGGGCTGGTCGGGCAGGCCCAGCGCGCGGGCGACGGTCACCGGCACCACCTCTGCAGCCGTGATCGGTGCCAGGTCGACGTACCACGACGCCGTCGCCGAATTCGCCCGCCACCGCCGGCCGCGACCTGCACCGCCAGCCGGGTCTTGCCGACGCCGCCGGCCCCGATCAGGGTGACCAGCCGATTGCCGGCCAGCGCCTCGCGCAGCCGCCGATTTCGGCTTGGCGCCCAACAAAACTCGTCAGCTGGGCCGGCAGATTGTGCGCTGCGACGCCGGTGTGCCGTGCGCAGCGGCGGAAAGTCGTTGCGCAGGTCGGGGTGGCACAGCTGCACCACCCGTTCCGGGCGGGGCCAGATCCCGCAGCGGGTGCGAACCGAGGTCGGTCAGCCACGCATCGGCGGGCAGCGAGTCGACCACCAGATCCTCGGTCGTGCCCGACAATACCGTTTGGCCGCCGTGCGCCAGGTCGCGCAGCCGCGCGGTCCGATTGATGGTCGGGCCGATGTAGTTACCCTCGTCGCGCAGCCGCACCTCGCCGGTGTGCAGATCCCGATGCGCAACCGGATCGGCGCCAGCGCCGCGCGCTGCAAATGCAGGGCGCAGGCCACCGCATCGGACGCGCGGCCGAACGCAATCACGAAGCTGTCGCCTTCGCCCTGCTCGACCGGGCGTACGCCATCATGCGCGGCGACCGCCTTCGCCACGGCCTGATCCAGGCGGGCCACCGCCGCGGCCATCTCCTCGGGCTGGGTCTCCCATAGCCGCGTCGAACCCTCGACGTCGGCCAGCAGCAACGTCACGTTCCGTGGAATCCGGTCGGCAGCCCACTCACACCCACATCGCTCCACTCAGTCGTGCTCATGCTAGCCAGCATGCGGTGACGCGCGGTCGCAGAACATCAGCTAAATTGCCTACGGTTGCCGCGCTGCTATGCCTACGCGTGGCGGGTTGCCTCCTGCACGAGCTGGACGCGGGACGCGATGCCGAGTTTGGTGTAGACGTGGCAGAGGTGGGCCTGCACGGTCCGGGGTGAGACGAACAGCCGCGTCGCGATTTCTTTGTTGGCCAGCCCTTCACACACCAGTCCCGCGACGTCACGCTCGGCCGGGGTCAGCGACGCCCAGCCGGTGGCCGGCCGTTTGCGTTCGCCCCGGCCGCGCTGGGCATAGGCGATCGCCTCCTCGGTCGACAGCGCTGCGCCCTCGGCCCAGGCGGCTCAAAGTCATTCTCATTCAGAGCATCTCGTACTGCAGAAACGGAGGCGTCGTAGTCGGCGTCGTAGATCTTGAATCGCACCAGGCCCATGCGCTGACGCATCGCCTGCGCCGCGCCGAAAAGACGCGCAGCGTTGTGATGACTACCGCCGTCGGCGCACAGACCGGCGATGACCTCGAAATGTCGGGTAAAGCCACGAAGATTCCGCCATCGGCCGCGTTGGCGAGCGCATCGAAGACGTCACGTTCCGCCTCCTCTCGTTCACCTTGTGTGAGCGAGATCCGTGCGCGTGTCGTCAATGCCGCCACCAGGTGCCAGCCCTGTCGTCGCCGCGATGGCCTCGTCGGCGTAGCGGCGGGCCGCGTCGAAATCCCCTCTTGCCAGCGCAACTTTGGTCACAATGTGGGCTGTATGTGATATTGCGGCATAGGGCTGCGACTCAGGCAGTGCCGGGCTGCCTCGCTCGCCTCGTACGCCGCTGCGACGTCGCCGGCGGCTAATTCAGCGCCCGCCAATGCCGTGAAGCCCATTCCCGCCTGGAACTCGCCGATCTCGGCGGCGGCGGCCTCGATCCCCGCTGCGCCTGCGGCCCGCGCCGCCGATCACCTCACCCTGGTATCCGAATGCAAAACTCAGGCCCTGGAAGGTGCCCGGTTTGAACAGATCATCGTGGGCCGCCTCGGCCGCGGCTAAATCCGCGCCGAATTGCGCTACAGCTTCAGCCAATTCTCCCTGCATAAGCAGCGCAAACCCCAGGCCCAGGTGACACTGCCGCGAGCTGACTTGATCACCGATGGCGTCCGCGAGTTCGCACCCTTCTTCGGCCGCCGCACGCGCCGCGATCGGATCACCGCGACGACAGCCACAAACGCCTGATAGGAGAGGATTTGACTCAACCTCCACAAATCTCCCAGCGCCCGGGTCGGTGCCAATCGCCTCGGCGAAGGATGGCTCCGCGACCTCGGCGTTATACGCATACCCGGCGCAAAGGCCGAGGCGGTCAGCGCCCTCGCTAACAGCGCCGCGTCGTCGACTTCGCGCGCGATCGCCAGGGCCTGTTCCGCCTGATCCCAGCTGGCGGAGGCGCCGACCCAAACATCAAGCAACGCCTTGTCGACGAGCGCTCGGGCGTGCACCGACGGCCGCAACCTTGTCCATGTCGCTGCGGCCGTTGGCGAACGCGGTGTCGAACCACGCCCGGCCCTCCCGAAGGCGGCCCCGGCCGGTCCACACCGGTTGCAGCGACGATGCAAGCGCCAGCGCCTGCTCGGGTGTTGGCGCATTCCAGGCTCCACCCGAATGCGCTGCGCAGATTGTCCATCTCGACTTCTGCGTGTTCGACGCGCTGCTCATAGTCTTTACGGGCCGGAGCGTCGAGCAGGGCCGTCATCGACGTGTAGTAGTCGCGGTGACGTGACCGGACGGCGTCGGCTTCGCCCGACTCGCCGAGTTTTTCCTGTGCATACTGGCGGACCGTCTCAAGCAAGCGGTATCGCGTTCGGATCCCTGGTGTTTTCGGCAACTACCAGCGACTTGTCGACGAGCAGGCTGAGCTGATCGAGCACCTGATAGCGCTCCACGCCATCGGCGCCGGCGATCGCCCGAGCCGCATCGAGGTCGAATCCGCCGAGAAACACGGCCAGCCGGCGGAACAGGATGCGTTCGGTGTCGGTGAGCAACGCGTGCGACCAGTCCACCGAGGCGCGCAGCGTCTGCTGCCGGCGCACCGCGGTGCGTGAACCGCCGGTCAACAGGCGGAAGCGGTCATGCAGGCCGTCGAGGATGTCGGCCAGTGATAATGCGCGCACTCGCGCCGCGGCGAGCTCGATCGCGAGCGGCATCCCGTCGAGACGACCGCAGATTTCCCCCACCGCGGCGGTGTTGTCGTCGGTGAGAGTGAAGTCCGCCTGGGCCAGCCGGGCGCGGTCGGCGAACAACTCAATGGCCTCGTCGCCCAGGGATAGCGACGGCACCTGCCATGTCGCTTCACCGGTCACAACGAGCGGCTCGCGACTGGTCGCGAGCACCGTAAGGTTCGGCGCGCCAGCGAGCAGCGCAGCGACTACTTCGGCGCAGGCGTCGAGCAGGTGCTCGCAGTTGTCCAGAACGATCAGCATCTGGCGGTCGCGAACGAACCGCAGTAGACGTGTCGATCATCGAGCGGCCGGGCTGATCGGGCAGACCCAGCGCGCGGGCCGACGGTGACTACGACCACCTCGGGAACCGTAATCGGCGCCAAATCGACGTACCAGGCCCCGTCGGCGAATTGGCTCGCCAGATCCGCGGCGACCTGCACGGCCAGCCGCGTCTTGCCCACCCCGCCGGCGCCGGTGAGGGTGACCAGCCGGTGGCTGACAGGGCGTCGCGCAGACTGCCCATTTCGGCATGGCGCCCAACGAAACTCGTCAGCTGCGCTGGAAGGTTGTGGGCGGCAATCGTTCCGTGGTCTTCGCAACGGCGGGAAGTCATTGCGCAGGTCGGGATGACACAGCTGGATTACCCGTTCCGGGCGGGGCAGATCGCGCAACGGGTAGGTGCCGAGCTCGACCAATGTCACCCCGTGGGCAAGCTGATCGAGAACCATTGGTTCGGTGGCCCCCGAGAGCACGGTTTGGCCGCCGTGGGCCAAATCGCGCAGTCGCGCCGTGCGATTGATCGTGGGGCCGATGTAGTTGGGACCTTCGTCCCGCAAGTCGCACCTCGCCGGTGTGGATCCCGATGCGCAACCGGATCGGCGCCAGCGGCGCGCGCTGCAAATCCAACGCGCAAGCTACCGCGTCGGACGCACGGCCGAACGCGACGACGAAGCTGTCGCCTTCGCCCTGCTCGACCGGGCGCACGCCATCATGCGTCGCGACCGCCTTCCCCAGGGCCTGATCCAGGCGGGCCACCGCCGCGGCCATCTCCTCGGGCTGGGTCTCCCACAGCCGCGTCGACCCTTCGACGTCGGCCAGCAGCAACGTCACCGTTCCGGTCGGCAGCCCACTCACACCAACATCGCTCCACTCAGTCGTGCTCATGCTAGCCAGCCTGCGGCGATGCGCGGCGCAGAACATCAGCTAAATGGCCTACGGTTGCCGCGCTGCTATGCCTACGCGTGGCGGGTTGCCTCCTGCACGAGCTGGACACGGGACGCGATGCCGAGTTTGGTCAAGATGTGCGACAGGTGGGCTTGCGCGGTGCGGGGTGAGACGAATAGCCGCGTCACGGCTCTGCGAACGTCTGAAACATGTCTAGGTGAGCCGATCCCGATCGCGACCACAAGGATCATCACGAGCAGTATTCACACACGACCCGCAGGGGTGACCATCGGACTTGTCCAGTTACCGGTCGGGTGCAGGCTCCTGCGCACTCCCCGATCCGGGGTCTTCCTGGCCCGGACAAGCAGCATGCGGGCATAGACGAAGTACAAAGCGGTGCCGACGATCACGGACGGGGCGATTGCCGCCAGCACGTGTGGCGTCCCCATCAACAGGTGGCCAACGCTCAGCCAAGTTGCCGATAAATTCACGGTAACGAGATAAGCAAGCCAGAAGCCCCGCACCGGATTTGACGGCCAGCGGAAGAGCCGTTCGAGCAACAAAGCCAGAACCAGCGTCGCGGTCAAGCTCAACGCCGTCTGGGTCAAGCCTGCCTTCAGTGCTAGACCCAAGCCATGGTCGCGGTGCACGAACGCCGCCCAGCTGCCGTAGGCAATTCCGGCGATCAGTGCAACCAGCACCGGCCGTGCGCGCTCTAGCCGCGCGCTGCTGTTCGGTGAACTCATCGGGCCGACCGCGCTTTCAGCGTGCGGACCACGCCCGCAATGATGTTCGCCGCGTCCAGGGGTATCCAGGTCAGCAACGCTTGGCCCTGGGCGAACCGGGGGTTGAGTTCGGTATAGAAGCGTGCGTGGGGGTCGTTTTCGAGTCGGCGTAGCCGCGACGCGTCCCGCGGCGTGGCGGCCGAACGCACTACCCAGGGGTTGTCGCCGACCGCGACGTAACGGCGCCGCACGCTGAGCACCCGGACAATTTCTTCGACTTCAGCCGGCGTAGAGTGTTGGGGGCTCGGGTAGAGCCGCGGGGCATTCGAAGCAAGTAGTCGGTAGACCGCGGGCGAGGAACTGCGGGTGAGGTAGGCCAGCGGCGTGCGCGGTTCTCGCAGCCTAAACAGCAACGCCTGCCGAAACCCGAAGAGTGCAGCGGATACTCCCCCGCGATAACCCAGCCGGAAGTACACGAACGCGGAGAACACCGCATGCCTGCGTGCCCCAACTGACACCCGCTCGATCTTGGCGCTCGAGAAACCCGCCAGTTCGTCGTCCGCCCCGTAGTACAGCATCAAACTCACCTCGCCGGCACCGATGACCTCCGCCTCGAACTCAGCACGTGTCCAGCCGCCCACGGTCTCGCTGTAGACACCATAGGTTTGATCAACCAGCGCGAAGCGCTGCGCCGGCCCGAGTGCCGCCGGTCGCACGTATTGGCTCCGACGGATGCACTTGTCATGGGCCAAGCGCGAGGGAGGGGCTGCCGCGACCGTCGAAATGTCGGCAACATCGGGCAAACAGACCGGGTTGATCACCGGCGGGTACCAGGTCCAGAGGGTCGGCTTCGCAGTGGGTGGCTGAAGTGTGGTAAGCATGCGCAGGACGATACAGATGACCAGTTGTCAATACAAGTACTTGCTATACAACACGCATTGATGGTAGGCAATACGGCCGTATTGCCCGCGGGGAAGGTTCGATTCGCCCGTCGGATTAGGGACCCAGGTGGGCACGCACCGCAGGGTGCGACGTCGAATGTCCTGGTCGTAGCCGTCACGGATGACGTGGCACCCACGCGAGGCATTCCAGGGAGCGGCCCCTGGGGTCGCCACACCGGGCCAGTGCCAAGCCCCCTCGGGTGTTGTCGTTTTCCAGTTTCGAGTGCACTGCGCAGGTTGTCCGTTTCGAGTCCGGCCCGATGATTTGTAGGTATCAATACAAGTGCTTGCCATGCAATACAGACAAGTAGTAAACATTACAATTGTATTGTCCGCAGGGAAGGGGCATCCGCCCGTCGGACTAGGGACCCAGGTTGGTACGGCGGTGGTCAACAGGGCTTGTCGTCCAATTGAGAGGAAGTCATGACTCATCGAATTGCCATCATCGGGGCGACTACCTGAGCGGAGCGTTGGGTTTCGAAAACCTGGATCAGGCGATTGGCTACAGCTACAGCTGCAGACAACGCTGATGGCGCTCGCTCGTGGAATTTGGTCCCCGCGTAGTCGTCCGGCGCCGCGACTCGATTGCCCAGTTGCGCGTCCGAAGTCGACGACCCCACCTGCCGCACATGCCCTAGCCGCGCTCACTCACGCTAGCCAGCATGCGGTGACGCAGATCGCAAAACATCAGCTAAATGGCCAATAGTTGCTGCGGCGCAATCCCTACGTACGCATTCGCGGCCCGAGCAAATTGGCGCGATGGCCGATGGTCCCTCGCGCTCGGCGCCGGATAGTCGGATCTGATCCCACCCGAGGAGGCCAGCATGACCGTCGATACCCGCAGCAAGAGCGTCTTCGACCTCGCATTCCCACCGATCGCCTATCACGACACCCGTGATCCCGACGAGGTCCACCGCCGCATCGGGCACGCTCGCCGGCAGTCACCGATCGCGATGGGGCCCTACGGGCCCGAGCTACTCACGTACGACCTGGTGCGCACCGCGCTGCGCGATTCCCGGTTCGCCATGCCGCAAGGCATCGGTCTGGTAGTGCAAGGCATCTCTTCCGGGCCGGTCTGGGACAGGGTCTGCCGCCTGCTTGTCAGCCTGGACGGGGCCGAGCACCAGCGGCTGCGACGCCTGGTGTCCCGCGCCTTCACCCCGCGGGCGGCCGAGCGGATGCAAACCGCATGCGTCGATGTCATCACCGAGCTGGTCGACCAACACGCCGCCGAGGGCCGCTGCGACATGGTCACCGATATCGCCCAGGAATACCCGATCCCGATCATCTGTGCGCTGCTGGGCGCTGCGCGGGAGGACTGGCGACTCTTTTCGATGTGGGCCGGTGACATCAGCAAGGCCTTCGGGTGCAATGTCGCGGAGGACACGCCGGTCATCGTGCGGGCATGGGAGCAGCTCGATGCCTATGTCGAGGAGCTGATTGCTCGCCGGCGTCGATCGCTGGGCGACGACCTTATATCCGACCTCATCCGTGCCGAGGCGGGCGGGGACCGGCTTACGCACGACGAGCTGGTCAGCCTCGCCGCAATCCTGCTCAACGCGGGCACCGACACCACTCGCAACCAGTTGGCCGCCGCCGTGCAAGTGCTGTGCGCACATCCCGACCAATGGGCATTGCTCGCCGAGCATCCCGAACTGGCACCGCAGGCCGTCGACGAACTCATCCGCCACACCCCGATCGTCGTGGCGGCATTACGCGTCGCCATCGAGGACGTCGAACTCGGCGGCGTCCTCATCCCGGCGGGCACCTGCGTGGTCGCCAACACGGCGTCGGCCAACCGCGACCCTGCCGTGTACGACGAGCCCGACCGTCTGGACATCACCCGCGTGGCACCGCCGGCCTTGCTGACCTTCGGCGGCGGCATGCACTACTGTCTCGGGGCCCACTTAGCCAGGGTCGAGCTCCGCGAGGCGCTGCGGGTAATCACACGGCGCATGCCCAATGCCCGTCGCACCGGCCCGGCCCCCTGGAAGTTGCCGACCGAACTCGCCGGACCGACAACGCTTCCCATCGAATTCGGCGCGGTCCGGCCGGCGCCATTGCCACCACGGTCCTGACCCGATGCGAAATCACAAACCGGCAGAACGCCATACGCACATGTCAATACGTATGGCTCGACTGGCTTCGGATCAGCGCGCCGCGCGCCGGGACATATCAATTCACTCAACCCGCTCCACGGCATTGCGTCACGGCCATACACTCACTCGCAATGTGTATTGTCGAAGGTGAGCCACAGGGCGGGGTGCCACAATGACAGATCTGCAAGTGAGGCGGATTCGCTTCGACTTCACCGGCGACGACGTCGCGTTCAACTGGCGGCCGGAGCGACCGGCGTTCGCCATGCAATGCAACGTAATCTCGTTCTTCGCAACGGGATTCGAAAACTTCATCGTTGACGCGACGCGCGAGGCCATCCCGCTGATGCGTAACCCCGACGACGCCGCAGAGGCCGAAGCCTACCTGCGCCAGGAGGCCCAGGCGTTCGGCGGCGTCACGTGAGCCACGTCCGCGCGCTGAGCCGGCGTTGGCCCGGCCTGCAGCAGACCATGAAAGAGGTGATCGCGTCGTTCGACCAGCTCACTGCCACCAAGCCTCTGGCCTGGCGGCTGGCCTACCCCGCCGTGGTCGAGGCGACGTTCACGCCGTACTTCAAGGTCTTCCTCGACCACGAGGACAAGCTGTTCAGGCCGGGCGACGAACGGGTCGCCTCGTTGTTCCATCTGGCACTTCGTCGAGGAGATCGAACACCGTAGTTCCGCGCTGCGGGTCTATGACGCGGTGCACGGCAGCTATGCGTACCGCGCCAAGACCATCGGCGGCGTAGTAAAACACGTCAGCGAGGTTCTGTCCATCATCACCGGCGGCTTCCGGCGGCAAGTGCCCGAGGAAGACGGCGGCGCGCTCGCCCGCCTCATCCCGAATGGCCTGTCGGTCAGGGCAATTCGCGAGTTCTATCTAGGGCCTCACACGAACCCACCCGCGCCGGGCAAGCCACGTATGCCGGAGTGCCCCGGCGCGAAGTCCTGGGCATGTTGGCCGGCCTGGTCCGCTGCCAGGGCCCCAACCACGACCCGAAATACCAGAGGCTGCCCGAACTCGCCGGCCGCTGGTTCAAGAGGTACGACGAGAACCCGGGAATCGCCGCCCGGTGGTACACGGTCGGCGCGGGCGACGACTGACGACGGACGGTTCCCGACTCGGAGGTTGATCCGCTCCCCTGGTTTGCGCGATCCTCAACGGGCCGCCTCAAACAGCGTGAGCCGGTCTGCGCCGAAGGAGGAATGCCGTGACCGGTTTGGGACAGATTGCACTGAGCACCGCGCCCATTTTCGGGGGTGCATTGCGGCCGCTGCGGCCGGGCAAGTCGTGGGCCCAAACTTTCGCGACCAAATCCGCCAGGAGATGGACCTGTGGATCGCCTCCCGCCGGATCCCACTGCTCTACGCGCCGACCTGCAACGCACCATCGACGCCCGCGTCGACGACCTGGTCGACACGGTCGACCGGACCCGCGCGCTACGCAGGACCGCTATGTCCTATCGCGGCAATTGGCGCGATGTGGTGCTCTTGCTCTGCGTGCTGTTGTTCACCTACATCTGGTGGGACGTGGCCCGCGACCGAAGCAATTGGCTGGTCATGTTCGTCCTGTTGCTACTGCTGTCGGTGATCACCGCTGTATATGCATTCCGCGGCAGCTTGCGTGCCGCCAATTCGTTCGTGCACCGGCAGCACCCCGACGATCGGCACGCGCCAAAGTAGCACGATCTCACTGTGCGCAGTTGATCGGGCAGAGTAGCATGAAATCCAGAAATTCGACTCCACTACGGTGCAACGACACGCTGATTTGACGGCGCGACGCTGTCAGCCCCACACCAAACTCTAAAACTTGCCACCGCGTCACGACCGCACCGCCCAAAACCTCTGACGCGTCTAGGGTGGAATGTCTCCAAAACGGGATCCGCGATAAAGGCGATCGTGGATAAGAAATCCGTAAAGCCGTCAACAAAATCAGCTCGATCGCGGAACGTGCAATAGTAAATCTGGAGACCTGGCGCGTCTCACATAATCGGATACCGCGGACCTTTCGGAGTCCTTTAGAAACGACGGCACATAAGCCCCTGATGTACCAGTCATTTAAGTGCTAATAGACGCTTGAGTCTATTGCCATATACAGTGAGCGATTCGGCGCTGAACATTTCATGATGTGTACAGCCAATTGGATATTCTATAATTTTGCCAGCGATATAAGGACACCACCCTTGTTGCAAAGATGATGTCCGAACGCCCTCGGTCTGGGCTTTAGAGAAGATGACCGCATCGCCATTGAACACCTCGGGCACATGCCGAGAGAGATGCAAATGATTTGCATTAACACATTGCACAATAAATTGCAATAGCCGTTCGGAAGGAAGTGCAAAATCTATCGCATCTCGTTGCTGAAAAACTAAATCCTCCGCTTCCCAATACGTAAGACGCTCCGACCTCAGCGGAATATCTACACCATTCGTCCGTAAGATGTCTTCCAGGACCCGACTCTCGTCTAAAGATTGATTGCGTGCGGTCAAGCCGGTAGCGCTGAACACGGGATTCTACCAGCACAAGGCGTTGCACTACGCATCCGCGCCGATGAAGCTCAATGGCGACCTCGTGCGCTACAAAGCCTCCGAAAGACCACCCAAGGAGATTATAAGGTCCGGGTGGATAAATCGCCTGGAGCCGATCTGCATAATTTTTCGCCATGTCACGAATCGATCCGGGTTTAAGTGCCTTCGCGGCTTTCCAGGATTTGCTGAATACCGACGATCGGCCCTTCCAAATAATCACCGAGAGCCCGGTATGCCCAGGAAAGACCAAAACCATCATGGAAGCAGCACAGCGGACGGCCGGTGCCCGCCTTGAGGACCTCAACAGGGGCCACTTCCGCCGAACTGGCATGCGTGCCTAACTGCTGGCTCAAGCTTCTCACGGACGGCGCATAGAACAACGTCCGCACCGCAATATCAGCATCAAGGGCGCTATTGATTGCGGAAATCAAGCGCATCGCTGACAACGAGTCTCCACCCAAATCGAAAAACGAGTCCTCGACGCCGACGCGCTCCCGACCTAACACCTGGGCATAGAAGCCGGCCAGGATCTCCTCGATTGGGGTGGCCGGGGCACGGTACTCGCCCTGCGATGTATTCCGGCGCCGGCAGGGCTCTGGTGTCGAGTTTGCCGTTGACCGTCAACGGCAACACCTTTAGCACCACCACCGCCGCCGGGACCATGTAGGCCGGTAGCCGCTCGCCCAGCGCCGCGCGCATCTCGGCGGGGTCCGCGGTCCCAGTGTCGCCAACGACGTAGCCAATCAGGCGCTTGTCTCCGGGTCGGTCCTCGCGGGCGATCACCACGGCCTGCTCCACCCCGTCCAGCTCGGCACAGCGCCGCCTGCACCTCTCCCGGCTGCTTGATGCGATACCCCCGGATCTTAACCTGCTCATCAGCGCGCCCCAGATATGCCAGCTGCCCGTCCGGGGCGCCACGAACACCAGGTCTCCGGTGCGATACACCGTCTGGCCTCACCGTCGAACGGGCAGGCCACAAACCGCGACGCGGTCAACTCGGTCCCCGGCTCAAATAGCCCACCGCCACGCCGCGCCCGGCGACATACAACTCCCCGACCATCCCGGTCGGCACCGGACGCAACCAGCCATCCAACACAAACAACGCCGCGCCCGGCACCGGCGAGCCGATCGGCGGCACCCCAAACCCCGCCGTCAATGGCGCACTAATCGCCGCATACACCGTCGTCTCAGTCGGGCCATAGGCGTTGATCATCACCCGCCCCGGCGCCCACCGATCCACCACCTCAGCCGGACACGCCTCACCGGCCACCACCAGCGCCCCCGATGCCAACCCCTGCGCTGACAGCACCCCCACCGCCGACGGGGTCTGGCTCGACACGCTGACCTTTTCATCAACCAGTAAGGCGCGGAAATCGTCCGGGGAACCGGCCACCGACTCGGACACCACCACCAGCCGCCCGCCGCACAACAACGCGCAAAAGATCTCCCACACTGAAACGTCAAATCCATAGGAATGCCACTGCGACCACACCCGTTCTGGCCCCGCCAAACCCGGATCCACCGCCTCGATCAGCTGGGTCACGTTCTGATGGGTGACCGCCACCCCCTTAGGCATCCCGGTAGTGCCAGATGTGTAGATCAGATACGCCAGATCGTCTGGGCCGGGCGCCGGCAGTGCTGTGCTCGGCTGGGAGTCAACCGCGCGATCCTCGACCGCAAGGACCGCCACGTCAAACCCCGCAAGGCGTCCAGCCAGCCCATCGGTGGTGAGCACCACCACCGGCGCGGCATCATCGAGCACGAACCCAATCCGGGACCGGGGATGCTCGGGATCGATCGGCACATAGGCCGCCCCGGTTTGAGCACCGCCATAATCGCCACAACCAGTTCAGCACAGCGGGTAAACAGCAGCGCAACATAGCGCCCCCGCCCGGCCCCATGACCGGCCAACCAGTGCGCCAACCGGTTAGCGGCGTCGTCAAGTTCCCGGTAGCTCATCGAGCGGCCATCAAAGGTGACCGCGACCGCCTCGGGCGTGCGCGCGACTTGAGCGGCGAACATCATCGGAACCGATACCGACGACGGTGCCGGTGCGGTCAGCACCGCCCGATTACCGATCTCATCAAGGCGGGCGCGCTCGCCGGCATCGAGCAGATCGATCGACGACAACCGCCCGGTCGGGTCGGAAGTCATGGCCGCCAGTAGCCGCTTTAGCCGCTCGATCAGCGCCTCAATTGCGGCCGCGTCGAACACCTCGGTGTCGAATTCGACCCAAAAGCCCAGCTCGTGGCCCGGCAACGCCTGGATCGTCAGCGGGTAGTGGGTGGATTCGAGGCTGCTGAAATCGGTGATGGCTAACTCGTGACCACCCGCCCGAGTGGCGGTGTCGACCGGATAATTCTCGTAGACGAAGAGAGTGTCGAACAATTGGTCGTGTCCCGTAACGCGGTGGATCTCGGGAAGCGCGAGGTACTGATGCTCAAGCGTGTCATTGTGCACGCGTTGCAACTGTCCCAACAGATCGACGGTGCTCGTCGCCGAAGAGATACACGCGCGCACCGGCACCGTGTTGATCAACAACCCGACCATCGATTCCGCGCCGGGCACTTCAGCGGGCCGACCTGAAACCGGCATGCCAAAAGCGACATCGCGCTGACCAGTCAGCCACATCAACAGCTGCGCAAAGGCGCCCTGCAGCACCGTGCTAACGGTGGTCTGACACGCACGCGCCAACCCGCTCACCGCCGCGCTGATCTCAGCGGACACCGTAAACGATGCGCCCCCCCGCGGACCAGGAACTAACCGATCCGGCGAGCCCACCAACGTTGCGTCCTCAAAACCACAGAACACCTCACCCCAGACCGCGCGGGCGGTATCCGAATCCCGATCGGCCAGCCAGGACATGAGCCTGCGATACGGGGCCGCCGCAGGCAGCCGCTGCCCGTGATAGCTGGCGAATATTTCACCCAGCAGGATCGGCACCGACCAGCCATCAAGCACGATGTGGTGATTTGTCAGCACCAACCGGTGCCGGTCTGCCGCGAGACGCAGCAAAGCCACGCGAAATACCGGCTCGCCGGAGGCCAGATCGCAGACCGCGGCGCGTTCGTCGGCGCACACCCGCTCGATCAGCTCATCGACATCGACGTTGCCGCCACTCAGGTCGATATACCGCCAAGGCGCCACACGATCCTCTTGAATGATCTGTACCGGCTCGTCAAACTTTGCGCAGAATCGGGCCACCAAATGCGGATGACGGTTGACCACGATGTGCACCGCTTCGCGCAGCCGATGCAAGTCAAGAGAGCCGGTCACCGTGAAACCCAGCTGAACCGCATACACCTCGTCGTGGTTGCCGTGCGCGGTGTTGGCGTGGAAGAGCAGTCCCTGCTGCAGCGGGGTCAAGGGCAAAATATCGGCGATCCGATAGTGCCGGCTTAGCTCGTCGATCTGCTGCTGGCTGAGCCGGGCAGGGGCGATATCCGCAGGGGTCAACCCGCCCCCACCGTTTCGCACGTACGCGCAGATACCGGTCAGGGCCTCAAACCACAACCGGCTCAGCGTGCTGACCGCCTCGCCATCCAACACCGACGACGCCCACATCCAGTTGGCGTGCAGCTGCGGACCGGAGTTGGTGTCCACGGTGACGGCGGTAAGTTCTACGGTGTGCGAGAGCGGCATCGGTAACCCCGCGGCGGCCCCGATCATCGACAAATCTTTTTGGTGGACGCGCCAAAGATCACCGGATTGTTCCGCCGCCGGACCGCCCAGGCGCCCTAGATAGTTAAAACCGATCGACCGGTCAGACCCAGCCAGGTCAACATCGGGATTCAGGTATCGCAACATCCCGTAGCTCAGGGGATCCGGCAGGGCGCGCAGTGCTTCTTGGCGTCCTTGAGCACCGTTCCCAGCCCGGCCTCGCCGGCGATCACCGCGCCCAGGACAGCCCGCTCACCGCCGGCAGCGTTAATGCCATCGGGTATATGGCAGTGAACGAGCCGACCGTGCGCGACAGGTCCAAATTGGGGCCAACTCCTCGTGGCGGCCGTGGCCCTCCACATCGATAGCTATTGGCGCACCGCCAGTACCCAACGAGCCTGAAAACTCCGTCCACGCCAACGCGAAAGCGATCAACAAGACCTCGTGGGTCCCGGCATGAAACGCCGCAGGCACCTCACCCAGAATCATGCCGGTGCTTTCGGCATCCAACACCACCGACAAATGCCCAGCGGTGGCGAAGGTGTCCACAGCGGG
>CAVVLC010000067.1:0-17688 GCA_963748885.1 uncultured Actinomycetota bacterium
TCCCCCAAGGATCCGCCGCTCCAGCTCCTTGATGGCGGCCGGCTGGTCGCCGGCCGGAGCGTGCGGGCTGACCACCTCGAAGTGGCCACCGACGCGCACGACCTCGTCGACGGCGCGGTATTCCGAGTGCGCTACTACCGGATGTTCGGTGGCGAAAGCCATGGCACCAGGGTAATGGGAGGCACCGACAGGAGCCGGGCCCCGAATATCGACCCGTCACCGGGCGACGCGAGCGTGCGCAGAGTCAGATGGTCTCGAGCGAATACAGGTTGCCGAGGTTGTCCAGGATGGCGGGGACATCGTGGGTGGTGGTGTCCACGCGCAGCGGACTGCTGAGCGTCCGGTGCTGGTAAGTCCACCCCGGCGGCAAAGCGAGGCGACGCTCGAGCCCGGCAAGGTCGCCCAGCGACAGGTTGACGTCCATGCCCTGGCTCCATGACTGCATGACTGCATGACCCAGCGTCGCCCGTCGGGGTCGACGAGTTCATAGATCTCCCGACCGGGGTCGAAGACGAGGACGATGTTGCGGCTCACCTCATTGGGGGCATACGGCTCGGGATTCAACGAGGTCAGGAACAAGGAGGGCGGGGCGAGTGCAGACCCGGGTGACCGGATCACATTGGAGCAGGTGTCCGTCGCCCGAGTTGGACATGGCGAACACCGCGGAATGTTCGTCGACCGACATGACGATGCAGCGCCGTTCGATCACACATCACCGTCCGAGCCCGAACTCGTGCCCGTTGGCAACAGCGCCGCCGCGTCGCGAAAGGACCCTGGCCGTCGTGGCCGCTGTCAAGGTTGCGTAAAGGCGCTTTGGATTTGGCCTTGGGTGCCCACCAAGTTGGCGGGGGGGGTGCCGGTCCTGCCGTTGGGAGCGTAGCCACCGCCTACGTTGGTGCCGCCAGTCCCGCCGAGCCCGGGCGGACCGGCGACGCCACCGTTCCCGCCCACTAAAGCAGCCCCCTTGTAATAGCCGTTTCCGCGAGTCCCGCCGTTGCCGCCATTGCCGGCTTGGCCGGCGTCGCCACCGTTGCCGCCGGCACCGCCTCCGTTGCCCGCCCCGCCATTTCCGCCGGTTTGCAAGGACACCCCGGGGGCAAAGAGACCGCCACCGTACCCGCCGTCTCCGCCGACGCCGGCGACGCCGCCCCAACCAGAGTTGCGGGCGGGGTTGTTGGCGTCGTACAAACCGGAGGTGGTTTCGGCGTTGCCGCCGTTACCGCCTTTGCCGCCGTTACCGCCGTTGCCGTAGTTCCCGCCGGCACCGCCGTCGCCACCCGCGTTGGTGTCGTTACCGGCACCTCCCGCCCCGCCATGCCCGGCGAGGCCGCCGTTGCCCGCGTTGCCGCCGGAGCCGCCCCAGCCACCGTTACCGGCAGTCGAGCCGCCGCGGCCGCCGTTACCGCCGTTACCACCCGCGGCGCCGCCACCGCCGGCCCCGCCGTGGCCGCCGACGCCGCCGGCCCCGCCGGTATTAGTCATCAGGGCTGCACCACCGGTGCCGCCGTTGCCGCCGTCACCGCCTGAGGCGCCCTGGGTATAGGTACCCGCGCTCCCGACGTTGCCTCCGTAACCGCCGTTACCGGAGATGGAGCCGCCGTTGCCGCCGTTGCCGCCGTTGCCGGGATCGCCGGCGAACCCGCCGTTGCCACCCGCACCACCGGCTCCGCCCACGGGGCTATCGCTGGTAGCAGTTGCGCCATTGCCGCCGTCGCCGCCGCGGCCCCCGGCGCCCGCCTGACCCGCGTTGCCGCCGTTGCCACCGTTGCCGTACTGCCCGGCGTTGCCGCCGGCACCGCCGTTGCCGGCGGCTCCGCCTTCGCCGCCGGCGCCGCCATCGGCACCGGCCCCGTTATTGACTCCGCTGGTGCCATTCGCGCCGGCGCCACCGGCCGCGCCGGCCCCGCCGGTGCCTCCGTCGCCGCCGGTGCCCCCGTTGCCGTACTGCCCGCCGGCCCCGCCCGCGCCGCCGTTGCCACCGACTCCGCCTTCGCCGCCGGCGCCGCCGTCGGCATCGGCCACGTTATCGCCTGAAGTGCCGGCCGCCCCGGCGGCACCGGCCGCGCCATTGCCGCCATTGCCGCCATTGCCGTACTGGCCACCCTTGCCACCGGCCCCACCGGCGCCACCGTTAACGCCGTTGCCGTGAGCGTCGGTGGTGGTGGCGGCGTAACCGTTACCGCCGTTGCCGCCGTTGCCACCGGGTGCGGCCGGGGAAGCGCCGGCCGCACCGGACGTCCCGGTGCTCGAACCGGCGCCACCATGCCCACCGGATCCACCCGCGCCGGGGTTACCACCCGCGCCGCCGGGCCCGCCGTCGAGACTGTTCGTGTCGCCGTTCGCTCCGGACCCGCCGTTGCCGGCCGCACCGCCGCCACCGCCGTTGCCGCCGGCCCCACCCGCGCCGGCGGAACCCGCCGTGCCGTGTGCGGCCGTTCCGCCCGCCCCGGCCTGCCCGCCGGCCCCGCCGTTTCCGCCCGCCCCGCCGCTGCCACCGGCCTGACCGGCAGCGCTGGCCGCCATCCCGTCGGCCCCATTGGCGCCCGCCCCGCCGTTCCCGCCCAGCCCACCGTTGCCGCCGGCCCCGCCGTTACCCGCGTTTCCCGAGAGCGAACCACCATTTCCGCCATTGCCACCAGCACCGCCGCCCCCGCCGTCCTGACCGGCGCCGCCGTTATCCCCTGAGTTGAGACCGTTGGTCCCGGCCGCGCCCCCAAAGCCGTTGCCGCCGGCGCCGCCGGCGCCACCGTTGCCCCTCAGCCCGGCGTTGCCACCGGCCCCCCCGGCGCCACCGGCCTGGCCGAAAACGGTCGCGGCGTAACCGTTGCCGCCGTTGCCACCGTTGCCGCCGGGCGTGGCGGGGGAAGCGCCGGCCGCACCGGACATGCCGGTTCTCGAACCGGCGCCACCACGCCCGCCGGCTCCACCCGCGCCGGGGCTACCACCCGCGCCGCCAGGCCCACCGTCGAGGCTGTTCGTGCCGCCGTTCGCTCCGGACCCCCCGTTTCCGGGCGCACCGCCGCCACCGCCGTTGCCACCGGCCCCACCCGCGCCGGCGGAACCCGCCGTGCCGTGTGCGGCCGTTCCGCCCGCCCCGCCCTGCCCGCCCGCCCCGCCGTTTCCGCCCGACCCGCCGTTGCCACCGGTCTGACCGGCAGCGCTGGCCGCCATCCCGTCGGCCCCGTCGGCGCCCGCCCCGCCGTTCCCGCCCAACGCACCGTTGCCGCCGGCGCCGCCATTACCCGCGATACCCGATAGCGAACCGCCGTTCCCGCCGTGGCCACCAGCACCGCCGCCCCCGCCGGCCTGACCTGCGCCGCCACTATCCCCTGAGTTGACGCCATTGGTCCCGGCCGCGCCCGCGAAGCCGTTGCCGCCGGCGCCGCCGGCGCCACCGTTGCCCCTCAGCCCGGCGTTGCCACCGGCCCCGCCGGCGCCACCGGTCTGGCCGGAAACGGTGGCGGCGCCGCCGGCCCCGCCGTTGCCGCCGTTGCCCCCCATCGAGCCACCGTGACCCCCAGCACCCCCGGACGCACCCGCGCCACCGGCCCCACCGGCGCCGCCGTTGCCAAATAATCCGGCCGACCCGCCTGCACCACCGGCCACCCCGGCATTGACGCCGGGCGCCCCGTTACCACCGTTGCCGTACAACAACCCGCCCGACCCGCCGGCCTGCCCCGATGCCGTCCCGTTGGTGCCATTGCCGGTCAACGGGCGCCCCACCAGCGCCTCGGCCAAAGTGTTGGCCGCACCGAGCGCCTGGTGCTCGACGGCCTGCAGCGGCGACACATTGGCGGCCTCGGCGGCTGCATACGATCTGGCAGCCACGTTCAAGGCCTGCACAAACCGGCCATGCAAAGCCGCCACCTGCGCACTGACCGCCTGATACTGCCTAGCGTGACTGCCAAACAACCCCGCAATGGCCGTCGATACGTCATCAGCACCGGCAGCCAACAACGACGTGGTCGAGCCCGCCGCGGCCGCATTGGCATCGCTGATCGCCGAACCCAGCCCGGCCAAATCCGACGACGCCGCCGCCACCAGCTCCGGCACCACACTTACAAACGACATCTTGTAGCTCCTGACACATCACGGAAACGGCACAGACCCGACACCGCCCAAACCGAGTGAGCCCACATTCGGGGGATTGCTGACGGCGTGGACATGTGCAGCGAATCCATGCCGATTCCCAAAATCCGCTTGTCGCCGGCAGCAGCCCCGTCGGCGCTGCGCAGGAGCGCACCCGCAGCCCCGTCCGCGCCCCGTCGAGTCGGGCTGACTTCGGCGGCCTCACTCACGACGTGAACGCTAAGCACCCTCTGCATCCGCGTCCAGACCAAAGTTGCGAACACACTGTTGCCTCTAACGCAAGTATCTGGCCTGCTCAGCACCACGCCGAACCCCTGGGCACAAGCCATCGACTTTTGCGCTGAGCGGATGCCCTCGCGGTGTTCGAGCCGTTACCCGAGCGCGCCGCACGACCGCTGCGCCGCAGCGGACTGTCATACATCGCCGAATATCGTCGGCGTTGTGCTCACCCCGCGATTGGCTGCTCAGCCGCCTCGAACTGCACGTCGGGCAGGTCCCAGGACGCGATTTCAGGCTGGCCGCACAACGCCATTGCGGTGTCACGGAAAGCCGCGGCCGACGGGGGTAGGTATCGATTGGTCACCCAGCCGATGGCGATCGGTCGGACCAGTTGCTCGTCGTCGACAGCGATCTCGACAATGTCGGGGTTTGGTGTCGCAGTCCGGGGCAGCACACCAACCCCTAGACGCGCCCCGACCATGCCGCGCAGCGTCGCGACGTCGGTTACCTCGAGAGCGATCGTCGGCGTGATGCTATGGCGCGCGCAGGCGTCATCGAAGATCCTGCGGAGGGTGTAACAGCGTTCCAACGCGACAAACGGTTGGTCGGCAAGCTCTGCGAAGCCAATCAACTCCCGCTCAGCCAGCGGGTGACGGCGGTCGACCACAGCGTAGAGCCGTTCGGTAAACAGCTTGTGCCACGACACCCCGGGCGCTTCGTCGGGGGTCATGGCATAGGTCAAGCAAACATCGATACCACCGTTGATTAGGTCGGCGACCAGCTCGGCCCCGGAGCGTTGGTGCAGCTCGAATTGCGACCAGGGGTGCCGATCATGATGGAGGCGAAGCAACCGGGGCACCGTGGTCACGCCCAGCGAATTCAAGAAACCCAGGACGACGACGCCGGCGTCGACGCCCGCGAGCTGGCGCACACCCGTGATAGCCGACTTAAGGCTCCGCTGAGCCGCGATGCTCGACCGCAAAAACGCCTGCCCAAACCGGTTGAGTTCGTTGGCCCGGCCGCACCGGGTGAACAGCTCAACCCCAATCTCGGACTCCAGCAGGGTGACGGCCCGGCTGACCGCCGATTGAGAAACCATCAGCTGCTCGGCGGCATCACGCAGCGTGCCCGCCTCGGCGACCGCCTGGAAGTAACGCAATTGATAGAGCTCCATCAAATCCCCAAACTGGTACGACGCAGGAGTGTGTATTTGGCCTGGGTCGATGCCGACCCACGGACGGGAGCGGCGTCGTGTCCTGGCACGGCGACTGGGCGGCCAACGTAAGGCCGACGGGGTAATCCTCGACCCGAGCGGCGCGTTTGAACTGCCGATCCACTAAGGAGCTCGCGGGCACGCTGCGCTAGGCATCGGGCGTCCGACGACGGTGGCGGCCCACGACGGCCACGGGGGGCACGGCACCCCGGCGTCCCTACCGCGACGGTGGTAGATGGGATATCGCCTCGACACGAGAACTCCTGGTTACAACGTGTTTAAGTTCCACTCAATACGAATAGAGCGTCACTCTAGCACGTTGAGCTAATATTGCGGGCGATGAATCCTAAACAACCTCGCAACACAGCCCGAATACGCGAAGCGGCGGCAGCCTCGCGGGCGGAAACCCGCAGACTGCTCGTGGCAGCCGCGGGCGAAGAGTTCGCCCGCGTCGGGTATGTCGCTGCCACCGTGAATCGGATTGCCGAAATTGCCGGGGTCACCGTGCAAACTCTCTACCTCGCGTGCGGTAGCAAGCGGGCGTTGCTGCGCGCCTACGCCGAGAGGTCGCTCGCAGACTCCACCAGCGCGGTCGGGGCAGTACCATGCCGCCCAACTGCATCCCGGCACCCCGGCGGAAACGCTGGCCCAAATTGCCACGTTGTTTTGCGACGCCGCGCGGCGCATGGGAATCGCGTGGCGGGCCTACCGCGACGGAGCCGCGGTCGACACTGCCATCGCAGAAGACTTGCACCACCTTGAGACGACGCGCCATGGAACGTTCACAGCGATGATGGCAGCGATACCCGATTACGCAATGCGACTTCCCCGGAACGATGCCGTCGACACCGTGTGGGCCGTCGCCAGCCCAGCCGTATTCGAGGTGATGGTGTCGCAGGCCGGCTACACACTCGAGCGCTTCGAGGGCTGGCTCACAACAACCCTTCAACACGCCATTCTTCGCGACCCCGCGCCTGCCCCCGCTTCGTAACAGCCTTCTCGACAAGCGCCCAGAGCGCGCGCGACAACAAACGATCTCCCCCGTCTTGTCCGCGGTTGCCGGAGTCGCCCGACTTGCAATCAGTGCCGTCGCCGCTGCGCTACCCCGTCGTCACTGCGCGCGACAACGTCACGCCGCACCCAATCGGAGTACCAGCGCGACAGCCTATTTCACAACAGCAACGCCAAGCCGCCCACGTATCGGCGTCTAGCGAGGTTACGAAACACACCGTTGCCTCCGATGTAAGTATCTGGGCCACTCGCCATCACACTGGAGCAAGCGAAGCCCACAGAATCGACAAAACCATTGCCCCCGAGGCAGATTCAGGTCGTCGATCGGGAACCCCGCACGGCGTCCGGCTAGCACCTGCACGTCTCCCGATCGATCTCCGCGTCGACCATGGCGCTGACCCGGCTGACTCCGCTCCCGGCCCCGCAATTCTTGCCTAGCGGGGCGCTGTTCTGAGAGCTGTCAACACCTCTATTTTACTTGCGTTGAACGCAACATTGTGTTCACGATTTTTTACTAGACGCCGATTTTGTGGCTGCCTAGCGTCTCCTCTGTGATCGGGATCACGTCGGTCAGACCGATTTTGCACCGCGTGTTGGTGCTTTGCGCCAGTTGCTCGCCTTGGGTGCGACGCTGGTGCGACCTGGACGCGGGCGTTGCTGTGGACGTTGATTCGGGTGTGATGTACGCCCGCCCTGAAGAATTTTCCAGCCGCCCGTTGACCGGTGACGACAGCGGCGATGGCGAATTCCTGGACGGCGACGGCGGCGGCCCGGCGCCACGGATTCGGGTGCCTACGGCAGCCATGCAACGACAGCATTATCGCTCAAACAAACACAGGAAGGCGTATCAATGTTGACCACCACAGCGGATCTCATCGCAGCGAATCCCGTTGGCCTGACGACCGATCCGGCGGCCCTCGGCGGAAGCATGCAAGATTTCCGTCACCTCACCGGCGACGCCCTGATGAGCCGCCTTGATGATTTCTACCGGTGGCAAAGCTGCGCCGCGACCATGGCCTGTGGCCGTTGGGCCGGTCCACCGAGGCCGGTCCGAGACGCTACGCCACTGTTTACGACGACAGCGGCAGGCCAATGGCGGGAGTCAACTTCGCCTCTCAGGACTACCTCTCGCTGTCCGGGCATCCGGAGATCAAGGCCGCGGCGCGGGAGGCGATCGACGAGTACGGGGTTCATAGCGCGGGTTCTCCGGCCCTGGTGGGAAACACCTCGGTGTCGCTGGCCCTGGAACGCAGGATCGCAGAGTTCGTCGATGCCGAGCATGTCAGCCTGTTTCCCACCGGCTGTGCGGCCGGCTACGGCATCATCAAAGGGCTGGTGCGGCCCAACGATCACATTGTGATGGACCGACTCGCCCACGCCTGCCTGCAGGAAGGCGCTGCGGCCGCGACGCGGAATGTCCATCTGTTCCGCCACAACGACCTCGACGACGTCCGCGCCGAGCTGGAAGCCATCCGCGCGCAGGACACCGAACACGGCATCTTGCTGGTGACCGAGTCGCTGTTCTCGATGGACTCCGATACCCCCGATCTCGCAGTACTCCAGGACCTTGCCGACGGGTTCATGGCGACGCTCGTCGTTGATGTCGCCCACGACCTGGGCTCGATGGGCCCTACCGGTCGCGGGCATCTCGAGCTGCAGGGTGCGCTGGGCAAGGTCGATTTGGTCATGGGGTCGTTCTCCAAGACGTTCGCCTCCAACGGCGGGTTCGTCGCCAGCAAGCATCGCAGGGTCACCGAATATCTGCGCTACTACTCCTCGCCGAACACGTTCTCCAATGCGCTGTCACCGATCCAGGCCGCGATTGTGCTGCGGGCTTTCGACATCGTCGATAGCCCCGAGGGCGCCGAGCTGCGGCAAAAGTCGATGACCAACATCCAGCTGCTGCGAAACCGGCTGGCCCAGGCAGGTTTTGACACCTACGGAGATCCGTCGCCCATTGTTTGCGTGGCGATGGGCAACGAGGGTGTGGCCCGTCTGGTGAGCCGGCGGTTGCATGCGACGGGACTGGTGGCCAACCTCGTCGAATTTCCCGCGGTCGCCAAGGGCAAGGCACGCTTCCGGCTGCAGGTGATGGCCAACCACACCGAAGACGACATCGTCCATGCGGTGAACCGGATCGCCGACGGCTACCGCCAGGCGTGCGCGGAGCTGGCCGCAATCGATGCCGCCTCGGCGGCGTGATCCTTCGGCGACCGTCGACTTCGTTTAGCAGCCAACGAATCCCAGCGCTCGTTTACATCCCCGAGAAGGCCAGAGCCTGCTTGAACCAGGAGGAGATAGTCAACGAAACAATCGACCCCCAAGGTGGCGGCTCGCGTCGGCCAGGACTGGCGGCCCTTGCCCGGACGCGCGTGAGCAACCCGGTCGAACGAGCACGCCGCCTGGTCTAGCCGGCAGGGCGGGTCCACATCCGGGTGACCGGATCACATTGGAGCAGGTAGCCGTCGTTCGACGTGGACATGGCGAACACCGGGGTTGACGGCCGGTCGCACGAGCTACCGGCGGTGTGCACTCCGGCCGTAGTGGGGGCCTTGGCCCAGCTGCCGCCCTCGCAGACGACCTGCTCGTTATTGGTCGGGTCGTAGCCGAGTTTTCCGACATCGCTGCACATGCCGCCGAGCACAGGCGGCGACGGGGCGGCCGGCGTCGTCGTGGCGTTGGCCACCTGCGCGGGGTCGGCCAGGTTCACACCCGTCGGCACATCACCGACTCGGGTGGCCACCACGGGTGTCCGCACCACCGCACCTTGCGCGCCGCAGTCATCGCTGAGAACGGTCTCGGTCTTGGTGCCGCGCAGCGTGCCGTCGGCTTGCGGCGCCAGCGACCACGCCACCGTCTCCTGCTGGGTGGCCGTAACCTGACCGTTCGGCTGGGTGCAGCCCACCCGCTCCTGCTGCGGAGCCCCCTGCCAATATCCGCCGACAAAACGCAGCGTGTCGGTCTGGCCTCCATTGGTTGTGTTGGCCACCTGATGGGTGGCGTCGTCCAGCTGCGTCCCGGTCGCCGCGCACCCGTTTGTGGTGCACGCGGAGCGGAAGGCCCACCAATCGGTGGCCGCGCCGTCGTGACGGATCTGGACGCCGTTGCCGGTTCGCTTGGTCTGGTCGTAGGTCAAGTGATAGGTGCCGTCGAGGGCCGGCCCCCCGGGGGTCGCGGGAGCAGCGCCGGGGGCAGGGACCGAGGGTCTGGAAGCGAGCGCCGGGACGGGCGGGGCGCTATCGGGCTGGAACGAGTACAGGGTCGACCAGGTCGCCGCCACCGCGATCAGCACCGCGCAGACCAGCGCGACCAACCACCGGGTCCTGGACGAGAATTTGTGGGTCGTCGCCGCGAGCACACCGCGGGGGGTGCGCCGCCGAGCCCCACCGGCATTGGCCCGCCGGCCGATGCCGCCGTCCCGGACACCGGCATGCTCCTCGCTGACGGCGGCGGAGAAATCGCGACAGCGGTCATACCTGGCCTCGGGCTGTTTAGCCAAAGCCCTGAAGAACACTTCGTCGAGGTATGCCAGCTCGGGACGGTAGTCGCTGAGCCGGGGCGGGTCGTCGTTCAGGTGTTGGCTGATCACCGCGATCGGGTTGGAGTGCTGGAACGGCGGCGCGCCGGTCAGCAGATGAAAAGCGGTGGCGGCCAACGCGTATTGGTCGGCCCGCCCGTCGATGTTGTCACCAGTCAACTGTTCGGGAGCGGCGTAGGCGACAGTTCCCACGGCGACATTGGTCTCGGTGATCCCGCTGATGTCCGCGAGATGGCGGGCTACACCGAAGTCCGCCAACAGGATTCGGCGTTCCCCGTCGTCAGGATGGGTGAGCAGGATGTTGGCGGGTTTGACGTCGCGGTGCAGCAGGCCGCGATCGTGCGCGTAATCGAGCGCGCCGCGACGGCCGTCGAGGATGGCGAAACCTCGTCAATCGGCATGCCGTCCTGGTAGCGCTCTTTCACCAGCGCGACGCGTCGGTGCCCTCGACGTAGTCCATCGAAATCCAGAGCTGGCCGTCGAATTCGCCGCGGTCGTGGACGCCGACGATGTGCGGATGCCACAGCGTTGCGGCCAGGTCGGCCTCGCGGTTGAACCGCTCGCGGAATCACTGTCGGCGGTGACGGCCTCGGCGAGGACCTTGATCACGTCGCGACGCGGCAGCCGGGGATGCAGGGCCAGAAAGACCTCGGCCATGCCGCCGGCGCCCAGCGGCCGCAAGATGGTGTAGCCGGCGAATGACGAACCGTTCTCGATGCGCGATCCGCCCGCCTCACTTTGCCTCTTGCTGCGGGGCTGCTAGGGACTGCGTTAGCCGGCGGCGGCGCGCTGGCGATTCCGACCGGTGGGACATGGCGAACAAGTGCGCGACAGTGGCCGAGGGCAACGCCTGAAAGCCCGAGCGCAAGGCCGCGCGGGCCAGCCGGGGGTTGGTCATCAGCCGTCGTCGACCGTTGAGGCGCGGGTACCGCCGGATGGGTCGTCCATCTGTCGTTCCCCTCTTTCCTCGGCACCGGCTGCGGACGCCCGCTACTGGCTGGCTTGGCACCGCCGCGTACCGAAAGCGGGTTCGTAGCACGTTTGGGCAGTTCGCGGCGAGCGGAGCTGTCCGCTCGGCGGTACAGGTCCTACATACCCACACGAATGATGCCGGAGGATATGTGGGACTGGGCCATTGCTGGCTATGTAGAAGCTATGAGTGGCCAAACCGAAACAAAGCGACGACACAGCTGCGTCACACAGAGCACACTCAGAAACGCAAACGATACTGAAGTGGTGAGTCGAACTGAAGTGGTAACTCGACCAGCCCCGCCCGTGCTGACCATCCGGCACAACGGGTCCCACATTTCCTTCGCCGCAGGCTATGAAGTGATCATTGGGCGTGATTTGCACGCCGACCTGCGCATTCCGGACCCGCGCATCTCCCGCGCGCACCTGATCCTGCGCTTCGACCAGGGCCGGTGGCTGGCGATCGACAACGGTTCGCTCAACGGAACGTACCTCAACGGCTATCGCATGCCGGTTTTCGACCTCCATGACGGCCAGATCGTCAACATCGGCAATCCCGCCGGGCCGCGGCTGACCTTCCAGATCGGGCCTCAACAGGCTGACCGCCCGGGGGGCCCAGCCGCCGACCGCAGATCTGGTCGGTACAGGACAGGGCCCGCCGCACCTTGGCCTGGCCGGCGACCCCAGGGGCAGCCGGGTGCCAGACCGGGGCCCCGCGCGCGTCGTTCCCGCGCCCCGAGGCAGCCACCGAGGCGGTCGATGCCGAGGCATCCGGTTCGCGCCTCGCGGCGCGCCGCGAGCCCGCAAGCCCCGGGCAGGCCGCCGCAACGAGTCGCCGCCGGCCGAACGCCGGCCGATCAGCTCACGGTGCGTCGACTCGACGTCCCTGCCGGAGCCGGCACCGTCCGCCGAGTTCGAGGTGATCGACGCCAGGCCGGGCGACGTGTCCAACCTCGCGACCAGGATGGTGAAGTTCCTGTCGCGGCGACCGTCCGAGACGCTGCGCCGGCGAAGGCCACTGGGCCGAGGGAACCGTCACCATCGGCCGCGCCAACGAGAACGACATCGTCGTCTCCGACGTGCTGGCCTCGCGTCAGCACGCGTCGCTGGTGCTCACGCCGGTCGGCACCGAGATCCGCGACAGCAGCATCAACGGGACGTTCGTCAACGGGACCCGGGTCGGGTCGGCGATCCTGACCGACGGCGACGTGGTCACCATCGGCAACGCCGACCTGGTGTTCAGCAACGGCACCCTGATCCCCCGCAGCGAGGCTCGCGACGCGCACCGGTGGTCTCGAGGTGCGCGAGGTCAAGTACTCGGTCGACAACGGCAAACAACTGCTCAATGACATCTCGCTGGTCGCCAGGCCCGGCACATTGACCGCCATCATCGGCGGATCCGGGTGCCGGAAAGACCACGCTGGCCCGGCTGATCGCCGGCTATGCCCGGCCCAGCTCCGGCTCGGTGACCTTCGAGGGCCACGACATCCACGCCGAATACGCGTCTTTGCGCAGCAGGATCGGGATGGTTCCGCAGGACGACGTGGTGCACCACCAGCTGACCGTGAAGAAGGCGCTGGGCTACGCCGCGGAACTGCGGCTGCCGCCCGACACCAGCAAAGCCGACCGGGCCCGGCGTCGTCGCTCAGGTGCTCGAAGAACTCGATCTGACCAAACACGCCGACACCCGGGTGGACAAGTTGTCCGGCGGGCAACGCAAGCGCGCCTCGGTGGCGCTGGAACTGCTGACCGGGCCGTCGCTGCTGATCCTCGACGAGCCGACCTCGGGTCTGGACCCGGCGCTGGACCACCAGGTCATGATGATGCTGCGCGCAGCTCGCCGACGCGGGCCGGGTGGTGATCGTGGTGACGCACATGCTGTCCTACCTCGAAGTGTGTGACCAGCTGCTGCTGGTGGCGCCAGGCGGCAAGACCGCCTACTGCGGCCCACCCGACCAGATCGGCGAGGCCATGGGAACCACCAACTGGGCCAAGATCTTCACCAAGGTGGGCGCCGATCCCGACGAAGCCAACCGGCGCTTCCGGGCCCAGAGGCCGAGAATCAGCGCAAGCCACCGGTCAGTGCCGAGGAGCCGGCCGAGCTGGGCAAGCCGGTGCATACCAGCCTGCGGCGCCAGATCTCGACGGTCGCCCGCCGGCAGGTGCGGCTGGTGGTGGCCGACCGCGCCTACTTCGTGTTCCTGGCGTTGTTGCCGTTCATACTGGGTGCGCTGTCGCTGACCGTTCCCGGCACACAACGGATTTCACGTTCCCGTCCCACACGGCGGCACTGCGGACGAATCCGTTCAGATACTCAACCTGCTACTGCCCGCCGCGGCCTTCATGGGGACCGCACTGACGATCCGCGACCTGGTCGGCGAGCGCGCCATCTTCCAGCGCGAGCAAGCGGTCGGATTGTCGGCGACGGCGTACCTGCTCGCCAAGATCGCGGTGTACTGCGGGTTCGCCATCGTGCAATCGGCGATCATCACCGCGATCGTGGTGCTGGGCAAGGGCGCGCCGACCCGCGGGGCCCTGCTGATCGGCCACGGCAACGTCGGGGCCACCGCCGAGCTGTTTTTGACGGTGGCCGGGACCTGCGTCGCCTCGGCCATCCTCGGGCTGCTCTTCTCGGCGCTGGTGCGCTCTCACGAGCAGATCATGCCGTTGTTCGTGGTGTCGGTGATGGCGCAGCTGGTGTTGTGCGGCGGCATGGTCCCGGTGACCGGCCGGGTCGGTCTCGACCAGCTTTCGTTTGCCATGCCCGCGCGCTGGGGTTACGCCGCGGCGGCGTCGACGGTGGACCTGCGGACCCTGATGCCTGGGCCCGGGCTGCCCCGGGACCGGTTCTGGCAGCACACGTCACATGTCTGGCTATTCGACATGGGCATGCTGGCCGCGTTGTCGCTGTTCTACACCTGCTTTGTGCGCTGGAAGATCCGGCTAAGGCGTTGAGGGGCGGTAGGGGTCGTTGAGCGACGTCGAGGGTCGTTAAGGTTCGTGAAGGCCGCTGACTCTGTTAGAAGGTGACGCCATCCATCCGCCGAAGCACGAGACATTCGACCTGGTCGCCCGCACCAACACCGATCCCAAGGGCATCGTGCGCGCGGTCGACGAGTACACGGTGCAACCATGGGGCCTCTACCTTGCCCGGCCGACTCCCGGCCACGCCCGGTTCCACTACCTCGAGTCGTGGCTGCTGCCGTCACTTGGCTTGCGCGCCTCGGTTTTCCACTTCAAGCCCGGCCACGAACGCGCCGATCTCGACTACTACCTCGACGTGGGCGAATTCACTCCGGGGCCGGCGGCGTGGCGTTCCGAAGACCATTACCTCGACATCGAGGTCCATACCGGCACGGCGGCGAGCCTGGACGACGTGGACGAGCTGCTGGAAGCTGTCCGCCACGGGCTGCTGACGCCCGAGGTCGCCGAGCAGGCGGTGCGGCGCGCGGTGCACGCCGTGGACGGGCTGGCCCGTAACGGTTATGACCTGCGCCGTTGGCTGGCCGACAACGGCATGGAGCTCACCTGGCGCGGGGCCCGGTAGGTCATCGGGTCGTTGCCCCGTCTCGCGCATGAATTGGCAAGCGCTACAGCGCCTGGCGAAACTACGTGCCTGAACTGCCCGCGGTTGTGCGGCATGGTCTCGATTTACTGACTACGGCCTTGGCTGAGCTGCAGCGCGGCCGCGACGATTCGCTTGGCCCAAGCCGGTGTGCGGGCCAAATCGGGTGGCCCGACGATGCGGCCGCGCTGCATGTGCAGCAACAGCACCGGCAGCGGCGCCTGCCCGGCCGCGGGGTCGGCGGTCGCCGAGTTGTCGTATACCCGTAGCTCGGTGAGCGCGGGTAGTAATTGCACCAGGTTCAGCAGGCTGTGGCGGTAGCGACGGCGGATATCGGCTTCGGGAATGTCATGGCCGCCGGCGCGGACCCGTTGTCGCACCCGCTCGATGTGGGCGTCGGCGCTGCCCAGACCGATGTAGAAGACCCGAACCTCGGCGCCGCGCGAGGCGGCCTCGGCCAGCAGTCGTGGCATCGTGGTGCCACCGAGAGTGGTCTCCATATTGAAATCGAGGCGTTGATCAATCGCCCGTTCCAGCAGCTTTCGCCCCTGCTGCCACGCCGCCGCGTTAGCCTCGGGCTGGCCCAGTCCGGGGTTGGCCGCCATGAGCTTGCGTGCGACCTCGTCGGGGTTGTAGTACTCACCGCCCGCCGCGCGGATCGCCGCGCCGCCGATGCTGCTCTTGCCGGCGCCGTTGACGCCTGCCAACACGTACAGCCGCGCCGGTGCCGGTGTTCTGCGAGCCATCGCGGCGCTGGATCACCGCCGCCGCGCAGAACGCGCCGCCTTGACCGCGGCGGCGCCGAGTTCTTCCGGCGTGGCGTCGAACGCCTCAGCGGCGCCGGCTTTGGCTTTCGGTGTCTGCATGGTGGCCAACAGCTCGTCGAAATGCTCACTGAGGTCATTGAGTGCCGGTGTGGCCGATTCGATCAGGGCCATGAACTCGGCGTACGCCAGCAGCACCGCCCTGGGGGTGTCGTGCTTGGTGATCACGACCGCCCCGCCGAGTGCGGCCTGCTCGAAGACCGTGCCGAACTCGTTTTTGAGGCGCGTGGCGGCCACCGTCGGCACATCGACCAACTTGCCGTCGCGGTTGCGGTACGTGACGGTGGACATGGCGCTCCCCCTCGATCGTGATCCGGACACTAGAGTCATTTTAGCCATTTTGTTCCTTTTGGGTGAAATAGACATTTTGCGCTCAGCGCGCAGGTTGGACCCTGGGTCACAGCTTGGTCCTTGGATCACGCGGGGCGTAATCTCAGCAGCTATGCGCTCCAACGGCCGTAGGTGGCTGCCGATCGCCGCCGTGACGGTGATGGCCGCTGGCTCCCAGTTGATTCCGGGCATTTCCGCCATGGCGCGGGCGGACCTCCACAACATCACCTACCGCGCAAGGGTCGACGCGCTGACGACCGGTAGCCAGGCCACGTTCGTGATCAACGGCGGTCAGACCAACACCGCGGGCCTTCCCTCCATGCCCGGCAAGGTATTCGAGGCAAACACGGTGCTGCCCGACCCGGGACAAGCCGGTATGCGGATAGTGCTTCACTTTCCCTACTCTGGCAACGTGCACTGCGAGATCGACGTGGACGACAACGTTTTCGCCCAGGTAGACCAGATGGTCAGTCCGGCCCTTGGAAACGCCGACCCCATGAACGGTGTGCTGCAGTGCGGCGCACCACTAACCAGCTAGGGCCGGGCTTGGGCTGGTCTAGGGCCGCCAATCGGTCGTGTCGGCCCACTCCCACGCCCGGCGGTAGGCATCGAGAAACCAGGGCTCCTTCGCGTCGGCGTAGTGCGCGATTTCCCCGCGCCCAACGCTTTCGGCCGCGCGCTTGACTGCCAGGTAGTCGGCGCGCACACCTGGATTGGCCACCAACCAGTCCACGAACAACAGGGCGAACTGCTGATTGGGCCAACCGTCCACCCGGATATGCACATTCGTCGGCCGGCCGGGATCGGCCGAGGCGTGAAACCGCTTGTGCCACAATTCTGGATCGTTGCTGTGTTCGTAACGCTGCACAGTGCTGCGGCCATCGGGTTTGACGACGTCCCCGGTGATGCGCTCAACGCGCGGATAGCCCGCGGACAGCAACGGCTCGACGAGTTCGTCTGCCAGATCGAGTGATTCGACGGTCACCTGGATGTCGATGACATCCTTGGCGTCATAGTCGGGCACGGCCGTCGACCCGATGTGGTCGACCCGTAACGCCCTGTGGCCGCAGGCGGTCTTCAGGCGGTTGACGATCCGCAGCGCCTGCTCCGGCCAGGTCGGATCGGCCGGCACCAACCGGGCAGGGGCGCGGGCGATCTGGCGTTGCGTCAGGTTGTGGGCGAAGGGCAATATCCGGTGATTCCATACATCGCGGGCCCGCTCGACCAAATCCGCTTGCGTGCCCGAATTGTCCAGCCATAAATCGGCGACGGCCCGTCGCTGCTCGTCGTTGGCCTGCGCGGCGATCCGGGCGCGGGCGTCTTCTTCGGACATGCCGCGTTGGTCGACCAACCGTCGCACCCGCACTTCGACGTCCGCATGCACGATGACCACCAGCGGGAATAGGGGCGCCATACCGGATTCCACCAACAGCGGAATGTCTTCGACGACGACCGCGTCGTCGTGCACCGCGGCGATGATCTCCGCGCGGCGCTTGCCCACCAGCGGGTGAACGATCCCGTTGAGCCGCTGGCGCGCCTCGTCGTCGGCAAAAGCCTTGGCCGCCAGAGCCGGACGATCGAGCGCCCCGTCCGGAAGCAGGATGTCGTCGCCGAACGCGTCGACCAGCGCCGCAAGTCCATCGGTGCCCGGCTGGACCACCTCGCGCGCGATCACATCGCCGTCGACGATGATCCCACCGCATTGCGCGAACGTGGCGGACAGCGCCGACTTGCCGGCGCCAATGCCACCGGTCAACCCGATGCGCAGCATTACGTGAATGCGACCAGACGAGAACTAAGCGCTACCGGCGAGCTTTTCCCGCAGTGCGGCCAATTGCGCGTCACTGGCGAGCGATCCGCTTGCGGCCTTCTCCGTTGACCCGCTGCTGGACGACGACTGGTCACCACTGACGTGACCGGCAGCCTCAGC
>CAVVLC010000068.1:0-16153 GCA_963748885.1 uncultured Actinomycetota bacterium
TGGCGGTGGTCACGGCGGTGCCGGCGGGATTGACGACGGCACCAACAACGCTGGCATGGGCGGCTTCGGCGGCTACGGCGGCGGCGGTGGTGCCGGCGGCGCGGTCGGCACCGGCGGCACCGGTGGCAACGCGGGGATCGGTGGTGACGGCGGCAGCGCTGGTGCCGGCGGTCAAGGCGGCACCACTAACATCAGCGGTCACGTCGCCGGCAACGGCGGCTACGGCGGCGTTGGCGGTGAGGGCGGCTCCGGAGGTTCCAGCACGGTGGGCGCCGGCGGCTTGGGCGGAAGCGGCGGCACTGGCGGCACGGGTGGCACGGGCGGCAACGGCACCGTCGTCGGGGCCATCGGCGGCACTGGCGGCACTGGGTGGAGTGGGGGCACCGGGGGGGCTGGCGGCACCGGTTCCGGCGGCACCGGCAGCCCCGGCAGCGGTGGCGGCGCCAGCAGTCCCGGCAGCGGCCCTTCGGGCAGCGTGGGCGGCAGCGCCGGACCCGGCGGCAGCGGTGGCGCCGGCGGCCTTGGCGGCCCCGCCTGACGTCTACGTAGCCAGCAGCGACGGCACGGTGACGGTGATTGGCTAGTTCCATTCATCGTGGAGTTGGTGGCCGACGGTCACGTATGGTCGGACTCGTCGATCAAGTCGCGGCAACGGCGCTCAGCCGTGGGTGGTGTTGCCGATCAGCTCGACCGCGTTGCCGTTCCAGTGGAACCGCACCAGGTGTTCAGGCCGCTGATGCCGCCGGAGTACGTCAAAGCCACGGTGTCGCCGGTGGTCTGGGCCGCGTCGATGCCGTTGAACCCGTAGGTGTCCGGCACGCCCTGCGGGATGAACTGGCCGAGGTGGAACATCACCGCGCGGGTGGTCGGATTGTCGGCGTTGGTGTTGGCCTTGATGATGACCGCCGACAGCTGGGCGCACTCGTTGTAGTTGCCGGCCAGCGGTTCGGGGTTCCAGGGCTGCTCGCTGCGCGGGTCGCGGGGGAGCTCGGAGACCGCCTTGGCGATCGTCGGGCGAGGCGAGGTTGACCGCGCACGGGTCCGGCGCAGCGCTGTGCTGGGCGGAGCGGCCGTCGCCGGCGGCGCGCTGGCCAGCGGCGGTGCGGTGATCGACGCGGTCACCGGTCGTCGGGCTGCGGCGTCTTGGCGACCGTGGAGTCGCCGGACCCGCAGCCGGTCAGCGTCGCGGCGGCCACCGCGACGGCGGCCAGGCCCGTCAGCGCCTCGGCACGGCAGGCGTAGCGACCACACATCGCGCACGGTACCGCGATCGGGCCCGCGGGTGTGGCAGGCGCGGCCGCGTGGTCGATAACTGAGTGCGGCGACCACCACTAGACTCCATGTCCAAATGACCCTCCCCGGACGGCTCGCCCGACGCTCCCCCTTCGACGTTCGCCGACCTGCAGATTCACCCTGCGGTCCTGAAGGCGATCGCCGACGTCGGCTACGAGTCGCCGACGGCCATCCAGGCGGCGACCATTCCGGCGCTGATGGCGGGTTCCGACGTGGTGGGCCTGGCGCAGACCGGCACCGGCAAGACGGCGGCGTTCGCGATCCCGATCCTGTCCAAGATCGACGTCACCAGCAAAGCAACCCAGGCGCTGGTGCTGGCGCCGACCCGCGAACTGGCCCTGCAGGTCGCCGAGGCGTTCAGCCGCTACGGCGCGCACCTGCGACAGCTCAACGTGCTGCCGATCTACGGCGGCGCGTCGTACACCGTGCAGCTGGCCGGCCTCAAGCGCGGCGCGCAGGTCGTGGTCGGCACCCCGGGCCGGGTCATCGACCACCTGGAACGCGGCACGCTGGACCTGTCGCACGTGGACTACCTGGTGCTCGACGAGGCCGACGAGATGCTGACCATGGGCTTCGCCGAAGAGGTCGACCGCATCCTGTCCGAAACCCCGGAATTCAAACAGGTGGCGCTGTTTTCGGCGACCATGCCGCCGGCGATCCGCAAGATCACCACCAAGTACCTGCACGACCCGCTGGAAGTCACGACCAAATCGAAAACCACCACCGCGGAAAACATTTCGCAGCGCTACATCCAGGTCGCCGGGCCGCGCAAGATGGACGCGCTGACCCGCGTGCTGGAGGTCGAGCCGTTCGAGGCGATGATCGTCTTCGTCCGCACCAAGCAAGCCACCGAAGAGGTCGCCGAAAAGCTCAAGGCCCGAGGCTTTTCCGCGGCCGCCATCAACGGCGACATCCCGCAGGCTGCAGCGCGAGCGCACCGTCGCCGCGCTGAAGGACGGCAGGATCGACATCCTGGTCGCCACCGATGTGGCCGCGCGCGGGCTGGACGTCGAGCGCATCTCGCATGTGCTCAACTACGACATCCCGCACGACACCGAGTCCTACGTGCACCGGATCGGCCGCACCGGACGGGCCGGGCGCTCGGGGAGCGCGCTGCTGTTCGTCTCCCCGCGGGAACGCCACCTGCTCAAGGCGATCGAGAAGGCAACGCGGCAAACGCTTACCGAGGTCGAGCTGCCCACCGTCGAAGACGTCAATGCCCAGCGGGTGGCAAAGTTCGCCGATTCCATCACCGACGCGCTCAGTGGTCCGGGAATCGAGCTGTTCCGCCGGCTGGTCGAAGACTACGAACGCGAGCACGATGTCCCGATGGCCGACATCGCCGCGGCGCTGGCGTTGCAGTCCCGCGACGGCGAGGCGTTCCTGTTGGCGCCCGAACCGCCGCGCCAGCAGCGCGAGCGCAATGAGCGCCCCCGTGACGAACGTCGTGACCGTCCCGAAAAGCCAAGGCAAACCAGACCTTTCACCACTTATCGCATCGCCGTGGGCAAACGGCACAAGATCGGTCCGGGCGCGATCGTCGGCGCCATCGCCAACGAGGGCGGTCTGCATCGCAGCGACTTCGGCCACATCGCCATCGGGCCGGACTTCTCACTGGTGGAGCTGCCGGCCAAACTGCCCAGGACGACGCTGAAAAAGCTTGAGAGCACCCGCATCTCGGGCGTGCTGATCGAACTTCGGCCGGAGCGGTCATCCGACCGTTCACCCGACAAGCCACGGGGCCGCGAGGGTGGCAAACCACGCAGAAAACGCGCCGAATGACCCTGCCCAAGGAAAAGGACGCGCAGGGCGGACTCGAACAGACCTCGCACGCGGACCGGGTCGCATCGCTGACCGGCATCCGCGCGGTCGCCGCCCTGCTGGTCGTCGGTACCCACGCGGCCTACACCACCGGCAAGTACACGCACGGCTATTGGGGCCTGGTCGGTGCCCGGCTGGAGATCGGCGTGCCGATCTTCTTCGTGCTGTCGGGTTTTCTGCTGTTCCGCCCGTGGGTGAAGGCGGCGGCCACCGGCGGTCCGCCGCCGTCGCTGAGCCGCTATGCGCGGCACCGGGTTCGGCGCATCATGCCCGCCTACGTCGTCACCGTGCTGTTCGCCTACGTGCTGTACCACTTCCGCGAAGCGGGGCCCAACCCCGGACACACCTGGGGCGGACTGATCCGCAACCTCACGCTGACGCAGATCTACACCGACGGCTACCTGGGTACGTACCTGCACCAGGGCCTCACCCAGATGTGGAGCCTGGCGGTGGAGGGCGCCTTCTACGTGGCGCTGCCGCTGCTGGCCTACCTGCTGCTGGTGCTGCTCTGCCGGCGCCGATGGCGGCCGAAGCTGCTGCTGGCCGCCGTGGTTGGGCTCACGCTGATCAGCCCGGCATGGTTGTTCCTGGTGCACACCGATCACTGGATTCCCGACGGCGCCCGGCTGTGGCTGCCGACCTATCTGGCCTGGTTCCTCGGCGGCATGCATGCTGACCGTGTTGCAGGCGATGGGCGTGCGCTGCTACGCATTCGTCGCGATACCGCTGGCGGTCATCTGCTACTTCATCGTGGCGACGCCGATCGGCGGCGCGCCAACCACATCGCCGGCATCGCTGCCGGAGGCCCTGGTCAAGACCGTCTTCTACGCCGTGATCGCCACCCTGGCGGTGGCGCCGCTGGCCCTCGGCGATCAAGGGTGGTACTACGGCTGCTGGCCACCCGGCCGATGGTGTGGCTGGGTGAGATCTCCTACGAGATCTTCCTGATCCACCTGATCACGATGGAATTCGCGATGGATTACGTGGTACAGCGAGCACGTCTACACCGGATCGATGCTGTACCTGTTCATCGCGACGCTGGTGATCACCGTCCCGTTGGCCTGGGTGTTGCACCGGTTCACGCGCGTTCGCGACTGAGGCCCTGACAACAATGTAGGTTACCCTGTCCTAAGTTAGCGGCAACGCGAGGTGATGAAGGGCGTTCAACGACACATGACCGAACTGAAACCGTCGCGGGGCTGGCAGGGCGCGGCGCTCAAGCTCATGCGGGCCGGGGACTACCGGCTCACCGTGACCGGCCGGCGCGAGATCAGCCCGCGCTACCTGAGTTTGAGCTTCGACGCGGGCGGGATGCTCGACGCACACTCCGTGCATCCGACCATGTGGATCCGGATCTGGTTCGCCGACGGGCACCAACGCGGTTACACGCTGGTCGACCCCGATCCGGCGGCCGGCACCTTCGACATCGAGTTCGCACTGCATGACGGCTGCGCATCGGACTGGGCGCGCACGGCGCAACCCGGCGACACCGTCGAGGCGACGGTGCTGGGCAGCAAGTTCGCGATCCCCGACCCGCCCCCCGCCGGGTACGTCATCGTCGGCGACACTGCGTCGCTGCCGGCGATCAACTCCCTGCTCGGCTCGATCGGGGACGCCCCCGCGCGGGTGTTTCTCGAGGCCTGCTGCGACGACGACAAATGCCTGCCCCTGGGACGCTGTTCCGAGGTCACCTGGGTGGACCGCAAGAACGGCGGTGGCGAGTTGCTGGAGACGGTGCGCGCGGCGGCGTTCGACGCGGGCGACCACTTCGGCTGGGTCGCCTGCGACACCCGCACCACGCGGCGGGTGGCCAAGGTGCTGCGTGAGGAATTCGGCATTCCGAAGAAAGCCATTAAGGCTCAGGCCTATTGGGTCGCCTGACCTAACCAGGGCTGCGGGTGCCCGGCGGCACCCGCAGCGATAACGGAGTTAGTCGACGATTTCGACGGGCCCGGTTTTGACGGGCATCACGGTAATCGGTCCCGGTGGTTTGATCGGGTTTACCACGTGTGGCGGTATCACCGGCCCGGGGCCCGTCGGGGGTGCCTTTACCGGCGGCGGGGCCGGTTGCCCGGACTTCGGCATGCCCGGCAGGCAGCCCAGCAGCTGCTGCAGGGGCCCCAATTGCGAGACGGCGTTCGATGCGCTCGAGTGGTAGCCGAACATCGCGGTCACATCCTGGGCCCACATCTCGGCATAGTCGGCTTCCTGCTGCGCGATTGCCGGGAAGTTGAAGCCGAACAGGTTAGTGCGCGCCAGGGCGTCGGTGACCGCCCGATTGACCGCGATCAGCGCAGGTGGCACCGTCGCAGAGCGTGCCGCCTCGAATGCGGACGCCACCACAGTTGCTTGGGTCGCGGCCTGTTCGGAATGGCAAGCCGCCGTGGCAAGCCAGGCCGCGTAGGGCGCGGCCGCTTCGGTCATCGCCTTCGCCGACGGACCCTGCCATGCTGAGCCGGCGAGGTCGGAGGTCACCGACCCGAACGAGCACGAAGCGGAGCGCAACTCGTTGGCCAAACCGGTCCAGGCCGTCGCGGCCGCGTGCATCGGCCCCGACCCGGCACCGGTGTGCATGAGTGCTGAATTGACTTCCGGCGGCAGCGTTGGATAACTCATCACCAAATCCTTCCTACGGCGTTAACTCGGTGATCGACGCGACGAAACATAACGCCGTGTCGGAGCCGCGGGCCGGATTCGGCAGAAAAAGTGAAAATCTCGCATATCCCCTTGACCGCGCGGACACTGACGCCCGCGCGCAAGAGGCCCGGCGTCAGCGCTTGGGCAGATTCGGCAGGGCGCCCGTCAGGTGCTGCAGCGATGCCAGCTGCGAGAAGGCCGCCGAGGCGCCGGAGTGATAGCCGAACATCGCGGTCACATCCGCGGCCCACATCTCGGCGTATTCGGACTCCTTCTGCGCGATGGCCCCGAAGTTCTGCCCAAACACGTTCGAGTTGGCCAGCGCGGCGGTGACGGCGCGGTTGGCCGCGATCACCGGGGTCGGCACCGTGGCCGTACGCGCGGACTCGTATGCGGACGCCACTGCCGTGGCTTGGGTGGCGGCCAGCTCGGAATGGCCGGCGGCGGTGCTGAGCCAGGCCGCGTACGGCGCGGCCGCCTCCGCCATTGCCTTCGCCGACGGACCCTGCCACGTCGAACCGGCGAGGCCCGTGGTCACTGACGCGAACGAGGACGCTGCCGCCCGCAACTCGCTCGCCATTCCAGTCCACGCCGACGCGGCCGCGTGCATCGGTTCGGAACCCGCGCCGGCATGCACGAGCGCCGAATTGACCTCCGGCGGCAACATTGGGTAGCTCATCAAAATCCTTCCTCAGGGGTGTCGATGTGCCACAACCTAACCCCGCGCAGGAGGCGAGTTCGACTGTCTTACAGCCGAAAACGCATATCTCACATGTCGAGCGTCGGCAACCGGCTTACGCTCACGCGCCCGCGCAGAAAAAATGACATCAGCGCGCTATTGACAGGGGCCCGGATGGGTGTTGTGCAACGATCGGCACGACGAACTCCTCGATCATCGCCCGCTCGTCGGCCTCGTCGTGGCCCGGGAACATCAGCAGCGAGATGATCACCCGCACCACCCAACGGGCCCGGCGCTGCACGGTGGCGGCATCCGCCGGGCCGAGAGAGTTGACGAATGCGGCGGCCAACGCGGTGATCACCTCGGACTGTCCGGCAATCTCGCCGCCGATCGGCGGGCGGGTGACGGCGAACCACGATGCCAACGCCGGGTTATCGCGAACCATCCGCAACGTGGCGATGATGCTCGCGATCAGCCGTTGGCGCGGGTCGTCGATGCCGTCGATCTGCTGCTTGATCTCGCGGCTGAGCCGGTACGTCTCGCGGTGCACGTATGCGGTCCGCAGCGCCTCGCGGTTCTCGAAGTACCGGTACAGCGTCGCGCGGGAACAGCCTGCGGCCCGGGCGATTTCGTTCATGCCGATCGAAGCCTGGTCGCGCTGGGTGTAGAGCTGCGCGGCGGCGTCGAGGATCCGGTCGGCCGCCACCTCGGTGCGGCGATCGGACAGCCAGTCATTGCCGGGCATCAGGACTTCACTCGAATCGGCACGGACAGCGGACGCCGGACGTAACTGCCGCCGGCCCAAACGATTCCGGACTCGTCGACCTCGAAGTCGGGGCAGCGGGCCAGCAGTTCGGTCAGCGCGACCCGGGATTGCATTCGGGCCGCGGCCGCGCCCAGGCAGTGGTGGGCGCCGTGGCTGAAGGTCAGGATGTTGCGCGGGCACCGGGTGACGTCCAGTTCGCCGGCGTCCGGGCCGTATTGGCGTTCGTCCCGGTTGGCCGAGCCGTAGAGCAGCAACACCCGGCGACCGGCCGGAACGGTGGTGTCGCCGATCGTCGACGTCGCGGGTGACGGTGCGGGCCAGTCCCTGCGCCGGCGAGGTCAGCCGCAGGAGTTCCTCAACGGCGTCGGGAATGCGCTCGGGATCCTCGACCAGCAGCCGACGCTGATCGGGCCGCTGGTGCAGCAGCGGCATGGAGCCGCCGAGCATGCCGGTGACGGTGTCGTTGCCGCCGGTGACCATCGTGAACGTGAACGCCAACACCGAAAGCGTGCCGGCGATGTCGCCGTCTGCGCCGACGCCGGCGGCGACCAGGTGGGAGATGGTGTCGTCTTCGGGTTCGGTACGGCGCCGCTCGATCAGCCCGGTGAAATAGGCCACCATCGACCCGACCGCCGCGCCGGCAGTCTGCAGCCCGCCGGCGATGCCGCTGTCGACGGTATTGGCCGCGACGATCGCCTGAGTCCAGCCGTCGAATTGGACCCAGTCCTCCTCGGGCACACCGAGATAATGCGCGACCACCATCGAAGGCAATGGCTTGAACAACTCGGTGACGATGTCGCCGCCGCCGTCGGCGCGCAGTTTCTCGATGCGCTCGACGACGAACTCGCGCACCTTGGGCTCCACCGCCTCAACCTGGCGCGGGGTGAAACCACGCGACACGAGCTTGCGAAACTCGGTGTGCACCGGCGGATCCTGCATGACAAACGGCGGGTTATCCTGCAGCCCAATCATTTCCAGGTCCCCGTAGTTGACCGTCAGGCCCTTTGCGGAGGAGAACGTCTCGTGGTCGCGCGCCGCCGACCAGACGTCGGCATGGCGGGACAACACGTAGTAGTCGTCCTCGGGGTGCTTCGGCGGGACGACGTGGTGCACCGGGTCGTGGTCACGCAGCGCGCGGTACATCGGCCAGGGATTGGGCCAGGTCTCGGCGGTGGCCAGCTGGAAGCCGTGAGACATTACCGACGTCATGTCTCATTGATATGACAGTGCCGGCAATATGTCAACCGCCGAGTGTGAATCTCGCGACACGACACGCGGAGTTTGCGTCGTCAGATTCACACTCGGGGGGTCATGGCCGCGACCACGCGGGCGATGAACGTGCCCTGGCGGTATCTCAGCAGCTCGCTGCTGACCCTGACGATCGTCCAGCCCAGATCGGCTAATGCGCTCTGCCGGTCGATGTCTCGGTCGCGCTGCGCAGGGTCCGTCCAGTGTTGTGGTCCGTCGTACTCGATACCGACCCGCAACGCCTCGTAACCCATGTCTATGCGGGCAACGAAGTCCCCGTATTCGTCGCAGACCCTGATCTGCGTTTGAGGTCTCGGCAGGCCCGCGTCGATCAGCACCAGCCGGGTCCGCGTCTCCTGCGGAGATTCCGCACCCCCGTCGACCAGCGGCAACACCCGCCGCAGGCGAGCCAGGCCACGCGCGCCGGGATGCTCGGCGATTACGGCCTCCACGTCGGTGACCTTGACGTCGGTCGCATTCGCCAGCGCATCAAGCCGTTGAACTGCGTGCAGGCGCATAGTCGTTCGACGCCCAATGTCGAAGGCGGTGCGAGCCGGTGTGGTCACCGGGATGCCATGGACGTCGAGCATTTCATTGGGAAGCAAGGTGTCGGCGTGCACGGTGATGCCGGCCGGTGGGCGGCGATTGCCGCATATCAGCTCTGCATCCAGCGCAGGGCTCACCCACTTCGCGCCGAGCAACGCCGCCGCCGAATTGCCGGCGACTACTGCCCGCCGGCGCGACCACAGCCATGCCGCCTGGGCGCGCTGGCTCGCCGACAGCTCGATACCCGACGGGCTGTATACGCCCGGATATACCGGCTGGTAGATGGCGCGCATCGCCCGCTCCGGAACCGCCCGGGATGCTAATGCCTCCGAACCCAAGAACGGCCACGGCAGTTCGTGCATGGACGAATGCTGACACCCCCCACCGACAGCCGCGCCGAGTGTGCATCCCACGACGCGACACGCCGAGTTTGCGTCGCCAGATTCACACTCGGCGGAAGAAGCGGAAGAACTAGATGCCCGAGCCGGGGTTGAGGATCCCGTCGGGGTCCAGGGCGCGCTTGATGCGCTGGTTGAGCTCCATGACGTCGGGCCCGAGATAGCCGGCCAGCCACGGCCGCTTCAACCGGCCGACGCCGTGCTCGCCGGTGATGGTTCCGCCCAGGCCGACGGCCAGGTCCATGATCTCGCCGAACGCGAGATGGGCGCGCTCCGTCATTGCGGTGTCGGCGGGGTCGTACACGATCAGCGGGTGGGTGTTGCCGTCGCCGGCGTGGGCGATCACCGAGATCATCAGGTCGCGCTCGTCGGCGATCCGCGCGATTCCGGTGACCAAATCACCCAGCGCCGGCAGCGGCACCCCGACGTCCTCGAGCAACAGCGATCCCTTGTTCTCGACGGCGGGGATGCAGAACCGCCGGGCAGCGACGAACGACTCGCCCTCATCCGGGTCATCGGTCGAAAACACTTCTGTCGCTCCGTTTTCGGCGAACACGGCGGCCATCACCTCGGCATCGGCGGCCCCGGCGCCGCCCCCTTTCGTCGGAGCCGGCCACCAACATGGCGGCCGCCGACCGGTCCAGGTCCATGCGCAGGGTGTCCTCGACGGCGTTGATCGCCACCGAGTCCATGAACTCCAGCATCGAGGGGCGCAGCCGCGCGGCGACCCCCAGCACCGCAGCAACCGCCGCTTCCACCGACGCGAAGCTGGCCACCACGATGCTCGACGCGTTCTGGGCGGGCAGCAGCCGCAGCGTCACCTCGGTGACGACGCCCAGCGTGCCCTCGCTGCCGACGAACAGCTTGGTCAGCGAAAGCCCCGCCACATCCTTCAAACGAGGCCCGCCCAGCCGCACCGCGGTGCCGTCGGCCAGCACCACCTGCATGCCGAGCACGTAGTCGGTGGTGACGCCGTATTTCACGCAGCACAGCCCGCCGGCGTTGGTGGCGATGTTGCCGCCGATGCTGCAGATCTCGAACGACGACGGATCGGGCGGGTACCACAGGCCATATTCGGCGACGGCCTTCTTCACCTCGGCGTTGAACAGGCCGGGCTGACACACCGCGGTGCGGGTGACGGGGTCGACGGCGATGTCGCGCATCTTTTCCGTGGACAGCACGATCCCGTTGTCCAGCGCGGTCGCCCCGCCCGACAGGCCGCTGCCGGCTCCCCGAGTCACCACCGGCACCCGGTTGGCACTGGCCCAGCGCATGACGGTCTGTACGTCTTCGGTACACCGCGGCCGCACCACCGCCAGCGGTTTGCCGGCCGACGGGTCGAAGGCCCGGTCTTGCCGGTAGCCGTCGGTGATGGCGGGATCGGTGACCACCATCCCGTCCGGCAGATCGGCTATCAGGCTGGCCAACTTATCCACGATCAGAATTTTACGGCGCGGGTTCGTCGGCAAGCTCAGGTTTGCGGTCCAGTTCACGCAGTGCCGGCAGCCCGCAGGCGATCAGACCGACCAGCAGGATCGGCACCGCTAATGTCAGGAACGTGACCTTGAGCCCGGCGTGGTCGGTCAGCGGACCGGCCACCAGCAGTCCCAGCGGGCCCGCGGAGTAGGTCAATCCGGCCATGACCCCGACCACCCGGCCACGCAGGTGCAGCGGCGCACGGGTCTGCATGATGTAGAGGTAAATCGGCTGGATGGGGCCGTAGACCACGCCGGTCACCGCACACAGCACCAAGATCACCGGCAACGGCGGCAAGAAGGAGATGCCGGCCGTCGCCGCGCCGAAGGTCAGCGTCGCCGTCAGCACGGCCCTGCGCCGGCGCAGGTGCTTCGACAGCACGGCATAACCCAGCGCGCCGACGACGCCGCCGCCCGCAAGCGACATCAACGCCCACCCCAATTGCGCCGGTTGGTGCCGGTCGGCGAAGTACTTGGGAAAAAGCACGCTTTCCATCGGCAGATACAACGCGGTGACGACCAGGTCGATCAACCCAAGCGTGCGGAGCACTTTCAAATTCCAGACAAAACGCAATCCTTCGACGATCCCGGACACCAACCCGTCCGGACGGGTCGCGTGGTGCGGCTTGCCGACGCCGTCGAGTCGCAGCGCCGCAATTGCCAGGAACGACAAGCCGAACAATCCCGTGGTGATCCACATCGTGTTGATGCCGCCAACCGTCGCGATCATCAAGCCGCCGACGCCCGGGCCGGCGATGAAGCCCAGGTTGAGAATCGCCTCGAAGGTGCTGTTGACGCGGTCCAGCGACCAGCCGGCGCGGGCGGCGGCCTCGGGCAGCATCGACTGGCGCGCGGTTAACCCAGCCGGGTCGAAACTGGCTGCCAAGCAGGCTAATACGGACAGGGCTGCGACATTGATCGCGCCCGCACCGGCCAACCACGCGATCAGCGGCACCGCCGCCACCGCCGCCCCGGACAACGCGTCGGAGACCAGCGAAACCCGGCGCCGCCCGAAGAAGTCGACCGCGGTACCGGACACCAGCGTCGCGATCACCAACGGCAGCGTCATCGACGCGGCCACGATCGATGCGTCCTCCGCGCTGTGTCGGTGCTGCAGCGCCAGCCATGGGAAAGCGACTACCGAGATGCCGGTACCGGCGGTCGCCACCAGTGCGGCGAACAGGATCAAAAGTGCCGGGCCGCGGCTGTGTTCAGTCATGAGACATCGCGGGGAGAATCTAACCTCAAACCGTTGTGGCGAGCCACCGAATTTCGTGCTCCTCGTACCGGAATGCAGGATGTTAGTGTGCTCGCCCATCCGAATACCGGCCGCAAATTCGCGTCCCCGGTTCTTCCCGGCACCGGGTGGCCCGGCGACCCGGGCACCCCAGAGACCCCGGTGGCCGCCGACGCCGCGCAGGTGTCCGAGCTCGCACGGCAGGCGGACTCGATCTCGGAACTGGACGCCGCGAGCAGCGTGTGCCGGGCCTGCCCGCGGCTGGTCAGCTGGCGCGAGGAGGTGGCGAAAGCCAAACGCCGAGCGTTTGCCGATCAGCCGTATTGGGGCCGCCCGGTGCCGGGCTGGGGATCGGAGCGGCCGAGGTTGTTGATCGTCGGGTTGGCGCCCGCCGCGCACGGTGCGAACCGGACCGGGCGCATGTTCACCGGTGACCGGTCCGGGGATCAGTTGTACGCGGCGTTGCACCGCGCCGGGCTGGTGAACCAGCCGACCAGCATCGACGCCGCGGACGGGTTGCACGCCAACCAGATTCGGATCGTCGCACCGGTGCGGTGCGCCCCGCCGGCGAACGCGCCGACGCCGGCCGAGCGGGACACCTGCTCGGCCTGGCTGGAAGCCGAATGGCGGCTGGTGTCCGATCACGTCCGGGTGATCGTCGCCCTGGGCGGGTTCGCCTGGCAGGTTGCGCTGCGGCTGCCGGGGGTATCCGGACCGGTAAACCACGGTTCGGCCACGGCGTTGTCGCGGAGCTGCCACCGGCGTGCGTTTGCTGGGCTGTTACCACCCGAGCCAGCAGAACATGTTTACCGGTAGGTTGACTCCGGCAATGCTCGACGAGATTTTCCGCGAGGCGAGGAAGCAGGCAGGGATTCGGTGACTCAGGCGGTTTTGATTTCCGGGGCAAGCGTTGCTGGGACGGCCCTGGCGTATTGGCTTAGGCAGAATGGCTACACGGTCACCGTCGTGGAGTGGAACTCCGGGCTGCGGCGCGGCGGCCAGGCAATCGACGTGCGCGGTCCGGCGCTTACGGTGCTGGAGCGGATGGGGCTGCTGGCGGACGTCGAAAAATGCAAGACGCGAATCCGGGGCGCTTCGGTGGTCGACCGCGACGGCAACGAGCTGTCCAGCGGCACCGAATCGACCCCGACCGGCGGCCCCATCGATAGCCCCGACATCGAACTGCTGCGCGACGATTTGCTCGAATTGCTCTTCGATGCCACCCAACCGGGCACCGAGTACATCTTCGACGACAACATCATCGCCGTCGACGAACCGCGGACCGGTGGCCCACGTGACATTCGAACGCGAGCCCCCGCGCAGCTTCGACCTGGTCATCGGCGCCGACGGCCTGCATTCCAACCTCCGCGAGCTGGTCTTCGGCCCCGAGGAGCGATTCATCAAGAGGCTCGGCACGTACGCGGCGATCTTCACCGTGCCCAACTTCCTGGACCTCGACTACTGGCAGACCTGGCACTACGGGGACTACACCATGGCCGGGATCTACAGCGCGCGCAACAACACCGAGGCCCGGGCAATGGTCGGCTTCATGGATCCCGACCTGCGCATCGACTACCGCGACAGCGATGCCCAGTTCGCGGAACTGGAACGGCGGATGGCCGACGACGGCTGGGTGCGCCCGCAACTGTTGCGCTACATGCGGTCCGCGCCTGATTTCTACTTCGACGAGATGTCCCAGATCATCATGGACCATTGGTCAATCGGCAGGGTGGCGTTGGTGGGCGACGCCGCGTATTGCGTCTCGCCGTTGTCGGGCCAGGGGACCAGCGTCGCGCTGCTGGGCGCCTACATCCTGGCCGGCGAGCTCAAGCTCGCCGGCTACGACCACCGGCCGGGATACGCCAACTACTTCAAGCTTTTCAGGGTTACACCGAGCGCACCCAATTCCTGGCCAGGGACAACATTCCGGGCGGTGCGCCGATATCGCAGGAGCAGTTCGACGCATCGTCAGTTCGATCACGCTCAAGACTACTAGCGGCGCGCGGGAACTGATCCCCCGCGGGAACGTATCCGGACGCGGGCGCGTTGACGCCATCGTGCGTCTTTCCGTCCTTGATCTCGTCCCCGTGCGCACCGACCAGTCCACAGCGACGCGCTGGCGGCCACCGTGCAGCTGGCGCAGACCGCCGACCGGCTGGGTTTCACCCGCTACTGGGTCGCCGAACACCACAACATGCCGTCCGTGGGCGCCACCAGCCCGCCGGTGTTGATCGCCTACCTGGCCGCGCAGACCTCGCAGCTGCGACTCGGGTCGGGTGGGGTGATGCTGCCCAACCACGCGCCGCTGGCGGTGGCCGAGCAGTTCGCGCTGCTGGAGGCGGCCGCCCCGGGCCGCATCGACCTCGGCATCGGCCGCGCACCCGGCTCCGACCCGGTGACGTCGTATGCCCTGGCGGCGCCGGCCGCGACGATCGCGACATCGAGAACTTTCCCGAGTACCTCGACGACGTGGCCGCGCTGATGAGCGCGCGCGGCGTGCTGGTGCCGCTGCGGTCCGGGGACTACCGGCTCAAGGCGACGCCGGCCGCGGCCTGCGAGCCGCGGCTGTGGCTGCTGGGCTCGTCGATGTACTCGGCGCAGCTGGCCGCCGCCAAGGGGCTGCCGTACGTGTTCGCCCATCACTTCTCCGGTCAGGGGACCGAGGAGGCGCTCGAGCTGTACCGCTCCCGAGTTCGTGCCCAGCGACCTGACTCGCCGAGCCCGTGACGTTCTTGACGGTGAACGCCGCGGTGGCCGAAACACGGGACGAGGCAACGGCATTGATGTTGCCCAACCTGCAGATGATGGCGCGGCTACGGACCGGGCAGCCGCTGGGCCCGGTGCAGCTTGTGGAGGATGCTGCAGGACGCCGAGTGACGCCCCAGCAGCAGCGCATCGTGGACAGCGGGCTGGAGCGGGCCGTCGTGGGCTCACCCGCGGAGGCCGCCGAACAGGTGCGGGCACTTGCCGAACGGTTCGACGTCGACGAGGTGATGGTGCACCCGGTTGCGTCGGCACACCGCGGCACCGACCCCGCCACCGCGCCCGCCCGGGTGGCGACGCTGGAGCTACTCGCCAAGGAACTGTTCTAAGCGGTCCGGCTAAACGTCGGTGGCCGCCGCCTGGTGCGACTGATGGGAAAGGGAATCGGACGCGTGGTTCATGATCCAATCCGCGAGGTCGTCGGGGGCAACGGCGGGGTGTGCACAAAGCCCTGGGTAATGTTGCAGCCGTACCGCCGCAGTGCGCGCAGCGTCACCTCGTCTTCGACTCCCTCGGCGACGAAGTCCGCTCCCAGGCTTTGCGCCAACGCCACGGTGGACCGGACGATGGCCACCGATCGCGGGTCTTGGGCGAGTCGTGCCACGAATACCCTGTCGAGTTTCAGCTCGTCGACCGAGACATCCTGCAGGCGCTCCAGCGACGACCATCCGGTGCCGTAGTCGTCGAGTGAGATGCGAACGCCGAGGCGCTGCAGCGCGGCGACGGTATTGCGGGATCGCACCGAGTCGACGAGGGCGCTTTCTGTGATCTCAATGATGAGGGCGTCGGCGGGCAAACCATGGGTGCGCAGCAGCTGCTCAACCGTGCCTACCAGCTCGAGGTCGAGCAGATTCGTCGTCGAGAGGTTGACCGCGACGGTGGTGGCAATGTCCTCGTCACGCCAGGACTGGATCTGGCCGAGGGCGAGATTCAGCGCGCGGTTGGCTACCTTGCGCATCAGCCCGGCGCGTTCGGCGGCGGGCAGGAATTCCTCCGGTAGCAACAACCCACGGCTCGGATGCTGCCAGCGCAGCAGCGCCTCGACGCTGTGGACACTGCCGTCGGTTGCGTTGATCTTGGGCTGGTAGTGACACGTCAGCTCGGCGCCATCAACCAGCGCGGTGCGGAGTTCCTCGAGCAGCGTGGGGTCGTCTCGTGAAACAGCTCAAACGCCGAGTCGTAGACGACGATCTTGCTCTTGCTGGATTTGGTGTGCGGAATCGCCGTCTGGGCGCGATTCAGCAGATCCTGCGGATGGTCGCAGTGGTCGGGGCACAGCGCAATGCCGAT
>CAVVLC010000069.1:0-19175 GCA_963748885.1 uncultured Actinomycetota bacterium
CGAAGATTGACCGGGACCATGGCGGTCAGCGGGGCATCCGGAAGAGCGTTCTGTTCGACGAGATAGGCGCGAAGGGCGCCGGATGACATGGCGAGGACCACATCGTTGACCGTGACCCCGGCGGCCGACTTGACCGCCTTGATGCGGTCCAACGACCAGGACTGCGCGGCCACCCGTCGAGCGCCGCCGATCCGGACGTTGAACATGGTGCGCGGCGCCCGAAACGGGAGGGTCAGTTGTTGTTCGAGCAACGCGGCGCGCGCCAGCCTCAGCGTCGACGGTGCCAATGCCAACGCCGACCCGGCGGAGCTGCCGACCCGCGCGAACAACGAGGGCGGTTTCAGCGGCTGCCTGCGCTTTCGTGGACCGAGGCTCCACGGAACCCGCACCTCGTCATCATCGGGGTCGGAGGTGAAGGCGCGTTGCATCAGCCGCAGCGCCGATACGCCGTCCATGAGGGAGTGGTGGAACTTCGTGTACACCGCGTACCGGCCGTCGTGCAGCCCCTCGATGAGGTGCGCCTCCCACAGCGGGCGATGCCGGTCGAGCAGGGTGCCGTGCAAGCGGGACACCAGCTCCAGCAGGTCGCGGACCTGTCCCGGCCCGGGCAGGGCAGAGCGACGGAGGTGGTAATCAAGCTCGACGTCTTTGTCGAACGACCACGCGACGTTGCTGAAGCCGCCGAAGAAGGCCGGGCGCTTCCGGAAGGTTGGTTGCACATCTTTGCACTCGAGCATGGCCTGATAGGACTCGCGTACGAAGTGGGGGCCGGCGTCCTCGGGTGGACGAAAGAGCTGTAGGGATCCCACGTGCATGGGATGCTCGCGTGACTCGCCGATCAGGAACAATGCATCCGTTGGCGATATCGGTTCCATGGTCGTCCCCATTCCTCGCGGCAGCTGCCGAGCGCTTCATCTGCGGGTAGCCGAATCGGGCGAGGATCACACCCTAAATGCCTTTGGGCGCCGCGCGGACCGCCTGAACCGCCGCAGCATCGCCGTCGAATTCGACCCGGGCCACTCGCCCCACGGAGAACAGCAGTAGCTCCTCGGCGGCACCGGTCACCGTGACGGGGGTGCCTCGGCCCGCGGTCAGCACCGTCTTCCCGTTGGGGGTGCGCAACGCCACCTGGCCGGGCATCCTGGCCAACGTCAGCCGGCCCATCAGCGCCAGGTTGCGGCCCAGCCGGGCGGCCAACGCGGGTTCCAGTGCCCGCGGCGCCCAGTCCGGCTGCGCGCGGCGCACGTCCTCGTGGTGGATGAACATCTCGGCGACATTGGCCACCGGGTCGAGCAATTTCAGCGGTGAGTAGCCAGGCGGGCCGGATGCGACCTTGTCCACCAGCTGGTGCCAGTCGGTGTGCTGGGCGACGTTGTCTTGCACCTTGGCGGTGTGGCCGGCGAAGAACGGGATGACGATGCCGGGTGCGGCGTCAGGGCGGTACTCCCGGACCACCAGGTGGGCGGCCAGGTCGCGGGTGGTCCAGCCTTCGCACAGGGTCGGCGCCTCCGGGCCGACGCTGCGCAGGGTGTCGACTAGGGCGGCGCGTTCGCGTTGGGCTATGGACAGGTTCAGGCCATCGATTCATCGAACGACTCGACAGGCAACCGGTCGTGCTCACCCTGGTTGATGCCTGGCAAGCCGCGGCTGAGAGCCTCGATCAGTCCCTTGACCTTCACCGCTTCATCCTCGGTCGGTATCTCGCCGGCTTCCATGTCGTCCAGCAGATCCGCGCGCAGCCCGGCTCCGTTGGCCGTCTCCCTTGCCGACAGTTTGGCGCGCAGCCGAGCCACATAAAGCTGCTGTCCCAGCGTGGACCCGGGCGCGGCCGCGGCGCGTTCCATCAGATCGTCATAGAACTGGCGAGCTTCGCTCAGCGCAACGATCACCCGGGGGGTGAGCCTGCTGCGGGCCGCCGCGTCGGTCAGCGTCTTTCGCAGCTTGCGCAGTCCCGTCAGGATCACCTCGACTCGGGGGCGGAACTCGTCGTCGTCATCGTCGGGCAATGCGGCGATCGCGGAGGCGTACATGTGCATCGCCGCTTCCGCCATTCCGAAGATGATCGGGGCTTCACCTTCGTCGGGGATGTCCTTAGCCATGGATCTCTCACTTCTTCTATGGTTTTTGCGGGGCATTAGCGCCGATCGGCGACGAACACTGCGGATGAGGATATTCCGTGTGGCTGCCGCTGTACATACGGCAGCGGAAGGTTAGGCATTGCAAGAGGCACTATCTCGACGCCAGCGATACGTGATCGTTGGCGCGGGTGCGATCGGCGGCGCAGTGGGTGCGGTGCTGACGCGTGCCGGTATCGCCACGGTGCTGGTGGCACGGGGCCGGCACGCCGAGGTTCTGGGGTCCGCCGGCATGACGCTCAGAACGCCCGACGGGACATTCCACACGGCGGTGACCGCGGCGTCCCGGGCCGAGGATGTGCGGTTGACCGACCGTGACGTGCTGGTCTTTGCGACCAAGACCCAGCAACTCGACACGGCACTGCAGGAATGGGCGGATCAGCCGGTTCATTGCCCGCAGGGCGTGCTCGGCACGGCCGGCGAACTCGTGCCGGCGATGACCGCACTCAACGGTGTTGCCGCCGAGGAGAAGGCGCTGCGTTACTTCCGCCGGGTCTTCGGTATCTGTGTCTGGTTGCCCGCCGTGCACCTCGAACCCGGCGAGGTGATCGTGCGGTCCTGGCCGGTGGCCGGCCAGTTCCACATCGCACGCTGGCCTGCCTCGATCAGCACGCGGGCCGACGCGGATCTACTGACGGATCTTGCCGAAAAGTGGAGCGCCGCTGGGATCCTGGTGAAGGTTTCCGACGACGTCGCCCCTTGGAAGTACAACAAGCTACTGAGCAACCTTGGCAATGCCGTGGGTGCCCTGTCCGCTCCGCCGGGCGACACGGGCGACACGGGCGACCTGGTGGCAGCGGTGCGCAGTGAAGGTGAGAACGTGCTGCACCAGGCCGGGATCGAGTTCGTTTCGTTCGAGACGTCCAGGGCGGCGCGGGTGGACGGTCCGACCATACGCCCGGTGCCCGGATGGGACGGCGGAGCGAGCAACTCCACCTGGCAGTCGTTGAGCCGCAACACCGGCAATGTCGAGACCGACTTTCTCAATGGCGAGATCGTCCGGCTCGGGCACCGACACGGCACTACCGCACCGCTCAATGCCGCGCTGGCCCGTGCCGCCCGCGCAGCTGTACGCAAAGGCGTTGGGCCCAGCCGTTATTCAGCATCGGAACTGGCCGAATTGCTGGGGTTCCGGCGCGGCTAGAACCAGACTGCTAGAACCAGACTGCTAAAACCAGACTTTGCGGCCGGCCACGGGCCGTCCGACCGCCCCCAGGATCCACAGGATCACACCGATCAGCACCAAAATGCCGCCGATCGTTTCGAGAATCGCCAGGCTGGTCACGTATCCGATCACCACGAGGATGATTCCCAAAATAATCACAGTTCGCCCCTTTGTTGAGCACTTGTCGAATTGTTCGGTAGAGGCGGTGTACCCCGGCCAGACCACTTCCAATCGGCCGCCGAATCATCAAGTCACTGCGGGTGCGATGCCAGGTAGTCGCCGACCGGGATCGGTGACGATGCGAAGTATCCGATGGGGAGCAGCACGTCGCCGGCGGTCGTGAAGTAGTACACGTCCCAACGGTAGAACGTGGCGAACGCGGCGGGGTCGGACGCGATCAACGCCGCGTATTGGTCGACCGCCTGCACGTATTCGTCGCGCGTGGTTGTACGCGAAGATCGCGTGATCACGATCGTTGGCAAAGCCACTGGCGGCCAGGTAGCGGCCCGCCGCCATGATGCTGTCGCGGGGCGAGTTGATATCGCCGCCCTGGCCGTAGCCGGCAAACGTCGACGGCAAGAACTGCATGGGGCCCTGAGCCCCGGCGGTGCTCACGCCGGAGATGCTGCCGAAGCGGGTCTCGACCAGGTTGATCGCGGCCAGGTAGTTCCAGCCGACGCCCGATTCCGCCTCCGCCGCGTGGTAGTAACCGATCAGCTCGCCGGCCGGAATCGGCGGGTCGATGCGCCACGCGGGCAGTGCGTCCTTCGGGTGTGACATTGCGGCGAGCTGGCGGCGGGCGTCGATGTTGCGGTCGTAGACATCGATCAACGACACCGGGATGCGCGGTCGGATGATCCCGTCCCATTCGGGGTGCCGCCCGATGGCGCGGTAGGCCGCCTGCTGGCGGTGCGCCGCCGCCTGCAGCGCTGGCTCCCCCGTCGCCGGGTCACGCAGCGCATGCTCGTCGGCGACAAGGTCGTCGGCCAGCTGCGCGGGGTCTGCGGCCAGTTGAGGCTGCGCGCCCTGGGGCGGGTGCGGCGCGGCGGGCACGGGCGTCGCGGTGGCGAGCGGTGTCACGGCCACCGTCGTTGCGGTCGGGCTGGTTAACCCCGTTGCGGGTGGCCGTGCAGTCGACGTCGTACAGCCCACGAGTGCCAGCAGCACCGTGCCGAGGACAACTGGAGCAGCGACTATACGGTTACGGCTCATTGTCTTCACTTCCGCCGAGTGCCTGAATTCCCGCCGCAGCGAGTCTTTCCTATGGGACCAGCTGATTGCAACGGCGCAATCCGGGTCATTGCGCTGGGCTCATGGCGTGGTGTGGGCCAATTGCTCTGTGCGCGTACCCGCACCGCGGCCCAGGGCGACGGTGGCCGCCACCATCGCGCCGACCGCTAGTGCCAGCAGCCATGCCGCCGCACCGCGCACGGGAAGATGTTCACCGAGTACCACAACACCCAGCAGCACCGCCACGATCGGCTCACCGACGAGCATGATCGGTACCGATGCTTGCAATGCGCCGGCGTGAAACGCTGACTGCTGCAATACGGTAACCGTGACCGCCAGGGCGATAAGCAGATACGGCGCCGGCGTCGCTAACAGTCCATGCCATCCGGCGACGCCGAATCGGTGAGTGCTGACCTTGGTTAAAACAGCGATCGTGCCTAGCAGCACCGCGACGGCGATCGCCAATAACATGGCGCGCCGTCGACCGTGGGCGCGACGGGCCGCCACAACACTGATGATCACCACCGGGAGCGCGCCGGCCACCGCCAGACTCCACGCAGGCACGGCGGGGCGGTAATGGCCCTGACGCGGCTGGCCCACAAGGACGAAAACGGTCAGCGCCGCGGTCAACACCAACGCCCACCACCAATCGAGTGCCGTGACGCGTTGATTGGCGAACCTCGCGCCGAGGGGAAGCACGAACAGCAGCGAGGACACCAGCAAAGGTTGGACCAGGAGCAACGATCCATGCGCCAAGGCAACGGCCTGGAAAACATACCCGGCGACGGCGGCTAGCGTTCCCGCCCACCACGATGGTTGGCGAACCCACGAGGTGACAATCGCGCTTGGCTGCGCCTTATTCGCCGCGTCGTGTTGGACGGCCTGCTGGCGCGCAACGATGCCCACCGCCGCCCAGAACGCCGCAAGCAGCGCCGATCCAATTGCCACAGCATGCAATGTTGCCCAATCCACGAACGTCTAGCTACCCCGATGACCGCGATCTCTAACTGACCAACCAGGGGCTGACTGGGCGCGTTAACCACCAGAATGGCGGGGGTTCATCCCGGTCGGGGTTTAGCCCGGTGGTGGGTTGGCGTGCAGGGCTTAAGCTTCAGCTCTGGCTTGGCGAGCTTCGTGATTCTGTCGGCGTTCGGCGGCGACGCGTTGGGCACGGCGTTGGGCGCGGGTGCGGCGGCGTTTGGGCATCATGGCGCTGCGTTGGCCGCAGTAGTCGTCGGGTGGGGGGTCGGCTTCGGGGGTGGTGACGTAGGTGTTCGAGCTGGCTGGTTGACGCCGAAACGAGACTCGCTGCTCGGCTTAGACTTCCGCAGTGTTCTCGGAGACGCGCTACGCACGAAACGGCGATTTGCGCGTCGCCTATCGCACGTCGGACGAAGGACCTCGCGACATCGTGTTCGTCCCGAACTGGTTCACGTGCTGCGAGGACCTTCCTGAGCTGCCGTCCCTTCGAGGGTGGGTCGAGGCGATGACATCGCTCGGCCGGCTGATCTTCCTCGACCAGCCGGGCACGGGAGCGTCCGATCCCGTCACGCCGGGCGCGCTGCCGACGTTGGAGCAATGGGCCGACAGCATCACCGCGGTGCTGGACGATCTCGGGAGTCGCGAAGCGGTCCTCGTCGCGATGGACGGGGCGTTCGCGACAGCGGCGCTGTTCGCGGCAACACATCCGTCCCGCACAACCGCGCTGGTCGTGCTCGAGGGCTACGCGAGCGGCGATGACCGCACCGAGTGGCTCGACGGAAGTCGTCGCTGCCATGGCCGCCACGTGGGGGACCGGAGAGTGCGCAGCATGCTGATGAATCCGGACATGCCGTGGAACGAGGAGATCCGGGCAGCGTGGGCCCGACATGAACGCCTGTGCGGCGAGCCCACGGACCGTTGCGCTCATGATGCCTCTGGTGGCCGAATTGGACGTGCGGGCGGTGCTTCCGACAGTCCGCGTGCCAACCCTTGTCGTCCAGCACGCCGACGACCCATTGATCACGCCCGCGATGGGAAAGTACGTCGCCGATCACATACCGGGCGCGAAATACGTCGAACTGCCGGGGCGCAACATGTGGCACTTCGTAGAACCGTGGCGCGAATCCTTTCAGGAGATCGCCGAGTTCCTCACCGGCCAGCCAGGCCGAAGTGGCCGACGATCGGGTGCTCGCCACGGTGCTGTTCACCGACATCGTGGACTCGACGCGACGGGCTGCCGAGATGGGTGACCGTGACTGGCACGCCTTGCTCGATGCGCACGACGCCGTCGTGCGGTCGCAGCTGGCTCGGTTTCGAGGCCGCGAGGTGAACACATCGGGCGACGGCTTCCTCGCGATGTTCGACGGCCCGCAGCGGGCGATCCGCTGCGCGATGGCAATTCGCGACGCGGTGCAGGCGCTCGGCATCGAGGTGCGCGCCGGGTTGCACACCGGCGAGTGCGAAGTCCGCGGCGATGACATCGGCGGGATCGGCGTGCACATCGGCGCGCGGGTGAGCGCACTGGCCGGGCCGAACGACGTGCTCGTGTCCAGCACGCTGCGCGACCTGGTGATCGGGTCAGGACTCGAGTTCGAGGACCGCGGCGCTCACCAACTCAAGGGTGTGCCCGGCGAATGGCGGCTGTTCGCCGTCGCCTCTGCGTGAAAGCGTTGACCGGCCGTCAGAACGGTGGGGGTTCGTCCGGGTCGGGGTTGTAGCCCGGTGGTGGATTGGCGCGTACGGCTTGGGATTGGGCTTGGGATGTGGCGTGGGCGCGGGCTTGGGCTCTGGCATGCCGAGCTTCGCGATTCTGTCGGCGTTCGGTGGCGATGCGTGGGCGCGGTTTTGGGCGCGGGTGCGGCGGCGCTTAGGCATCATCGCGGTCCGTTGGCCGCAGTAGTCGTCGAGCTGGGGGTCGGCTTCGGGGGCGGGCATGCCGCCGACGGCGCGGCACACACTGGGGAACAGCAGCGCGCTGCCCGGGGTGGTGACGTAGGTGTGTCCCGAGGGCGCGGTCAGGATCAGTGTCCCGTCGGGCAGCTGCTTTTCGTGCCAGTATCTCCACGTCCCGCTACCAGCGCCGCGCGTGGGATCGGCCCGAGATGGCGTAGGTCCCGGGGTCGAGGCTGAAGACCTGCACGGCGGCTGACTTACCCTTCAAGGCATCGGATCCCCGGTCGGTAAGTCCGGGCGGTCGAGAAGTCAGGGCGTCGACGCAGGGCTGGGTGACAAGGACCGTGTCGCCGGTGGTTTTGGTGAGCTGCTCGACGCGGGCTGCCACGTTGACGGTGTCACCGATGAGGGTGAACTCGAGCTTGCCGCCGCCGCCGATCGTTCCGGCGATCACCACACCGGTATTGATCCCGATGCCGATACGAAGCTCCTCGCCGAATCGCTCGGCGACCAGACGATGAATCAGCACGGCCGCTTTCAGCGCGGCGTCGGCGTGGTCCGCGAGGTCGTTTGGTGCGCCGAAGACGGCCAGCGCGCCGTCGCCGAGGAACTTATTGACGTGGCCGCCAGCCTCGACGACGGCGGGCACTACAATCTCGAACAGCGCATTGAGGCGGGCTACCGTGTCCTCGGCGGTGTTGGCCTCGGCGAACGGGGTGAAGTCACGGATGTCGATGAACATCACCGTCACTTCGCGGCGCTCACCGGTGAAGACATCGTCACCTTGCTCAAGCAGCCGCGCCGCCAGAGCCGGATCGACGTAGGTTCCAAACGCCGCGTGAAGTCGTCGCCGCTCAGCCAAACCCGTCTGCATGCGGTTGAACGACGCCGCGAGCGCACCGAGGTCATCGTCTTGAACCACCGGCACGCGTTGACTGTAGTCGCCAGCCGCAACACGTTCAGTTCCTGCGGCGAGGTCGCGAATCGGTCGCAGGGACGGTGCGAACCCGAGGCCGACGGTTATCGGCATTCCGAACCCAACCGTCAACGCACACCCGATCACGACGAAGAGAACAGGGATTCCGCACTGGCCCGAGTCGAACACGGCCGCCAACATCGCACCATCAACAGCGAACACGAACACGGTCCCGAGCACGGCCACGCTTCGACCACGCGGCGAACGTCGGGCGAGAGCGGGGCAAGGAGTCACCAATCCCCGCGTCACCGGCAATCGCGACCCTCACCGGTCGCATCACTGCCTCCGCAAAGCTGTGCACACCGATGAGCTGAACCGCAGTTCCGCTGACGGCGCCCAGGATCGCGTACTGGACGAGCCGCAACCCCGTCGCTCCGGCGATCGCACCGACGACGACCGATACCAGGGTGAAGCCAACAGTAGTGGCCCACAAGCCTCGAGGAACCGCCCTCCGAGCAAGGCTATAGGTGGCCTCGAGGGCTGTCGCTCGATCGACCTCTTGGCCGGCTGCCCATTGCTCCATAAGGCGGAGCCGTCCCCGTTCGGGAAGAACCACCACGCAATGCAGCACCAGCACGGCGACAACGGCGACGGCAGCCGCCTGGACGTAGTCACTGGACTTCTCGACAGCGATAATGAGAAACGACCAAAAGAGGTAGATTGCCAGCGACACTGGGAGCGACACGCGTAGAACGCCCACATATACCTCGCTCCGTGCCGATCCCAAGTCCACTGCCAGATGCGATCCATGGCGTGAGACTAAGCCTGAGCCGCCGAAAACGGCCTCCGGTCGACCGCGAGGTGAACACATCGGGAGACGGCTTCCTCGCGATGGCAGCGCCGAACCACGTGCTCGTGTCCAGCACGCTGCGCGACCTAATGATCGGGTCAGGGCTCGAATTCGACGACCGCGGCGCTCATGAACTCAAGGGCGTGCCCGGTACCGGGCCCGTCTGACAAGCGGGAGATTCATAGTTGGGTATCCCCCCGGGGACCCGCTCTCGGGCGAAACGTCTGCGACGTGGTTCTCTTGAAGGGTCACATTTAAAAGGGGATGAAAGTGGTTTTCCGGGCGGACCAGGAGATTGGGCGGGATCTGAACGCCGTCGACTGGCTGTCCACCCCGCTGGGGCCGGTGGAGGGATGGCCGCAAAGCCTACGCACGGCGGTCAACATCCTGTTGGCATCCCGGTTTTCGATGTGGATGGCGTGGGGTCCGGAGCTGACGTTCTTCTGCAACGCCGCCTATCGCCGCGACACCCTGGGCCGCAAGTACCCCTGGGCGCTAGGCCGTCCCGCCAGCGAGGTGTGGGCGGAGATCTGGACAGACATCGGCCCACGGATCGAGGGGGTCCTGTCAACCGGGGAGGCGACCTGGGACGAGGCCCTGATGCTGATCCTGGAGCGGTCGGGCTACCCCGAGGAGACATATCACACGTTCTCCTACAGCCCGTTGCGCGACGAGGAGGCGCGCGTGGTCGGCATGCTGTGCGTGGTGAGCGAGGACACCGACCGGGTGATCGGTGAGCGTCGCATGGCGACACTGCGGGACCTGGGCTCCGACCCGAGCGTTGTGCGCACGGAACGACAGATGCTCGACTTCGCCGCCGGCAAGCTCGCCGGCAATCTGTTCGATCTGCCCTTCACGCTGACCTACCTGTTCGGCGACGACGGAGACGCGCGGCTTGCCGGGGTCAGCGGAATCGCGCATGGGCATCCCGCGGCGCCGGAGACGCTGTCGCTGAGTTCTCCGAGCGGTCATTCGTTCTGGCCCGTCGACAAGGCCGCGCATGGTGAAATCGAACTGATCGAGCTCGACGGCCAGTCACTGAATCTGCCCACCGGCGCCTGGCCTGCAGCCGCCCGACGAGGCGCTCGTGGTGCCGCTGCTGCAGCAGGGCGGCGCGCCACTCGGGTTCCTGGTGGCCGCGCTGAACCGCTACCGCGCGCTCGACGACGGCTACCGCGGCTTCGTCGAGCTGGTGGCCGGGCACATCGCCGCGGCAGTGGGCAGCGCACGCAGCTACCGGGACCAGCAGCAGCGCGCCGAGGAACTGGCCGAGCTGGACCGGGCCAAGACGACGTTCTTCTCCAACGTCAGCCACGAGTTCCGCACCCCGCTCACCCTGATCCTCGGGCCGGTCGACGAGCTGCGCAGCCGGGCGGACGGGCTCGATCAGCGGGCGCGCCACGAACTGGACCTCGTTCACCGCAACGGCTTGCGGCTGGCCAAGCTGGTCAACACGCTGCTGGACTTCTCCCGCATCCAGGCGGGGCGAATGCAGGCCCGATTCGAGCCGGTCGACCTGTCGGCCTTCACCGCCGAACTGGCCAGCGTCTTCCGATCGGCGATCGAACGGGCCGGGCTGACGTTCACCGTGGACTGCCCGCCGCTGGACGAACCGGTGTACCTGGACCGCGAGATGTGGGAGAAGGTGGTGCTCAACCTGCTCTCCAACGCGTTGAAGTTCACCTTCGAGGGCTCCATCACTGTCCGCGTGGGCCGCGACCACGCCGACGCCGACGGCTACGCGATCGTCACCGTCACCGACACCGGTATCGGAGTACCTGCCGCGGAGATGCCGCGGCTCTTCGAACGGTTCCACCGCATCGAGAGTGCGCGCGCCCGTTCCACCGAGGGCAGCGGAATCGGGCTGGCTCTGGTCAAGGAACTGGTTGGGTTGCACGGCGGCACCATCACCGCCGACAGCTACGAGGGCACCGGCACAACGTTCACCGTCCGGCTGCCGTTCGGTGCGGCCCAGCTAGCCGGCGACGAAGCGGCCGGCCCACCGGGCGCGCGCGCGACAGCGGGCGTGATCGCCGAACCCTACGTCCAGGAAGCTCTGCGCTGGCTGCCGACCGACACCAATTCGTGGTCGGATTCCAGGTCCGGCACGGGCACCATCGCGACCATGACCGCGCTCACCGCAGCCGAGAGCGGTAGTGACCAGACACGCGTGCTGGTCGCCGACGACAACGCCGACATGCGCGAATACCTGACCGACCTGCTGCGGGCCCACGGCTATGAGGTCACCGGTGTCACCGACGGCCAGCAGGCGCTCGAGGCCATCCGCGTGCAACTGCCCGACCTCGTCATCAGCGACGTGATGATGCCCAGGCTGGACGGCCTCCAAATGCTCACGGCGCTGCGGAGGGACCCGCGTACCGGTGCCCTGCCCGTGCTGCTGCTGTCCGCTCGCGCGGGACAGGAAGCCTCGATCGAAGGCTTGCAGGCCGGCGCCGACGACTACCTCGTCAAACCGTTCGCCGCCGCGGAGCTTCTCGCTCGGGTGCGCGCCAACGTCGAGCTGGCGCGGCTGCGCAATCATCAGGCCCGCTGGCGCAGCGCCCTGGTCGACTCGCTGCAGGAAGCGTTCTTTGTGTGCGACGAGAACGGCGCCGTGATCGAGATCAACGCGGCCTTCACCGAGATCCTCGGCTACGGCCCCGAACAGCTGCCGTACCAACCCACCCACCCGTGGTGGCCGGACGCCGATACCGACCCCGAAGCCCACCGACAAGTCGCGACGGCGTTCGGGCAACTGCTGGGCCAAACCCACGGCTCCTTCACCGTCCCCGTCACGCACCGCAGTGGGCATCGACGGTGGGTCGCGGTCACCTTCAATCACGTCGACGACCCCGATTCCGGGCGACGAGTCACGGTCGGCACCTTCCGCGACGTCACGGCCGAGCACTACGCCGTGCAGCGCCAAGTTGCGTTGGCTGCGCTTAACCAGCAACTGGCTCAAGCAGATTCGCTGGAAGACGCGCTGCAGGGTGCAACCGAGGAATTGCGCCGGGTGTGGCAAGCCCGGCGCGTGCTGGCCGTGCGGTTCTCCAGCGACTCACTCGAAGAGGGCACGCCGGACCTGGTGTGCGCCGGCGAGCCCGCCGACTGGGCTCACCTGTCGCCGCGTCAGCGGCAGCTGTTCGAGTCGTTGCGTGATGCCGACATGCTCACCGCCGTCACCGACGAAGCCGGCGCCGCGGGCATCGTGTTGCAGCATCCCCAAGGAGTGCTGGTCGTCTGGATCGAGTTGGCTGAGCGGCGGCCGTTCACCACCGAGGATCACACCCTGCTCGCGGTGCTCGCCGGACGGCTCGGTCAAGGCCTGCAGCGCGTCTACCAGTTGGACGAGCAGCGCGAAACCGCCATGGTGCTCGCAGCACGCGATGCTCGGCCCGGCGACGCTGCCGGACGGCTTTGCGGTGCGGTACCGCCCCGCGAGCCGACCACTGCAGGTCGGCGGCGACTGGTACGACGTCGTCGATCTCGAGGACGGGCGCGTCGCGTTGATTGTCGGCGACTGTGTCGGTCACGGCCTGGCCGCCGCCACCGTGATGGGTCAGCTTCGCAGCGCCTGCCGCGCGCTGCTGCTCGAGCGGCCCAGTCCCGCAGCCGCGCTCGCGGCTCTGGACCGCTTTGCGGCGCGCCTGCCCGGCGCCCGTTGCACCACCGCGTTCTGTGCGGTGCTGACCCTCGGCACAGGTGAACTGGTGTACTCCAGCGCGGGCCATCCGCCGCCCGATCATGGTGTACGCCGACGGGACGCACCGAGATGCTGGAGGGCGGCCACTCGCTTCCCCTGGCGCTGCGACCGGACGGGACTCGGCCCGAGGCCCGCGTCACGATGCCCGCCCGCGCAACGCTGTTGCTCTATACCGACGGCCTGGTCGAACGCCGCGGCAGTTCGATCGATCACGGCATTGACCGGGCCGCCGATCTCGTTCGGGATACGCGTGCGCTGGCGCTCGATGAGGTCGCGGAACGGCTGATGTCCCGACTTGAACCCGAGGGCGGCTACCCGGACGACGTGGCCATGTTGCTTTACCGGCAGCCGGCTCCGCTGGAAATGAAATTCGCCGCCGACACCAACCAGCTGGCCCAGAGCCGTGCTGCCCTGCGCAACTGGCTGACCCAGGCGGGGATCGGGACCGATCAGATCCAGAGCGTCCTTATCGCCACCGGCGAAGCCATTTCCAACGCAATCGAACACGGCCACCGTGACCGACCCCCAGGCATCGTTTCGGTGCGTGTGACCGCGCTTGCCAACGGGCTAGAAGTGACCGTGACCGACACCGGTAGCTGGAAGCCACCGCGCACTGTCGCCAACATCAGTCGCGGCCGCGGCATCGTCCTCATGCGAGGCCTGATGGAGGATTTCACCATTGAATCCAACGATGCCGGAACCACAGTTCACATGTACGCGAGGATCACCTAAATGGCCACACCACTCAGCTTGAACACCGAGCGTGACGCCGACGGGATACCCCGGGTCACCGCGACCGGGGAGATCGATCTCAGCAACATCGACGCGTTCACCAGGGCGCTCGCAACGGCCAGCGCGGGCTCCGGCGGGCCGATCACCGTCGATCTCAGCGCGGTCAAGTACGTGGACAGCGCCGGCATCAACGCGCTTTTCGACCAAGCCGTCCAGGCCGACCGGCTACACGTCATCGTCCACCCACTCCTGATTCGCGTCCTCAGGATCAGCGGTCTCAGCGAGATCGCGACCGTCGAACCCGCCGCCACCGGTACGTGAAAAGTCGTCCGGCCTAGGGTCGAGACGTGGCAATCGCCTATGACGAAGCGCTGCGCGCGCGGGTTCGGGAACATTTGGCGGGTCACGACCGTCGCGTCGTGACCGATCCGAGGAAGCGACACGCTGCAGTCGCGGTGGTGCTCGTCGACTCCGAGCCCGGGGAGGGCAGGGTAGATCCGGCACCCGTGTACGACGGGATCGCTGGGCCGCCCATGGCGGCTCGACCCGACGGACGGATGGCCGGCGTGTCGGGCGGCGCTGCGTTTCTGTTGTGCCGGAGGGCCTCTCGGCTCACTTCGCATGCGGCGCAGTGGGCGCTGCCGGGTGGGCGCGTGGACCCGGGCGAGACCGCCGTCGAGGCGGCGCGCAGAGAGTTGGACGAGGAGGTCGGCATCGCACTGCCCGATCAGAACGTGTTGGGCCTGCTCGACGACTACCCGACGCGGTCCGGTTACGTCATCACGCCGGTGGTGATCTGGGGCGGTGAAGGGCTAGATCCGCGCCCCGCGCCCGACGAGGTGGAGGCGGTCTACCGTGTGGGGTTACACGAATTGCTGCGCGACGATTCGCCGAGGTTCATCACCATCCCGGAAAGCCCGCGTCCGGTGGTGCAGATCCCGTTGGGAAACCACCTCATCCACGCGCCGACGGGTGCGGTGCTGCTGCAGCTGCGGTGGCTGTGCCTGGAAGGACGCCACGACCCGGTCGACGAGTTGGAGCAACCGGTCTTCGCCTGGAAGTAGGGCGATGGGTCTAGACCAGCACGACCGACGAGAGGAAGTCCCATGCGAATCGCCAACCACGACAATCGCGCCGTCCTGGTGATCGGAGCCGACGGAGCCGAGCGGGCCATCGATATCGCGACGGCGTCCGGTGGCCGATTCGGTCCCGACCTCAGCACCGTGTACAACCAGTGGGACGAACTGTGCAGCTGGGCAATTAGTTACGACGGCGCGAATGCTGGTAGCTTCGCGGTCGACCGTGCGCTGCTGGGCGCTCCGTCTCCGAGCCCGCGCCAAGTGTTCGCGCTCGCGTTCAACTTTCACGAGCACGCAACGGAATCCGGCTTTGCGCCGCCCACGGCGCTGCCGCCGGTATTCACCAAGTTTGTGTCGAGCTTCGCCGGGCCCGATACCACCGTCGTCATCCCGGAGGGCGGGAACGTGGACTGGGAGGTCGAGCTGGTCGCCGTCATAGGTCGTGAGGCCACCACCATCAGCGAGCAGGAGGCCTGGGACCACGTCGCGGGCCTGACGGTGGGACAAGACATTTCCGAGCGGATCACCCAATTGAGCGGTCCCGCACCGCAATTCGGGCTCGGCAAGTCCTATCCCGGATTCTCGCCGCAGGGTCCTTGGCTGGTCACGCCGAACGAGCTGGCAAATCCCGACGATCTCGAACTGGGCTGCACCATCGACGGCGAGGAGATGCAGAAAGGGCGCACCAGCGCGCTGAGCTTCCCGATCCCCAAGCTCGTCGCAGGATTGTCCGCCAACGTCACGCTCTACCCGGGCGACGTCATCTTCACCGGAACCCCGGGCGGTGTCGGATTCGGGCGCAAGCCCCAGCGTTTCCTCCGTCCGGGCGAGCAGCTGCGCAGCTGGATCACCGGGATCGGCGAACTGCACCAGACCTTCGCCGCCAGCGGAACACCTGCATGAGTGCTGACGCGTCTGCTGACCTCGTCGACGTCCACTCGCACGTCCTGCCCGACTGGTATGTCGCCGCGGCCAAATCGGCCGGTCATGCCACGCCCGACGGGATGCCCGGTTGGCCGAGCTGGTCGGTTGGCGATCACCTGGACCTCATGGGCCGCGTCGGCGTCGGAGTCTCGGTTTTGTCGATCTCCTCGCCCGGAGTGCATTTCGGCGACGACGCATCCGCGGCGGATCTTGCGGTCGAGGTCAACGACTTCATGGCGCATTTGAGTGCCGAACATCCCGACCGGTTCGAGTTCTTCGCGGCGCTGCCACTGCCAAACCTGGGGGCGGCCATCGCGGAGGCTCGGCGGTTCGTGGATAGCCCGGGGTATGCCGGGGTGGGAATTGAGTCCAATGCGCATGGGGTGTATCTCGGCAACCCGGAACTCGATCCCCTGTGGCGGGAACTGGCGGCCCGGCGCGCGGTCGTGTTCATCCACCCCACTTCGCCGCGCCATTTCGACGGCACCGAGCTCGGGTTCCCGGCGCCGGTGATGGAGTTTTTGTTCGACACGACCCGGTCAGTGGTCCATCTCGCGGCCGCCGGTGTCCTGACACGTTATCCGGAGATCCGATTCATCGTGCCGCATTGTGGTGCGGCGCTGCCGGCCGTCATCAGCCGGATCGAGCTGTTCGGACTGGCCGGAATGATCCCGGATGCGCCGGCTGACTTCGGCTGGGACTCGTTGTGGTTCGATCTCGCCGGCGCGCCGCTTCCCGATCAGATCGCCGCCATCACGCGACGTTTCGGGACGGGTCGCTTGCTGTACGGCAGCGACTACTGCTTCACGCCGCCCGTCGCCGTCGAGCTGCTGGCCCGAAAGCTCGACACCGACTGGCCGACTGCGGATCCCGCCTCGTGGCGACGGCTCACCGCCGAGAACACGCGAGCGCTGCTATGCGAGGGGCAACAGCGTGATGGCCGCGCCCCATAACGCGCCCGAGTTGAGCCGGTTGGGGTGGAGCCGCAGCATCTCCCGGTAGAACACCTCGGCGGATTCCGATGACTGAAGCAGTCGCCGCGCGTCGGTCAGGTACCGCCGCGTCGCCTGAATCTGCGCGGGGTTGTCGAAGGCGCGGGGATCTTTGTGGCCGGCGATAACCGTTGCGGGCCGCAGTGTCTCGGCGATGTCGAGGGCGGCCAGCCATTCGTCGATCCCGGTGACGCCGCCGGACTCGGTGAGGTACGGGTGCACGCCGTTGTAGACGACGTCGCCGGCGACGAGCAGGCCCATTTCGGGTACGTGCAGCATCGTCGTGGCGTCGGTGTCGGTGTGACCGGCCTCGACCGGAATGAGCGATACGCCGTCGAGCTCGGAATCCGTTTTCGTCGACGATTGTCACGTCCAGCTCTCCGGCGGGAACCTGTCCCGGGAAAACCCGGTCCCAGAATTCGGCGCGGAACTTCGGATCGTTCTGCGCCTCCATGAGTTTCGCCGGTCCCCTCGGTCGCTTGCACGAGACGCCGGGGAACCTGTGCAGCAACGGAATCGCGCCGAACCAATGGTCCCCGTGACCGTGGGTGACGTAGATCTGTCGCAGTTGGCGTCCCGAGGCGGCCACCCAATCGCCGAGTTCGGACGCCTGCGCCGTGGTGAGCGGCGGATCGATGAGCACCGCGTCGTGTCGTCCCATGATCAATGTGGATGTGATCGGTGACCACATTCCGCGTGCTGCCGTCGGGTAGCGGCCCCCGGCCCGATTGCGGGATCTGGCCTGTGACAAAGACTTTGTATTGCAGCGGCCACTCATGGTGCCACCTCCAATAGTCGCGTCGGCGAAGTCGAGGATCATCGTCGCGACGGCCGCGGGGCACTCGACGTGCACCCAGTGGCCGCCCGTGTCGATGACTTTGACTTCGGGTCTGGTTAAAGCGGGGGCTGATGGTGTCGACGAGTTCCTCGGTCACGAACCCGTCGGCGCCGCCGCGGATGATCAGCACGGGGCCGGTGAACTGCGCTCGTCGCGGGCGCGTCGCTCAGCCCGTCGTTCCAGACGTCGACGTAGTGGGCGACGACGTCGGCCGCGACGGGGCACCGATGTCGACGAGCCGGTCGAGTTGTTCTGCGCGCGAGGTTCGGTGACAGTTCGTGCCCGCAGGCGCGCTGCGCGTCGCGGTCACCGCCGAGGGCGCGGAACGGCGCAACCACCTCGTCGGGCAGCCGCGTGCCGCCCAGCGGGACCGGGGTGAGCAGCACCAGCCCACGCACGCGGTCGGCGTGTTGCGCGGCGACCAGCTCGGCGACCTGCGTGCCCATGCTCTGGCCGACCACGATCACCGGCCCGTCGATGGGCTCGACGATGTCGCCGGCCTCGGCGGCGCAAGAATTCCAGCGTGACGTCACGGCGCTTCCGCGAGAGCGTGACTTGCGGGTGCCGAAGCCGGGTAGGTCGTAGCGAACGACAGCGACTTTGCCGCCAGACAGCTCGATCAGGCCGTCCCAGACCGTCGCGTCGTCGAGGAATCCGTGGATCAACAGCAGCGGTGGGCGCCAGTCATTTCAGGTCACGCCACCCCTTTTGTAGCGCCCGACGGTGACCATTCGGCGGTGTCGATGGGCGAGTAGTCGGTCGGCGTGCTCGTCGAGTCGGCCGGCGCGTTGCGTGCCCAGCTCCTCGACGAGTTCCTCGGGCAGCGGCGTGGTGAAGATGTTGTCGACCAACGTGTATTCGGCTGCAAGCCTGCCGAACACGCCCAGTGCGCCGACGTCGATGCGGCCCGCTGGACAGGTACAGATCGTCGCGGACGTGGATGCGCTTGACCCGTCCCCACACGACATGGTCGGGCAGCGGTGGCATCGGGATGATGCGGTCGACGACGCATTCGAAAGAGATCGGCGCGCCGGCGATACGCGGAGCCGAAATCACCTCCGACGGTGCCTTCTCCAACCCAACGCCTCGAATTCGTCGACATCGGTGTCGAATTCCAATGCTGAGCGATGCACCGCGTCGGCCTGCCCGATCGTGGCGATGTTGACCACGAATTCGCCGGTGTCGCGGATGTTGACGAAAGTGTCCTTGAGCGTGATGCCGTCGGAGCGGGGTTGCAAGCGTGATCGAGAGGACCGGTGGGAATCGGCCGACGACGGTGAAGAACGATATCGGTGCGATGTTGCCGACTCCGGTGGTCGAACTCGTGCTGACCCAGGCGATCGCGCGGGGCAACACGCTGCCGATGAGAAGTTTGTAGGCCGCGGTTGGGTCGAGGTCCGCGGTGTCGATGATCATTGCTGGCTCCCTAGGATGGTGGGTTCTGGGTGATGGTCAACTCGCCTGCGGCCATGCGGCTTTCAGCGACTCGCCGGCTGTCGGTGCCGCCTGGACGCAGATGATCCGCCACCCCTGCGGCCCGCGGGCTACCTCGAAATGAGCTGCGAACCGTTCGATTTCGGTGCCGTCGCCGCGACGGCGTGACCAGATCACCTCGACCGCCGCGCCGTTGTCGTGGTAGACGGTCACCTTCTGGTCGGGCACCGCGGTGTACGTGTAGCCCTCGCCTTGCAACCGGGCTTGCAGCTGCCCCAGCAGCTCCACCACGGCCGGCGCATC
>CAVVLC010000070.1:0-25495 GCA_963748885.1 uncultured Actinomycetota bacterium
TATTCCCCCGAAAAATCATTGTCGACCACGATCAGGTGATCGGGCGGCCGGCGTCTGGGTGCTGAGCACGTCCAGCGACTTGGCCAGCTCGTCGGGGCGCCGATGGGTGACCACGACGGCGAAGACTGTACTCGCTCATGCGTCGTCGCGGTGTCTCCTGCGAGCACGTCGCGCACATGCCGGGCGGCGTCCTCGCCCTCGTAGGCGCGCACCACGTCTTCGATGCCGCCGGTGAGCTTGATCGTGCCATGGTCGATCCACATCGCGGTCTTACACAGCCGGGCCAGGAATTCGTTGGAATGGCTTGCGAACACCAGGATTCCGGAGCGATCCACCAGGCTCTGCAGCCGCGACTGGGCCTTCTTCAGGAAGTCGGCATCCACCGCGCCGATGCCCTCGTCGAGCAGCAGGATCTCCGGGTCGATGCTGGTGACCACGCCCATCGCCAGCCGCACCCGCATCCCGGTGGAGTAGGTGCGCAGCGGCATCGACAGGTAGTCGCCGAGTTCGGTGAACTCGGCGATCTCGTCGACCTTGGCCAGCATCTGCTTTCGGGTCTGCCCCAAAAACAGGCCGCGGATGATGATGTTCTCGAAGCCGGAGATCTCCGGGTCCATGCCGACTCCCGAGATCGAAGACCGGCGCCACCCGGCCGGTGACGTTTGCCCAGCCCCGGGTGGGTTCGTAGATGCCCGAAAGCACGCGCAGCAGAGTCGATTTCCCCGCCCCGTTGTGGCCGACCAGCCCGACGCGGTCGCCCATCTCCAGCGACATGGTGATGTCCCGCAGCGCCTCGATGACGACCACGTTGGAGTCGTTGCGCCCGATCGTGCCGCCGGCCTTGCCGAGGAAGGCCTTCTTCAGCGAGCGCGACTTGGCGTCGAAGATGGGAAACTCGACCCACGCATTGTGGGTCTCGATGTGCGGACTGCTCGACACGGCTTACAGGTACTGCCCGGTGGCCGGGCCGCCGAGTGGCCCGACTTGCCGACGCCCGGGCGGCAGCGCGCCCGGCGCATCTGCTCCAGCTGCGCGCGGGCGGCCATCTGCTGGGCGAACAGCGCGGTCTGGATGCCGTGGAACAGCCCCTCGAGCCAGCCGACCAGCTGGGCCTGGGCGATCCGCAGCTCGGCGTCGACGGGGCACGCGTCCTCGGTGAACGGCAGCGAGAGCCGCTCGAGCTCCTCGCGCAGCTCGGGCGCCAGGCCGTCCTCGAGCTCGCGGATGCTGGTGGCGTGGATCTCGCGCAGCCGGGCCCGGCTGGCCTCGTCGAGCGGCGCCGCGCGGACCTCTTCGAGCAGCTGCTTGATCATGGTGCCGATCCGCATCACCTTGGCCGGCTGCTCGACCAAGTCGGTCAGCGAGCGCTCGTCGGAGTCGTCGTCGTCTCCCGCGTCGCGCAGCGCCATGATCCGGGGATCGACGCCGCCGATGACCTCGATGCCATCAGAGTCGGGGCCGTCGCTGCCGGTACTCAATCCAGTCACCATCCTCTTAGGGGCTTGCTAGGAATGTGTGGCTGCGGGCCATCGTTCAATTGTGCCTGCCGCGCCATTCCCAGATTTGGGCGCCACCGTTGTCGTAGATCTTCGCCCACGACTTCGATTTCTCCAGTGACCTTAGCCCTTCGGGCACGTTGAACCCGCGAACCGTCGGCTCGCTCGTGAGAATGTAGCGGATATTGAGCACCCTGACCGCTTCGACCACCCATGGATTGCCGGTGTTGGCACGGGACCAGAAGATGTATCGGAAATACCCGGGACCGGTTTGCTGCGGGTAGTCGTAGTGGGTCCACAGCGGGTGCAGGTCGGCCACCGCGTACATCCACGCGGTGCCGTCGACGTTGGAGTTGCCGATGATGCTGTCGCGTGCGCCGGGCAGGGTCGCCAGATGGGCCATGGCGTCGAGGTCCTTCTGGTCGACGATCACCGAGTCGTACTTGTCGCCGAACAAGACCAGGTGCCGGTACAGGTAGTGCCGGCCGGTGAGCACGGTGGCGGCCACCAACAGGACCGCCGTGGCCGACACCCAGACCGGCGCAGGCATCCCCTCTCCCGAACGCCGGAACCGATCGGCGAGTCGCTTGGCGCCGGCCACCAACACCAGGACCGCTGCGAACAGCGCGATGCCCGCCATCGGCGACACCAGCATCGTCACCACCGCGGTCAGCCGCCGGGGATCGTTGTAGAAGAACTCGCTGAACTTTTCGATGGCGGCGCCGAGCGGATTGCGAAACGGCGCCCCCGAGTAGATGGTCGCCACGGTCAGCACCACCCAGAGCGCCGGCGGCCACCAGATTCGCTTGTACAGAAAGATCGCCATGCCGATGGCCGACAGCACGACGAGGCCGTACTGGATCGGGAAGTCGTTGAGGTGGCGGGTATGCAGCAACAGCGCGTCGATAACGCCCTGCTTCACGCTCTTGAAGCTGGGGAATGCATGCCCGGCGATGATGTCGGCCTGACGCAGCACCCCGATGAACTGCGGCGCCAGTATCAGCCCGGTCGGCACCGCCGCCGCGGCGAGGATCAGCGCGTCGGTGACCCGGCCGCGCACCGGATGCCACAGCGCGTCCAGCAGCCACCAGGCCGACAAGAACAGGATCACGACGAACCCGCCGGTGAGGTGAACCGAGAAAACACCCACTAACGCAAGCACCGCTACCGGGATGCGGTCGCGGTGCCGCAGCGTCGAGACGATCAACGCTAAAGTCGGTACCGCGACCCCGTAGGCCGCCAGGTTCGGCATCGCGGCGACGCCGAACTCGACGTAGGGCACCGAGGTGAACGACGCCGAAAGCGCCGCCGCGGTGGCCGTCGCCCCCGCGGCACGCCATTGGCTCGTCCGTGGGCGCGCCAGGAACCAGGTGAGGACTGCCGCGCTGGACGGGAAACAGCCAGACCGACGCCGCCACCGACGTCAGCGTGTAGCCGGTCGTGGGCGCCGCCCCGGTGAGCTGGCAGAACACCGCTGCCAGGGCGTGAAACACCGACGGGTAGTAAAGCACCGCGTGTGTCTCGACGTTGCGCAGCTCGCCCATGTGGGTCGACGACGCCTGGCCGGTGTCGAGGATGAAGCGCACCGTGTTGGCGTGCCAGACCGCGTCCCAGGTGCTGGGAATGGATTGCCAGTGCGCGAGGCCGCGCCATGCCGCCCAAGCGACCAGCAGCGTGCCCAGCAACACCCCGGCCGCCACCGTCACCGCCGGCCAGCCGCCGATCGCGCGGGCCTCGCCTGCGGAGTCGCGATAGCGGGCGAGCGGAATATGGCAACCCGCGATCAGCACGCACACCACGGCCAGTGCGGCCAGCGCCGTCCAACCGTTCCACAGTATTCCGACCGCGCCCAAGGGAATGATCGCCAGCGCAACCACGCCGTACGTCAGCGCCGGACCAATCGCGATAGCGATCGGCCACGATAGCTGAGCGACACGCGCGACGGTTGTTCCCGGCGCGATCAGCAAAAACAATGCGATCAGCGTTCCGAAGCACAGCCCCACTCGACTAGTATGGCTGGCCGGGTGACCTGCCTCGCGAAGCCGACTGGCTGGACCGTGTTTATGGCACCCGCTGCAGCGAATTCGCGCAATGGCCGGAGCTCAAAGGTGGCTGGCATGGCATACGACGTCGCCCGGGTGCGCGGTCTGCATCCGTCGCTGGGTGACGGGTGGGTGCATTTCGACGCGCCGGCCGGGATGTTGATCCCCGATTCCGTCGCGACCACAGTGTCGACGGCATTCCGAAGGTCCAGTGCCAGCATGGTGGGCGCGCATCCATCGGCGCAGCCGCAGCGCTGCCGTGCTGGAGGCGGCGCGCGCGGCGGTGGCCGACCTGTTCAACGCCGAGCCGGCGGGCGTCGTGCTCGGAGCCGATCGCGCGGTCCTGTTGTCGTCGCTGGCCGAAGCGTCGTCGTCGCGCGCGGGCCTGGGGTACGAGGTGATCGTCAGCCGCCTCGACGACGAGGCGAACATCGCCCCGTGGCTGCGGGCGGCACACCGTTATGGCGCCAAGGTGAGATGGGCCGAGGTGGACATCGAGACCGGTGAGTTGCCGACCTGGCAGTGGGAGAGCTTGGTGGGTAAGGCGGCCCGCCTGGTGGCCGTCACCTCCGCGTCGGGAACGCTGGGCACGGTCACCGATTTGCGGGCAATGACCAAACTGGTCCACGACGTCGGCGGGCTGGTGGTCGTCGACCATTCCGCCGCCGCGCCCTACCGATTGCTCGATCTCAAAGAAACCGAAGTCGACGTCGGTGGCGGTGAACACTCTTGGGTGGGGTGGCCCGCCGATCGGCGCGCTCGTGTTTCCGTGATCCGTCGCTGATCAACTCTTTCACCCCGGTCTCGACCGACCCCAACGCCAAAGGCCCCGCGCGCCTTGAGCTTGGCCACCACCAGTTCGGTCTGCTGGCCGGCGCCGTCGCTAGCATCGAATACCTTGCGGCGCTTGATGAGTCGGCTCGCGGCAGCAGGCGCGAGCGGTTGAGTGTGTCGATGCAATCGGCCGATAAGTATCTGAACCGGGTCTTCGACTACTTGATGGCATCGTTACGGTCGCTGCCGTTGGTGATGCTGATCGGCCGCCCGGAGGCGCGGATACCGGTCGTTAGTTTCGCAATGCACGAGGTGCCTGCCGATCGGGTGGTGCAGCGCTTGGCGGACAACGGAATCCTGGCGATCTCCGACCAGACGTCACGTGTGTTGGATGTGCTGGGCGCCAACGATATCGGTGGCGCCGTTACGGTGGGGCTGGCGCACTATTCGACGACGGCCGAGGTCGACCAGTTGGTCCGCGCGCTCGCTTCCTTTGGCTGACACTACCGTTCGCGCGCCAGCGTAACGTCAGTGCGAAAATCCTTGCGCGAACTCGCAGTAGCGCTACGTACGCGGATGGCTAGACGGTCAGGACGATCTTGCCGGACACCTTCCCGGACACCAGCAGTTGGTGGGCGGCGGCCGCCTCTTGGACCGGCATGCGCGCACCAATGATCGGCCGCACCCGCCCGTCGGCGATCATCGGCCAGACCGAGGCCGTCACCGCTGCGACGATCTCGCTTTTGCTGTTCGGTCCGCTGACCGGCCGGCCCCGCAATGTGGTGCCGATGACCCGCGCCCGTTTGCCCATCAGCTTGCCGATGTTGAGCTCGGCCTTGATCCCGCCCTGCATGCCGATGATGATCAGCTGGCCGTCCGGTGGCCAGGGCGTCGATGTTGCGGTCCAGATAGGCCGCGCCCATGATGTCGAGGATCACGTCGGCGCCGCCGGTCGGTCTTTCGCGCAGCCGCGCGACGAAGTCCTCGTCGCGGTAGTTGATGGTGATCTGGGCGCCGAGCTCGCGGCACAGGTCCAGCTTCTCCGCCGATCCGGCGGTGACCGCGACCCGCGCACCCAATGCCCGCGCCACCTGGATCGCGTGGCTGCCGATGCCGCTGGCCCCGCCGTGCAACAGCACCAGCTGGCCTTCGGTGAGGTGAGCGGTCATCACCAGGTTCGACCACACCGTGCACGCCACCTCGGGCATGCCTGCGGCGTCGACAGGTCGACGCCCTGCCGGGATCGGCATCACCTGGCCGGCGGGAACGGCGGCGTACTCGGCGTAGCCGCCGCCGGCCAGCAAGGCGCAAACCTCTTGTCCGGCAGACCAGTCGGTGACATCTGAGCCGACTTCGGCCGCGACTTCTGCAATGACGCCGGACACCTCCATGCCGATGATCTCGCTGGCTCCCGGCGGCGGCGGATATTTCCCGGCGGCCTGCAGTACGTCGGCGCGGTTGACGCCGGCCGCGGCGACCTTGATCAGGACCTCGCCCGGCCTGGCAGCGACATCGGGCACTTCCTGCCACACCAATTGATCGGGCGATTCGGCGACGATGGCGCGCATGCCGGTCACGCTACTCCGGCTGCCCGTGGCTACCCTTATCAGCGGTGGCGTGGCAGAGCGGCCTAATGCACTCGCCTTGAAAGCGAGAGACGGCTAAAACCGTCCGGGGGTTCAAATCCCTCCGCCACCGCCACCGCCACCGCCACCGTGTGATGTCTCACGACATTTCTGCGGACGTTCGGTGGATCGACAGCCGGTATTTCACAAGACTGCAATGAAAATCGCCGCCGCGATCTCAGGGAACAGTGAGACTACCGCAGCGGTTGCCGCAACGGTGCCCACGGCCGCTCCAAGTGAAATGGCCTCCGCCACCGCGTACGCCGGCGTGCCATAACCGAAGACAGTGGCAAGGGTTTGGTTAAACGGCGGAGCTGTCAGATTAAAGCTGTCGCTGATAAGGACGGAGGTGAGGCTTTGACCGTTGACGGTGATGGGTGTGCTGAAGGTGTAGCCGTTGGTGTAGCCGGCGACGCCGCTGTCATCGAGGGGATTGAGGGTGGCGGTGCCGATGACTGTCGGGCCGCTGCTGGCGGCACCGCCGGTGCCGCCGGTGCCGCCGGTGCCGGCGGTCCCGCCGGTGCCGGCGGTAACTCCGTTGGGGTTGCCGCCAGCGCCGCCGGTGCCGCCGGCGCCGCCGAATTCGCCGAATGCGCCGGAGCCGACGCCCCCTAAGCCGCCGGTGCCGCCGGCGCCGCCGACGCCCCCTAAGCCGCCGGTGCCGCTGAAGCCGCCGGATTCGCCGGTGCCGCCAGTGCCGCCGGCGCCGCCGGTGCCGCCGGTGCCGCCCTGGCCGCCGGTCAGGCCGGCGTTGTCGACAGAGTTGGTCGTGCCGTAGCCGCCGGTACCGCCGGTACCGGCAGCCCCGCCGTTACCGCCGTTACCGCCGAAGGTGCCGGTGCCGCCGGCGCCGCCCTGGCCGCCGGTGCCGCCGGCGCCGCCCTGGCCGCCACCCACAGGCGTGAGAAAGCCGCCGGGCGAAGCCAACCCGCCCTCGGCGCCGTCGCCGCCGTTACCGGCGGTCCCGCCGTTACCGCCTTTACCGCCGGCCCCATCAGCACCCGCGGTGCCGGGCTGGCCACCAACAATGGTGTTCGCGCTACCGCCGGCGCCGCCGGCTCCACCCGCGCCGCCGGCCCCGCCGGCCCCGCCGTTACCGCCGTTGCCGCCGGCCGTGTTGGCTGCGGCGGAGCTGTCGGCGGCGGCGTCGTAACCGTCGCCACCATGCCCGCCGTTGCCGCCGGCGGCGCCGTTGCCGCCGGCCCCGCCGTGCCCGCCGTTGCCACCGAAGATTCCGCCGTTACCGCCTTTACCGCCGGCTCCGCCGGCACCGCCGGTAACGCCGGTAACGCCGTCGCCGCCGGTGGTGCTGCTGGACGTGCCGGTGCCACCGTTCCCGCCGTCCTCGCCGGCAAGGCCGTCGCCGCCCTTGCCGCCCGCGCCGCCGTTGCCGTCAAACCCACCGTTGCCACCCGCCCCGCCGGCGCCACCGGTGCCGCCCGGGGTGATGGCTTTGGCGCCGTTGCCGCCGTCGCCGCCGTTGCCGCCGCTGGTGGGGGTGCTGCCGGGCGCGCCGGTCGCACCCGGGGTGGAACCACTACCGCCGGCCCCGCCCGCCCCGCCGACGCCGCGGCTACCGCCGGCACCGCCGGCACCGCCGGTACCGTCCTCACCAAAAAACGTGCCAGTTTCGCCCTTGGCGCCGTTACCGGGAGTCCCGCCGGCCCCGCCGGCCCCGCCGGCTCCGCCGGCACCCACGGCGCCGTCGGCGTAGCCGGCCGAATGCGACAATGCAACACCGCCGGCCCCACCGGCGCCGCCGGTACCGCCCACGCCGCCGGCGCCGCCGTCACCGCCGTCGCCGCCGGCCGCGCCCAGTGTCGGGGCGGCCGAACCGTTGGCGCCGTTGCCGCCGGCCCCGCCGGCCCCGGCTTTGCCGCCGGTGCCGCCGTCGCCGCCGTTGCCGGCGTGGATGCCACCGTTGCCGCCTGCCCCGCCGGCCCCACCAGCACCGCCTGTGCCGCCGGCCGAGCCGGATCCAAGACCCGAGGTACCCGCAAAGCCCTTGCCGCCGGCTCCGCCGGAACCTCCGTTACCGACCGACCCGCCGTTACCGCCGGCTCCACCGGTGCCGCCGGCCCCGCCCGTGGCGATGGCGTCGCCGCCGGCGCCGCCAGCCCCGCCGTTACCGCCGCCGGTGGCCGCGCTGCCGGCGATGCCGGTGGTGCCGGCTGTGGAACCGGTGCCGCCGGCGCCGCCGGCACCACCGACACCGGGGTTGCCGCCGTTGCCGCCGGTGCCGCCGGTCCCGCCGGCGTTCCCGACGCCGCCGGCGCCGCCGTCGCCGCCCAAGCCGGCGGACCCACCGTTACCCCCGTTGCCGCCGGCCCCCGCGGTGCCAGTGTTGCCCGACCCTCCGGGCGCCACACCGCCACCGGCACCGCCTGCCCCGCCTGCCCCGCCGGCCCCGGCGATACCGCCGGCACCGCCTGCCCCGCCCGTCGCGCCGCCGGCGCCGCCGTGGCCGCCCGCACCGCCCGTGCCGCCGCCCCCGCCGGCGGCACCCGAGCCGCCGGCCCCGCCGGCCCCGCCGTGACCGGATACGTTGCCGCCCAAGCCGCCGGCCCCGCCTGCCCCGCCTGCCCCGCCGGCCTGACCGGTGCCCCCCGTGGAGCCGCTGCCGCCCGCCGCGCCCGGGCCACCGTCGGCACCGTCGGCGCCATCGGCGCCGGGCGCGCCGGACGCGCCGTCGCCGCCGTGGCCGCCGGCGCCGCCGTTGCCGACCGACCCGCCGGCCCCACCCATGCCGCCGGTGCCGCCGCTGGTGCCGGCGGGCGCGTGGGCGGCGAGGGCGTCGTAGCCGTTGCCGCCGGCCCCGCCGTTGCCCCCGCTGGTGACCGCGGTTCCGGCCTTGCCGGTCGTGCCGGGCGAGGAGCCGCTGCCGCCGGCGCCGCCGGCGGCGCTGGCGCCCGGGTTACCGCCCGTGCCACCCATCCCGCCGGCGGCGATGCTTGCGGTGCCGGCACCGCCGGCACCGCCATTGCCGGGCGTCCCGCCCACGCCGCCGTCGCCGCCATTGCCACCGGCGCCAGCTGTGCCATCGCTGCCATACTGGCCGCCGACGCCGCCCGCTCCGCCGATGCCGCCGGCACCCCCGGCCCCGGCGTTGCCGCCGCCCCCGCCAGTGCCGCCGGTGGCCCCGGCCAGGGTCGCGTCGGCGCCGTTGGCGCCGGCCCCGCCGTTACCGCCGAGCCCGCCGGCGCCGGCAGCGCCGCCGTTGCCGCCGGAGCCGAACAGCGCGCTGCCGCCGACGCCGCCGGCCCCGCCAGCGCCGCCGACCCCGCCGCTACCGCCGGCGGACCCGGCCATGGTCGCGTCGGCGCCGGCGACACCATTGCCGCCGTTTCCACCAGCCCCACCAGCCCCTGCGTTACCGAACGGCGCCGCGGCGTCGCCGCCGGCGCCGCCCATCCCGCCGGCTAGCCCGGCGGCACCGGCACTCCCGTGCCCGCCGACGCCACCGCTGCCGGCGAGTCCACCGCCGCTGCCGCCGTGGCCGCCGGCCGCACCGGCCCACCCGAAGCCATTAGTGAGCCCGCCGGCCCCGCCGGCGCCGCCGTTACCGACCAGCCCGGCGGACCGCCCGCCCCACCGGCTCCTGGAGCTGAGGTGGCCGTTCCGGGCCGGCCAGACCCGCCGTTACCGCCGTTGCCCACCAAAATCCCGCCAGCCCCGCCGGCCTGCCCGCTCCCCGGGGCCCCATCAGCACCATTGCCGATCAACGGGCGCCCCAACAACGCCTGCGTGGGCGCATTGACCGCACCCAACACCTCTTGCCCCAGGGTGTGCAACGGCGACGCATTAGCCACTTCAGTGGCCGCATACAAGCCCGCACCCGCGGTCAGGGCCCGCTCAAACTGCTCATGAAACACCGACGCCTCGGCGCTCAGCGCCTGATAGGCCTGGGCGTGCGTGCCGAACAACGCCGCAATCCCCACCGACACCTCATCAGCGGCGGCGGACGCCAGCCTCGTCGTCGAGACCGCCGCCGCCGAATTCGCCGCCCTGACCGCAGACCCAATATCCGCCAAATCCGTTGCCGCCGCCGCCACCATCTCCGGCGCCACGCTCACCAACGACATCCCGCACCTCCCGACAACCATTCTGTGGGCAGCCGATCAGAAACAGAGGAGCCGCATGGGCCCCTCTTACACCACGCCGAAATAATTCACGGAATATCCCAGATGATCCCCCCGGCAGCACGGCGACGCAAGGTCGATTTACCCAGCCACGTGCGAATGCACTATGCGCAGCGAACTATGCGGCTAATAGTGTGTTCTGAAACAAAACTAATGGTGTGTACTGCCATAAGTGACCATATGTTCGGTTTGGCGTTTACATTAGGCAGTCCGTGCCTGCGTTGGAAATGTCGGCAGGACAGCGTGAGGTGCTTGAGCCGTTGGCCGGTGGCGGTCGGGTGCTCATCGGGAGGTCGCGAACCGCGATCGGCGTTGGGCGTCCGGCCGCGATCTGCACAGTGACGGGGTTGAGCTGATGAGGGTCAAGGACATCAAGAACTACCGTCAGGCCGGCTCATTCGTCCGCAGCTCATTCGTCCGCAAACATGGAATCGTGTGTCGTGCGTTGTTGGCAGACTCCTAGCTCGGTGAGTTCAAGCAGATCGGTTTCGGGGAGGGCAAGCACGCCGACACAATCCGACTGACCCAGTACGGCCGACTGACCCAGTACGGCCGACTGACCCAGTACGGCCGACTGACCCAGTACGGAACGGCTAACGTGGTGTTCGATCCTTACCGCGGGTACGGCCAGCCCATATTCAACGGCAGTGGCGCCCGCGTGGCGGATGCATTAGGTCCACTCCGCGCTCGGGAGGCATTCGAGGCAGTCGCCGGAGACTACGGGCTGTCAGAGTAGTACCTCCGTTTCGCACTCGACGCCATCGCAGCTTCATCCCAGTTTATTGGCGCAGCTTCCACGCATTTTCGTTGATCGGGGCATTTTCGTTGATCGGAGTCTCGGAGCTGTGTTTGAGCGAGCATTACGGCGCTCAGCAGGGGCAATACGTCCCAGGTGTCGACTTGATAGGCCTTGTCGGCCAGCGCAATCGGATTGGCTTTCACCAGGATGCCACATTCGGCGGAACATGGTTTGGCGGTAAACAGTGATCGCGGTGGGCGCGCGCGTGTTCCGCATCGCGGATGGCGAAATCACGGCACAGGACGAGGCGAATCGATACATCACGAACTTCAATGCCAGCGCGGCAGCGGCACAGCAGCCCGGACCATTCATCTACTCCGCTTACCCAAGCCGGATCCAGAAGCTCCTGTAGAAGTCAACAGCTCACTTGATGGGGCTGACGGGACGCCTGTGTCGGATGCGTTAATTTTCTTCTGACCTCGATTAGAGGTTTGTTCCTTCCGGCACCTCGGCGTTGAGATCCCGATATTCTTGGCCGGATACGTCGCCGTCAGCCAGGTAGCTGGACAAATCCGCGTGCCGGCCGTTCGACGGACAACTGGGGAGAAATCGGAAGGCAGGACGCTGGGCATGGTCGATGTGGCGATCGTGGGAATCGGATGCCGGTTCCCGGGCAATGTGAACGGGCCCGACCAGCTCTGGGACTTCCTGCTGGCCCGTGGCGACGGGATCATCGAGGTGCCGCCGGACAGGTGGAACCTCGAGCGTTACTACGACCCCGACCCGGACACCGCGGGCCGGATGTACACCCGCAGCGGCGGCTTCCTGCAGACCTCACTGTGGGACTTCGACCCGGAATTTTTCGGCATCTCGCCGCGCGAAGGGTCGACCATGGACCCCCAGCAGCGGTTGTTGCTGGAGGTCGCTCAGGAAGCGATGGACGACGCCGGAGTGGCCGGCCGGGTCGCGGGTCGGCAGGTCGGCGTCTACATGGGTGCCGACTGTTCGGACAACATGCTGCTGCGCACGGGATTCATGAACGCGCGGACGGTGGATTCGCACAGCTCCACCGCCAGCACGTTCACCATGCTGTCCAACCGGATCTCCTACGTGTACGACCTGCGCGGGCCGAGCATGACGATCGACACCGCGTGTTCGTCTTCCTTGGTCGCGCTGCACGAGGCCGCCCAATCGATGGCGCGCGGTGAGATCGAGCTGGCCCTGGTCGGCGGGGTGAACGCGATGCTTCTTCCCGAGATCTTCACCGGACTGTGCAAGGGTCGGTTCCTCGCCCCGGACGGCCACTGCAAGACCTTCGACGCCGCCGCGGACGGCTATGCCCGCGGCGAAGGCGCCGGCGTCGTCGTGCTCAAGCCGGTCGCGGACGCCACACGCGACCATGACCGGATCTACGCGGTCATCCGGGCCACCGGCGTCAACCAGGACGGACGCACAAACGGCATCACCGTGCCCAACCCCGACGCGCAGGCGGACTTGATCCGCCGGGTGACCGCCGAGTCCGGTCTGCGCCCGGAACAGATCGGGTACGTCGAGGCGCACGGCACCGGTACCGCCGTCGGCGACCCCATGGAGATGGCCGCCATCGGCCAGACCGTGGGCAGCGTTGCGGGCCGCGAAGTGGACCTGGTCGTCGGGTCGATCAAGAACTCCATCGGCCACCTCGAGGCGGCGGCCGGCGTGGCCAGCGTGATCAAGGCGGCACTCACCTTGCATCGGCGCCAGCTGGCCCCGCAGGCGAGCCTGAACCAACTGAACCCGCAGATTCCGTTCGCCGAGCACCGGCTCCGGGTGATCACTGAGGCCGAACCCTTCCCCGCCGGCTACCCCACGGCGGCGGTATCGGTGAATGGGTTCGGCTACGGCGGCACCAATGCGCACGCGGTGCTGGTGGAGGCACCCCAGCCCACCCAGCCGCCCACCCGGCCGGCGCCGGCCCAGGTGCTGCCGATCTCGGGACGCAACGAGGTCGGGGCCCGGGCGCTGGCCCGGGAGTTGATCCCGCTCATCGAGGATTGGGCGGACCCGCCAACCCCCCCGGCGGACCCGGGTGAGTTGGTGGATGCGATGTGGTCGCGACGGCCGCACTACAGCTATCGGTTCGCCGTGCCGTTCAGCGGCCGCGACGACTTGCTGTCCAGGCTGGCGGCAGTGGCCGACGGGTCAGTGGCCGGCGGACGGGCCGTCGCCAACGCGACCGCACCGGTCTTCGTGTTCAGCGGGATGGGCCCGCAGTGGTGGCGGATGGCCCGCGACCTACTCGATGCTGACGGGCCGTTCGCCGAGGCCGCGGCCGAACTCGACAAGGCATTCGCCGACCTCGCCGGCTGGTCGGTGATCGACGAACTGCGCCGCGACGAGCGCGAGTCCCGGGTGGCCAGGACCGAGATCGCCCAACCCGCGAACTTCCTGGTGCAGGTCGGACTGACGGCGGAACTGGCGCACTACGGCGTGCTGCCCGGGGCCGTCGTCGGACACAGCGTTGGCGAGGTCACCGCCGCATACGTCAGCGGCATCCTCGACCTGCAGGACGCCGTCCGGGTCAGCTACCACCGGTCGCGGCTGCAGGCCACCACCGCCGGTTCGGGCGGCCTGCTGGCCGTGGGTCTGAGCGAGCAGGAGGTGGCCGAGTGGATCGCGGGGCGCCAGGACATCAGCGTCTCGGCGGTGAACAGCGAGTCCGGCGTGACGCTGGGTGGTACCCACGAGGCGATCGCAGAACTCAACGAGTTGCTGGCCGACGAGGGTGTGTTTGTCCGGCGACTGCGGGTAGAGGTGCCCTATCACTCTCACTTGATGGACCCGATTCTCCCGGCGCTCAGACAGGAGCTGGCGGGGCTGGCCCCGCGGAAACCGGTGGTGCCGCTGTACTCCACGGTGACCGCCGCCCAGGTCACCGGGCCCGACTGGGGCGCGGAGTACTGGCCCGAAAACGTCCGTCAACCGGTGCGGTTCGGCGACGCGGTCGGCGCGCTGGTCGAGTCGGGCCATCAGGTGTTCCTGGAGGTCGGCCCGCACCCGGTGTTGTCCGGCAACATCAAGGAGATCCTGCTGCGTAAGGGCGTCACGGGAACCGCGGTAAGCACCCTGAAACGCAATGCCGACGATGAGGACAGCATCCGGACGGCGCTGGCCGACCTCTACGTCGCCGGCGCCCTGGCCACCGACCACGCGCCGGCCGCCTCCCGCGCTGTCGCGCCGCACCGCGCGCTGCCGGTGCACCAGTTTCAGCGGCAGCGGCTGTGGTCCCTGGAGCGGTCCTCCGCCGATCACCATCTGGGCACCAGTGGCGCGCTCGCGCTGCCGGGCGAGCCGTCCGACACCGGTCAACCCGAGTGGTGGACCGACCTGGCGTCCGCTCAGTTGCCCTGGCTGCGCGATCACGTCGTCGCGGGCCTGGTGGTGTTGCCCGGAACCGCCTATGTCGATGCGGCGCTCGCCGCGGCCGCCTCGGTCACCCGCAAGCCCGCCCCGGCGCTGGACGATGTGCGGTTCGTCAGTCCGTTGGTGGTGGAACCCACCGAGGTCCCGACGCTGCGCCTGAACGTCGAGTCCTCCAGCGGGCGCTTCACGGTCAGTTCGCAGAGCGGACCGGGCGCCAATTGGACCGGGCACGCGACCGGGCGCATCGTGGACGGCGGGCTGCGGCCGACGCTGAGCTTGCCGGATATCACCGCCGCGACCAACAGCGGCATCACCAGCACCACCGCCGACGAGCTCTACCCGCGCCTCGCCCAGCGGGGTCTGGTTTATGGGCCGGCCTTCCGGCGCATCGTGGACGCGCAGGCGAACAACGACAGCGCGGTGGCCCGCGTCGACGCCACAGATACCGGGGTCGCCATCTCCAACCACCAGGCGCACCCGGCGGTGTTGGACGCCGCGCTGCAGTGCGTCGCTCTGCTCGCTGGGGCGGATGGGGCCGGCGGGGCGATAGTCCCGGCCGCGATGCGGCACGTGCGCCAGTTCGCCGCCCTCACCGATGAGGTCCTGGTCGGCGTGACCCGCCTGACACCGGAGCCGGGCGAGGCCGAGCTGGTCGCCGACGTCGTGATCACCGGACCCGACGGCGAAGTCCTGGTCGAGCTGCACCGGGTGCAGTTCCGTCCGATCACACCGGCGCGACCGCTGCTCGAGGAACTGGATCGGCTGTGGCTGGAAGGGGTGTTCGAGCCGCGGGCGTTCCGTGATCCCGACGCCCGCGACGACGCCCTGGCCGGCGAGCGGGCGTTCGTAGTTGCGGCGGGCGCGGAGTCCACCCGGTGGGCCTGCGACTACGCGACCCACCGTGGTACCGAGGTGGCGCTCACGGTGGGTGGCGGCGATCCGGAACAGATCTGTGCCGAAGTGCAGGCCGAACTGCAACGGGTGCTGCAGGCCGACGGCGACGATGCGCGCCCGATGGTGGTCACGCTCATCGCGGTCACCGAGACCGCGCCGCCGGACCCAATGCCGCGCGTCAGCGAGTTGCCCGCGATGCTGGCGGGGGTGGCCCGCGCGGCACAGAACGTGCAGGACCGGGCGCTGCTCGACGGCCGCGAGGTGACCATGCACGGCCTGGTGATCACCCGAAGTGCCCTGCCGGTTCCGGGGCCGGTGCCGGGCGACGGGGAAACGCCGGACCTGGCGGACCTGGCTGGGTCCGCCCTGGTCGGTGCTCGTCGGGTATTGCGCAACGAGCAGATGCTGCTGAACTGGCGGCTCATCGACGTCGATCACGCCACCGGGCCCGCCGCCTTGGACACCATAGTGCTGGAGTCCCTGGTCACCGGCGCCTACGCGAGCGACGACGCGGACGAGGTCGCGCTGCGCCAAGGGGTTCCAGACGCCCGGATGGTGATCGTCAACAAGTCCGGCCTGTCCGGGCGTCTGGAACCTCTCGACGAAGTGCGACCCCTTCCCGACATCGAGACGAACTTCGAGATGGAAGCACCCCCCGGACGATTGGCCGAGCTCGTGCTGCGGGAGATCCCGCGACGTGCCCCCGGGCCCGGCGAGATCGAACTGCGAATGGACGGCATCGGCCTCAACTTCAAGGATCCAATGAAGGTACTCGGCGTGCTCGGTGAAGCCGAACTCGCCGGCACCTGGTTCGGCACCGAACTCGGCATGGAGGGCATGGGGGTCGTCACCCGGGTCGGTCCGGGTGTCAGCGGCTTCACGGTCGGCGAGTCGCGCTTTGTCAGCGTTCCGGGGATGGCCCGCCGCTACATCACCGTCGGTTCGGACGCGGGTGCCTTCGAACCCGGTGACGGACTGACGCTACAGACGTGCGGGTCGGTGGTGGTGTTCATGACCGCGCATTACGCGCTCAAGCGCGCGGCCGCGCTGCAGCCCGGCGAGTGGGTGCTGGTGGCCGGCGGCGCCGGCGGCGTGGGGATGGCCGCGGTTCAGGTCGCCGCCAAGGCCGGTGCCCAGGTGATCGCGACGGCGTCCAGCCCGGAGCGCGCCGACCTGCTGCGCACCCTCGGGGCCAAACACGTCATCGATTCCCGGTCACTGACGGCCGTCGAAGAGGTGGCGCAGCTCACCGGCGGGCACGGCGCCGACGTGGTGTTGAACTCCGCGCCGGGTGAGGCGGTGCTGGCGCTGCTCGAGGCGGCTGCGGAGTTCGGCCGGGTGGTCGAAGTCGGCAAGACGGAGATCTTCGGCGGTCGGGTGATCGACATGGGGGTCTTCAACAAGAACCTGTCGCTGATCTCGGTCGACATGGACCGGATGATGGCGCACCGCAGAGATCTGGCTCGGGAGGTGAGCCGGGAAGTTCTCGCGCTGCTGCGTTCCGGGGAGTATGAGCTGCTGCCCACCCGGATCATGCCGGTGTCGCAGCTGGCGGATGCCTTCACCCAGGTAGCCCGGTCGGCCCATCTGGGCCGGATCGTGCTGGACTTCAACGAGCCGGCGCCCCCGGCCAAGCGAATTCGGCCGATCACCGACATCCGCTCGGACGCCGCCTACCTGGTCACCGGTGGTCTCGGGGACTTCGGCCTGGCCACCGCCAAGTGGCTGGCCGGCAAGGGCGCTGGCACCATCGTGCTGGCCGGTCGAAGCGGTGCCGCCAGGCCCGCCCAGCAGGCCGCGGTGGAAGCGCTACGGGCCGGCGGCGCCGACGTGCGTGTCGACCAGGCCGACGTGGCCGACCGGGCCGGCGTGGACGCCCTGCTCGCCAGATTGTCCGAGATGCCTGGCGGCGTGGCGCTGCGCGGCGTTTTTCACGCTGCCGGCGTGCTCGCGGATGAACCGCTGGGCACTCTCACCGAGCAGGGTTTGAATGCGGTGTTTTCGCCAAAGGTCAACGGCGCGTTGATTCTCCACGAGGCTTTACAGGCAGCGGGGACCGAACTCGACCACTTCGTGCTGTACAGCTCGGTGACCAGCCAGGCCGGGACCGTGTCCCAGCTCAGCTACGCGGCGGCCAACGCGGTGCTGGATGGACTGGCGCACCACCGAGCGCGCCTCGGGCTACCTGCGCTGTCGGTGAACTGGGGATCGCTGGCCGGCGGCATGGCCACCACCAGCGAGCAGATATCCGCATTCTTGGCCCTGCAGGGCGTGCGTCCGCTGCCGCTGGACGCTGCCTGCGGGTACCTGGACGCGGCGATCGGGCTGAACCCCACCCAGGCGGCGATCGCCGACATCGACTGGGCGGTCTGGGGGTCGGTGTACCCGACGTCGGCGGGCACGCCGAGATTCGCCGAGCACGTGAAGGCGGCGAAGGCCGCCGACGACGCCAGCGGGTCCGTGCGCGCCGAACTGGCGTCCGTGTCGCCCGAGGAGCGGGCCGAGGCGGTAACCCAGATGCTGTGCGAGCAACTCGCCGCGGTTTTGGGCGTTCCCGCCGAGTCGGTCGACCGGGATGCCCCGCTCACCGAACTCGGCCTGGACTCGCTGATGGCCGCCGAGCTGCGCACCCGGGTCAACGTCGCGCTGGATGTGCAGATCTCCGCGATGGAACTGAACCGTGGCGGCGGCGTGGCCTCGCTTGCCGCGCGGCTCGCCGATCAGCTGGTGGCGCCTGCGATCTGACTGCGGCCCGGGCTGCGTTACCAGACCTCGTCAAAGATGCTGGCCGAGGTGTCCAACCGCTTGAACTCGTTGTCGCGGTAACGCTCTACGCAGGCTGACCGCCGCACTTTGCCGGCGGTCGTGAACGGAATCGAACCGGGCGGCACCAGAACGAGATCGGCGACGCGCAGGCCATGCGAGGTCGACACCGCCGACGTGATCTCCTTCCGGATCGCACGCAACTTGGGCGCCTGGTCATCACCGGAACCTGTTCGCTCGCTTGCGAGTTCGACGATCGCGACCAGGTGCTCGATACCGTCGTGCGGCACAGCTATCGCCGCGACCCGGCCGCCGGAGACTTGGCTGATGGTGGACTCGATGTCGTCGGGCGATTCGCCGTCGGATTCGACGCCGTCATCCCCAAGTTCTTCGTCGGCGTCGACCCGGGTGAACTGGCCGCCGCGGTACAGTTCGCCGCAGGCGCTCCGCTTGACCTTGCCGCTGGTTGTCAGCGGCAACGAGCCGGGAAAAACCGGGACGAAGTCTTCGACTCGGATGCCGTGGACCGCCGACACGGTCGAAATGACTCCGCTTTCCAGGGTGCTGACTTCGTCGGCGACCTCGTCCGCGGAAAGCCCGCTCGGCATGAATTCGGCTACGACTGCCAGCTTTTCACCATGATCGCCGGGAACTGCGATGGCGGCGACCCGGCCGTCGGTGATCTCTTGGACCGTCGCCTCGATGTCGTCTGGGTAGTGGTTGCGCCCGTAGATGATCAGCAGGTCTTTGATGCGGCCCATGATGAACAGCTCGCCGGCACTGATGACGCCCAGATCGCCGGTGCGCAACCACGGCCCTTCGGGGGTGCCGGGTGAGGGATCGACCAGGCTCGCCCGGAAGGTCCGCTCGGTCTCGTCGGGCTTGAGCCAGTAACCCAGGGCCACGTTCTCGCCGTGCACCCAGATCTCGCCGATAGTTCCGGCTTCGTTCTCGGTTCTGGTCTCGGGGTCGACGATCCGCACCAACGGCGATTCGGGTACCGCGTACCCGACCAGTCCCTGATCGGCCCCGGTGGCGCTGCGCTCGGCGACGCCGGTGGAAAGCTTCTTCGCGTCGAAATGCGCGACGCTCGGATAGCTCTCGGCGGGGCTGGCCGCCACGTACACCGTCGCTTCGGCCAGTCCGTACGACGGGCACATCGCCTCGGGACGCAGGTTAAAGGGTGCGAACCGATCGGCGAACCGCTGCAGGGTCGAGGCATGTACCCGTTCGGCGCCGCTGATACGTGGCGCACGTCGCTGAGATCGAGCCCGTCGATGTCCTTGTCGGAAATGCGCCGTAGCGCCAGATCCAGGGCAAAGTTCGGAGCCGGTGTGAACACCTTGGTGTGTGCGGCCATCAGCTGCAGCCAGCGCGCCGGCCGCATCAGGAAAGACATCGGGCTGAATACCACTGAATGCAGTCCGGCCAGGATCGGCGAGCTCACCCCGATCCACAACCCCAGGTCGTGGTAGAACGGCAGCCACGACACCATTGTGGTGTCCAGCGGCGTGGACTTACCGGAATCGCCCCAGTAGCAACGCATCACCTGCCGAAGTTGGCGGCGAGGTTGCGGTGCGAGACCATCACCCCGGCCGGTGTGCGCGTCGAGCCCGACGTGTACTGCAGGTAAGCGACTTCGGCGCTCGGATCGAGGCCGGCCGACCCCGTTAACTTCGACGGGGCGACCCGGTCCAGGGTGTTCACCTCGATGAGCGACGGGGTGGGTCGGCCGTCGCGCCGCCGCAGGTAGTAGTCCATCCCGGCGGAAGCCGCCGACGTGGTCAGTACCGCCGAGGGCGACGAATCCGCGAGCACCGAGACGATCCGCTCGTCGTGGTCACCGAGCTGAGGCACCGACAGCGGCACCGCGACGAACCCGGCCTGCAAGGCGCCGACGAAGGCCACGATGTAGTCGAGTCCCTGTGGCGCCACGATGACGGCCCGGTCGCCCGGCGACCCGCAGCGACCGAGCGCCTGGGCCACGACGCTGGAACGCCGGTAGAGCTGCGACCACGTGAGCGTTTCGGGAACGCCGGCGGGATCGGCCGCATAGTCGACGAACGTGAACGCGGGATCATTGGGTCGCCGACTGGCGTGCCCCCGCAGGACCGTCGGTATAGCGAGATCAGGGGACAGGGTCGGCGTCCGCTCGGTCCGGCAGCTGCAGCTCGCCGGCCAGGTATGCGGCGAGGTCATCGATGGTTTCGTGGTCGAACAGCACCGCCGGCGACAGCCGCTTGCCGACGACCTTTTGCAGCGCACCCGAAATCTGCACGGCGTTCCGCGAATCGAGGCCCAACGCGTCGAACGGCTTCGCCGTGTCGATCTCGGACGCGTCGCACCGCAACCGGCGGGCGAGGTCGGCCACCATCCAGCCGCGCAACGAGTCGTAGGTCAGCGGACCCTCGATGGGGTGGCTCTGTTTTCCGAACATGATCAAACCCCTTCAGGATTGGAGGGAGCAGGGATTGGAGGGAGTGGTTGAGAATTCGCGTTTGCGAGTCTGTTTCGCCGCAATCGGTTGTTGACGGTCTTGCTGGGCGGCATGCGCAGGTCCCATACGACGCCCACCTTGGACAGGCCTTGAATCAGATAGCCGCTCAGATCCGGCTCCCACCAACGTATTCCGTGCCGGTAGGCACCCGGGAAGGCGTGATGGTTGTTCTGCAGGCCCTCGCCGAAGGTGAAGAGGGCCACCGGCCAGTTGTTGGCGCTGTCGTCCCGGTTGACGAACGGCCGCGAACCGATCATGTGGCTGACCGATCCGACGCACCACATCGCCTGATTCGCCAGGCAAGCCCGCGCCAGGCCGCCGAAGATGAACCCGGAGAAGCCGGCCGCGAGCGTGCCGCCGACCGCCCAGCCGATCACCCCCGGCAACAGCAACCCGGTGAGCGCCCAGATTTGATAAGTCCGGTTGTAGAAGTACAGGCGTTGGTTACGCAGGATGTCCGGCGCGAAAACATTGGTCCGCGACTCCTGGTCGCTCAGCATCCACGGAATGTGGGCGTACCAAAGGCCTTTCACCGCCCCACGAAAACCGTCGCCGCTCAGGTGCGGCGAATGCGGGTCGCCCTGCTCGTCGGCGAACCGGTGATGGCGGCGGTGGGTGGCCGTCCAGTGCAGCACCGGACCCTCCAGCGCCATCGATCCCGTGATCATCAGCACGCCCTCGAAGAACGGGGAGGTCTTGAACGACTTGTGCGCGGCGTAGCGGTGGTACCCGACGGTGACGCCGAAGATGTGGATCGCGTAGAACACCGCGAACAGGGTGTAGTCCAGAGCCGTGGCCCGGCCGGTGACCATGAGATAGACCGCGATGGCCAACCCGATGGTCGGCACCCCGATCGTGACCGAAGCCACCACCTTTTTGGCACGCGCGCTGCGCGGGTCAAGCTGCACGATCGCCCGCAGCAGCGATTCGTCCGGCGTCTTTGGAACTGGCGAAGCGTTTTCCACCCCTTTAAACCCGGCTGTCATGACTCCACCTCTTTGCGCTGTGACGAATTGGCATAGCGGACATTGCGTACCAGTCCCGCGTAGTCGAGCACCCGGATGAACTCACCGGCAAGGTCGAGTTGCCACCAGTGCTGGCGGGTCTGCGCCAGCACCGGCCGGGCGTGATGATTGTTGTGCCAAGAGCCACCCATCGTGGGCGGCGCCAGCACCCCGATGTTGCGGCTCCCGTCGCGCACGTCGAACTCCCGGTTTCCGATCGTGTGGCCGAAAGAGTTGACGGCCCAGACGGAATGATCGAGCGCGAAGATCCGGGCGAAACCGCCCCACAGGACGCCGCCGACGAAACCGTGCAGTGACTGGGTGACCGCCAGGCCGATCAGACCTGGCGCCAGGATGCCGATTCCGACCAGCCAGAAGTAGGCGGTGTTGATCCGAATTACGTCGTAATCGGCCAGCCAGTCCCGGGTGTGCCGGCTCCAGTCGGTCTTCTTGACGGTGAAGAGCCAGCCAATGTGACCGTGCCACAGCCCTTTTACCCGACCGATGAAGCCGGCTCCTCGCGGTTTCGGCGAATGGGGGTCGCGATCGGTGTCGGCGAATGCATGGTGCAGCCGGTGGTTGGCCACCCAGAAGATGATCGGGCCCTGGGCTGCCATGGATCCGGCGACCCCGAGGAACAACTTGACCGGCTCGGACGCCTCGAACGACTTGTGCGTGAAGTAGCGGTGCAGTCCGGCTTCCACGCCAAGCGAGGTGATGACGAACATGACCAGGAACAGCACCACGTCGGTCACCGTCAGGCCGTCGTACAGCGCGTACGCCACGGCGCCGATCGTTCCCAGTGTCGGCAGGCCGACGGTCAGATAGGCGAGACGCCCGGCGATTACATCCCGTTCGTTGTCGGACCGGGAAATCCCGGCGATCGGAGAACTCGTGCTCATCCCGCGCGCTCCTGTATTGTTCGCCGGCCGGCGTGAACCACGGTCACCTCACCCGACTCGAACATCCGCCTGGCCTCTTGTCGGCGGACCTTCCCGCTCGTCGTGGTGGGGATGGATCGCTTCGCGCACAGGTGGACGTCGGGCCCGACACCGAACTCGGCCGTCACGCTGGTCCGGATCGCCTCGACGATCGTCGCGAAATGGTCGGCCGAATCTTCGCGGCCTTCGCGGTGGCCGGCTTCGGCGAGCACGACCAGTCGCTCGGAGCCCTCGTCGGGCATGGAGAAGGCCACCGACCTACGGACAGCCGGGGCCGCGCGACCGACGGCCGCCTCGACGTCCTGCGGATAGATGTTGCGGGCGTTGACGATGATGAGGTCCTTGATCCGGCCGGTGATGAACAACTCATCGTCCTGCACGAACCCCAGGTCACCCGTGCGCAGGTAGCGGCGTTCGTCGCCGGGCAGCTGGGCGCCAAAAACCTGGCTGGTCAACGCCTCCCGGCGGTAATAGCCGGTCGCGACACTTCGCCCGGAAACCCAGATCTCACCGGTCACACCGTCGGGCACGGCCAGCTCGCTGGCGGGGTCCACGATCCGCACGGTGTGCCCGCTGTCCACTTCGCCGCAGCTGACCAGGACACGATCGTCCCCATCCGACTGCGGATCGCGTCCGGTGCGCCACCGGTTTCCCCGCGCCTTCCCCGCGATGAACAGGGTCGCCTCGGCCATCCCGTAGCAGGGAATCAACGCGCTGCTGTCAAAGCCCAGCGCCGTGGCGGCCTCGTCGAACCGCGTCAACGTGTCCACGCTGACCGGCTCGGCGCCGCAGTACCACTCCGTCAGGCTCGACAGATCCAGACCCTCCGCCTCACCGGTCTGCATCGCGTCCACACACATATCCAGCGAGAAGTTCGGTCCCACCGCGGCGACCGCGCGGTAGTCGGAGATCGCCTTGAGCCAGAGGCGGGGCTCCTGGATGAAGTGCAACGGCGACATCAGGACGAGCGGCCAACCGTAGTAGAACGACAGCAGGATCGTGCCCATCAGACCCATGTCGTGATACGGCGGCAACCACGACATGATCACCCGGTCCGGATTGGGACCCATGTTGCGCAGTATCGCCTCGCAATTGCTGACCAGATTGTCATGAGTCAGGCACACCCCCTTGGGGGAACCCGTCGACCCCGACGTGTACTGGATGAGCGCCAACTCGCCGTGGATGATCTCCCCGGCGTCAGAAAGGTCGCGGCCCGGCTGGGTCGCCACATCCTCGGGATGGCAGAGCACCGGATCGAGGCCCTCGGGTCGCAACCGCTCCAACAAGGTCTCCATGGTGGGCCGGAACATCGCGTCGATCAGGATCGCGTCGGGCCCACAGTCGACGGTGATCGCGTGGAACCGGTCCAGCTCCCTGGACCGCAGGGGCGGGAAGGACGGTACCGGGACGGCGCCGAGCCGCATGATGCCCAACAGGGCCGCGATGAAATCCAGGCTCGGATTGATCGCGAGCACCACCCGGGAACCGGGCCGGATCCCCCGGGCCTTCAGGTGCGCGGCGAAGGCAGCCGAGCGTTCGGCGACGTCAGCGAAGGTCCACCGGATTTCGCCTTCCGACGTGCCGTCGGAGAGGAACACAAAGGCGAGGCGCTTAGACTTGGACCTGGCCCAGAGCATGTCGAGCAGCGACGGCGGGTGATCACGCACCTTCGGTTCCTCCGCGGCATCCGGGCGCGTCTGAGCACGCGACAACAGACACTGTCAACGGGGTTCCCCTATCCCATCAGTCCGGCCGAACGTCCACGCTGTACATTGACGGCCGCGTAATCTCAGCGAATATAGCCTTTGCGGGGCGGGGGTCGCAGGTAATTCGTCGTCATTCATATTTACCGGTAACACGTCGGCCACATACTTCGGCACATGCCTCACTCAGGTAACAGGGTTGACATCGAGGCGGGCCAACCTGCAGGTTATTTGGCCAAAGCACTGACAAGGACGCTGTCTCCTGAGCGGTACGTCACGACCGATTCGCGTATCTCATCGCGGGTTGTCCGGGGGTTGCTGGCTAAGCGATGCGAGGTTGACGAAGTGGGACGGGGGAGCGCATCAGCCTCGATCAGGCTCGATGTGTTCCCGCGCCCGGCATTGTCAAGCGGCGCGGATTTCGTCCGTAATGGCGTTCATCAGGGCGGGGTAGCGGCGCGGCTCGGGGTCGCGGCCGGGCTTGCCGCTGCTGATCACACCTACCGACAGGCCGCGCCCGGGTCGGCCCATAACGCGATGTCGGTCAAGCCGGTGTGGCCGAACGCAGCCGGCGCGTTGCGCCCGAACGGCCCGAACCGCTTGGAGCCCAACATGTATCCGGTGCCCCAGCGCAGCGGCGTCAGGCCCGGTCGCGACGTCCGGCCGCAGCCGCCGGCACTCGTCGCGTCGCGCCGCGCAGCGTCTCCGGGCGCATGACCCGGACGCCGTCGAGTTCGCCACCGCGGCGCAGGATTTCGGCGAAGCGCGACAGCTCGTTCGCGGTCGAACGGTGCTGGACGACGGCACCACGGTGGTCGAGGAATTCCGGGGTGTTCGTGAACGGAATGATCTGGTGCAGTGGTGCCGCCGATCGCCATGCGGAAGAACCGCCGCGATCGGCGGCGGCAACGGCTTGCCGGTGGCGTGACTGGGCGCGACCAGCGGAAGATCGTCCTCGGCGCAACGCCGAAGTTCGTCCAGCGGAAGCCCAGCGGATCGAGGATCTCGGTGGCGAGGATGTCGCGAATGTCCTTGCCGGTGGCGGCCGAGACGATCTCGCGGATCAGCGGGCCCCAGGTCAGCGCGTGATAGATGTGCACCAGTCCCGGCCGGTAGATCGGCTTGAGATTGCCCAGCATCTCGCGGGCGTACTCGCTGTCGTCCATCCGCTTGAGGTCCGGCTTCGGGGCCGGTGGCGAACGGCACGCCCGCGCTGTGGGTCATCACGTGCCGGATCGTGGTGCGGTCCTTGCCGTGACTGGTGTAGGTCGGCAGGTAGTCGCAGACCCGGTCGTCGAGCGAGAAGCGCCCCGCTCGACCAGCATGTGCACCACGGTCGTGGTGATGGCCTTGGCCGCGGAGTACACGCAGAACGGCGTCTCGGTGCTGACCGGGATCTTCTCGGCATCGGGCGCGTCGGTCGGGGGCGTTGCCCCAGCCGTGCCCGATCGCGCGGTTCAGCACCACCCGCCCCCG
>CAVVLC010000071.1:0-14104 GCA_963748885.1 uncultured Actinomycetota bacterium
CCGAGATCGGCGGCTTCCTCGATGCGCCGCCCGGCTTCGGCTTTGTTGATGCGCAGGCGGTCGGCCAGCGCGCACCCAGTGTGCCGCCGAGTTCTTCGGGGCCGGCTTGGGCGTCGAGTTGGTTGATCAACGGGTGTTGGGGGGCGCGCAGCTGGCGGGCCATGCTTTCCAGGTCTTCGAGGGTCTGCGGTCGTTCCGGGCTGGTCAACACGTCAAAGGTCAACCCGCGCATGCGCTTCAGGTCGGCGCGAGCGCGCCGAACGTCTCGACGATCTCTTCGCGACTGCTCGAACCCATGCCTCAGATATTACGAACGGCCACCGACAGAAATCGCCGCGATGTGACCATTGAAGCTAAAGTGAAGTGAAACAAGGGATCACAGAGAATCGCTGGGGACTAGAGCCGAAAAAGCATGCTGCTGAACGTGATAGCCATCCCGGCCGCCATCATCGCCTGACTAGCGCGGTACAGCAGCCCGGGCCATCGGATCTTCGCTGATTTCCGCCGCTTTGCCACAGCGATGTATGCCCACACAACAGCCGCGGCGGCGAAGCCCACGAACCAGAACCAGTTGCCGGCCGTGATCCATCCGGGCGACCCGCTGCTCTCGGTCATGTTCATGTCCGTCGGACCCATATCCATGCCCGGCATCGACGTGCTCGGCGCCTCGGTTTGCTGCCCCCCGCCCGATTGGCCGGGAAGGAGGTGACCGTTCATCACTGCATACATCCAGGCCATCGCCAGCATCATCAGGGCGTGATACGAGCGCAAGGCGCGCTGTGAGGCCGTTCGCGCCCAAATAATCGCCAGGGTCACGAACCAGACGCTCGCGAACAGAAAGAAGATCGCAGGTCCCGTCGTCGGCAAATGTGCGCCAAAGGGCCACACCATTACCGCCATCGCGATTGCCATGACGAGATGCAATATGTAGCTGACAACCAAGATCCACGATCGGCGTCGGGTGACGATGACGTTTATCCATTCAGCCGCGGTCAGCACCGATAGCCCGGTAACAACCCAACAAAGCCAAGGGTCATGGATCATGCGAGTTCTTCGCCTCTCACGTGGAGGGAAGGGATGTGGTCACGTTATATGTAATGTCAACCCGCTGAACCCGGCGTCAGCGCCACGCTGCACCCGGGCCTTTCCGCCAGGCTGGCTGTCACAACTAGGCTCGGCTCGGTGACTGAGAACCCGTATCTGGTCGGATTACGGCTGGCCGGCAAAAAGGTCGTCGTGGTCGGCGGGGGCACTGTCGCCCAGCGCCGGCTACCCCTGCTCATCGCCAGCGGCGCCGATGTGCACGTCATCTCCCGTAGCGCCACTCCCGCCGTCGAGGCGATGAACGGAATCACCCTGTCGCTGCGCGAATACCGCGACGGCGATCTCGACGGCGCCTGGTATGCGATCGCGGCCACCGATGACCCAGCCGTCAACGCAGCCGTGGTCGCGGAGGCGGACCGCCGCCGCATCTTCTGCGTCCGCGCCGACGTCGCCGTCGAGGGGACGCGCGGTCACCCCGGCGTCGTTCAGCTACGCCGGGTTGTCGGTCGGCGTGCTGGCCGGCGGCGAACACCGCCGGTCGGCGGCGATCCGCTCGGCCATCCGCGAGGCGCTGCAACAAGGCCTGATCAGCGCCGAGAGCTCCGACGCCGGATGCCTGGCGGGGTGGCGCTGATCGGCGGCGGCCCTGGCGACCCAGAGCTGATCACCGTCCGCGGCCGCCGTCTGCTGGCTCAGGCCGACGTCGTGGTCGCCGACCGGCTGGCGCCGCCCGAACTGCTCGCCGAGCTGCCGCCGCACGTCGAGGTGATCGACGCCGCCAAGATCCCGTACGGCCGGGCCATGGCCCAGGACGCGATCAACGAGGTGCTGATCGAGCGGGCCCGAGCCGGCAAGTTCGTGGTCCGGCTCAAGGGAGGCGACCCCTTCGTCTTCGCACGCGGTTACGAGGAGGTCCTGGCATGCACCGAAGCCGGGATTCCGGTGACCGTGGTGCCAGGCGTGACCAGTGCGATAGGGGTGCCTGCGTTGGCCGGCGTTCCGGTCACCCACCGGGCCATAAATCACGAGTTCGTGGTGGTCAGCGGCCACATTGCGCCCGATCATCCCGAATCGTTAGTGAATTGGAATGCACTGGCGGCGATGACGGGCACACATCGTTCTGCTGATGGCCGTCGAGCGGATCGAACTTTTCGTCGAAGTGCTGCTGGAAGGCGGCCGACCTGCGGATACGCCGGTGCTGGTGGTGCAACACGGATCGACTGCCGCTCAGCAGACATTGCGGGCGACGCTTGCCGACGCGCCGGAGAAGATCCGCGCAGAGGGCATTCGACCTCCCGCGATCATCGTCATCGGGGCGGTCGCGGCTTTCGGCGGCTTAAAGGATTTCTTAAGATTACTGTAAGGTACCAGCTATGACGGCTCTCAACGACACAGAGCGCGCCGCCCAGGACTGGGCTTCGACGCGCCCCGATCGTCCGGCCTCGCGCTGCAATGCGCTCGGAGGAGACCGCCTCGAGCGCGTTTGAGCAGGTATTATCCGGCTTGGCTGCCGCTCATGTCGCTTCATCGCCGCAGTCGTCGCCATCGGCGGTATGCAGCTGCTGGCGACCATGGACAGCACGGTCGCCATCGTCGCGCTTCCTAAGATTCAGAACGAGCTGGGCCTCTCCGACGCCGGCCGCAGCTGGGTGATCACCGCGTACGTGCTGACCTTCGGCGGGCTGATGCTGCTCGGCGGGCGCCTCGGCGACACCATCGGACGCAAGCGCACCTTCATCGTCGGCGTCGCGCTGTTCACCATCTCCTCGGTGCTGTGCGCCGTGGCCTGGGACGAGCCGACGATGGTCATCGCCCGGCTTTTGCAGGGCATCGGGTCGGCCATCGCGTCGCCGACCGGCCTCGCGCTGGTGGCGACCACCTTCTCTAAGGGGCCGGCGCGTAACGCCGCCACGGCGGTGTTCGCCGCGATGACAGCCCTCGGTTCGGTGATGGGCCTGGTGGTCGGCGGGGCGCTGACCGAGGTGTCGTGGCGGCTGGCGTTCATGGTGAACGTGCCGATCGGGCTGGTGATGATCTACTTGGCCCGCACCGCGCTGCGGGAAACCAATCGCGAGCGGATGAAGCTCGACGCTGCCGGTGCCATGCTCGGCACGCTGGCCTGCACCGCCGCCGTCTTCGTCTTCTCGATGGGTCCGGAAAGGGGCTGGCTTTCGGTCACCACCATCGGTTCGGGCGTGGTGGCCCTCGGGGCCGTCATCGCGTTCGCCATCGTCGAGCGAACAGCCGAAAACCCCGTGGTGCCGTTCGACTTGTTCCAGGACCGCAACCGGCTGGCCACGTTCGTCGCGATTTTCCTGGCCGGCGGCGTGATGTTCAGTCTGACCGTGTGCTATCGGCCTGTACGTGCAGGACATCTTGGGTTACAGCGCGCTGCGCGCGGGCGTCGGCTTCATCCCCTTCGTCATCGCGATGGGAATCGGCCTGGGCGTCTCCTCGCAGCTGGTGTCGTTCCTGTCGCCGCGGGTGTTGACGATCGGCGGTGGATTGCTGCTGATCGGCGCCATGCTCTACGGCTGGGCGTTCATGCACCGTGGTGTGCCCTACTTCCCCAACCTGGTGGTTCCCATCGTTGTCGGCGGCATCGGCATTGGCATGGTCGTCGTCCCGCTGACGCTGTCTGCGATCGCCGGGGTGGGCTTCGATCGGATCGGCCCGGTATCCGCGGTCACACTGATGCTGCAGAGCCTGGGCGGACCGCTGGTGTTGGCTGTCATTCAGGCCGTGATCACCTCGCGCACGCTGTACCTGGGCGGAACCACCGGTCCTGTCAAGGTCATGAACGACGCCCAGTTGCGAGCGCTCGACCATGGCTACACCTATGGCCTCTTGTGGGTGGCCGGAGCGGCCATCATCGTCGGCGGTGCGGCGCTGTTCATCGGGTACACCCCGGAGCAGGTCGCGCACGCGCAGGAGGTCAAGGAAGCGATCGACGCCGGGGAGCTGTAGCTCCCTGCGTCAGCTTCGGTGACGTCGGCCTCCCGGGGCCAACTCTCGTCGGGCCAATGGCCAACATTTTGTCGCGAACCCCAGTTATGTGAACAGGGCCGCGTTACGATACGCGCGTGCCGGTGCAGGTGACACCGGCTACAACGGCTGACTGGGGTGACCATGTCATTTGTAATCGCCGCGCCCGAGGCGTTAACGGCGGCAACCGCTGACTTGAGCGGGATCGGCTCGGCGTTGGAAGCGGCCCGCGCGACCGTGGCGGCCCCGACCACCGGGGTGCTGGCGGCCGGTATCGATGAGGTTTCGGCGGCCATCACGGCGCTGTTCAACCAGCACGCGGAGGGCTACCAGGAAGTCAGCGCCGAGCTGACGCAATTCCACGACCAGTTCGCGCGGACTTTGAACGCCGGCGCTGCCGCGTATGAAAGCGCCGAAGCTGCCAACGCCAATCCAATGCAAAGCATGCTCGCCGCGGTGAATCACCCCGTCCAATCGCTTACGGGGCGCCCGCTGTTCGGCAATGGCTCGGACGGTACCGCTGCGAACCCCAACGGGGGCGACGGCGGACTGCTATTCGGCAACGGTGGCAACGGCTTCAACAGCACAAGCACTGGTGTCGCCGGCGGCAACGGCGGCGCCGGCGGGCTGCTGTTCGGTAACGGTGGTAGCGGCGGAACCGGCGGGGTCGGCGCATTCGGTGGGGCCGGCGGGGAGGCCGGATTCTTCGGCCAAGGCGGTACCGGTGGAGCTGGCGGGACCGGCGCGGCCGGTGGGGCCGGTGGAGCCGGCTGGGGATTCGGCAACGGCGGCGCCGGCGGTACTGGCGGCGGGAACACCGTCGGGACCGCCGCGGCCGGTGGAGCCGGCGGGGCCGGCGGGCTGTTCGGCGACGGTGGCACCGGCGGCGCCGGTGGCGTGAACACCGGCGGGATCGCCGGCGTCGGCGGGGCCGGCGGGAGTGCCCAATACTTTGGCTCCGGCGGCGCCGGTGGCGCGGGCGGGGTCGGCTTGCCCGGCGGCTCCGGCGGTGACGGTGGCACCGGCGGGCTGGTGTACGGGAACGGCGGTTCCGGCGGCGCCGGCGGTTCCGGCGGCGCTGCGCTGCCCGGCACTGCCGCGGCGGCCGGGGGCCATGGCGGGGCCGGCGGCGGCGCCCAGTACCTCGGTAACGGCGGGGACGGCGGGATCGGCGGGAACGGCGGCCAGGGCGCCAACGCCCAGAACATCACACCAAGCCAGACCAGCCAAGCAGCGGTTGGCGCCAACGGCACGAGCAGCACCTCGGGTAGCGGCACCGCCGCGGACAAAGGCTCAGACAGCACCCAAGGGTCCATGGGTGGCGGTGACGGCGGCAACGGCGGAAACGGCGCCAACACCGGCGACGTCCTGGGGGGCCCAGGCGGTGGTGGCGGTGCGGGCGGCATCGGCGCATCGGGTGGCCACGGCGGTACCGGTGGCACGGCGACCAGCACCACGTCAGGCACTGCAGATGCCGGTGCCGGCGGAAACGGCGGCGCCGGGGGACCCGGTGGTGGCGGCGGTGACGGCGGCGGGGGCGGTACGGCCAGCAGCTCGGGCACGGCAAATGGAGGTGCCGGCGGTAACGGCGGCAACGGGGGCATCGGTAACAACGGCGGCAACGGGGCCGCCGGCGGCAACGTTCTCAGTGCGACGGGCGAGGGTGGTGCCGGCGGCAACGGCGGAAACGGTGGTGCCGGTACCCCGGCGCCCGCCGCTACCGCTACCGGAGGGACGGCCGGGGCCGGCGGGAACGGCGGGAACGCCGGCACGCTGTTGGGCAACGGCGGCGCTGGCGGCGTCGGCGGCGTCGGCGGCACCGGCGGCATGGGCGCCACGGCGGGCAACGGTGGCGCCGGCGCCGACGGCGGGAACGGCGGGAGCACTGGCGGCCTGAACGGCAGCGGCGGCATCGGCGGCGACGGCGGAGCCGGGTCCCTCGGCGGCATCGGCGGCCTAGGGGGCAACGGCGGCAAGGGCGGTGTTTCCGGGATGATCGGCAACGGTGGGAACGGCGGTCTTGGCGGCGCCGGTGGGGTCGGCGGTGCCGGCAACACCGGCGGACTGGGCGGTAACGGCGCCGACGCCGGCAACAGCGCCGGCTCGACACCGGGCGCTGCCGGTAACGGTGGTGGCGGCGGTCCTGGCGGCAACGGTGGCCACGGCGGCAATGGCGGCGTCGGCGGTGACGGCGGCGCCATGGGAGCGCTCGGCTCTGCCGGCCTCGGCGCCGCGGGCGGCAACTTTGGTGCGGGCGGCGGGTCCGGTGCCGGCGGCCAGGGCGGTACCGCCGGTAATGCCCACGGCGGCACGATCGGCGTTAAGGGTTCCACGGGCGATGCCGGCGTGGCCGGCATCGACGGCCTGTTCGGCCTGGCCGGCAAGAACGGGTAGGAGCCCGGCTTCGCCGCGCTTGTGATCACCGCTAGGCATGTTTGGCGGTAACCCGCCACGCCCGGCTTCGCCGCGCTTGCGATCACCGCTAGGCTTGCCCGCTGTGATCACCCGGATGTCCGAGCTGTTCCTGCGCACCCTGCGCGACGATCCCGCCGACGCCGAAGTGCCCAGCCACAAACTGCTGATCCGCGCCGGATACGTCCGCCCGATCGCGCCCGGGCTGTACAGCTGGCTGCCGCTGGGCCTGCGGGTGCTGCGCAAGATCGAGCGCGTCGTCCGCGAGGAGATGAACGCGATCGGCGGCCAGGAGATCCTGTTCCCGGCGCTGCTGCCGCGCGGACCGTACGAGACCACGAATCGGTGGACCGAGTACGGCGACGGCGTGTTCCGGCTCAAGGACCGCCGCGGCAACGACTACCTGCTGGGCCCCACCCACGAGGAGCTGTTCACCTTGACCGTCAAGGGCGAATACAGCTCCTACAAGGACTTCCCGGTGACGCTCTACCAGATCCAGACCAAGTACCGCGACGAGGCGCGGCCGCGGGCCGGGCATCCTGCGCGGCCGGGAGTTCGTCATGAAGGACTCCTACTCCTTCGATATCGACGATGCCGGGCTCAAGACCGCCTACCACGCGCACCGCGAGGCCTATCAGCGCATCTTCGACCGGCTGCGGGTGCGCTACGTCATCGTGTCGGCGGTGTCCGGCGCGATGGGCGGCAGCGCGTCGGAAGAGTTCTTGGCCGAGAGCCCGATCGGCGAGGACACCTTCGTGCGCTGCCCGGAGTCGGGTTACGCCGCCAACGTCGAGGCCGTCATCACTGCCCGCCCGGAGGCACTGCCCGCGGAAGTCGTGGCCGGACTGCCCGAGGCGGTGGTGCACGACACCGGCGACACCCCGACCATCGCCACCCTGGTGGACTGGGCAAACGGGCCGGCGGGCTGGTCTCGGCCGCACGGTCACCGCCGCCGACACGCTGAAGAACGTCATGGTCAAGGTCCGCCAGCCGGGCGGCGACTGGGAGCTGCTGGCCATCGGGGTGCCGGGCGACCGCGAGGTCGACGACAAGCGGCTCGGGGCGGCGCTGGAACCCGCCGAGTACGCGCTGCTCGACGACGCCGACTTCGCCAAGTACCCCTTCCTGGTCAAGGGCTACATCGGCCCGAAAGCGCTGCAGGACAACGGTGTTCGCTACCTTGTCGACCCGCGGGTGGTGGACGGCACCGGCTGGATCACCGGGGCCGACGAGCCCGGCCGGCATGTCGTCGGACTGGTCGCCGGCCGGGACTTCACCGCCGACGGCACCATCGAGGCCGCCGAGGTGCGCGAGGGCGATCCGTCTCCCGACGGCGCCGGCGTCGCTGGTGATGGCCCGCGGCATCGAGATCGGCCACATCTTCCAGCTCGGTCGCAAATACACCGACGCCTTCACCGCCGACGTGCTCGGCGAGGACGGCAAGCCGGTGCGGCTGACCATGGGCTCCTACGGCGTCGGGGTGTCGCGGCTGGTCGCCGTCATCGCCGAGCAGCACCACGACGAGCTGGGCCTGCGCTGGCCGCCGACGGTCGCGCCGTTCGACGTGCACCTGGTGATCGCCAACAAGGATGCCGGAGGCCCGCGCCGGGGCCGCTCGCGCTGGCCGCCGACCTGGATCGCTTGGGTGTCGAGGTGCTGCTCGACGACCGCAAGGCATCGCCCGGCGTGAAGTTCAAGGACGCCGAGCTGCTCGGCATGCCCTGGATCGTGGTGGTCGGGACGCGGCTGGGCCGACGGCGTGGTCGAGCTGCGCGACCGCTTCACCGGGGACACGCGCGACCGTGGCCGCCGGCGCCGCACTGGCCACCGACATCGCGGCGGCCATCACGGGGTAGCCGCTTGCGCGGCTGCATATGTCAAGTTCGTAGAAAATGCACATGCACGGCCGGGATCGGCATACGCTGGCTAATTGCCGTCGAATGCGTCGATGACCACCTGGGCGGTCGCTCGGGCGTCCTCCGTTGGGGGAGGTAGCCGATGTCATTTGTGATAGCGGCCCCGGACATAGTTAAGGCAGCGGCCACGGATTTGGCGAGCCTCGGCTCAGCGATCAGCGAGGCCAATACCGCCGCGGCTGCCCCGACGACGAAGGTGGTGGCCGCGGCAGCCGACGAGGTGTCGGTCCAGATCGCGGCGTTGTTCGGAGCCCAGGCGCAAAGCTTCCAGGCACTGAGCGCCCAAGCGGCGGCTTTTCATGACCAGTTTGTGCAGGCCTTGCGCTCGGGTGCGGGGTCGTATGCGAGCGCCGAGGCCGCCAACGCCGCGCAGACCGTGCAGCATGGAATGTGCTCAACGTGATCAATGCGCCCACCCAGGCACTGTTCGGGCGAGCGCTGATCGGCGACGGCGCCAATAGCAGCACGCCCGGGGTGCCCGGCGGCCCCGGCGGGTTGTTGTACGGCAACGGCGGCACCGGTTATAGCGGCACGAGCGCCGGGGTGCCCGGCACGAACGGCGGGAGCGCCGGCTTGATCGGCAACGGCGGGGCCGGCGGGTCCGGAGACTTCGCGGCCAGCGGTAACGGCGGCACCGGCGGGCTGCTGTGCGGCAACGGCGGTAACGGCGGCAGCCCGTGCTCGGCAGTCTCGGACCCGGTGGCACCGGCGGCAACACCGGGCTGATCGGCAACGGCGGCAATGGCGGCAACGGCGGCAGCGCCGGGCTGTTCAGCGGGCTGGCCGGCAGTCCCGGCGGTCACGCAGGTAACGGCGGGCTGCTGTACGGCAGCGGCGGCCACGGCGGGGCTGGCGGCTCGGGCGCCATCCCCCCAAGCACCGGCAATGGCGGGGCCGGTGGAATCGGCGCTGACGGCGGCCACGGCGGGCTGATCGGCAATGGCGGGGCCGGCGGGGCCGGCGGCAGCGGCGGGCCGGGCACCAGCGGCTTCACCGGCGGGGCCGGCGCAAGCGGCGGTAATGGCGGCGCAGCCGGGTGGATCGGCACCGGTGGAACCGGCGCAACCGGCGGTAACGGCGGGATGCTCGCCTCGGGCGCCGGCTCCGCTGGCATCGGCGGCATCGGCGGTAACGGCGGCGCGGGTGGGTTGTTGTACGGCGCCGGCGGGGCCGGCGGGGACGGTGGGTTCGGCGGTTTCGGCGGGTTGTCGGGCAACGGCGGGATCGGCGGGAACGGTGGGTTCGGTGGCGACGCCGGGCTGATCGGCACGGGCGGGGCCGGCGGGAACGGCGGGATGGGCGGCTCCCTTCCGCTAAGGGAGGCAACGGCGGTCACGGCGGCCTCGGTGGATTGCTGTACGGCGACGGCGGAGCCGGCGGAGGCGGCGGAGGCGGGGCTGACAGTACCAGCCGGGGGTGTTGGTGGCAACGGAGGTGACGGAGGCGGCGCCAGGCTGATCGGCATCGGCGGGGCCGGTGGGGCCGGCGGGCCCGGCGGGAGTTCCGGCAATGTATTTGCTGGTGCCGGGGGCCGGCGGATGGCGGCGGCGGCGGGGTGCTGATCGGCCTCGGCGGGGCCGGAGGGGCGGCGGGGCCGGCGGCGATTCAGCGGCGCCACGGCATCGGCGGCGGCGGCGGCAACGGCGGTAGCGGCGGCGTCGGCGGGATGCTGATCGGCTTCGGCGGGGCCGGCGGAAAGGCGGGGCCGGCGGGGCCGGCGGCGGTGGCGGAAACAACGGCCACGGCGGCAACGGTGGTAGGGGCGGCGACGCCGTGCAGATCGGCAACGGCGGCGACGGCGGCGCCGGTGGCGGCGGCCTCGGGACCCCCGGGGACGGCGGCGGCGGCGGCAACGCCGGGCGGCTGTTCGGTCAGAACGGCGAAACCGGCCCGCCAGGGTAGCCGCTATTCGTTGCCGCCCGGGAAAGACGAGGTGATGGGCCAGGCGCCCAGCACCTGATTCCATCGGGCGGCCATGACCGCGCTCTGGGTGAGGGCCGTCGAGGCGAACGCGCGGTCATCGGCCGTCTCGGCGTGCTCGACGACCGCGCGCCACGCCGTCGCGCCGTCGTTCTCCATCCGCACCGCCAGCCGTGCCGCATCGGCCGCGCTGCCCACCTGCAACGGCAGCTGGTAGCCCGCGGCGGCGACCGGCGCGGTGACCTTGCGGGCGTTAAGCATCGCGACGGCGTCGTCACGACGTTGGCGGTGCTGGATAAACGCGTCCACCACCAGTGAGTTGACACCCGGGGGGGAAAGCGCCGACACGATGCCGTAGCCGTAGACGGTTGCGTATTCGATGGTCAGTGCGTCGCTCAGGGATGTGTTGTCGGCATCTTTTCCGGTTTCGGCCGCCGGGGGAACGCTTGGGCGTGGCGCCGGGCGTGGGCTGGAAGGAGGTCATATCGACGGCCCTCCGGGCACCAGCGCAACCGTGAAGGACGCGGCGCACGAAGCGGCGATGGAGGCCAGCAGCCCGGCCCGGTAACCCGACGAGGTCGCCACCAGCCGAGTGGCGCTCTCCGCCGACGCGCGCAACGAGTCGATCACGTCTGATACCGGCGGCGGCGGCGCTGGCGGCGCCGTCCCGGTCGGGCTGGGACTGGCGCCGGTCGCCTCATTCGTCGAGGTTGTCAGCTTGCCGGCGGCCCTGGAGATCTCCGTGGCCAGTGCGCTGGCGTGCGCGACGCGTTGGCCGGCGACCTCGGTCAGCGTGGCGGCGACCTGCGGGGCCAGGCCGACGGCCGCAGCGGCGGCCGAAGCCAGCGCACCATCGCGCCTGGCCTGCTCCAACGGCCCCAGCAACTCTTCGACGGCGGGAGGCTTGGGCGGGGACTCGCTGCAGGCGGACACCACCACTCCGAGCGCAGCAAGGGCGGCACCACCGGCGAGCACACGCCGCCTGCTGATGACGGGAACTGCGCTTGGCACAGCAACATCCTGCCACTGGAACGTCGGCGCGCACGATCAGGGACGACGACATGACCCCGACCGGTGGCGTCGTGGCCGATCACAAGGGTGATTCGCGATTACTGGCGTATCGTTAACAATTGGTTCTCACAGGACGTCAGCTGCGCGATCGGACAACTCAAGATGAGGAGCTCGCCGTGACCACCGGGCTACCTTCGCAGACGCAGGTATCGAGCTACTCGGTGGAGAGTTTGCGCGCGCCGGCTACGAGATCGAAGACGTCGTCATCGATGCCGCGCCCGCCCGCCGCGGATCACGGTGATCGCCGATGGTGACACGCCCCTCGACCTGGACACGATCGCGGCGCTGTCGCATCGGCCTCGGCCTTGCTGGACGGCCTGGATGGCCTGGATGGCATGGTAGCCGACCGCTACGTCCTCGAGGTCAGTTCGCCCGGCGTCGAACGCCCGCTGACCAGGAGAAGCACTTCCGCCGCGCGCGCGGCCGCAAAGTGGAACTGGAGCTGTCGGACGGTCGCAACTGACCGGCCGTGTCGGGCGAGACCACGGCGACACGGTGGCGCTGGTGGTCCGCGCCGGCCGGGACTGGGCGGTACGCGAATCCCGCTCGCCGGGATTGTCAAAGCCGTTGTCCAGGTTGAGTTTTCGCCACCAGCCCAGCCGAGCTGGAACTGGCGACTTGGGCAGGCCTCGAGGAGGAGGCCGGAGCATGAACATCGACATGGCCGCACTGCACGCGATCGAAGTCGACCGTGGCATCTCGGTCACCGAGTTGCTCGAAACCATCAAGTCCGCGCTGCTGACCGCCTACCGGCACACCCAAGGCCACCAGATCGACGCCCGAATCGAGATCGATCGCAAAACCGGCGTCGTCCGGGTGATCGCCAGCGAGATGGACGAGGACGGCAACGTCATCAGCGAATGGGACGACACCCCGAGGGATTCGGCCGGATCGCCGCTACCACCGCCCGACAGGTGATCCTGCAGCGCTTTCGCGACGCCGAGAACGAGCGCACCTACGGGGAATTCTCACCCGCGAGGGCGAGATCGTCGCGGGCGTGATCCAGCGCGACACCGGGCCAACGCCCGCGGTCTGGTCGTCGTTCGGATGGGCAGCGAGACCAAGGCCTCCGAAGGGCGTCATCCCGGCCGCGGAACAGGTCCCCGGCGAGAGTTACGAGCACGGCACCGCGTGCGGTGCTACGTCGTCGGTGTCACTCGAGGGCCCGTGAGCCGGTGATACGCTGTCCCGGACCCACCCCAACCTGGTGCGCAGGCTGTTCTCGCTGGAGGTCCCCGAGATCGCCGACGGGTCGGTGGAGATCTGGCGGTGGCCCGGGAGGCCGGCCATCGGTCCAAGATCGCTGTGGCGTCCGGCCAGGGCTCAACGCCAAAGGCGCCTGTATCGGGCCGATGGGCGAGCGGGTACGCAACGTGATGAGCGAGCTGCCCGGGGAGAAGATCGACATCGTCGACTTCGCGACGACCCGGCGAGCTCGTCGCGAACGCGTTTTCCCGGCGAAGGTGGTTCAGTGTCGGTGATCGACCAGCAGCCCGAGCCGCCCGCGTGGTCGTGCCGGACTACCAGTTGTCGCTGGCCATCGGCAAGGAGGGCCAGAACGCGCGGCTGGCCGCGCGGCTGACGGGTTGGCGCATCGACATCCGCGGCGATTCGCCGGCGCACCCGGAGAACCAGTCGGAACATGGTGCCAGCCACGGACTGGCGCACTGATGGACCTGGGTCCCTGGCTCGGCTGAGCGATGCGCAATCGCGGTCGATCAGCCCGGAGAATTTCGACGGGGCCAAAGGTGGCGGGGGCCGCGCGACCGAGGGCACCGGCGCCGGCGGCGCGGCGCACCTGGGCAACGGCTGGAAGGTCTCGCCGAGCGTCGAGATCGATGGGAACAGCAATTCGAGCTGGCAGAGATCGCCGGACCCGCGCTCATCACGCACATCTGGCTGACCACGGACCCCGGTAACTGGCGCAACCTCATCTTGCGTGCCTACTGGGACGGCGCGCGAGCAGCCCGCCATCGAGGTACCGCTAGGCGACTTCTTCGGCCAGGGCTGGTGTGAGTTCGCGCAGCTGTCCTCCGTTCCCGTCGCCGTCAACCCGAACGGCGGCTACAACAGCTACTGGCCGATGCCCGTGCCTCGGCATGCCCGGCTCACGTTCGAGAACCGCGGGGCGCACGCCGCCACCGTGTACTACCAGATCAGCTACGAGATCGACGGCGACACCGACCTGGCCGGCCCCACCGGCAATGGATGCTTCCACGGCCACTTCCACCGCAGCAATCCGCTGGCCGCCGGCACGGTGCACCCCATCCTCGACCCGGTGCGCGGCAAAGGGAAGTACGTCGGCACCTACATGGCCTGGGGCGTCAACCGCCCCGGCTGGTGGGGCGAGGGGAGGTCAAGTTCTACCTCGACGGCGACGAGTGGTCCCGACGATCTGCGGCACCGGCACCGAGACTACTTCGGCGGCGCCTAGAAATTCGAGAACCCGGACGAGGATAGCAGTCTATTCGACCCCGTACCTCGGGCTGCACCAGGTCATCCGCCCGGACGGGCTCTACCGATCACCCAGCAGCGGTTCGTATGTACCGCTGGCACATCACCGACCCGATCCGGTTCCATGCCGATCTGCGCGTGGACATCCAGGCCCTGGGATGGACGTCGCGGCACCGCTACCAGCCGCTGCACGACGACATCGCGTCCACCGCGTTGTTCTACCTGGACCGTCCGTCGGTGCCGCGGCCGCCGCTGCCCAGCGCCGACGACCTGGAGGTGGGTGGCGAGCCCGTGGGGCCGCC